>JADFZQ010000019.1 GCA_015232455.1 Desulfamplus sp. | reverse complement strand
ATAGCAGCGTAGTCATTTGTTCATTTCCTCCGGTATAGGTTGATTAGACCTGCCTTGATACCAGAATTATGATATTTAGAAAAGCTTTAATTCTATCAATAAGTATCTTTTAAGTGCATTTACCCTGGGAGGTCTAATAGTTGCTCTATGATTTCAATAAAGCGTTATGATACTATCCAATCCTTTGGTATCCCCATCTCCTTTAAATCAACTATACCTACAAGCTCAACACAATTAGCTATAGGATTATCCAGCCCCTCTTCAAATGCCGGGAGTTCAATTGTTGTAGTGTAAATTTCTCCTCCTATTTGTAACAATTCAATGTTGGTTAGAAAATTTGTCTCACCAGTATGAATGTTTTTTATCACCATATCGTGGGCAAATGGAATATCATCAGTAATTGTGCCTTCAACTACTGATTTTTTTATTCTGATAGTGTAGTCAGCTAATGTTCCTGTAAATGCTGCCATGTCTAAACCATTACCCCCGTCAAGCATATTGTTGCCGTTGCCACCCACAAACAGATCGTTTCCATCTCCACCGAATAACTTGTCATCACCAGAATTTTCAGACCACCCTGTCTCACCAAGTGTCATTGTGCTGGTCAATTGAAGCATTCCAGATTTATCAATTAGTTTATTTCTGTTGTTTTGATGTTCAGCAAGATAGAGCATGGCATCAGCCCAACTCCCACCATTTGTGATATAGTCTGTACCTATAGAAACGATCTCATCTATATCCTTGCCAGTTTTCCCCCATGCTTTAGTAACGAGTGCACGTAGTTGTGCCTCTGTGGATTGAGTTTGGAGGGTGGGGTTTTGAGCAGTAAAGTAATCATATGCACCTTGTGCAACTTCCTTGCTGCTCAAACCAAGATTAGCTATGTCATTAAGTAGGCTCTGTGTTGGAAGCCTGCCCACTACCGCCCTAAAGAGTAATGATATATCTTCAAGTGTAGCATAATCCTGCTCTATTATAGCGACACGACTGTCAGTTTTACCGCGTAATTCAGCCGGAAGTGTCCATATACCACTAATAGTTGTTTCTATAGTATCGGTTAAACGAGTATCCTCAGGTGTAAATGTTACTTGCATCTTACCTTTATCATCAAGAGCAAATTTCCATGAGCCCGCATCACTTGCACCTCCTTGTAAAATATCATCTCCATTTCCTCCGTAGAGTGAATCATCACCTACTCCACCAACAATCAGATCATTCCCGTCATCTCCATAAAGTTGGTCGTTTCCATCTCTGGAAGCTACTGTATCGTTGCCCCCTCCACCGTGTAGCAAATCATCTTCAGCACCTAAAACTATAAATTGGCTTTGGTTGTCACCTATGATAAAGTTTTGTCCATTGCCTCCTGTAAAGCTGCCAGCACCTATTATAATGGCAAATTCTACGTTATTTAGATTGAGAACAGTGCCAGACGGCAAATTACGAACGTCAATCACCAGTGCCTCCTGACGATCTGGGTGATCTGGATCCTGTTCGCCAGTTCCTGTAGCACCGTTGATGGTTATAGGAGCATTGAATGAAGTTAGGTTATTCTCTGCTTCAAAAGTTATAGTACGTACAGTAACTTGCTGCTGATCAAGAACACTTGGAACATAGGTGTCGATACCATTATCAAGTATATCTTCAAAAACCGATTCCTCTGTACGAGGTTGAGATGCTGCAATGAGTAAATCTCTTAATGTCAAACTATCACTGCTATTTACAGCTTGAGATGTGAGGCCTACCCCTGTTGGTAGACTCGCAGTTATTATAGATTCTCCACTATTATCACGAGCTAAAGGAATATCAGCTAAAATAGTAGTAGTATCTTCATCTTGTCGGGCATCTGACACTATTGGTACTGTAGTAACTACAACATCTGTAGTTATATTTTCTGAATCTCCAGTTACTGGGTCTGTAACCGTTATGGTTGTAGTCTCAGTTGTTCCAGTTACAACAACACCGTCTGATGTCTCTGTTGTAGTGGTATTATCTGGATTTGGGTTTGGATTGGGATTTGGATTGGGGTTTGGATTCTGATCGGGAATCGGAGTAGTAGGTTCTACACTTCCTGCCATTGCAAGAACAACATCATTACCATCGCCCCCGACATAACTTATTCTGAACAAATAACTTCCAATCTGAACATAAGAACTTTCTGGTTTATTTGCAAAAGAGCCTATAATAGCATCAGATAAGTCATTATTTATCAGAGTGATGCTGTCTCCAATCTGAGGTGTATAACCTGCTGCTATATTAAGTACAAGAGGTACGTTATCAAGAGCTAATGTGCCTATTTCATTAAGTGCTGTTGTATTATTTCCATTCAAGGTAAAGCTCATAGTATCATTGTTATCAAGTGCCATATTGCCTTGGACATCGATTTGTCCTGTACCGCTGTTTGTTAACTGAACATTATCGTTACCTGTAGGGATAACTATAATTTTTTGTCCTATACCAAGTGAGCTGTTTATTGCGATCTGGCCTATTCCCGCTGTGGTAATAGTTTTTCCGTCAGCCACTCCGTTAACGCTAATAAGACCACTACTGCTATTAGTAATATGAAGATTGCCATCAGGATTATTCAGATTTACATTTCCCGTACCATTACTTCTAAAAACACTGTTTGCATCAAGACCAGTTACTATTACTGGATTTGTACCAGTGTTCTCAACAATCAAATCTCCAATTGGGTTTACTATAGTTGTATTGCCAATGCCTATTCCTGTATTTTTAACTATATTTCCTGAGGTTATACCATTTACATCAATTGCACCTGATCCGTCATTATCAAGTACTATATGCTGGTTATTAGAGGCGTTCACTGTAACTGTATTTCCTGCTGCCAGTTCAGAATGAACAATTATTGTACCTGTCCCTTGTGTTGTTATGGTGGAATTGTTAATCGCTCCAGATACTGTTACAGTACCGCTTCCTGTATTACTGAGAATAATGTTGCCATCAGGATTTGCAATAGTGGTTCCACTATTTCCGGTAGTCGTAATCGTTACGCCTACATTAGCTCCATCAACCTTTAATGTTCCAGTGCCTGTATTGTTAAGAGTTATGTTGCCAGCAGGATCGTCTATTGTAGTGTTTCCATTACCTGTGGTATTAACAGTTTTGTTTGCAAGTAAACCAGTGATTGTGTCTAAACCAGTTCCTGTATTAACGACAGTGATATTGCCATCAGGATTTGCAATAGCAGTTGCTGTGCTTCCTGTAGTTGTAATTATTGAGTCATTATTGGCTCCACTAACCTTTAATGTTCCGCTGCCAGTGTTATGTAAGGTTATATTGCCAAGAGGATCATTCACATTAGTCAAGCCTGTGCCAATTCCTGTAATTGTAGCTCCGTTAATTACTCCATTAAGAGTAACTAAGCTACTTTGATTATTTACTGTGACATTACCATCAGGACTTTCGATATTGATTGGACCTGTGCTTGTATTGATATTTGTCAATGTCGCACCGCTGTCAAGACCGGTTATAGTAAGAGCATTGGTACCTGTATTTTCGACTGTAAGATTTCCTGTTCCTGTTGGATTTGCGATATTAGTTAATCCTGTTCCGCTTCCTGTATTTTTGATGGTGCTGCCAGTAGTTATTCCATTAATCGTAATTGTTCCTGTATTATCGTTATCAAGAGTTACATTCTGATTAGCACCAGCGCTGACTGTAATCCCGTTGCCAGCAGTTAACTCTGAGTGGACAACAATTGCCCCTGTTCCTTGAGTTGTAACAGTCGAGTTATTAATTGCACCATTGACTGTGGCAGTTCCTGTGCCAGTATTGTTCACAGTAATATTACCATCAGGATTATCTACTATAGTGCTAGTAGTGCCAGCAGTTACAACAGTAGTGCCATCATTAGCTCCAGTAACCTTTAATACTCCAGCTCCTGTATTGTTAAGCGTTAGGTTACCAGCAGGATCGTTCACTGTAGTATTGCCGCTCCCAGTGGTGTTGACTGTTTTGTCTGCAAGAAGTCCTGTTATTGTATCTAAACCTGTTCCTGTATTTATAACGGTCAGATTGCCAAGAGGATTGCTTACAGTAATCGGCTGAGTACCTGTTGTCGTTATAATTTTATCGTTAGAAAGCCCATTAAGAGTTACTGTTCCTAATCCAAGATTATGCACTGTTGCATTGCCATCAGGAGTTGCGATATTTATTGGACCAGTGCTTGTATTGGTATTTGTTAATGTAGCACCGTTGTCAAGACCAGTTACAGTAAGAGTATTGGTGCCAGTATTTTCGACTGTAAGATTCCCAGTTCCTGTTGGATTTGCAATATTGGTTGAACCTGTTCCGCTTCCTGTATTTTTGACTGTACTGCCAGTAGTTATTCCATTAACTGTAATTGTTCCTGTGTTGTCGTTATCAAGAGTTATATTCTGATTAGCTCCAGCACTGACTGTAATCCCGTTGCCAGCAGTTAGTACTGAATGGACAACAATTGGTCCTGTTCCTTGAGTTGTAACAGTCGAGTTATTGACTGCACCATTGACTGTAGCAGTTCCTGTGCCTGTGTTGTTTACAGTAACATTGTTGTCAGGGGTGTTGATTTCAGTCGGACCAGTGCCCGTAGTATTTACCGTTTCTCCAGTATTGACTCTCGTTGTTTGCAGGATACCAGTTCCGGTGTTATGCAAGGTGAGACTGCCGAGCGGATCGCTAGCATTTGTCGTACCGCTGCCTGTTGTATTTACAATCTGGTTTGCTGGTGCACTGCTAATGTTGACATTGCTGTTGGTGCTTTGATTGTTGACCGTGGTGGTGCCACTATCTGGGCTGGATAGGCTAATAGGACCGGTACTAGTGCTAATATTGGTCAGTGTTGCTCCGTTGTCCAATCCGCTGACAGTGAGGGCACCTGTACCGGTATTCTCAACTGTCAAATTACCCGTGCCGGTGGGGTTAATCACATTTGTAAATCCTGTACCACTACCGGTGTTCTTAATGGTACTTCCTGTAGTAACACCAGTCACGAAAATTGTACCTGAGTTGTGGTCGTTATCGAGTGTCAAGTTCTGATTGGCTGCCGCATTGACATTGAGCAAACTACTGTTCGATTGATTAGCTATGATGGGACCGGTTCCTTGAGTGGTTAAGGTGGAAGCGTTAATAGTGCCGCTCACTGTAGCTGTTCCACTACCGGTATTGTTGACCGTAACACCTCCATCAGGATTCGTAATAGCGGTGGGTCCAGAGCCTGTGGTATTAACAGTTATTCCTGCATTAACACCAGTTGCTGTTAGTGTCCCACTGCTTGTGTTATTCAAGGTAATATTACCAGCAGGATCGCTAACTGTGGTATTACCACTGCCAGATGTAGTTACAGTTTTATCTGCAAGCAGACCAGTAACAGTATCCAAGCCAGTGCCTGTGTTGACAACTGTGAGATTACCGTCAGGACTACTTATGGTTACAGGCTGTGTGCCGTTGGTGGTTATTGTTGATCCGTTGTTTAGCCCTCCAACTGTAACTGTACCGCTTCCTGTATTATTGACAGTCAATCCGCCGGTTGGGTCAGTGATAGTGGTTGCTCCTGTGCCAGTAGTGGCTATGATGGCATCATTAGCTACACCTGTCATAGTAACAGTGTTGGTTCCCTGATTGTGAATAGTGGCATTGCCGTCAGGATTAGATAGGGTTATTCCACCGCTGCCAGTGCTGCCGGCAGTGTTGGTTAAGGTCGCACCGCTATCCAAACCAGTTACAGTTAGAGTATTTGTACCTGTGTTTTCAACTGTTAGATTTCCTGTGCCTGTGGGGTCGCTAATGTTGGTGCTTCCAGAACCTGTCCCTGTATTTTTGATGGTGCTACCTGTAGTAACATTAGTGGCTGTGATTGTTCCTGTGCCGTCATTATCCAGCGTTATATTCTGATTACCTGTGCAGTCGATGGTGAAAGAATTAGAAGTTGATGTGCCCGTGATTGGTCCAGTGCCTCCTGTAGTAACGGTTGAACCAGCTGCTCCGCTTACGGTGGTGGTTCCGCTACCTGTATTGATGACTGTAATGCCTCCTGCCGGATTGGCAACATTAACAGGTCCGTTACCGCTGGTGGTAACTGTGCTGCCTCCTTCTGGTCCATCAAGCGTGATTCCAGTGCCGCTTGGATTTGGATTTTCGTTCTTGATTACAACATCACCATCAGGTTGTTTTACTGTTATTGGAGTTGGCAGCCCAGTTACTTCCAGAGTTCCGGGTCCAGTGGTTGGTGCAATAAGCCGAATATCTGAATAAAAATCTGTAGATGGAGAACCCGCTGTTATTTTAACTCTTACCAGCTTGTTGGCTTGATCTGCTCCGGGCGTGAATGTGTCGGCTGTTGCAAGGGCGATATTATCCCACTGATTGGTTGTTGTATTATAAACCTGCCATTGATAAGCCTTAGCTACACCTGCACCACCATCATCTACATCGGAAATGTTATTATCAGCGGTGAGTTGATTGCCCTGACGTGATGTACCTGTAGCGGTAACGCTGCCGGTGGGGGCGTCATCGGTAAAATTTACATTCCATGTAAAATCGCCACCGCCTGTGCTTGATAGGCTGCCGTCAGAAACAGAATATGCACCTGCAACGGTAGCATAGCTATTGTGTAATCCTTTTAATGCACTATTAAAACCATTAGTATATGTTAATGTTGAAGGTGTAAATGTTAAAGAATCGCTTTCTGGATCACTTGCACTCGTGTTGCTGGTTGATAAAGTCACTGTATAAGTGCTTGAATTAGATTCAATTACGGTGGCTGAACCAGACCCAGCAGAAGGAGCTGTGTTAGCCGAACCAGTAGTATTAACCGTCAATGTATCGTTCCAATCGACTGAGCCATCATTATCTAAATCCACTTTAAATGATGCGGAACCTGCTGATGATGTTCCAGGGCTACTAAATGTACCTTTTAATCCCCAATATATTGTTACAGCCCCAACTGAAATTTCTTGGTCGTAATTGCCGCCGTCAATGAAATTCTGAGGGTCACTCACTGTATCCCACGTTGTCCCGTCGTTCTGTTGTACAACCAATGAACCACCCGTAGCTGCAATATCTTTTAGAAGGATTGCCCCAGTATGAGAAGAGATTGTCTGAGCTGCATCAAAAACAACTTGCTCAGTTGCTGATGCAGCAACATCAAGGGTTACATTATAAGTTCCTGTCGCTGGCAAAACTTTAACTTTGATATTAGTGCTGCTTCCGTCAATTTTGGTACTGAATGGAAAACTTCCCCCAGTTCCTGTTAATGCAGACCCATAGGTCGTATCTGTGGTAGATGAACCATTATTTATCCCGTCAGTCCCATCTTCAATGCAAACCTGCCATTGCTGCCCTGCAGCAAGCCCTGTAACATAGACAGTCACAGTTTCTGAGGTATTTGTTGGCACATTACCAGTATGATTCAAAGCAAGATATGTCCAGCTAGATTCTGTAACAGCAACATTACCTTGCCTACCACCACCGCCAACTTGTGCTTCCATAGTGTAAGCAAGAGTTTGTTCATAGTTGTCAACAGAAATAACTGAGGTTTCTACAATTCCTGTTGTTGATTCCATAATCCAATTTCCGCCCTTATCAGCCGCACCTGTTATGTCTGTTGATGCTGCCACATCTGCACCCGTGGCATCTGCAAGGGCGTTGATAAATTGCTGACCAGCATCACCTTGAGCAACATTACAACCATAAATCAGAAAATCGGCATTTTCAGAGAGGCTGGCACGAATGGTTTTAAGAGCCTCTGCATTTAGTGAATCAGTTAAAGATGCGGTGGTTATAGTTCCACCTGAAAAGTTTAGTGTGCCTGAACCTCCATGACTCATAAGGTGGATCGCCTCAATATCAATTTGTCCATCTAAGGCTTGGGCAATCTGCAACAGCGGTGATTTGTCTGCTGTTAACCAAACTACCTCAATTGATGGATTAATTGCTGAAAGTATGCTCTCTGCATCTGGTATATTTACATCAATAAATAGAATCTGTGATGCGACTAACAATCCTGATGCTGAGATATCCACGTTGTTATTTGTGCTGCTCTGTTTAATAATTTTGCTCGACATCTCTAAAATCCCCTGTTTTTAAAATTTAAGTAATTTGTTAATGATTTTTTAGGTTAGAAATTTTATCTTTTAGCCCGATAACAGCACAGCACTTACATCTTTGCTTTTTTCATATTTTGACGACTTTTTGTAGATTGGACACTCGTGGTATTTATCCATGCAATATTTGGTGATAAAAGGGATGGATAGACCAGTAACTTTGCGGCAGTAGCAATCATCAAAAGGGTTGTTTGAAAATTGGCACAGACAGATGTGTTGTGGGTCAGGCTGTTTTATGTAGTGTTTTGATTGGCTCATGTTGAGCCTAATTAGCAGGGATTATGCCAAGATAGATATTATTTGTTATTACAAATAGTTATCATGTTTTATACAGGAATAAATGGATATGCAAAAAGGATAGTGGTATCTAAAATAGATACTTAAAATGGATAGTGGTGTTGATAGAAGTCCTTACAGTAGGAAATTATTTTATGCTCTTAAAAATCCATATAGAAATAGTGGAATGACAAATTTTTAAGCATACATAATAAACATTGGGATATTCCTGTTTTTCCAAAAATTTATTGATTCTAATAAAATTTCATTAGCTATATTCCAATCTTCAGGTTGAGACCCCATAAATCTATTGGGGTTTTTATATACAACCACAAGACCATTTTGCATAGGTAGCCAAGATAAATCTGTTATGCAGTCTCTAAATGCGTCCCAGTTAAAACCAAAATATGAAGGAAATTTCATTTTCAAAGACATTTCCTGAAAGAATGATTTTTTATCGCAAATATTATCACCTTCAATATAAATAAAAACAGCTTTTCTATTTGATAAAAATTCTGGCAGATCAGATTCAAAAATAGCCGCAACATTACTCATTGATTACCTCCTCACCAACCTCAATTTCATGCTTTTCAAGTCTTCTGCGAAATGTATAGTAGTTCATGCCAAGCATGGCGGCAGTTTTCATACGTTTACCTTCACAGTAGTTCAGTGCCTGCTCAAGTGTCCATTTTTCTAATCTGTCCATACTGCAAGGAAATGGTGGCGGGGTTGGTGGGATAGTAAAAGTAGTTGTGATAGGTGTTGAAAAGCTACTATCAGCAGAATTGACTTTAAAAGATGTAGGTTCAATATGTATGGATATATCTGCTGCACTGATAACCTTTCCTCCATTAAGAACTGCTCTGCGAATAACGCTTTTAAGTTGTCTAATATTTCCGTTCCACTCCATGCTTGAGAGTAGATCACAAGCACTTTTATCTAAAAATGGAGACTGGCAACCCAACTCGTTACTGGTCTCTTGTAAAAATTGAAGTGCTAAAGTTCTTATAGCATCTGGTGTCTCTCGCAAAGGAGGAAGAGAGATAACAACATCTGCCAACCGGTAGTATAAATCTTCTCTAAATCTACCTGCTAACACCTCATCTTTTAAATTTTGGTTAGTTGCAGAAATAATGCGTATATCAACCTCTCTTTCTGATTTGCTACCAATAGGAGTAAATTTTTTCTCTTCAACAAACCTTAGAAGTTTTGCCTGTAACTCTTTAGGGCATGATTCAATATCATCTAAAAATATTGTACCTTTATCAGCAGCTTCTACTAACCCTATTTTATTGCGATCTGCACCTGTAAAAGCACCTTTAAGGTGTCCAAATAGCTCACTCTCTGCCAAATTAAATGGAAGAGTTCCAGTTTGAACAGTTATGAATGAAGCATCTCTTCGAGGACTTAAATTGTGGATAATTGAGGCTAAACGAGATTTTCCTGTGCCTGTTTCTCCTTGAAGCAGAATATTAAACGATGTTCTTGCAACTCGTGTTGCCTGCTCTGTGATATATTTATAAGCAGGTGCGTTGCCAATCTGATTTGCTATTGATGCTGTAAGTTCATCTGATAGTCCATCAATTTCACGGCGTTGGAGCAATGGCAATGTAGCTTTTGATATTGCATTTAGAAGCTCGTCAGTATCAATAGGTTTTCTGACAAATGCTGCCACACCAAGCTCTATTGCTTTTATTAGGTATTCAGTTTCAGTATATGCTGTGCAAAATATAATAGGCGTATTTGGAGAGAGTTTTCTTATCTGTGATGCGAGTTCAAGACCGTCCATAAGAGGCATTCTTATATCGCTTATTACCAGATCAGGAAAATGTGAAGAGCAATTTTGAGAATTTGGTGGAATAGCTCTATTATTAGAGCTATTACCTTTGATATTAAAACACCTGAGTGCCTCATCTCCATTTGATGCCTGTATAACAGTATCGTAGTATAGCTCCAAGAATGAGGCTATCTCATATCTTAGAGCATTTTCGTCTTCAACCAGCAAGATCGTTAGTTTTTTAAAATTGCTTATTATATTTTGCAATTTTGTATGGCTCATTATATTTGTTGCTCCATCGGTTTAAATTCTTCTATTTGTGGCTCAATAGCAATTGGAAGTTCAATTCTAAATGTAGCTCCTTTATTTTTATCTGATTTAATAAGGGTAATATCACCTTTAAGACTATCTCTTATTATCATGCGAGACATATATAAACCTATCCCAGTTCCGCCGCTACTCTCCTTAGTTGTAAAATATGGGGCAAATATCTTTTGAGCTATCTCGTCATTAATACCAGAGCCGTTATCGCCTATCTCAATTACCATTGTGCCATTAAAGCTAACATCTATCACAATGTTTATAACTCCCTCTTCAACTCTGTTGGTACTTTTAAAGTTCTCTTCAATAGCATCACGAGCATTGCCTAAAAGATTTAAGATAACTTGTTTGAATTCACTTGAAAATCCATTTATAAGCTGATTTTCATAATCTGAAGGGCTGCTGATATAGACTTGAATCTTGCTGTTAGCGAACTGATGCTCCAGCAGTCTCACACAGTCATTAATGCAGCTCAAAGGTGAAAATGGTGCTTTTTCCTTTTGAGGGCGGTAAAATCCACGAAATATATCAATAGTGTCTGACATATACTTTATCTGGCTCATTGCACTTTCCTTAAACGCATCTATATACTCATTTGTAATCCCTTTAATATGAGCAACAGCATGTGTGCGTTGAATCATCATTCCAAGAGTTGCAAGAGGTTGGCGCCATTGGTGTGCTATGGTGCTTATAAGATCGCTCATAGCATTTAGGCGAGATTGATGTGCCATCTTGAGTTCAGTGATATCGGCATGGCTTCCGATCATACATAGCTGCCCATGTATATCAATCAGTTGGACAGAGCCTATTATCATCAATACTTCACCTGATTTTCTTCGCATCTCTCCTTCCATTTTCTCTATCTTTTCTCCTTTAAGCAGTTTGCTTACTACTGCTTCTCTGACTTCTTTTGTCAGCATATTAAGCTCCACTCCTGTTTTTCCAATAAGTTCAGAGCGTTGATACCCTGACATATTAACATAAGAGTCATTTGCCTCTAAAAATTTACCTTCATATAGTTCTGTTATAGCAATTGCATAAGGGGCTGAATGGAATATTTTTTTGAATTTCTCATTCTGAACCTCAGCATCTTTTAGCAATCGTTTATTTATCATCAATATCAGGCTGATTGTAATACAGAAATTTAGAGTTATATACATTGTAATTGTCAGAGCGTTTATAGCACCGGACTTGAAGAATTCATTACTTTGCAGATCAAAGCCGCTGATCATAGCAAGCTTGAAGATGCTTGCCAAAACAAACCCTCCAGAGACTATACCTGTAAGCAGAGTCATGTGTCGTATTGAAGATGGTACTCTTTTAAACATAAGCCAAAATATTTGAGAATGTATAATGATTATTGTCCCAGACATAATAATCTCTCTGAAGCCCAAATTGGGTTCTATGAATGTAAAATAGTATCTTAGCAAAATAAAAAGAACTATAACAATATAGTTATGGGTATGCTTACCTTTACAATTTGTAAAATTCTCCAACCCGACTAACAATATCAATGCACTACATATAAGCAATACGTTGGATAGTAAAATAGAGAGAGAGTCATGTATCGCTCCTTTGAGAAGTATCAACAGAACGCCTGCTACCTGAAAAAACATACACCATACCCATAAATCCACCCCTGCAAAACGTTTTTTGTTATAATACCATATTATTGCAATAGAGATTGTGGCAACTACATTTATGATTAGATTCATAATCATAATAGTTTTTATATCTAAGTTCATAACATCCTTAATTAATTGGATTATAGCTAAAATCATAACAGTTTAAAAAAAATGTCATTAACTTAAGATAGTTATGGAAAAAGTCGAATAAGAGCCTATAAGATAATTAGATACTCTCCTTGCCCGTCATTCGACAACTAATGACTTAAGTTAATGACTTTACTTTTAACCAATCGTATTTTTAACAATTCCAATTAGTTTTTCAGGATCAAATGGTTTAGGAAGCCATGTTATAGCTTTCTCAATTGATAGATGTCTGCTTGCCATTCCACTGATAACAATTACAGGTATCTCTTTCCACTCTTTATTTTTAGTAAATCTTCTGAAAAATTTTGGACCCCACTCTCCTTTCATCTCAATATCTAAGGTAATTAAGTCTGGAGTCTCTTGTTTTAGAACTTCAAATGCTTCAGCACCATCACTTGCTGTGCATGTTTCATAACCATTATCATTAAATATATTTACAAGGTATCTTACGATTGCTGGGTCATCATCAACAACTAGTATCTTTTTTGCCATTATTTTTTTCTCCTACTCTCTTGATATTACAAAATATTTATATAGGCTTTGTTAATAATTGTTAATTGTTACTAAATTGAGTGTGAAATATACAATAGAAAGTTAAATCTATTTCTGTTTTAAGATAATCCAAGTTTCTATTTTTTGTGGCATTCCCCACAAACGACTGGTCCCTTTTCATTTTCAAGATGACAATCTCTGCACAGTTTATGGTATTTTGCAGCAAGATCGATATTTAGGCTGTTTGAACTTCCTGAATTTGCTAATGAACCTGCTGCGGTTGATGATGAGCCATCTGAATTTGTTGAGCCAGAATTGCCAGCATGACACTCTGAGCATGATTTATCTTCAGAAGATTCACCTTGAATAAGTTTCTCATCTTTATCATATACATGGTGACATCTATCGCAATTCTCAAGAGCTGCTTTTTCATTGTGGGCATCGTGCTGAAAACATACAAAGGGTCTTGTGTTTGTGTTTGCGTCAATAGTTTCGCCATTAATAGTAAAGCAGTCGTTAGCGTAAGATTTTGCTGGAATAGAAACCGATATTAATGAAATAGATATTATGGCTATGGCAATTGAAGGCATAATAGTAATATATATATATTTGTTCATGATGTTCTTATCTCCTCTATGATTCAGGCAGTTCAAGGATTTCGTAAATAATATCGCCAAAAAATTTAAGTTCCATGTCAACTCCATAGTGGTGGATAATATCTTCAAGACCACCATGACAGTTATGGCATGGTGCGATAACAACTTCTGCCCCTTTTGCCTTTGCTGCAAAAAGCTGTTTAGCCTTTGCTTTACCACTTTCTACCCTTGCATTTTTAAAAGGAGGTCCACAGTTAATAACTCCGCCGCCAGCACTGCAACAGTAGTTATGCTCTCTGTTTGGGGTCATCTCAATAAATTCAGAACAGGTGGCTTTGACTATATTTCTTGCCATCTCGTGAAGACCTCTGCCTCTTACAATATTACATGGATCGTGCAAAGTTACTGGTCTGTCAAATTTCTTCTTAATTTTTATTTTATTTTGTTCAAACAGCTCATTGTAATACTCAATTGCATGAACAACTTCGATTGGCGGCATTTTCCAACCTAAAGCACGATTTCCAACATCATAAACAGAACGAAAAGCATGACCACACTCTCCCATGACAATTCTCTTTGCTCTTAGATTTAATGCTGATTCAAAATGCCGTCTTTTAAGGCGTTCCATCATCTCATAGTCGCCTGTAAACATACACATATCGCTGTTATCCCAACCCGGCATTGATGGCATTGTCCAATTTTCGTTTGCTGCATTCATAATTACTGCTGCTTGAAATATAAGCTGGGCTCTAAATTTTGGCTCAGGACCTATTACAGAATAGAAAATATCAGCTCCCTCTTTATCTAATGGAATCCTTAAATTCTCAATTGCCTCTTGTGCCTCTTCTTCCTGCCACATTAACGTATCAACCCATTCATCATCTTTTACCCACATCTGGTTCATAGTTGCTGAATGGCTGTGAGCTGTATCTTGAATGTATAACGGCACCACTCCAAGTTTATGGCAGATTCTTCTCATAACTGACATGACGTAAGCTACATCAAGCCCAAACGGACAATACATAGCACATCTTTTGCAAAGATTGCATTGAGTATAGGCAACTGTAGCAGCATCTTTTATAAATTCAGGTGAGACTTTGCCCTTTTTTCGCAATATCTCCCAAAGAGTCTGCTTAACCTTACCTGCTGGAGAGAATTTAGGATCGTTAAGAGAAAGAAAAAAATGACACCCTTTGCTACACATTCCACAGTGAACACAGGTATCAACATAAACTTTAAGTCTTGCACCAGTTTCGTCATTTATAACCTGATTAATTACGCTTTCAATTTTTTCAGGGGTAAGTTGCTCTAAGCCCTTTAAAATCCCTTGATCTTCTATCTTTTTTACATCGCTCTTTTTATCAGTGGTTAATTTGGATTCGCTCATGTAACCCTCTTTATCGTTTATATGAAAATAATTTTCATTTTAATTTTTTACCAATCTTTTGCCATACGAACACCGCCAAATTCAGAGCCAATATATCCTCGTGTAAACGGAAACAGAAACATGTGAAATAGCTTTGTGAATGGAATTGCCATTAACATTATTTCGCCTGAAATGATGTGGATAATGGTCATAACAGCAAAACCCGAAAATTGATGATAGACCCAAAATCCAGTAATAAAAGGTGCTGCAACTATAAATAGAATAATAAAATCTAAGGGGGTTGTCAGATATTTAACATCAGGAAGCTTAATCCTTCTCCATAAAAAGAAGATACAAGAGGCAATAACAATAAAAGTCATAAGATCAGCAACAGCGTTAGGAAGTGTAAACCAACTGATATTGAAGTTCTCCTTCCAAAGGATTACATGACCAAAGACAAACAGGGGAGTTAGAAAAATGCAGATATGAAATAAAAAGGTTACAACAGTCATTGTAGGGTTTATCTTCATACTTCTGCTGCCAAAGGGTATTAGCCAATGGACAATAGAGCGTAAGGCAAATTTAGTATCCATGTATTCAAATACAATGCTATCTTTTCTCTTTGCAAGCTCCAAAAGCGAACGAAAACGCCAGATACTTCCGCCAATAAAGACCAAAAAAGCAATCCATGCAAATGGTCCTGTAGCAAAATAGTAAAAATCGTGCATAGTTTAATGCTCCTATTTTATTCTAATTTTTTTTATAGGCTTGATAGTTTGGGTGGTAGTAATAATTATTAGCAACATAGGTTTCTTGCAAAACTCAATTTCTACCCAATAAAATCAAGGTTTCAATTATAGTTTTACAGTAGGACAAATTATAAGTTATCTATATTTTGATAACTTTTCTATTATATGAACTTCCCTGCAACCCTTTTAAAAGAATACTTGAGTTGTCAGAACTAAATATAGGATTTGCCAGATCGTCATATTTTTCGTCAACTATATTGCCATTAAGTGCAATATAATAAAAACCATCTTTTTTAAATTTAACAGCAAGATGAGAGCCATCGTTGCTGAAGGTTGGTTGCCAGGCCATATCAAATAGGCAATCCCACGCTTTACCATCAATAGCTACCCCCCATTTACCATTATCTTTAAAAATGCAGGCAAACTTATTTCCGTCAGGGCTAAATAGAGGATCAGAAAGATAGTCAGAAAAGGTTATATCCCAAGGCGTGTTATCAAGAGCAATAGTCCATTTTCCAAATTCAGGAGCAACAATTGCTGCAATTTTTTTTCCATCAGGAGAGTAAAGATGCTGCCAAAGCTGAAAATATGGGCGTTCCCAAAAAATTTCACCATCTTTTGCTAAAAACCATTTTCCACCTTTCTTAACTGGTGCGGTGATTGAGTATGTATTAGAATTTGTCCCATTTAATGTTAAAGAAGGAGAAAAACGAGGTTCCCAAACTGAAGAGAACGATTTATCCCATGTTTTACCATTAACTGCAATGTAGTAGTCGTAATATGAGGTTCTAACTGATGCTGCAATATGGTTTGAATCGTCAGAAAAATAGGGATTCCAAACATTCATAAAATTTTTATCCCATGTCTCTCCATTTACTGCTATTGAGTAACATCCTTGTCTAAATTTAAAAATTTCGCTTTCAAGAACAGGGACAGATTCAACAACAGCAGCGGTTTTCTCTCCATCTGGGCTTATAACCATATCAGTAAGCCTTGAGAACTCATTTTGCCAAGGTGTGTCATTGTTCACAACAGAGTATGAAAGCTCTTTTTGAGCAGATACAGCTATATTCCCGTTAGAGTTAAATTTCATATTCCAGATAAAGTCATACCCGTTTTCCCATGTTTCGTCATCTGTAGAGACTGTCCATTCTCCAGTGTCAGATACTAATGCTGAGAGTCGGTCGTCAGGACCAAATTTTAAATTCCACACTTTGTCGTAACTGTTTTCCCACGTTTCAGGCTCATTGACTTGGCTTTGAACACAGACCGTAAATTCCATATCTTCATTTTTAACGATTGCAGCAACTTTTTCACCATCATGGCTGACACGAAGCTCCTCAATATATTGGAATTTATCTCTCCACTTACCTAAGTCAGCCACCTCTTTCTTGCCAATATCCCAGTCCCACTTATCATAATGGTTCATAATACCCTCCATAAACTAAGGTTATTCGTTTAACGATATGTTATTTGGTATCTTGAAAAAAATAATTTTCTATATACTCTAAACGTATAAAAACTGCGTTTCTAAATTCAGGCTAAGACATTGTTGGGCTAAGAGATTGCTATAGCCTGTTTTAACTATACTTTGAGCGGTTATAAACTGAGGCTTTATTTAGAAAACCTCAAAATTAGACCAATTACAGTATATTTATAAAAACGCAGTTAAAGAAGACAGTTCAAATTATATGTAAAGAATACTTTTTCAAAATCAATATATAGGTTTAACTCAACTGTTTTGTGATGTTATCCACAATAATCTCAAATGCTTTAGAAAAATTAGAACTTTTATCTTTCATCATCATTGGAACGCCCTCATCACCAGATTTAACAACTGCCATGTCAAATGGAATTGAGCCAAGGAATTTTAGCCCCTCGTTCTTGGCAGTTGCCTCTCCGCCACCACTTTTAAAAAGCTCGATAACTTCGTTGCAGTGGGGACATTTAAAAGGTCCCATGTTTTCAACGATTCCAAGGGTCTCTATCTTTACTGTTCTACAAAACGATATTGATTTACGGACATCTGCAAGTGCAACCTCTTGTGGTGTGGTTACAATCACAGCTTTTGCATCAGGAATAGTCTGAACAACAGATATTGGTTCATCACCAGTTCCGGGAGGTGCGTCAATAATAAGAAAGTCAAGATCACCCCACTCAACCGATCCTACAAACTGTTTAATCATGCCAGTTTTAGCAGGACCTCTCCAGATAATTGCCTGATCTTTATCTTGCATCAACGCTTGAATAGAGACAACTTTTAGGTTTTCTCCAATACTTTGAGGCAGAAGAAGGTTATTTTTAGATACATCAAGCAGTTGAGTCATGCCCATCATTTGAGCAATTGACGGACCATGAAGATCAACATCCATAAGACCAGTCTTAAATCCTTTTAATGCAAGGCTTGCTGCAAGATTTGCAGATACGCTACTCTTTCCAACGCCGCCTTTGCCGCTTAACACAAAAATTTTATGTTTTATTTTGGCAAGAGATGCCTGAATCATCTTCTCCTGTTCCTCTTGCTGATTTGCCTGTTTACTCTGAGATGGGCAGCCTCCACCCTTCTTTTTTGCCTGATCAACACTTTCATAAAGCATGATATTTTTTTTAGCTCCTGTAGTTTGTATATTATTAAAATTACTGGTCTTCCAAAAACTTAATGTCATAGAATAATCAGTTAAAATTACAAAGTAATTATCTAATTTAATCAGCTAATTACCTTCTGGATAATGAGCATTATCTCAATTATGTCAACACAATTAGATTATTCTAAATTAAACACTCAATAGTGGCAGTTATCAAGAACAATGCGACCTAAGACTTATTAGTCTGATGACTCTTTTAAAATAAACGTATTAGCCTTAACATCTATATTAGGTTGATAGTTATTTATCTCAAAATCTATCAATCTGCCATCACCATCTCTTATTTTTACATTTACAGGTATTGAAAACGAATCAAATACTTTAAATTGCTCGTTAAATACACTGTGAATCAATTTACGATTTTGGTTCATAAGTGAGAAACTTGAAACCTTATGATCCGCACTTAAAACAATATTCTGGGATTGACCATTCCACCTTCTCTTTAGCATCAACATAGTATCAGTTAATTCAGAAGAGTATGTAATTTGAGCAATCTCAGCAGTGTCAAATTTGCCGATTGGGGTTCTGCCTGCAAAAATTGAGAGAATGTCTTGTATGGTTACGGGAATTGAGACAACCTCTTTTAAAGATGGATTTGCCGAGCTTATTTTTTTTGTTTTATGTCTTCCTGTGTGAGATATAAAGGTAACTGAATCGCCATCTGCAAGTATAGTCTCAACAGGGTGTCCAGAACTTAAAAGTGTAAGACGAATCTTATCAGGAAACGAGGCTATCCAAGCCATTCTAAATTTTTTTGATTTTTGTTTAATTACTCTCTGTTTATCAATATTTGGCTCTGTTTTGTTATTATTGCTTAATCTGTTTATATCTGCGTCTGATAATGCTATATCTGTTATTGTTATCCAACCCGTTCCTTTAGATGTTTTTATATCTTTGTTTATGCTCTCTATTTTTTTGAGTATATTAAGAGCCTCGTTATACTCTCCACCTATATAGTATGGAGCTTTAATAGAGCAGCCCGCAATAGAGATTACCAGAGACAACATTATAATATTATTAGCTATTTTCATCTATTCATCTTAAATCTAAATTAATCCAAAAAATTTTATCCAGCAATTTTTAAATTTGAAAAATCTATCCACAGATTTGACAATCATCTAAAAAAAGTTTCAACTCTTGAAAACCTTAAGTTCTATTTAATCAGAGTTTCAACTTCATAAATTTTTTTCTCAAGCAGAGCTTTATTTTCAGGGGTTTTATTTTTAGAAAGAGCATTTTTGTAAGCCTCAATAGCCTTTAAATAACTCTTTTTTTCTCTATAGGCATCTCCAAGATGCTCAAATATTACAGTGTCTCCTGATGAGAGTTTAACTGCTTTTTCAAGAATATCGATAGCTCTATCGTAATCACCTTTTTTGTAATATACCCAACCAAGGCTGTCTGTAATATAGCCATCATCTGGTTTTATAGCCAATGAGCGTTTAATAAGCTCCTCTGCTTCATCAAGATTTATTCCAAGCTCGGCATAAGTATATCCAAGATAGTTCAACGCACTTGCATGTTCTGGCTCAAGCTCAATCACCTTTTTCATTGCAGCCATGCTTCCATCTTTATCGCCTTTTTTATCAAGGATAACTCCTGATCTAAACAAAAGCTCTGTATCATCAGGAGCCTCTTTAAGCCCCTGTTTAATCAGTGAGAATGCCTTGTCAATTTGGTTCTCCTCTTCATAAAATGCGGAAAGGTAGCTTATTAACTCAACATCTTTTGGAAATTGGCTAAATTTGGACTCTAAAAATTCAATAGCCTTAATATTTTCTCCCAATTGATTGTAAATATATGCAATATGAAATATTGATTTTTTATACTGCTCTGATTTAGGGGAGACCCTCATAAAGTGAGATATTGCTCTTTTGCTATCTTTGAGAGCGTCAAAGGTTAGCCCTGCAAGGTAGTGTATAGACGATTTATCAGAAGAGCTGTTAATTGTCTCTTTGAGAAGCTCTGTAAATACAATCACTGCATCACCTTGGCTATCACTTCCTACAATCTCTTTTGCCATTGCTGTCATAATTTCATCATTGTTTTGATACTTTTGACCAAAATCAATAAGCATCTCAGATGCTTTTGACTTTTCGCCATTTTTATAAAGATAGATAGGAAGACCAATAGTTGCTTTAATATTTGTTTTATCTAACTCCAAAATCTCTTCATAAAGATTTACAATTTTCTGATTCTTACTCTTTGGAGTCCCATTATTATTCTTCTGCATCTGAACTCTATCTTTATGCCCTTGAGATTTAAGAGATTTAGCTTTGCCCTGCTCCCTTTTTTCTATATTTGATTGAGCTTTGTAAATTGAAATCAGCTCAAATCTTGGCTCAACAAGCTCGTTATTTAACTCAATTGTTTTAAGAAACTCTTTTTCTGCTTTAAGAAACTCTTTTTTCTGCATATAAATTTTGCCAAGAAAAAAATGCGAACTGTATGAATCTGGAATCTCTTTTGCCATTGTAGAAAATAGCTTTATAGCCTCTTCAGTTCTTTTATTTTCTATGCTTATGTTCCCGAGAACAATATAGGCATCATGGTTTTTAGGGTTTATTTTTAAAATCTGCTCATACAAAATTTTTGCTTCATTTAGTCTATTTAACTGAAGTTTTAATTTTGCAAGGATAACAAGTATCTCCTCTCTATTAGGGTGCTGTTTATTAAATTCTTCAGCCGCTCTAATAGCATTGTCATTATCTTTATTGAGAATATAGAGAAATATCAGATTTCTTTTAAGGTAAATGGAGTCAGGATCAGTTGCAATTGCCTGTTTAGTGGCATCAATTGCCGATTTCATATCTCCCTTTTGTCTATATCTTTCTGATGCCATATAATGGTAGTAAGCATCTTTTGAATAATCTGCCTTCTCATTTTTATCTTTTGCTTTATCTACAACTTTAGGTTTTTCTTTGTTTGTAGCGTCTTGTTTTTTAGAGCCTTGAGTTCTATTTCCCTGCTTTTCAGAACCTTGATTGGTAGTATCTCCCTGATTTTCATAACCATTAGTTATAGAGCCTTGAGTTGACTTAGATTTAAAATAACTACAACCGTTAAGTGAAATAGAGGACAAACTAACAACTAATGCAAATATAAACGTAATTGTGATATTGGCAAAACCCTTTAAATAGTATCTCATATTATTTATAAAAAACTCTCCTGTTTAAACCTGTTTGCAAATCGATAGTCCTGAAACAATGTGATTTTTTTTAAAAATTCCACAATCTGAATCAGGATACCCAAGATAAAAGGATAAAGCATGATAACCTATCCTTAAATATCCGATAATCCTGATCATCCTGATTCAGACAGCAAAAAATTATCATCATTTAAATTCATGACTACCAATTTATGAATTATAAGAATACTCTTCAAAATCTGGAATTTTATCTTTAAAGTAATCTTTCATCTTTTTTATAATATTGTTTTCGATCTGACGCACCCTCTCTCTTGAGATGTTGTATGTCTCTCCTATCTCTTGCAGGGTTAGAGGTTCGTCAGAAAATATTCTCTTTTCAAAAATCTCAAGCTCTCTTGCTTTTAGGCTCTTTTTAAATTCATTGACTCTTGTATGCAATATGTCTTCAATCTGTTTTCTTGCAACTTTATCTTCAGTTGAATCTATATCACTGTTGATAAACTCAATTCGCTCAGTATTAGAGTCTTCTTTAATAGGTTCATCAAGCGAAATATCCCAACCATCAAGACGTTGATCCATATCTAAAATCTCTTGCTCAGATACTCCCATTCTCTCTGAAAGCAGCTTAGGTTTTGGATCAAAACCTTGCTCAATTAGCCTCTGTTTCTCTTTTTTTAATCTAAAAAAGAGTTTACGCTGCCCCTGTGTTGTTCCAATCTTAACAAGCCGCCAATTATCCATAATGAATTTAAGTATATATGCTTTAATCCAAAATGAGGCATAATATGAGAATTTCACATTTTTATATGGATCAAATTTTTTTACTGCTTGAACAAGTCCAATATTTCCCTCTTGAATCAAGTCAAGAAGGTTTTGCATCCATATTCGCTGAAATTCAATAGCAATCTTGACAACTAACCTCAGGTTAGAGGTTACCATTATGTATGCTGACTCACTATCATTCTCTTCCTGAATCTTGCGACCTAATTTTACCTCTTCTGCCCGAGTAAGCAGCCTATATCTGTTAATTTCAGCTAAATAGCTCTGGAGAGGATCAGACTTTACAATTGCATGATGAGTCGATGAACCATGTTTTTTGGTAGGAAGCAGAAAATCATTTCTACTTACAGGTGTTGTATCTTGTAGAATCTCTTCAATATTAATCGAAGCCAATAGGTCAGATGCTATTATTTCAGCCTCATCTTCGCTTAGTATCACATCTGCAACAATATCTTCATCAACTAAAAGCTCATCACTTTCCAACGCATCTTCATTCTCCGATATATCTTCATCTTCCAAAATAATTTCAGGTTTTACCACATTTTTATATATATTATTGTCATTAGCCATTGTTTATATCTCTCTTTTTAATATTTTATATACTTCAAGCGGAAATCAATATTAATTTTTATATATGCAAAACTCAACTTATGACCGATATTAGTATATCTTAGTTTGCCTCTCTCTTTTTATCTTTGAATATAATGTAGGCTATTTTTTATCAATTAGATAGAGCTACCCTAATAATTCAGAATGCCAAGAGATTGATAATCACTCAATAAACATTGCATCTCCATAACTGAAAAAACGATATTTCTTCTCAATTGCCTCTTTGTATGCTTTTAAAATAAGCTCTTTACTTGAAAATGCAGATACAAGCATAAGCAGTGTCGATTCAGGGAGATGAAAATTTGTAATTACAGCATCAACCATTTTGAATTTATAGCTTGGATAGATAAATAGATCACATTTCCCACTACCTGCATGTAACACTCCTTTTGCGTCAGTTGCATACTCAAGAGTTCGGACAGATGTAGTTCCTACAGCAATTATTCTTCTCCCCTCTGATTTTGCTCTATTCACAGCTTTTGCAGATTCTTCTGATATTGAGTAAAATTCAGAATGTATCCTATGTTCTCTAATATCAGACACTCTTACAGGAGTGAACGTTCCATATCCAACATGGAGTGTAATATTAACAAACTCAACACCTTTTGTTTTTAGCCTTTGAATAAGAGGCTCTGTAAAATGAAGTCCTGCTGTTGGAGCTGCAACAGCTCCCTTTTCTGTAGCATAAACCGTTTGGTAACTTTTAACATCTCTGTTTTTTACAACATTCTCTCTACGAATATATGGAGGAAGAGGAATTTCTCCATAATTTTCAAGTAGAAGATCAAAATCAATATGTTTTGAAATATTTGAAAAGAGTAAATTGTTGTTACTGAAATTGTGTTGTATTGCATTATCATTTGTTGAATTTTCGTTGGTTAAATTAGCATTATCATTATCATCGGATATGAAAAATCTGACAATAAAAGTTGCTTCATTTACAGATTCAACTCTTGCTTTTAGAAAGCTACTATCTTCAAATTTTTTGCTACAAAGTTTTAATATAGTTCCGGGTTTTGGGCTTTTTGATGCTCGAATCATACATTCACACTCAAAATAGCCTCTCTCTTTCTGTGTTGCAATGCCACCAATGTAGTCAAGAATTAAGACCTCAACCTTTCCGCCACTCTCTTTATATCCCTTAAGTCTTGCTGGTATTACTCGTGTATTATTTATGACTAAAAGATCATCGGGCTTTAAAATATTTTCAATATCTTTAAAGTGGTGATGAGATATTTTGCCACTAATTTCAGATATACTGCTCTCTATCTGATCTACGGAGTCTCTTTTATGAGCTATTTTATCTATCTTTTCAACTCTTAATAGTCTTGACTCTTCTCTGTTTTCTACTGGATGTTGAGCTATAAGTTCAGGAGGAAGCTCATAACTGTAGTCTGAAAGTAAGTACATTTTATTTAGCGACTCGTCTAATAATTCGTCTTTTAATTTAATAAATGGTGTAGCTATTTATAGTAACTTCTTTCCAAAATAGACAACCCCAAGCCCTAAAAGCATAAGAATAGCTCCAAAACGCCGCAATGAGTTCTCGGGAAGCTCTGTTACTGTTATAATTATTTCTTTCATCTTTTCTGGAAAGGCAAAGTATGGCAGACCTTCCACAATCATAACCATTCCCATGACGCAAATAAAAAATTTCATTCTATTTTCAATCCTATAAAATTTTGATTTTTAATTGATTTCTAAAACGTAATAACCTTATCGCTATCTTTAATTAACTCATATAGAATTTTTTGAGTGGCTCTTTTGTGGTATCCTTCCTTCACACCGTGAAGGTCCATCAATTTGCCTCAGGCGAATAGATTACCTTCTGAGAGTGTAAATATTTTAGCTAACTCTTTTAAGGGAAATTGCTCAGAATCAGCCGCATCATATTCTACTGATGGTCCATTCAAGAAAATAGATACGTCTTCCATCTCTTCAAGCATCATGTTTGCCAATCTAAAAGAGTTCCAAACTACTTCAGCGGTGTTTTGGCAAATAATTAGCGTAATTTTCATGATGTTCTCCCTTTAGCTATTCAACCATTCATTCAATAAATTGTGTAAGTATAATCTTATCTGACACAAGTTGACTCAAAAATATAGCACAAAAAATATTATTGATAAATCAAATCATCAGGGTTATAAGATATTGTTGGAATTATTCATAAATCATTACAATTCGACCAAATTTGATTGGTTTTGAATGTGATTTAATTTTAATTAAGCGGTTTGAATTAACTATAACTTATTAATCTTAATTAAAGATTTTAGGAATACAATATTATGCAGTATGAACCAGTAATAGGGCTTGAAGTTCATGCCCAACTTAAAACTGATACAAAAATATTTTGCAGTTGTTCAACTAAATTTGGAGCAGAACCAAATGCCAATACATGCCCTGTTTGCACAGGTATGCCAGGAGTGCTGCCTGTTCTAAACCGTAAAGCCGTTACTTTTGCCATAAAAGCCGCACTTGCTACAAACTGCAAAATTGCAAGAGAGAGTAGGTTTGATAGAAAAAACTACTTCTATCCCGACCTTCCAAAAGGCTATCAAATTTCTCAGTATGCTTACCCAATAGCAGAACATGGCTATCTGTCAATTGATATTGACAACGGACTTGAGAAAATAATTGGAATTACTCGAATACACATGGAAGAAGATGCAGGAAAGCTAATACACGACCCGCAAAGGGCAAAAAGTATGGTTGATCTCAATAGAACTGGGGTTCCATTGGTGGAAATTGTAAGCGAACCAGATATTCGTTCAGCAGCCGAAGCTGGTGCATATTTAAGAAAACTTCACGCTATTTTGAAGTATATTGATGTTTGCGATGGAAATATGGAAGAGGGTAGCTTTAGGTGCGATGCCAATGTTTCGCTTAAACCCGTTGGTTCTACAAAATTTGGAACGCGAACAGAGCTTAAAAATCTTAACTCATTTAAGCATGTTGAGAAGGCAATTTTGTATGAGATTCAAAGACAGACATATCTTCTTGATGAAGGTAAAGAGATTGTGCAGGAGACACGTCTTTGGGACCCTGTGAAAAATCTGACAAAATCCATGAGAGGTAAAGAAGATGCTCATGATTATCGCTATTTTCCTGATCCTGATCTTGTTCCTTTACTTGTTGATGATGAGTGGATAAATGCTATAAAACAAGAGATGCCAGAACTTCCACATGTTAAAAAGTTGCGTTTTATTAGCGAATATAACCTTTCTGCTTATGATGCCGAAGTTCTTACATCTTCAAAAGAGCTTGCTAACTATTTTGAGGCAACAGCATCTTCTCTTCAAGATAAAAAACTTGCCGCAAACTGGATTATGGGACCTATACTTGCGATGATAAAAGGAGAAGGAAACACAATTGAAGAGCCTCCAATTTCATCTTCTGATCTTGCAGAGCTTTTAACTCTCCTTGAAAAAAATACCATTAATGCAACTGCTGCAAAGAGTGTCTTTGAAAAGATGGTATCTATAAATAAAGCATTTTGTGAGTCTGCTAAATCAGACGATGAGTCTGGCAAATCAAACGAATCTCAACTTGGTGAATCTGAAAAATTTGAATCTGATGAATTACTTAAATGGAAAGGGTTAAAGCCAGCTCAATTAGTTCGTGAAATGGGACTTGAACAGGTTTCAGATCACTTTGAGCTTGGAGCGGTTGTAGATGAAGTAATAGCCCAAAATCCAGCAGAACTTGAATCATACAGGAACGGTAAAACTAAGCTCTTTAGCTTTTTTATGGGACAAATTATGAAAAAGACAAAAGGTAAGGCTGACCCAAAAGTGATAACACAGCTTCTTAATGAGAAATTATAATAATGTAATTGAAAGATTTGACAATTTTAAAAAAGTTGTCAAATCTACTAAATAACAGTCGATATCTTTAAATTTAAGCAGGAAAATTTCTATTTAAGCAGCAGAATTTGGAGACCTTTAAATGAAGCACAACAGACAAAAATCAGTAATTTGTTTTTACATTATAACTTTTTTTCTTATCGCTTTGTTCCAATTTTCAAATATCGCATTATCTGAAGCTAACAGTTCTGAAATAAAAACGGTTGCTATTACTCCATTCCAAATCAACTCTCAACAAGATATATCTTATATCCAAAATGGTATCCATGAAATGCTCACTTCAAGGCTTGCATGTAAAGATAAAATTCTTGTGGTATCGGAAAATCTTGAATCAATAAAACTTGAACCAATAAAAGATGTATCTGACAAAAACAATATATCCACAGAAAAAGAAGGGCATCAAAACATTTCAAGTTTTGATTATATGATAAGAGGAAGTATTACTGAATTTGCAGGAGCATTTAGTGTTGATGCAATTATTTACAATATTAGCCAAAATAGCTCACAATCTTTTTTCATACAAGCCGAAACCCCTGAAAAAATAATTCCAAGCGTTGAGATATTGAGTGCAAAAATCAATAAAGATATTTTTAATAGAGAGACAGCTTCTCTTGCTTTACTTGATGAATATAAAAAAGAGGGAACTACAAATAATATCCGTGCAAACCCTGAGAGGCTTATGCCATTAAATTCCTTTGAACAAGGAGATGTTGAAAAAAAGAGACCTTTTTGGAAATTCTGGGGAAAAGAGAGTTCAGATAAGAAGGAAAATAACTCTTTAGAAGCCAATGTGATTTCGCAAAATTCATCTTTAGGAAATTTAGATTCAACAAAAAATATTGAATCTGAAGATAAGATTGAGCTTAGTAGCCAAATTAATAGCTATGATGAAGAGGAAGAAGAGGGAGAAGATGCCAAAAAACCTTTTTGGAAATTTTGGTAACATGATATTTGAACTATTGCAAAATCCATTCTCTATCGAGTAAATTCAAGGGAGCAATTTAAGTTTGGTAAGAATTATATTTAAGGGTAATTAATTTTAAGGGCAAATTTATGACTAAAGAGATAATTTTGATTGTTGATGATGAGGAAGATATTTTAGAGCTTGTGAGGTATAATCTTGAAAAGGAAGGTTATATAGTTATATCAGCTCTTACAGGTGAAGATGCTCTTAAGCTATCAACAGAGATACTGCCAACTCTTATTGTTCTTGATCTTATGCTGCCGGGAATGGACGGATTAGAACTTACAAAAATTTTACGGACAAACAATTCAACAGCACATATTCCAATTGTAATGCTCACAGCTAAAGGAGAGGAATCTGATATTGTAACAGGTTTAGAACTTGGGGCAAATGACTATATGTCAAAACCTTTTAGCCCAAGAGAGTTAGTTGCCCGTATCAGGGCAATTTTAAGGCGACTTCCTGTCCAACAAATAGATGATAGTAAACCTAATAACCAACAAAATGGTTACACAGTTATTGGAGAGATGGTAATTGATCATGGACGCCATATTGTCAAAATAGCTGATACTCCTGTTGACTTAACCTATTCAGAATTTGAATTATTAGTATTTCTCTCTTCCAAAAGAGGTTGGGTATTTACACGAGGGCAAATTATGGACGCTATTCATGGCGACAATTATGCAGTTACAGAGAGAAGCGTAGATGTGATAGTTGCTGGTCTGCGTAAAAAACTTGGAACATTTGCCCACTCAATTGAGACTGTCAGAGGCGTTGGGTATAGGTTTAAAGATGATAATCGTTACTAAAAGACGAAGAAAAATTTTATGGCAGATTTTTCCATCTTTTTTAATCATTACTGTTTTATCGCTCACTGCTGTAACATGGTATTCTACTACCTTTTTTAAATCATTCTTTTTGAATAACACTGAAAAAGAGCTAACTACCAGAGCAGAATTTGTTAAAAGAGAATTTATATCTCGCTATCCTGCCTTTGCTCACAACTCGTCAGACATAGAGACTGATGATATTGACCGTCTGTGCAAAGATATTGGTAAAGATACAGAGACGAGGATAACTATTGTACTACCTTCAGGTAAAGTTGTTGGTGACTCTTTAGGAAACATTAGCTCTATGGAAAACCATAAACATAGATACGAAATTGCCCTTGCAATGAAGGATAAAAAAGGAGTTGCTATAAGAAAGAGCGGAACATTGGGCGAAAACATGATGTATATTGCTCTTCCTGTTTTCCAAAATACTAACTTTAGCCTTCCTAATAGCAATTTTGATCAAAATAACTCCCATGACAACTCTATCTTATGGATTGTAAGGGTAGCTATCTCAATAACAGGAATTGAAAAAGAGATAAAATCCATACAGAAGAATATATTTGTGGCTCTTTTGATTACAGTTATTGCTGCTGCTGGGGCAAGTCTTTTTGTAGCAAGACGTATAACAAGACCTATTGAGGAGATGAGGGCTGGAACAAATAACTTTGCAAATGGCAATTTAACAACACACCTTCCACTGCCAGATTCAGAAGAGCTGTTTCAGCTTGCCTTAACCATGAATCTTATGGCACAGACCCTTGATGAAAAGATCAAAAATTTGGAAGATAGAGGTATGGAGCTTGAAGCTATCCACTCCAGCATGAAAGAGGGTGTAATTGCTGTTGATCCTGAGGAAAAGATAATTACTGCAAATCACGCGGCTTCTACGATGTTTGGTTATCCTGCTGATATTATAAAGGGAAGGAACATATATGAAATATCAAGGAATTATGAGCTTCAAAAGCTAATAAGAAAAGCTCTGTCAAACCATGAGCCTGTTGAAGATGACATTGTTTTATCTGGTTTTGATGATCGAATCTACAATATCCACTCTACAGCTCTTTGCAACTCGTCAGGAATAAGACTCGGAACATTAATTATTTTTCATGATATTACAAGAATCCGCAAACTTGAGACTATGCACAAAGATTTTGCTGCTAATGTTTCCCATGAACTAAAAACTCCTCTTACATCTATAAAAGGGTTTGTTGAAACCCTTGAAAATCTTATAAAAGAAGAACATCTCAATAGTTATAACAACAAAGATGCTTCTGACAATGGCAGTAGTTTAGATTTTTATCTTGAGAATAGTGTTAAAAATGGTGCTAAAGATTTTAAAAATGGACAATCTATTAAATTCATTAAGATTATTCAGAAAAATGTAGATCGACTTATTGCTTTGATAAATGATCTACTCGCACTATCAAGGGTTGAAAGGGAAGAGGGGGCAACGGTACGTCTTGAGCCACACGATATCACACAAGTTGTTCAAAGAGCAATTGATGCCTGTATATCAATGAGTTCTTCTAAAAATATCGCTATTGAATATGGATTACAGTATAATTCCAACAATGGTGCAAAAAATAATATTACAGCCTTGATAGACCCAATTCTCATGGAACAGGCGATAGTCAATCTTCTTGATAATGCAATTAAATATAGTAACTCAGGAGACAAGATTGTTGTTGCCTGTGAGAAAGAGGAGTATGAAAGAGAGACAACCAACAACATTCAAAAGAGTAATACTCCACAAAATATTGGAAAGAGTGATGCATTACAAAATATTGAAAAGAATAACACTCAAAATATTGGAAAGAAGCTCCCCTCTATTGTTATAAATATAACTGATTATGGTGTTGGAATTGGAAAAGAACACATTTCCAGAATATTTCAAAGATTTTACAGGGTTGATAAATCAAGAAGTAGAGATATGGGTGGAACAGGTTTAGGGCTTGCAATTGTAAAGCATATTGTAAGATACCATAAAGGGGATATTGCTGTTACAAGCACGCTTGGAAAAGGCAGCACATTTAAAATAACTTTGCCTTTGCAATCTCTATCTTGATCTATAAAGAGGAAAAAAATGTTTTTTAAAAGTGTAGAGCATGTCATGGAGATGTTAGAATCAGCTAACTATATAGCATCAAGAGAGATTGCGACCGTTATTTTTATTGCTATCTCAACGGATAAGCCAGTTTTGGTTGAAGGACCTGCTGGAGTTGGTAAAACCGAACTTGCAAAGGCTCTATCTAAATGTATGAACAGACAACTTATACGTCTCCAATGTTATGAAGGGCTTGATGAGGCAAAGGCTCTGTATGAGTGGGAGTATGCCAAACAACTTCTCTATACTCAGATGGTAAAAGATAGGATTAACATAGTTATATCTAATACAACATCGCTATCTGATGCTGTTGATAAAATTGCAGCTCAAGAAGATGCCTTTTTTTCCGAACGTTTTATCCAGCCCAGACCACTTCTCCAAGCTATATCTTCTCCTTACCCTGTTGTGCTTTTAATTGATGAGGTAGATAAGTCTGATCCTGAGTTTGAGGCGTTTTTGCTTGAACTTTTAAGCGATTTCCAAGTTACTATTCCTGAACTTGGCACTCGTAAGCCAACTACCATACCGTTTGTTTTTCTTACATCAAATAATTACAGAGATATGAGCGATGCTTTAAAGAGACGCTGTATCCACTTATATATTGACTATCCAACTCCACAAAGAGAGAAAGAGATAGTTCAAAGAAAAATTCCTAATATAAATGAGATATTGCTTGATCAGATAATAACAAGCATTAATAAAATAAGGGATATGGATTTGAAAAAAAATCCATGTGTCTCTGAATCAATTGATTGGGCAAGGGCATTAATCGCACTTGGAGTTAGTGAACTTAATGAGGCACATATCAGGGAAACTTTAAATGTTATATGTAAATATCAATCAGATCATCAGACTGTAAATCATAATTTAAACAAAATTTTGGAATAAAAATAAACTCTTTAATTTTAAACATGGTGAAGAAGATGAAGAAATACCCTATCTTAAATGAAAAGCAGCTTGATGCTATTGATGAGATACTACAGCAGAAACTTATCAAGGCTGGTGTAAGAAATGTTATGCTTATTGATATGGCTGGCAATACTATTTCAAAACAAGATAATGGTCAGTTCAAAATTGACACCTTGTCATTTGCAGCACTTGCTGCCGGTAATTTTGCAGCAGTAGAAGCTATGGCAAAGCTTGTTGGAGAGTCTGAATTCTCTCTTTTATTTCATAGAGGTGAGACAGCAAGTGTCCATTTCAGTAAAATAGATCAAAATTTTCTTTTAATTACCATGTTTCAAAAAGATATATCTCTTGGCATTATAAGATTAAAAGTTACCGACACTATTGATGCCCTTAATAAGATTATTTATAACTGATTAAAAAATACCTGATTAAAATTGATGATATAGTAAGATTATTGATTATATTCATCATAGAAACTTTAAGGTAAGGAGTTTATATTGGCTTTTATAAATATTAAAACTAAGTCGGTTCAGGTAAAGATAGTTTATTACGGACCTGGTAGAGGTGGCAAAACGGCAAATCTTGAGTATATCTATCAAAAATACCGTAGCAACATCACTACAGAAATGGTCAGCCTTAAAACTCATGATGACAGAACTCTTTTTTTTGATTTTCTTCCCTTTGATGTTGGCAAAATTAAAGGATATGATGTATCAATACAGTTATATACAGTGCCTGGACAGGTAAAATATAACGCAACACGCAAACTTGTATTAAAAGGTGTTGATGGGATTGTCTTTGTTGCTGATGCTATGGTGGAACAAAGAAAGAGCAATATAGATTCATTAAACCAGTTAAGAGAGAACCTTGAGTCATACAATCTTGATATTAATACCATTCCTTTTGTGATGCAGTATAATAAATATGATCTCAAAGATGCTGGAGTCCCTCTTCTTTCACCTCAGATTATGCAGCAAGATTTGAACAATCAGTTGCGAGTACCCGCCTTTGCTGCAAGTGCAATAACAGGCGGCAACGTCATTGCAACGTTGAAAAAAATTATCTCGTTGACACTATCGTCAATTCAAGATCAACTCTTTTAGCCAATATCACCCTTATTTTTAGGAGGTGCTAATTTGAACACACTATCTAACAAAAATATCAACTCTCAGGTCAATGAGCTTAAGCACCTCACGCTTTCCATTGACAGGGGGATAACCAATGAGATGAGTCAGAAGATAATAAAAATAACAGACTCTTTAGGTCAGCATTGGCAACAAGATAAAATTTTATCTACACTTATAAAAATGGCTCGTGCATTATCAGATTATGCAGCTTCAGGAAAGATCAATCTAAATAAAGACATTTCGTCTTTGTTACACTCAATTGTAGTCCAGATGGAGTATCTTTCAAGCTCGTCCGGAGCTAATCTCTCAACTGCAAAAAAACAGGCAATACTCTCTGAACAGATTGCAAAATATAATAATTTAAAGCAACAGCTAAAATCAACTACACGGGAACAGAGTCAAGAGTCAGTCCAAGACTCAAATTTATCATATCAATCTGATATGGATACCAATATAATCTCTGACCTTAAAAGCATTATCCTTTCATTGGATTGGGAAATAACAGATGAGTTGATCAATAGATTAGAAAAAGAGGTAAATAGACTTCAATCTTATTGGCAAAATAGCAAGATTCACCTATCATTTCTTCAGATGTTTAAAAGCATTGGAAGCTATGTAATGAGTAGAGGCTCAAATACCCATCCTGATTCAATTTCACTTTTGCATTCGCTTTACAAAAATTTTGAACTTATTGTTTTAAATCAATCCCTAACAGTTACGGAGCAAAAAGAGATACTTTTAAAAGAGATGAAAAAATTTAATGATCTAAAACAGATTATCTCTTCTTCAAAAATCTCAAAACCACGTTCAGACTTGACAGCTCCAGTTGTTGCTTCTTCTGCAGTTACATCAAATCCTATACAACAATCACGCTACTCTGCCCCTGTTGGCGGAATGAGTCCGATGGACGATCTTATTGGCACAAAGAGCAGCAGTAATCTCTCTCCAGTAGATGATCTTATTGAAGAGATACACATGCTTCAAGATTCAGGAGATAGAACCCACTCAATTGATAACAGGGTCTCACATGGTTCGGGTGGAGGTTCTTCTACTAATCCTGAAATCAAGGAAGTTATTCCTAATCGACTTAAAAAACAGCCTATACCTGAAATTCAAACAAGATTAGATGCCTTTTTTGATGAAGATGAACCTCTTTCAGAGCTATCTTTTGCAGATTCAGGTGAGACAGTTGTGCCTTATAGAGGAGACTCGACAACATCTGGTTATGCCTCATCACCATCACCAAAGGCAAAATCTGAGTCTAATTTTGATTATGGTTCAGAGCTTGATATGCAGGCAATATCGTTTGAAGATGACAGTGCTGGAGATATAGCTGAAAAACCTATACGTAAGATGGCGACTACGGCTGGCACTCTTAAAGCTCAACAATCTATCGACAATTTTAATATAGCCTCTGATGATAGTATGATTCCATATGAGTTGGATAGTGAATTGTTTGAAGAAGAGACTGAATCTGTTGATAGAATAGAAGAGAGAAAAACAGAACAAATAGAGATTGTGGAAGATGCCGTTGATACTAAATATATTGAAACACCAGAGGCAATTGAGTTGCTTGAGGAGCTTAAATCTGCTGTAGGCAAATCTATGTTCCACGGTGGAGTTAAGGAGATAAAAGAGATAAATGAGAAAATATCGGCATTAGAGATATTATGGAGTGGACAACCCCAAAAATTACTTCTTTTGAAAATGGTCAAATCTCTTGCTGGATATTTTGATCTGCTTGCACCTGCACCAGAAGAGCAAACACTTGAACTTATGCTCTACATTGTTGAATCAATGGAAGATAGCGGAGAACAAGTTCAGACAAGTAAAACAACAAATATAAAAATAAAAGTTGATAACAAGTTTAAACATATTAATATTATTGATGTTTTTTCAAGATACATAGATTTTCAAAACTCTATTCTTATAAACCAACCTAACCACTCTTTATTAACCAAGCAAGATACTAACTCCAATAGTTCAAAAGCTCTGTATCCTCAGGAATCTAATAGAGTCGACACTTTAGCAGATAAAGAGATACTATATGATAGACCAGCAGAAGATAACTTAGATATTGAGAAACAACTCACACAGCCAAAAGGGCTTTGGGGAAAAATTAAAAATTGGTTTGGATTCTAAAATAAATGGCTAAGGAAGGAGAAGATACATTGATTTTTTTTTGTGAAGATTGTGGAACAAGAAATCGTTTAACAGACGAAAATGTTAAAGATGGGATCGTTACTTTTAGGTGTAATACGTGTAACTATTTAAACTCTTATCCTCTACCGGGAACTACGCGTCAGCCTACAATGAATGTAAGTCCAAAACAAAATAGAAATATTGAAAGTGCAAAACAAAATATATCTAAATGTTGAATAAATGGATTTGACTTCAAAAATTTAACAGCAATTAAAATCAATTGGAGGTATTAATGCCAGCTCAGACAGTTATTCTAATTTTCACCTTAGTAATTTATATAATGATTATTGTTGTATTTAATAAGGCACGTAAAAAATATGCAGGGGGAAAAGTTGGTGAGGTTATAAATCTTATTTTGGTTACAGTTATGCTTCTTTTTATAGCGGATTATGTAGGAATACTCTCAGCCTATGTTGATAAAGAAATTATTGATATAACGAAATCTCTTTTTAGAACAGCCGGACTCTCTTTTCTTGCCTATGGAGGGGTAAGAGTTGCAGAGTCGTAATGTAAAATAGTAAACTCAGCCACCGAATATACCCATTACCTATTCGGTGGGCTTTATCAAACCCTCACCAATAACTCGTTGATAATGGTAGCATTTTAACTAAATAGTGAAAATAGCCCCTTACCTTTAGGTTTCTTTGATTCACTACCACTTTTTTGTGATGTCATACTGTTGATAATATCAGTAATATCATTAACAATTCTATTCTTTTCTAATGACTCAGCATGATATTTTTTGACATATCCAATTATATTTTCAATCTCTTTCAATATAGATTGCATGGGATTCATTCCAAGAATACTTGCAACTTTTCTTAAGACAAGTGTTGTATAAGCATTAAAACCATTAATTAAAATCTCTTTTCCACTCTCCTCCTCACTACCAATAGACGCTATCTTTTCGATAATTGACTTAAGGTTAGAACTCGTATGGTTTGTAGGGTGATAATCTTCAAGAAGCTGCCTATAATCATCAGAAAGATTTGTCTTTACCTCGTTAAAAAGTGATGATGCTCTTCCTCCAAGCTCATTTTCAATATTTTTGATAATAGATTGAAGAATATCATTATATACGGTAATAACAGCAGAATACTCCTCTTTACCAGCTCCACTATCACTTAACTGTATCTCTTCTTTTTTTTCAATAAGTCCATAAGAGTTGAGAGAAAATATAATCTTATAAACAGCAAAGTCATCATAACCGCTTTGCGAAACTATTTGTCGGATAGTACGATTTCCGTCAATTAAAGATAAAATTCTCCACTCATTGGCATTTAATCTTATCTCATCTTCTTTATTCTGAACATGCCCTGAAATCTTAAAAACCAGAGATTCACTTGTAATAACTGTGTTTAATACAGATAACTCATCAATCCGCCTTGATGCCTCAAGGATTAGTTTCATCGGGTTGAGCTGGGTTATAACCATTCCCTCCAAATTGAGCTTAATATCTTTATATTCAAATTTCCCTTTTTTCCAGAGCAAGAGGCTATATAGAATCTCCTCTACCTGTTTTGTGTTATATTTTTTAAGGGTACTCATAGTTACATACCCTTTATCAACGAGTATTTTTCCAAGAGATACTTTTTGCTCACGTCCAAGCTCAAGACATTTTTGCAACTGCTCTGCTGAAATAATACCATCTTGCCTCAATATATAACCAAGCCGAGACTCTTTTTGTGAACCAGAAGCATACACAATGGTGCCTTCCTCAAAAAAGACTTTACACTCATTATCTCCACTTGTTACTCTGAGCAGACCTGTTTTTTGGTCATTGCACAAAAGCTGAAGGATACTTGTTAGAAACAAGCCTTCAAAATCACCTTGAAGATTCATAGCCGACTCTCTTGTTTAAGGTTGTTTTTATTATGTTGCCCATCACTTAAATACTATAATAATTATTCACAAATAAAAATAATCATATATTTACGATTATCACATACTATAATATAGATATGTCTGACAACCAGAAAAATTAATATCTATTAACCTTCCATATTAAAAGAAATATACAAATTTTATTGAAATTATAATTTAATAGGTGTTGCACTATATAAAAACTAACTTTTTCCAGTTTAAATTATAAGAAATCAGAACCATAAAAAATTAGGAACAGATAAACAAAAAATGCTTGATACCATAATTGAATTTACAACCTGCTGCCGTTCCTATGGACTTAGAGTCTCAACAAGTGAGGTCTTAGACTCGATTCGTCATCTTAGTCTTATTAACCCACTTGATGAAAAGGAGTTTAGGACAGTTTTGCAAAGTAACTATGCAAAAAGCAGGCGAGATCAGAGCCGATTTAACTCTTTATATGACCTTTTTTTTCATGGCGTAAAGCCTGTAAATTCAGAGAATACTTTTACACATCTTGCAGGCACATTCAATAAAATTATGGATATTGTGGAAAAAAATCAAGACAATAACTATGTAGATATTGAGCCTGAAAATCAAATTGATGGTGTTGATAATATAAATATTAACTCTAAAAAGAGTTCAACAGCAACAAAAACCTTAATCGAATTTATGCGTGGCAGACCATCAGAATTTTTAAATATGATTCATAAACTTAATATAATGGCTGTTAGGCAGCAAAAATTTTTCAAATCAAATATGGATCAACTATCTTCAAAACTTGGGATTATGCTTTCGATAAATCAGATAAGAGGGAAAATATCACAGCTTATCGGCACAAACTTTGATAACTTAGATCAAGAAAGTATGAAGATTCTTAACAAACATTTTAACACAATTCTTGATAATGCTTACAATCTTTTAACTTACGAGCCAAGGGAGAATAACGAAACTCTTTTAGAGATAAAGCATAGAATATCAAATGTGGAAAATATAGGGCAGAGATCATTCTCTTCTTTAAGTGAAATTCAAATAGCAGAGGTAATGGATGTTATAGAGTTATTTGCAAGAAAACTTAAAGATCAGGCAAGCAGACGTTTTAGTATTAAAAAAAGAGGTAATATTGATATAAAAAAAACACTTCGCAATTCAGGAAAATATCAAGGAGTCCCATTAGATATAAAATTTAAAGACAAGCCACTAAATAAAAGTTCTCTTGTAGTTCTTTGCGATATATCTGGCTCTGTCTGGTCTTCAGCACGATTTATGTTAAATGTTTTATATGCTCTACAAGAGTGTTTTACACAAGTTAGGAGTTTTGTATTTGTTGCACAACTTGTTGAGATAACCAACTATTTTCAAAATAGCGATTTTAGTTCTAACAATTCACGAAATAGATTAAATAGAGCTATTGATAGTATATTAAACAGTAACATCATAAATACAAGTGAACATACAGATTATGGTGCTGCTCTCAAAACTTTTAAAAATAGATACCAACACATTTTAAATCACAAAACTACTGTAATAATAATGGGAGATGGCAGATCTAATTACCTCAACCCTCAGGCTCATATATTGGGTGAAATAAGAGAAAAATGTAGGCGAGTTATCTGGCTAAATCCTGAGCCTCATAATACTTGGAGTAGCGGAGACAGTGAAATTTTTGCCTACAAGCCTCATTGCCACGAAATACGTACCTGTATGAATCTTAATCATCTAACGCAGTTTGTGCGAGAACTTGTGTTGTAGATAAATGGCTTCTAATCCAACATATTAATGATAACCTTACAAACTACTTCAGGAGTTATGTTAGTTGTATTTATTTGGATAAAACGTTCATAACTCTCTTTTCGTTCTTGCAGTAGCCTTGTTATTCGCTCTTTTGGATTATCAACCTTTAGCAAAGGTCTTTCTATTGTGCTATCAGATGATACACGGGTAAGAATCTCGTCAACATCGGCAAAAAGAGAGAATATTTTTCCTTTTATCTCTGATGATTGTTCATTTTTCCCTTCAAGAATTTCTGCATTATAACTATCAAGCAGCATTCCTCCACCTGTTGAAATCACAAGCCGATTTTGCTTTGATAACTCTAAGGCAAGCTCTCGTTCCATTTGCCTGAAAGCAGCTTCTCCTCTACTTTTAAATATTTCAGAGATAGTCATAAGACTCCGAGACATGATTATCTCATCAGTATCTACAAATTTATACTCAAGCATATTTGCTAAAAGTTTGCCCACTGTGGTCTTGCCGGTTCCCATAAATCCTGTAAGAATAATATTTTGATTTGTCATAAATACTAACTTTTAAGATATATTGCTAACTATCTTAATAAACTATAAATTGTGAATGTTAATAAATTTTTATCCCATCTCTTAAAATAATTGCAAAATTTTGTTTAATCAGAATTTGTTATCTATACAAAAGAAGATTTACAACGCACTTTAGATGTTCATCAAATTATCCACAATGTCTATTAGCCCACACCAGATTACTGGAAAATTTCCAGTAATCGCAAACACAAATTTTAATTAAAATCTTATTATAGTTCTATATACTTATCTTATAGATTACTCTTTCTTCCTATAAAAAGAGAGACAATTCCTAAAGTCATACATCTCCACTTAACTTCTTCAAACCCTGACTCCTGAATAGTTGATGCAAATTTTTCAGGAGTTGGAAAATTTAAGACAGATTGTGGCAAGTAGTGGTAGGCTTTTCTATTTTTAGAAAATAGAGAGCCTATGGCTGGCAAAAGACGCTTAAAGTATAAAAGATAGATATTTCTAAAAAAACCTTCAGGTGGTGATGTCAGTTCAAGTATAGAAAGAGTGCCACCGTTTTTTAGAGTTCTGCAAAATTCTTTTATAGCACCTTCTCTGTCCATAATATTTCTAATGCCAAACGCAATAAAAACAGCATCAAATATTTGATCTTTAAATGGAAGATTAAGAGCATTACCAGCAGCAAGTTTTATAGAAAGCTCTTCTTTGGCGTTAAGCTTTATAGTAAGCTCTTCTTTGTTAGACTTTATAGTATCATAATATGTTTTACTACCAATATTGCCTTTGTTTTCTCTATTTTTAATAATTTTCTTTTTTCCAAGTTCAAGCATTTTAGGAGAAAAATCAGTTGCAAAGATGTTAGCCCCATTACCTTTCTGTTTTTTTATCTCCAAAGCAACATCACAGGTGCCGCAGGCAACATCAAGCACCATGCTTTTATCGGGAAGTTTTGCCTCTTTAACCATCTCTCTTCTCCATACAATATCTTGACCTGCACTAAGAAAACGGTTGAGAAAATCATATTTAGAGGCAATACTGTCAAACATATCTTTTATAAAATCAAGTTCTACGCCCATTATTGACAATCCTGTATTATGAGTTAATTTACAGTGTTTAAAAAAATAGTCTGTTAAAATTTAAAATTCACGCTTTTATAAAATTAGTTTGTTTATCAAAGTTTGCCTGTTTGTCAAATTTAAAATGATTTAAGGGAATAGTATGTCAGAGAAACGTGATTATTATGAGATACTCGGAGTCTCAAGAGACGCAACAAAGGATGAACTAAAATCAACATACCGAAAACTTGCAATTAAATATCATCCTGATAAAAATCCCGGAAATAAAGAAGCCGAAGAGAAATTCAAAGAGGCATCTGAAGCCTATAGCGTTCTTTCAGATGATCAGAAACGGCAGATTTACAATCAGTATGGTCATAAGGGGCTTGAAGGCTCTAATTTTTCTACTAATGTCAATTTTGAGGATATATTCTCAGGATTTGGTAATATTTTTGAAGAGTTCTTCGGCTTTAACAGTTCAGGTGGAAGAGGTGGAGGCTCAAGAGTTCAAAGAGGAGCTGACCTTCGCTATGATATGACCCTTGAGTTCATGGAAGCTGCTTTTGGTATTGATAGAGAGATTGACATAAGAAAATATGACGTGTGCGATATTTGCAATGGAAATGGGTGCAAAGAAGGCACCCAACCAGAAGTATGCTCACAGTGTCATGGTACAGGACAGTTTGTGCAAAGCCAAGGTTTCTTCAAAGTTAAGACTACCTGCCCATATTGTAGAGGTAAGGGTAGATCAATACCTAACCCATGTAGCAAGTGTGTCGGATCCGGAAGAATGGAGATTACAAAGAGAGTTGCGGTAAAGATACCGGGTGGTGTTGATAATGGAGCAAAACTTAGACTTACAGGCGAAGGTGAGGCAAGTATGTCTGGTGGTCCTCCGGGTGATCTTTATGTATTTATACAAGTTAAGCCTCATAAATTCTTCAGGCGTGAAGGCAGTGATGTTATATGTGTTGCAGATATATCATTTATACAAGCAGCACTTGGAGATGAAATAACACTACCTACACTACAAGGCGAAAAGAATCTTGAAATCCCAAAAGGAACACAGTATGGAGATACCTTTAGGCTAAAGGGAGAGGGGATTCCTTCACTTAGAACAGGAAGAAGAGGTGATCAGATAGTTCAGGTAAATATAAAAACTCCAACAGGGCTATCAAAAAAACAGGAGAAGCTGTTACAGGAGTTTGACAGGCTTGATGCTAATAAGATAACCAACAGACTGAAAAGTCTTTTCAAAGGATTGTAGCTCTTTGAAATTTTATCTTCTGAGACAAAAAGAATCAATTTAATAAAAAAGTAGTGCTAAAAGAGGTAAAAGACCAACATATTATTTTAAGATAACATATAAATATGTTTGGAAAAAAGGAGTTTTAATATGTTTGAGTTAAAGGTAAAGACAAGTTTTGCTGCGGCACATAAATTGACCATGGTTGGACAAAAATGTGAAAATTTACATGGACACAATTGGGATATTGAAGTTTATGTTGCTGGGGACAAATTAAACTCGGCTGGGGTTCTTGTAGATTTTGGAGATATAAAAAGAGGGGTTAGAGATATTATGACAGAGCTTGATCATAAATATCTTAATGAGCTTGAAGCATTTGAATCTACACAACCATCTTCAGAACGTATTGCAATATATATTGCCCAAAAACTTGAAAAGCGTCTTAAGGAGCTGAATGAGAGCGTAAGAGTCTCAAGGGTCTCTGCATGGGAGTCAGCAGATTCTTGTGCAACCTATATTCCATAAAATGTACTTTAAACTGGAATAAATTTAGCTTTTATATACTGTGCAAGGTCATAAATTGAGTTTCTCCTGAACTGTAGAGACGCACAGCCGTGCATCTCTGCCTAAATATAGAAAGATCAATTTATGAAGAGTAGTATTTGCTATAAAAAAGAGATGTGTCAGGAGAATTTTTAAAAAAGCGTTTAATAAGATATTTCAACAAAAGCGATATGACCATGACAATATTTTTCACTCCTAAGCGTTGCCAGCGTCTTGCAGATACAACTGCTTTACCAAATAAAAAGACCTGATCCCCCAATGAATTTAACCTGATGGAGAATTCAACATCTTCCATCAGGGGAATATCTGGAAAAATATCATAACGAACTACAGGTTCGCGGCGAAAAAACTGAACCTGATCCCCAAAGCTGATATTGAAAAAAACAGCTCGCACATCGTTTAAAAATTCAAGTATGTTTAGCTTAAATCTGTGAAATTTGAGTATAGTCTGTTTGCTATCTCTCTTTAATGTTGGCTTATCTGACAAGTTAAAGTTTGAAAAATTTTCAAACCTACACCCAACAGAACCACCAATTACTGAAGGACGCAAGTTAAGAACAGTTATCATCTGCTTAAAGGCTTTTGAAGAGATAATAGTGTCTGCATGAACAATAGCCACAACATCACCTGATGTTTTTCTGATTCCTGCTTTTATTTGCCCACCTCTTCCACCTCCTGAATAATATGGCTTATCATGTACCAAAACAGTTGCTCCCGCTTTTTTTGCAAGCTCAACTGTTTTATCCTCTGATCCCCCATCTACAACAATAACCTCATAGATATGGGGGGAACAGATAATTTTTGATACACATGAATATATATTCTCTTCTTCATTTAAAGTTGGAATGACAACTGAAATGGTATGGCAACATTTCAAATTAATTGGGATTTGTCGCTTAAAGAGCCACACTTTAAATTACTTCTCACCGGTCTCTATTGGTCTGCCAGAAGGGTCTTGACACCAACCAGGAGTTATACTGTCAGTGCATTTATCATCTTTACGGTATGTGGTACTCCAACCTTCCCAGCCATCAGAAAAATTTCTCACATTTTCATAACCCATTAGATGTGAATACATAAAGGTAAGTGCAGACCTATAACCACTTCCACAGTAAAATATCACCTCTTTTTCAAACATACCGCCTCCATTGCCTGATAGAGTGCTGCTGCTATAAGCTAAAGGTGTTATCTTTGATTTGATTCCAAAGCTATTCCACAATCTCATTATTTCAGTATAATTTCTGATAGTTCCATCAGAGTCAACATAAATTCCGCCAGAGTCGTCAGCATCATGGCACCAGATAGAATTTGGGATTCTTCCTTTTTGAGCAACATAACTGTAACCGCTTATTTCTCCTATATACTCCTTGTAGCTTCTAACATCTGCTAAAAAGAAATTTACTGTATCTGCGTAGCGGTCAAAGACATCATCAACAGTTGCAATGTATTCAGGTTTCACCTCTCCTATAAATTCTACAGGAGTCGATTGATTAATAGTCTCTTCACTTTTATAACCGTCTGTAATCCACTGTTTATAGCCGCCGTTCAGATACCTAACATCTTTTACTCCACCATACATCAAAATCCACCAAAGCCTTGCTGCAAAGATGTTACTGGCACTATAAACAACAACTGTAGTATCTTCTGTTATTCCCATATTGCCCATAGCTTTGTGAAGTTCATCATCAGGAAGAAGAAACCAGCGTGGATAATCATTCTCATAAATATCTGAATTTGAGTGAATTGAACCCGGAATATGCCCAGTTTTATAAGCAGTAGCATCTTCAATAGTTCCCCACTCTGTTTCAAATATGAGATATTTATGGTTACGGTCGTATGGATAATCAGGCGGAGGTGATGATGTGCTACCAGATTTATGATATTCAATTAACTGACTTACCCATTTAGGATAGACAAGTTTCTGATAATTTGCCAATTTCTCCATAGGATAGCTTGCTTCATCAGAATTTGCCCAATCAGATATTGAGCCATCATAGTTACTTGCTCTTTCATACCCCATTAGGCGAGTAAGATAGTAAGCATACGCACTTCTTATTCCAACTGTGCAATAAGCAACAAATTCTTTATCTTCGGTTACACCTTTAGAATCAAAAAGAGATTTCATCTCAGGGTAATCTAAAATTGTCTTGTCAGTTTTAAAATACCATGCGTATGGAAGCTGAACAGCACCTGTTATATGCCCGCCTCTTGCCTCTCCATAGAGCTGCCAGCCGTTAAACTCCTCATCAGTTCTTGTATCCACAACAACAAAATCACTATCTTTGAGGCGAGATTTTATGTGAGTTTTATCTGACGTTATGCCTGATTTTGCAACTGCCTTAAAGGTTGAAGGATTTAAAATGTTTCCTCTTATTTCAGGAGTATTTTTATCAGCAATCCATTTATCCCAGCCACCATCTAAAATTTTAACCCAGTTACAGCCAAGCGTTTCAAACATCCAGAACAGTCTGCCAGAAGCACCCCATGACGCTGTGGTGTCATCATAAATTATGATCTTAGAATTTCTTGTAACGCCTTTTTGACCAAGTATCTGCTCCAATTGATTTACGGGCAGCAAATTTTTACTGCTATCTACAAACTCTTGCCACCCCATGTTAATAGCTCCCGGAATATGCCCTGCACTGTAGGCAGTTTCGCTTCTTGTATCCACAATTACTGTCCCACTTTTTAGAAGCTCTTCTGCAGTTGCTATTAACTGACCATTTGGATACCCTTTTACAACAACTGGTGTTAAAGGTTCAGAGTTCTCCTTCTCTGTAACATCAGAGTCATTACAACCTGCAATCAACAGAAGCGATAACAGGATAAAAATTAATACTTTGGCAATACGTAAATTTTTCATAACACACTTTCTCTCCATTAAAATGTTTTCTTTTTAAAAAATATATTAATTTTTAATAACTTTTTCCCACTCAGCCACTCCTCCCTCAAAGTTTATTGCTTTAGGAAGTCTTTTAAGTTTTAAACCTGCAAGATTATGCACTGTCCACGCATAGCCTGAACGAATCCCGCCTGTGCAGTAATAGACAACAGTTTTTTCCATATTCAAACCATTTGTATTTAACAGCAATTTCAACTCTTCTGCATTGATAGGGCTTCGGTCTTTACCTTTAAAGAACTTCTCCCAAGGTATGTGAACAGCATTAGGCAGGTGTCCCTTGAACCACTCAATTGTGGAACGTGTATCAACAAGCTGGTATTTATCAACATTATCGTTAATCTCTTTAGCATAGATGTTAATGGGAGATTGTGATGATGAATATGTTAATTCTAATTTGTATTTTACTGGTTTACTGTTCTTATTTTCTTTGCTCTTTTTTTGCTCATCGTTATCCAGATTCTCTTTAATTCCATTAATTAAAGGGTAACTATTTCTCTCCCACGCCTGAATACCGCCTTTGAGAAGCCTTATCTCACCTTTATGACCTAACCATGCAAAGACCCAGCAAGCCCAACCCTCACCTCCCCAGCTTTTATCAGCATCGCCATAAATGACAATATGACTTTCAGCAGAAATTCCAATTTTTCCAAGGGACTCTGCTATCTGTTCGGGCGGTAAAATACGATAAGGAATCTGATTTTTATCAGTTGTCGTATAATCTTCCCAGCTAAATGGGATTGAATCGGGAATATGTGAGTTTTCCCAATATTTAATTGGTCTGGCATCTAAAATAATCCAATTTGAAATATCGTCTTTAAGTTGAAAAGCATCTATTAAATCTATGTTAGTTGTTGCTATGTCAGTTGTTGGATTAGAATCAGCATCTTTGCATATAAATGAGATTGCAAAAATGCTGATAATAAAAACAAGAGATACTCTGTTATTCATTCTTTATTTACCTTGGCTTATGAGCTTATTATTTTAGATAAAATTCTATACTTTTAATCTTATGATTTGATTTTTGTCCAATTGATATTACTTATCTATTTCCTTGTATTTATTGCTATTTTCTATATTAATGGAGGGTATTGCTTTTAAAAAAATCCTATGTTAAGAGCGTTCCCATGAAAAAAGAGATGCTTGACATATTAAACATTTTAACAGTTATTCATTTTGCCAGCATAGGCGGACTCTCTCTTTATGGAATTCATAGAATCTGGCTTCTTCTCTGCTGGTTTAAAAGCAGAGGAAAGAGCGAATCTAAAAATCAATTCTCTTTTATACAGACTCAATTCCTTGCTGAACCAAATCACAACCCTGCTTTTGAAAATAAAATTTTTGTTCAAAAGCAAATAAATGATTCTGAGAATAGAGCGTTGGCTATAGAGTATCCTTTAGTAACTGTTCAAGTGCCTCTTTACAACGAACCTCTTGTGGCTGCCCGAATTATTGATGCAGTTGCATCTTTTAAGTGGCAGAAAGATAAACTTGAGATTCAGATACTTGATGATTCGTCTGATAAAACAACTGATATTGTAAAAGAGAGAGTGAAACATTGGTCAGAGAAAGGTGTCTGGATTTATGCGATTTTTCGTAAAAATAGAAAAGGATACAAAGCAGGGGCACTGCAAAATGGACTAAAACAGTCAAGCGGTGAATTTATAGCTATTTTTGACGCTGACTTTATTCCTCCTCCTGATTTTCTTGAAAAAACGGTTCCACATTTTTTTTATTATGACAATTTAAAGGCTGCTCAGGAGCAAACTGCTCAATCTCACAATTTCAACACTGCTCAAGATAAGACTAATCAAGATAAGATTCCTAAAAACAGAAATTTTACCAATCACCTAAAACCTGAAAAAATTGGAATGGTACAGACCCGTTGGGGATTTTTGAATTCAAGATATTCTTGGCTGACAAGGCTTCAAACTCTAATGCTCTCTCCCCATTTTGGAATTGAACACAAAATACGATTTTCACGACATCTTTTTTTTAATTTTAATGGAACTGCTGGAGTGTGGAGAAGAAAGACTATTGAATTATCTGGAGGATGGCAAGATGATACAGTAACCGAAGACCTTGATTTAAGTTATAGGGCACAATTATCAGGCTGGAAGTTTTTATATCTCAATGATGTTGTTGTGCCGTCAGAGCTGCCAATCAACTTATCTGATTTTCGTTCTCAGCAAGAACGTTGGAGTAAAGGCTCAATCCAGACCGCACGAAAAATCCTTCCAAGTTTACTTTCATCACCAGTTTCATTGAGCGTAAAAATTGAGGCAATTGCCCATCTTATGGCAAATATCTGTTGGCTGCTCGGTTTTATTGTAACTATAACGCTCTACCCCGTAATATTTTACCGTTTGAGTATTGGTATTTGCCAAATTACATGGATAGAGATTCCCCTTTTGTGCATATCTTCCGCAATTTTAACCTATTATCTTGTTTATAATATCTTTAGCGGTCAATCCTATGTTTTGACTGTTCTCCCGCTTCTTCCGATTATCAGTATAGCTCTTTCTCCTTTTTTTGCATTTTCTGTAGTAAAAGGATTGTTTGAGAAAGGCGGCGTATTTGTAAGAACTCCAAAATTTGGATTTTCAGATAACTCAGATAGGAATTATACTTGTGAATTACAATGATTTTGTAGTTAAAGAAAATTCAAAAATTATAAGCAAAGAGTGCAAAGAGTGCCGTGTATGTGTATCTCAATGTGCTTTTCTTCAACAATATGGGACACCCGGAAAAATAGCAAAAGAGTATCTCTCCTCAATTACTAAAGAAAATAACATTACCAATTTAGATAAATATAAAGATTTGTTAGAAATATCTTATCAGTGTAGTCTATGCGGGCTTTGTTCTGCTCTATGCCCTCTAAAATTATCTCCTGACAAGATGTTTTTGGAAATCAGAAGAGAGGCTGTAAATTGTGGTATTGCTCCACTGCCACAGCACAAGCCGATTATTGCCTATGAAAAAACAGGAACATCCAAAAGATACTCATGGTATAGCCTACCAGATCGGTGCAAAATAGCTCTTTTCCCCGGATGCACCTTTACTGGCACACGTTCTGATTCTACACTTGCTCTTTATGACTTTCTTAAAACTAAAGAGCCGACAATTGGCATTGTTCTTGATTGTTGCTGTAAGCCATCTCACGATCTTGGGAGAACATCTTTTTTTAATGAGATGTTTGGAGAGATGCGATCTTGGTTGATTGAACATGGCGTTGAAACAATAATTGTTCTTTGCCCAAACTGCTATAAAGTTTTTAAAAACTATGGCTCTCCGCTTCAAGTGGTATCAGTTTACGAGCATTTACTCCAAAACGATCTTATATTTAACTTACTTAATAAATTTCCTGCAAAATCAAATTTTTCTCCAATAGAATCAATGGATAGCTCACAGCCTTGCAGCAGATTAAATAAATTAATTAAAAATGAGGCTTTATTTTCAATCCATGACCCATGTGTGTTGAGAAATGAGCCTGAAATTCAAAATTCTATACGAGAGTTGGTAAAAGCAGCAGGATTTAAGATTAAAGAGATGCCACACAATAAAAAAAAGACTCTCTGCTGCGGTGAAGGTGGTTCTGTCGGGTTTGTTGCTCCTGAATTTTCATCTAAATGGGGAGAGATACGAAGACAAGAGGCTAAAGATAACGAGTGTAATCTTATAACTTACTGTGCTGGCTGTGCAGGTTTTCTTAATAAAAAAGTTCCTACAGATCATATCATTGATGCTCTGTTTTATCCTGAATCGGTTGCTGCTGGCAATCGTAAGGTTGCTAAAGCACCTTTTACATATTTGAATCGAATACGTCTGAAAAAAAAGCTGAGAAAAGAATATCCGGCTGCTGTAATAAGGGAGCGTGATTTTATGCCTGTGTCGGGAAAGAGAGGGTTTACTGAAGATATGTCAAATAACGCAAGCCCTGATAACCTAAAGAGTAAAGGTTCTAATCTCAAAAGAATCATAATCTTGCTTTTTATTGCTGCTGCCGTTGTTAGTATCAGATTTTCAGGGGTTCTTGACCATTTTGACTCTGAAACTTTACGCAAAACTGTTGCAGATTGGGGAATATTTGCCCCTGTTATCTATATTTTGATTTACACAGTTGCCCCTGTTCTATTTCTTCCAGGACTCCCAATTACAATTGTTGGAGGGATTATTTTTGGACCTGTATGGGGTGTTATCTACACTATTGCAGGTGCAACTGCTGGTGCAAGTTTAGCTTTTCTGATTTCGCGTTACGTTGCAAGAGATTGGATAAAGGCGAAATTAACAGGTTCGCGATGGAGAGAGTTAGACAATGATGTTGAACTAAACGGCTGGAAAATTGTTGCTTTTACCCGTTTAGTTCCTCTTTTCCCGTTTAACCTGCTCAACTATGCTTTTGGACTCACCTCAATAAAGTTTATTCCTTATGCAGTAACCTCATTTATATCTATGCTCCCTGCGTGTATTGCTTTTGTTGTATTTTCAAGCTCTTTGCTTGATCTGCTAAGAGGCAATGTTTCAAAAGGGTTAGTAGTTGGTATTGCTCTTATTTTTCTTGTTGCACTAATTCCAATGATATTAAAAAAACGATCTAAAAACTCATAAATACACTAAAAACTAAAAAAATTAAGGAGGATTCTTCTGGTGAAAAATAGCACTTTAAATTATCTATTAAATAACTGTATTGCTGTTCTGTTTTTGGTTATTTTCAGCAATTCCAATTTATTTGCTGGAGCTTGGACTATGGAACAAGGTAATAGTTATCACCGTTTATCAGCAAATTACTATTTTGCTGATAAAGAATTTGACAATGACGGCAACAGCAGAGCTATGGCATCAAACGGTGAATTTCGTGACTTTAACCTCAATTATTATATGGAATACGGAATAATTGACCAATTGACCGCTATTGCCTCAATCTACTATAAAGATTTACAAAAAGAAGATGATCGTTTTATTTACGATACACGAGGAGCTGGGGATTTCGATCTTGGATTACGTTATCAACTCTATTCAGGCAAAATTGGAGTTTTCTCTCTTCAAAGTATGGTAAAAGCACCTGAACTTTACGATAAAGATGATGCTCTTCCCCTTGGTAATGGTCAGTATGATTATGAAGTAAGATTGCTCTATGGTCGTTCTCTCTGGTCAATAATTCCGGGGTATATAAATTTAGAATCTGCTTATCGCTGGCGATTTGAAGAGCCTTCTGATGAATTTCGTTATCTTATTGAAGTTGGCTCTGATCTTGGCAAAGAGTTCTACACAAGGGCAAAAATTGATGGACTAATCAGTGCAGGAAATGGCAACAATCAAGTTGATAATTACGGAAACCCAACCGCCACTTTTGAATATGACTTAACCAAACTTGATCTGACAGTTGGCTATAAATTGAATACAAAATGGGGGCTTGAGCTTGGCTATACTTCGCCATTATGCGGTGAATCAACAGCTAAAGGCGATACTTGGACATTGGCTTTAAGTTTTCAACCGTAATGTTCTGATTTTATATCCACACAGACAATGTTCAACATTAGAATTACCGAGATAAATTTGATTCCATTCCTAATCTTTTTATCTTTTCTGTCTCTTTCAATAAAGGCTGATATCGCCTCTGCCATTCCTGAAATGGTAGGCATATCAGCCTTTATTGTCATACTGCTCACCATTTTGCAGCTATTGTCAAATCATTCTAATTTAGAGTTTTATACCAACACAAAAAATCCAAGCGTAAAACACGCAAGCACAAGAGAGTTCTCTGCTGGATTTATCATTGTTTTTGCGATTCTACTACGCTTGATGTTCCTTTTCCATACCCCAACTCTGTCAGATGATATTTATCGCTACTCTCTTGATGGAGTTATGCTTATTAATGGGCATAATCCCTACAGCTATAGCCCTCTTGAGATATTGGAAGCTATGAAAAAAACAGAGAGTTTCGTCAATTCATCAATCGTTCTGGGCTATTTAGATGCTATTAAAAATATATACCCTACAATATCAAAGCTGCTCCCATTAGTGAACCACCCTGAACTTACAACCATCTATCCGCCAGCAGCACAAATAATTTTTGGAATTGGCAGCTTTATTGATTGTGCTTTGAACACCAAAACTAACTTTATAGGAATAAAAATAGTTCTGATCATCATGGATACGCTATCTTGCCTTTTAATTATCCAAATTCTTAAGAAAATGAAATTATCCGCTTCCTATGCCACCATCTACGCATGGCATCCTCTACCAGTTCTTGAAATAGCAGCATCTGGTCATATTGATGGAGCAGCGATATTTTTTCTTTTAATGGCGATATTTTTGGCAATCTATTGCCGAGAAGATGGCTATAGGATTGTAAAAAAGAGTTGGCAGAGCAGGAATGTTTGGAACAGTTCAATTTTAGCTCAACTTTTTGCAGGATTATTTATGGGGTTGTCCATTTTGACTAAATGGATACCTCTTATGTTCCTTCCGTGCTGGCTATTTCTGATTCAATCAGGCAGGAGAGAGATAGTGAACATTAACGATATTGCAAAATCAAAAAAGTCTGCAATTTTTCCGGCAATGGCAAGCTGTGCTGTGTTCATGGTGATGTTAATTATTCCGTTCTGTCCAGATATGGTCAACAGCCTTGTAACTCTTAATAAATATCTGCAAAACTGGGAATTTTCAGGATTTGTTTTCAGGATGTTGCGTCAAATGACCTGTTCAGGAGAAGCTTCACGTCTGATCATTGTCCTTATTTTTGTTTTTACTACAGCCATGATAGTTCTAAATCTTTATAAAGAAGAAAAACTTCAAAGGCAGAAATGTTATGAATCCAATGGATTACAGGCAACAATGAACGCTTTTTTCATGTTTGCATTTCTCTTTCTTGTTCTGACTCCCACCCTTTACCCATGGTATGCACTATATCTCGTGGCATTACTGCCATTTACTCTCAATAGAGCCGGAATAACTCTTAGTTGGTCTGTTCTTCTGTCATATAAGGTTCTTATACTTTATAAACTCACAGGGTATTGGGTAGAGGATACAGCTACTCTGCTGATGATTATAGTGGCACCATTCACAGCTTTTGTTTTACAGCCTTTGTTGAGTTATATTCAAACCTTGATTAATATTATACAGCGAGAACACCTTGAACCATAATCACATCATCATCATGTTTTTTCACACAACAAGAGGGTATTGTCAGAACATCACAAGTTTTTATCTCGCCAAAACAATCAGACTCTTATCCGTTTTTATTATGGCGGTGGTTCAACAAAACAGTTTTAAAACTGGCTGTTATGAAACACCTTCTTCAAAAGAATACAACAGGTTTGGCAGGCTGCCCTTGCTCATCCCACCCTCTGAGCCGGTAATAATCCTTTAGCATCTGTTCAAGTTCTTCCTCTTTCAACTGGTTATGGCCGCTTCGTTTTAGTTCACGGTAAAGCCCCTTAGGCAGTCGGTCATCTTCAGGTTTAAGCCCTTCTTGCAGGTTAAACGCACGCACAACATTGCTGACTTCATCAGCAATACGTTTTAATGAACTTCTGTCGCCATCCAGTCCTGTTACCGCATGAACCATCTCTCCAAGACCGTCCCACGTGTAAAGATCTCTGTAGAAACGGCAAAGGATCAGAGTGTCAAAAAGAGTGAGGCGATCCTCAAAATCAAGAAAAAGATCAGCCTTGTTTTGAATCTGTTCCGGCGGGATCATTCCTGAGAGTTCAGGTTTGTAAAATGTGGCTCTCAGATGGCAAGCTCCTCTGTCAGATGTGGCGTAGGCAAGTCCCATACCCTTTAACACACGGGGATCGTAACCGGCAGGTTCCATACCTTTGGTATGAACCGCAATATCTTCAAGTCCCCAGGCGAATGCGACAGGTTTTATCCCTTTAGCCAGAAGATCGCCGATACCTTCCCTCATGGCAATCTGTCTTAAAAGCCGTGCAGTGGCATCAGCATCGCCCCATGTGATATCACATTCAACTTTTCCCCTCTCAACCGCCTCCATTGTAAAGGCACACAGATTGCCGGCTGTGATGGTGTCCATACCCAGCCTGTCGCACAGATCGTTGAGATAACATATCTCTTCAATGCTTTGAATCATACAAAGCCCGCCAAAGGCATAGATGGTTTCATATTCCGGTCCTTCAATTTTAAGACCCGCATGTCTCCCACTCTTGACAGTGCTCAGGCGGCCACAGGCCATCAGGCACTTTGCACAGGCATGAGGGGTGACAGCACACTTTGTATGCAGGGCATCTGCACCGATATCTTCAAAGTGATCACATGTACCGGCAGACCAGTATCTTGTCGGGAATGCTTTGGCGTTGTTCAGGATTTTCACCATCATAGGCGTACCCATGCTTTTATAGGCTTTAACTCCGGGGTTATCTTTTGATTGCACAGTAATTTTCTTACTCAATGCCCTAACTTCATTTCCGGAAAATAGGGTGCGTTTCCGATCTCCATAAAATACAAGCCCCTTGATTTTTTTTGAACCCAGAACAGTGCCCACACCGGTGCGACCTGCGGATCTCCAGTAATCATTTTCAATGACTCCGAAAGCAACAAGATTTTCAGCAGCAGGACCGATTACAACCGCCCCCTTCTTTTTATACCCTGCAACATCCTGTTTATACATTGAAACACTCATGGAATCTGTTGAATGGTCTTTGCAATCAGCCGGGTCAGTATGCTTTGAACTCTCTTTACAGTCCCTGCCTGCAAACCGTTCAAGCACAGCATCTTCGGCAGCATAGGTTTCCATTCCCCATATATCGCCTGCATCATGGAACAGAACTTCTTCGGGCCCGATGCCCAAAACGGTTGGTCGATCACAGGCTCCATGTATTACAATAGCATCATAACCTGCGGCATCCACGGCTTCAGGCGTTTTACCTCCTGAATATGATTCTGAATAAAAACCTGTCTGTGGAGATTTTGTAAATACACCATATCTTGACGATCCCCATACAATACTCTGGCTCACTGGTCCTGTTGCAAAAATGATATGATTTTCAGGAGAGAGCGGGTCAACACCAGCAGGATTCATCTTGTATAAAAGATATGAAGCTATACCCTTGCCGCCGAGATATGTCTGATAAACCTCTTGGGGGAGAGTCTCAACATTGAAAGTTCTGTTGTTAAGATCAATAATCAGTATTCTGTTGAAAAAACCGTACATGGCATCCTCCGTCCTTTTTTGCAATGTTTCAGCCCATCCAATCCACGTAGTAACAGGCAGGGCTGTTAGATTCTATTGAAATTTATTATTAAACGTAGAGACGCACGACCGTGTGTCTCTACCTATGCGTTGATTAAAAGAGGATTTAGGTTAGAATTTAACAACCCTGCGTAGTAAAATGGGGTTAATCAAGTTTAACAATGTTAGTTTTAAAGTCCCAAATACGCTTCCTTGACATGGGGGTCTTTAAGCAGGGCTTTGGCAGCCCCCTCCATGACAACCCTGCCGTGTTCAAGTACATATCCCCGATCGCTGAGATTGAGGGAGTGGTTCACATCCTGTTCAACCAGCAGAACCGTTGTCCCCTTATTTGCAATCTCCCGAACAGTCTGGAATATATCCTTAATCAAGACAGGGGCAAGCCCTAAAGAGGGCTCGTCAAGCATCAAAATTCTTGGCATTGCCATCAATCCCCGCCCGATTGCAACCATCTGCTGCTCTCCACCTGAAAGGGTCATTGCAATCTGCTGTTCTCTCTCATACAGACGTGGCAGAAGTGAATATACATATTCAAGGGTTTTGGCAGTGTTCGGTGTTGCCCGTTTATTGTAGGCTCCAACAATCAGATTGTCCTTGATGCTCATCAAAGAAAAGAGCCGTCTTCCTTCAGGGACATGAACAATGCCATGTTCGACAATATCTTCAGGAGGCAGATTATGGACAGATGTGCCGTCAAAGGTGATGCTCCCGTTTGCAGGTTGCAAAAGACCTGAGATGGTTCTCAAAAGAGTTGATTTTCCTGCCCCATTGCCTCCAATGATGCTCACCACCTCCCCCTCATTGATATGAAGAGAAAGATCAAAAATCACCTGAACATCACCGTAGAATACATCTATATTATTGACTTCAAGCAGCGTCATATTCATCTCCTAAATATGCCTTGATTACATTCTCGTTGGAAGCAATCTCCTTTGGAGTCCCTTCTGCAATCTTTTTTCCGAACTGAATAACCACAATTCGATCAGATAGTGCCATGATTGCCCGCATGATATGTTCAATGACAAATATAGTTATACCTGTTGAACGGAGCAGTTGTATCACCTCAACCATCTCATCAACCTCAGATGGTCGAAGTCCTGCCATCACCTCATCAAGAAGCAGAAGAGTTGGCTGTGTGGCAAGTGCTCTTGCAATTTCAAGACGTTTACGATCTGCAATGGTGAGATTTCCTGCTCTTACATCTTTTTTGCTTTCAAAATGAAGAGTTCTCAGAACAGCAAGAGCTTTCTCTTCAGCCTCATCTATTTTGTCTGTTGTGGCAAATGCACCCACCGTTACATTATAGAGAACGCTTTTTGAAGCAAACGGTTTAACGATCTGGAATGTTCTTGCAAGTCCTATTTTGCATAAATCCCAAGGTTTTTTCCGGTTAATCACCAGTCCGTTGAACTGGATTGTCCCTTCGCTGGGTGTATAGAGTCCGGCAATGCAGTTGAACGCTGTTGATTTTCCCGCACCGTTTGGTCCGATCAGGGCAAGGATTTCTCCTGGCTCAATAGAAAGATTGAGGCTGTCAACTGCGGTAAGACCGCCAAATCTCATAACAAGATTACGCACTTCCAATATTTTCATACAGATACCTCGCTGGCATAAATCAGAGTGTTCCATCTCCAGCCTGTTATCATATTGTTCGATCTCCAGCTTCTCTTCTTAGGTTCAGTAAAATCAATTTTCATGCTGTTACCCCTCTGCTGTATTTTGCAACGATTCTGTCAACAATCTTCTCATATATTCTGGTTAATGGTTCCTGAATTCCCCTTGGCTGATAGATCATAACAAGAATCAGAACCACGCCAAATATCACAAGATGAAGACCTGGAAAGACATCACCAAAATAGATACGTGAAAAGTCGCTGACAGGACGTAGAAGCAAGGCACCTAAAATTGGTCCTGCAATAGAACCTCTGCCACCAATAAGGGCGATAAATGCAATCTCGAACGAGAGATCGAGCGATATAATGCTTTTGGGATGAATAAACAGTGAAAACTGGGCATAGAATGTTCCTGCAAGTGCGGTCAAAAATGAACTTATTGCCATGGCAATAAGTTTTGCACGGGAGACATTGACACCAAGAGCCATTGCAGCTTCAGGTTCTTCACCTCCAGCATTGAGATAATAGCCAAGCTTTGATCGAGATATAAACCATGTAATTCCCAACACAAGAATTAGCATGACAAGAATGATGTAATAGTATGGCTCTTTATTGGCAAACATGAAATTGGAAAGCCCTGTATTAAGCGGGGGAATCTGCAACCCGCGTGGTCCGTTCAACTGAAACGGACCAAGATACTCGATATTTTCAACCATGACTCTCATGCCTTCTGCAAATGCAATGGTGGCAAGGGCAAAGTATGCTCCACGCATCTTGAATGTAGGAAGCCCTATCAATATACCGATAAAAGTTGCAATCACGCCACCGATTATCATGCCAATCCAAGGAGATATTCCATACTGAAGTGACAGAACGGTTGATGTGTAGGCTCCTGTTCCGATAAAAACAGCATGTCCCATCGGAAGAACCCCTGCAAATCCACCAACCATGTTCCAGCTTGTGGTAAGGTAGGCATAAAAATATATAAGAATGACAATATGGAGATAGGTTGGGCTTCTCATTACAAGTGGAAGTCCGAAAGCCAGCCCTGCTATCAGTAAAAGAGAGAGTTTTTCAATTTTTTTCCGTAGCAATGTACTGTCATTTGTCTCTACTTGTATCTGTGCCTCTTTAGCAATGTCTTTACCAGTCATATTTAACTCCAAACAGTCCGGAAGGTTTAACAAACAGAACCAGAAGGAATAGTCCATAAACAATAGCCTCAGTCCAAGTTGCTGCCATAAATTGAGGTCCGACTGACTCGATAAGCCCGATTATCATTCCGCCAATTATTGCTCCATGAATACTTCCAAGTCCGCCTAAAACCACGATAATAAACCCTTTTATATCAAACAGAACTCCGACAGAGGGAAAGGTGTTGTAAAAAGGAACAAGGGTTACAGCGGCAATACCTGCCACTGCGGTTCCCATGCCAAAGGCGATATTGTAAATCTTGTACTGGTTTATTCCTGAAAGGCTTGCCGCATCCCTGTCAAGGCTCGTGGCACGAATTGCCCTGCCCATACGGGTGTATTGTAAAAAATAGTAGATGGCAAAAGCTGTGATGGTAGCAGTTACAAATCCCCAGAGTTTGGGGACAGAGATCATAATCTCTCCCAATTCCATCATTTTACCCTTAAGGGGGTTGTCGTCAATAGAGCGGTATTGAGGTCCGAAAAATAGCAGGGTCATGTTATCAAGAATATACCATACACCTGTGGTTACTATGATAACAGTTATAGGTTCACGGACATCTTTTTCAGCCTTGAAAATGGGCTTAATCACAATATCTTGAAGATAATACCCGAAAAGATACATGGCTGGAATAACTATGAAAAGGGATAGATAGGGATGTATGCCTGTTAGTGCAACTGTCCAGTAAGCGACATACATGCCGATCATTAGAAGTGACCCATGAGCAAAATTGATAACCTTGAGAACTCCGAAAATTATGGTCAATCCCATGGCAGTCAATCCATAGATAGACCCCATGAGAATTCCGTTTATGGCATCTTCCAGAATAAAAAGCATTTAAAGCCTCCAGTCAGATGGTGAATGGTTTTGGCAGGATTGTTAGCCCTAAGCTAAAGCTATGGGCTAACTTTATTTGACTAATAACTTAAGGTTTTGGAAAAACAGGGGTATATCCTGCACGGCGGGCATTCTTTGGCCACACAGTGATACGCTCCAGCCCTTTACCAATATCATTAACCTGAACCATAACAAGTGAAGCATGTTTGTTCTGACCGGTCTTATCAAAAGCAACAGCATCGTAACCAACAATCATACCAGGTCCTGATGTGAGGTTCGTTGATGCAAGGGCTGCCCTGATCTTGTCAGACTCAATTGAGCCTGCCCGTTCCAACGCATCTTTAATGACATACATGGCAACGTATGCGTCAACAGCCTCTCCGGTAAGATTGCTTCCATATTTTGCCTTGAATTTCTCGTTTGCCTCTTTTGCACCTGCCTTGTTGACATCTGTTTCCCACTCAACAATATCAAAAAGATACTGTGCATTTTTTCCGGCAGCCTTAAGGAACGAAGGGTCAGCATGACCACCGCCACTTGTGATGATTGCTTTGAGTGATACCTTGTATTCGTTGATTGTGTTGGTAAGAAGTATTGCATCAATTGCATTGGAGACCATCATTAAAACATCAGCTTTTGAACGACGAATTTTCTGTACAATCGGGCTTAAATCTGTTGAAGTTGAAGGATATGGTTCATCAAGAACAATCTCGTATCCTGCTTCGGCAGCAAGTTTTTTCCACTGCTTTGCAAATCCCTGACCCCAATCGCCATTTTCATATACAAAGGCAATTTTTACTATTTTGGTGTTGAATTCTGCTTGCATATCTTTCATGAACGCGAATTGATCTCTTGTCCACCATGAATCTTTTGCAGCAATACGAAAAACATTCTTGAAGCCCTGCTCTGTAATTTTATCTGCCACAGAAACAGGCACAACAAAGGGAATACCGTATCTTTCTGCGACCGCTGTTGTTGGATAGGTTACAGCAGAGTTCCAGCAGCCTGTCAGTATGCTTACCTTTTCAGTATTGATAAGACGTTCAGCTTCACCAACACCTTTTTCAGGTTTTGATTCAGAGTCTGCATAGACCATCTGAAGCTTTGCACCTCCAAGAGATGCGATACCACCGGCTGCATTAATCTCTTCTACAGCCATCTCTCTTGCGTTTTTACCTTGCTGCCCGACTGAAGCAGATGGTCCGGAAAGGGGGATGATATTACCGATTTTTACCGTTTTGTCAGCAGCCGAAGCTGAAATTGCTGACAAAGTAATCAAAACAGCGATACTCAAAGTGATAGCCAGTAATGCCGAAATCTTTTTCATGAACAGGTTCTCCTTTTTTGATGTTATATTTTATATGAAATAAGTTGGGACGATTTATGAATCGCCCTACCATTGTAATATAGCCCCCCTTGCCCCCTCCCCAAAAGTGAAGTGGGGAAATAAATATTATTATAACATCGTCCCCTTGAGGAGGGTTGGAGCGGGGCAAAGAATTCATCTGGAAAGCTATATGACCAGATTATTATTTTGAAATGGCTACGATTCCCTCTTCAAGTATGGAAAGCCCTTTATCCAACTGCTCTTTTGTGATTACAAGCGGCATGAGTGTTCGGATAACATTGCCGTAATTGCCGCATGAGAGGAGGATCAGTCCATGTTCAAAGCAAAATTTTACAAGTGCTTTTGCCTGATTTGCTGCGGGTGTCTTTTTCTCCCGATCTGTTACAAGTTCAAGAGCAAGCATTGGACCAAGACCTCTTACCTCGCCGATAATTTCATATCTCTTCTGCCACGAATCAAACTTCTCACGAAGTGTGTTTCCAAGTGTTACTGATTTTTCAAGGAGATTTTCCTCTTTAAATGCGTCAAGCACGGCAAGACCGGCGGCACAGCATATTGGATTGCCTCCATAGGTTCCGCCAAGACCACCAACTTGTGGTGCATTCATAATCTCTTTTTTACCTACAACTGCACTTAACGGCATACCCGCTGCCATACTTTTGCCAAGAGTTGTTATATCTGCTTCCTGATTCCAGTGTTCCATTGCCATCATTTTTCCAGTTCTGCCAAAACCTGACTGAACTTCATCAGCAATAAAGAGAATGCCGTTATCGCGGCATATTTTTATGAGTTTCTCGAAATATTCAGGCGGAGGTGTTATAAAGCCACCCTCTCCAAGAACTGGCTCTGCAATAAGTGCGGCTGTATTTTCCGCACCCACATAACTTATGAAAAAGTCGTTGAGAGCGTCAGCACAAGCGACATTACATTCAGGATATTTAAGACCGAGTGAACAGCGGTAACAGTATGCAGATGGAAAACGATAAACTTCAGACATCATGGGACCAAACCCCTGTTTATAAGGTTTAACTTTACTGGTCAGGCTCATTCCCATGTAGGTTCTGCCATGAAATCCGTTTTCCAAGGCAATGATGGCATTTCGTCCGGTATAGTGGCGGGCAATCTTGATGGCATTTTCAACAGCTTCTGCACCGCTGTTGGCAAACATTGCCATTTTTTCTGATTTACCCGGCATAAGCTCACAAATCTGTTTTGCAAGTTCAATGTATGGTTCATACATCATAATGTGAAAGCAGGTGTGGGTGAATTTTTCTGCCTGCGATTTTATTGCAGAAACCACTTTGGGATGGCAATGTCCGACATTCATAACTCCGATACCGCCTGCAAAATCAATGAATTCTCTTCCTTCAACATCATGAATAATTGCACCTGACGCTTTTTGGGCAAAGTATGGGGTGATATTGAAAGGTCCCTGGGGGATAAATGAAGTTCTGAGCTGCTGCAATGAGGCTTCTTTACTGGTATCTGTCATAAATACTCCTGATTAAAATACTGGTTCTGGTTAAAAAAAGGGTCAATTTATTCATAGACAACAGCAAAGGTTATGCCATAACAGTTAATGATGGGTTGACGAAGAGTTAGGGGAATAAAGAGGGATAAATGTCAACAATCAGAGTCAACAAAAGGATACATCGTCAACTTTAGTTGACTTATAACCACAACTTTAGTTGACTCATAAAGTTGATTTTGAAGATGGATTGAAAGTATTAAACTTGAATGGTGGGGATTTATTTTAAAAAGGCAAGAGTTCTCGCCATAATTCTTAAAAGCAGGATTTCAGGATTGTTTTCTAAGAAGCCTTTTGTTGAGAGCCTGTTTTGAAATACCAAGTCTCCGTGCAGCATGACTCTGGTTGTTATTTGAGTTTTGCAATGCCATATTAATAGCATATTTGGTAAGCTCTTCAAGAGTTGGAAAGTGTCCGAAAATTTTTTCTAACCCATTTGAATTACTATTGAGAATTGTTTTAATATCATGCTTTTTTTGAGATAGATCATGCCTCTCCTGATTCAGCCGTTCTTTGATGTGATGTTCTGACAGCTCTTGGGAATCACACTGAGCTACTGCATCGTATATGTAGGTTTTAAGTTCTCGCACGTTACCTGGGTATTGATGAGCTGAAAGCAGATTTAACAGTTCCTTGCTCACAGATGTTATTTTTTTTCCCATACTATTTGCAGCTCTCTCTTTTAAATAATCAACAAGAAGGGGAATATCCTCTTTCCTTTCTCTTAAAGGCGGTATCACAATAAGATGGGTGCTTAATCTGTAGTAGAGATCCATACGGAACTCACCATCCATTCCCGCCATCTTGTTAAGCTCTTTATTTGTGGCAGTTATGATTCTTGCCTTGCATTTTTTCGGAGTGTCTGCTCCAAGTGGATAATAGATTCCCTCCTGAAGAAGTCTTAAAAGTTTTACCTGAGATACTTTGCTTAAATCTCCGATTTCATCAAGAAAAATAGTTCCACCGGCTGCTTTTTCTATTAAACCTGAACGGTTACTGTCCGCACCTGTGTAAGCCCCTTTTGCATGACCAAACAGTGTATCTGCAAACAGGGTGTCATCAAGACCTGATAGATCAACAGCTACAAATTCGCCTCTCAACTGGGTTGCATTGTGAATGGCTTTGGAAACAAGCTCCTTGCCTGAGCCTGTTTCGCCAAGAATCAACACAGGTTCACTGCTTGCGGTAATGGATTCAATATAATGAAAAAGGGCAAACATGGCGGGATTTTTAGTAATAATGTCCGAGAAATGGTGTGGATTTTTAAGCTCTTTTGCAAACGAAAGCCCTTTGAGATTCATAACTTCATTGCGAAGAGAAGATATTTCAAGGGCATTTCTTAAAGCAGAGCCAAATGTGTTCATATTGATGGGTTTGACAAGATAATCATGCGCACCAAGTTTCAAACATGCTACTGCCATCTCAATATCTGAATTGGCAGTGCATATAACAACGGGTGTGTGAGGATATTTATCCCTAACCTCAACAAGGACTTCTCTACCTGATTTGTGGGGCATATTCAGATCAAGGAACAGAACAGATCCCCTGGATTTTTCAAGAGTTCCCAGCACGTTCCTGCTGTCCTGTAAAGTGGTTATCTGTTGTACCCCCATTGATTCAAGCAAAAACCTGTAGGCATCAAGCTCTGACGGGTCGTCATCCACAATAATGATCTCTGTTTTTGAGTTTCTGAAATTAAGCATCGCTATCCTTCTGTCTTATTGCTGCTCTTTACATTTCAAGGTTCGTGTTGTGTATCACTACTCTTCTTTTCGGTATCAGACAGTGGCAATTCTATTATAAAACGGGCTCCATTGAGATGGTTCTCAGCAAGAATAGTGCCTTGCATCTCTTTCTCAACAATCATTTTTGCCATATAAAGCCCTATACCTGTACCGGTTGAAGTTCCTTTTGTGGTAAAGTAGGGGGTAAAAATCTTCGGAATAAGGTGTTCAGGAATGCCACAGCCTGTATCGTCAATAGCAAGAGAGACTAAGTTATTATCTCTTGCTATTGTAATTTCAATCTCTCGATCATTTTGTTTGCCCTTTTCTTCAATTGCATCTCTTGCATTGGAGATGATATTTACCAGAACATGAACAAATTCATTTTTGTAGCCAAATACCATAACAGCTTCAGGTTCATCAGACTTATGAATTTCATAGCATCTCACCTGAGAATCCTTATTGTTTGCCTGATCGCTATCTTGTTTTATTTGCAAATGCTCACTTATCAGGATTGAAAAATTTATTCTGCTCTTCTTCAGTTGAGGTTCCATAAGTTTTATGGCACTTTTGACACATTCATAGATATTGAATGGGTGCTTGCTCTTTGAAGGTTTGAAATAGTCCCTGAAATCATTGATGGTTCTTGACATGAACTGAATCTGGGAATCTGACTCTACAACAACCTTTTCAATAAAACTTTTTGTAATCATACCATTATAAAAAGCAGGAGTAAGACTTGCAATATAGGATGAAAGAACATTAAGAGGCTGCCTCCACTGATGAGCTATGACACTGAGCATCTCCCCCATTGCTGCCATTTTCTGACTCTGTCGAAGCCGCTGTTCAGCATTGGTTCGTCTGGATATATCCCATATACTGCAAAGCGTTACCTCCTCTCTGTCAAGGAGAACAGATTTAAGACTTACTTCAGCAGGGAATTCAGTCCCATTGGATCTCATGAATGTCCATTCAAAAAACAGTGACATGTTATCCTTGCGTTCTCTGTTTTCTATCAATATATCTTCTGTAATCTCTTTATTTGTGCCAATAGTCAACTTATCGGTCAATTTCTCAAGTTTAACCTTGCTATCCTCTCCATCTTGCTGATTTGCTGGGGAGAGTTCCAGCATGGTTTTTCCAATTATATCTTTATGATCAAGTTCAAACAGCTCCATTGATTTTTGATTACACTCAATATAGAGGTTGTTCTTTATGATCAAAATGGCATTGGTAGCCACATTAAACATGGTCCAGTATCGTGTCTCAACCTCTTTTCGCCGACTAATCTCCCCTTTTAAGTTCATCTCCTTAACAGAAAGTACCTCTTTATGTTTTTTCACAATTGTCGCGAGTCGCTGTTTTGATATTAAAACCATAGCACCGCTGCACATTGCAAGAAGAATGGTCAGCAGTGCAATTAGTCCGAGAATTTTAAAAACAACTTCCATTGCAAAAAGCATGGCTGTATTTTTAGCCAGAGTGTAAGCCTCCTCTTTCTGGATCGTGGTGCAAAGATACCAGCCACTGTCAGGAAGCCTCTGGTATGACAATATTTTTTCCTCTCCAAAATACTTATATGTATAGGAACCCGAGGATGTCCTGCTGAAAATATCCATAATTCCCTTAAGAGTCGAATCTGCATCTTGAATTTTCTCTCTCATCTGCTTGTTATGGTCAGGATGAATAAGTACCGTACCCTGACCGTCTATGATAAACGTGTAACCTGATTTTCCGATTTTGACGTTCATCACATTCTCCTCAAGTGTATTGAGAATTATATCACCGCTGATAATGCCCTTGATAGTTTCAGTTTGCTTGACGGTTGATAACTCTGAAGATGAATCTGATTCGGCAGATTCATTATTTTGCCGCACCCAAAGAGGTCTTACAATGGCAATTACCATCTTGCCGGTTGTCATATCTTGATAAGGCGTTGTAAAAGAGGTAGTCTGATCTGTCATTGCCTTGTGATACCATGGTCTTGTTCTTGGATCGTAGCCTTTGGGAGGTATCCATGAAGCTCCGTCAATCATCGTGCCGTCAACAAGCCCTATATAGACATCACTGAAATTTCCTGCCTCCATTGCCATTCTCAAAATACGTAAAGTATAAGGATCCTCCTGAATTGGGCTTTGCTGAACTGTAACCGCTGTGGCATCAATGATTTTCATCTGCTGCTTTAGCCATAGCGTAACAGTTTTTGCAGCTTCTGCCGCAATGCTCTCCTGATGACTTGCAACGGTTTTTTCAGTAATCATTTTCGTTGTATTCCTGATGATGGCTCCAAGAGAAATAATAGCTATCAAAAGGAAAGAGATAATTACATAATTAGTTTTAATATTCATTTTACCATCGGTAACTATTAAGGAATGAGCATAGAATTAATCCCGAAACTTATAAATGTAGATACTTGATATTTAAGAGAAGCACTAATAATTTATGGTGTTATACTCTAAACGGTCAGTAATTGAGCTTTTTCAAAGTTCTGAAAATTGCAGGATAAAAGCGAATCCAATTCCAATTTGTAGGTTGAATGGGTTTGTTTTAAGCAATCTGAAATAGCAGTTTTGAA
>JADFZQ010000018.1 GCA_015232455.1 Desulfamplus sp. | reverse complement strand
CTCCCGTAGGAGTCTGGACCGTGTCCCAGTTCCAGTGTGGCTGATCATCCTCTCAGACCAGCTAACCATCATCGTCTTGGTAAGCCTTTACCCCACCAACTAACTAATGGTACGCAGACTCATCTTCAAACAAATGCCTTTAAAAAAAGCACTCTTTCATCTACACATCCTAAAATACATAGACTTCATCAGGTATTAGCTACACTTTCGCATAGTTATCCCTAATTCAAAGGTAGATTATCTACTCGTTACTCACCCGTGCGCCACTCTACTCGGCGGTGCAAGCACCACCTTTCTCGTTCGACTTGCATGTGTTAAGCACGCCGCCAGCGTTCATTCTGAGCCAGAATCAAACTCTACAGTTTCTTCTAAACTCTATATACTTAATATTCTCTTATAAATTCTCTTATAAAAAATAACCACTAACCAGTTTTCAAAGATCAAATTTTTTAGCTATCTTGTTTAGGTTTGTTTAAAAACAAACTCGCTACAAACGGGGGCAACTTATATCTAAAACCCTTTTCACTGTCAAGCATTTTTTTTATATTCACATATCATTTTTATATTATGAGGGTACTATGATTATTTTATGAAATTTCTTTTTCCCCGATCTAAGGAGAATAGCTCCATTATTGATATTTGTAGAGGTTATTTTTTGTTCAAACGAATCAACTCTTTTACCATTTATATAAGCACCTCCTTGGCTAATAAGGCGTTTAGCTTCACTTTTAGATTGTACAAGTCCTGACATTGTAAAAAGCTCAACAGGGGTAAGTTCTCCATTTTGAATTAAATTTATATTGCATTCAGAAGAAGGAACTCCATTAGGTTCAAGTTCATCCAACTCACCTTTTCTTGGTATTGAGCTTGATGGCATTAGCGTGTTAGAAATATTAGGACGACCAAACATGCTAACTGTTGCTTCAAAAGAATCTAAAGCAGCTTCTCTTCCATGGGCAATAGTAGTTGCCTCAAAAGCTAAGATAGCTTTTGCTGTATTTATTTCCGAACCCTCAAGCTTATCAACTTTGGAAATCTCTTCTATGGGCAAAAATGTAAAAAGTAAAAGAAATCGCATCACATCAGCATCATCAGTATTTATCCAGAATTGATAGTATTCGTAAGGAGATGTTCTCTCAGGATCAAGCCATACAGCACCTTTATGAGTTTTTCCCATTTTGATACCACTACTTGTTGTGATAAGAGGAAACGTGATACCAAAAGCACTTTTCTGCTGAGTTCTTCTGACTAAGTCAATTCCAGCAACAATATTACCCCATTGATCGCTACCACCCATCTGAAGCATACAGTTATATCTTTGCGAAAGCTCCATAAAATCATAAGCTTGTAGAAGCATATAATTAAATTCAATAAAACTTAAACCCTCTTCTGACTCAATACGCATTTTATAGCTTTCAGCCTTAATCATGCGATTTACACTGAAATGACGACCAATGTCTCGCAAAAATGGAATATAATGAAGCGATGTCAGCCAATCTCCATTATCAAGTAACAGGGCATTGCCATCTTCAAAGTTAAGAAATTTTGAAAGTTGTTTTTTTATTCCCTTTTTGTTTTCATCAATTTGCTCTTGAGTAATAACTTTACGCATTTCAGTTTTACCACTTGGATCACCAATCAATCCTGTTCCACCGCCTACTAACGCTATTGGTCTATGTCCCATTCGTTGCATGTGTGTCAAAGCCATAATACAGACAAGACTTCCCACATGAAGACTTGATGCTGTAGGATCAAAGCCAATATAGCAAGTTGATTTATTATTAAGATAATCTCTTAATTCCTCTTCATGGGTAACAGATTCAATAAATCCACGCTCTTTCAATATGTCAAGGATATTCATTTAAATTAACTCCCTATAAAATCAAGCTATATTTTGAGATATAGCTTGTAAATTGTTCAATTTTAAACAATTACTTAGCTATTTGTTTGTGTATTCAACTGCTCGAGTCTCTCTTATTACAACAACTTTTATCTGGCCTGGAAATGTTAGAGTTGCTTCAATCTTTTGTGCAATATCTCTACTCAATAAAACCGAATCTGTATCAGAAATTTTATCACTTTCAACAAGTACCCTAATCTCTCTACCCGCCTGTATTGCATAGGTATTTGAAACACCTTCAAAAGAGTTTGCAACACTTTCTAACTCTTCAAGTCGTTTTATGTAATTTTCTAAAGTCTCTTTTCTTGCACCTGGTCTTGCTCCTGATAGTGCGTCAGCAGCCTGAACTATATAGTCATAAACACTTTCTGGCATTTTATCTTCATGGTGTGAAGCAATCGCATTTACCACAGCATCCGATTCTCCATGTTTCTTCGCAAGTTTTGAACCAATTAATGCGTGAGGTCCATCAACTTCATGGTCAATTGCCTTTCCAATGTCGTGCAAAAGTCCCATACGTTTAGCAAGTTTGATATTAAGCCCAAGTTCGGCAGCCATAACTCCAGCTAAAAATGCAACTTCAACAGAGTGCTGGAGAACATTTTGGGCATAGCTTGTCCGAAACTTAAGTTGTCCCAAAACTTTAATCAGCTCACTATTAATGCCATGCACACCAAGATCGAACGCTGCTTGTTCTCCAGCCTCTTTTATAATTATCTCAACCTCTTCAGTAACTCTTGCAACAACATCTTCAATTCTTGCTGGATGAATTCTTCCATCAGATATAAGGCGAGTTAGAGATATTCTTGCAATCTCCCTTCTTACAGGATTAAAACCAGATAATATAACCGCTTCGGGTGTATCATCAATAATCAAATCAATTCCTGTTGCTGCTTCAAGAGCTCTGATATTTCTACCCTCTCTTCCAATAATTCTACCTTTCATATCATCACCCGGTAGCTGGACAACAGATACGGTTCGTTCTGCTACAAAATCGCCTGCATACCTTTGAATAGCTGTAGAAATAATCTTCTTTGCCTCTTTATCTGCTCGCTCTTTAGCTTCACTGGTAATTCTTTTGACAAGCATTGCACCTTCATGTCGAGCTTCGTTTTCCATGCTTTTCATAAGTATCTCTTTTGCCTGCTCAGAAGTTAATCCTGAGATTTTTTCTAACTCTTTTTTCGTATCATCAAGTAATTGTAGATATTCCTGCTCCTTAGCTGTCAATGTTTCAATACGGCTATTTAACTCTTTTTCCTTTGACTGAAACTCAATTTCCCTTTTTTGAAATTGATCTTGACGTTTATCAATATTTTCGATTCGTTGTAAAAGGCGGCGTTCCTCTTTTTTAAGCTCTGCTCTTGCCTCTCCTGTTTCACTATCAAATACGCTTTTCATCTCAAGAAGACGGCTTTTAGCCTCAAGTTGAGCATCTTTTATAAGAGTTTCAGCTTTTTTTCTTGCATCTTCAATAATACGAAACTCTTCTTTAGTAGCCTCTTCTAAGCGGTATTTTAATTGTTTTATAGTAAGCCAATATGCAGTCCCAGCTCCGAACGAGGCACCACATATTGCACTGATTACGACAAAGTATTCCATTAATCTATGCTCTCCTAATATTGCGTATATGGTTGAAATAAACCTTGCTAAAGTTTAAAATAACAAAAGGAACAAAATATTTAAGGTAAATTAAACTTCATAATACAATTTGGGAGGAAAAAGGAAGTATTTTTTATACTTAGAAGGAATGAAGGTAAATTTTGAGGATATTGTAAAACCCCCACATTGTGCCGTGTTGCCGATGTCTTTGAACCGAAGGTTCAATATATGGCTCTCCAGTAATACTTTTAGGCTTTTCCATCTTATTGAAGGAATATGCACACCGGTATCAGAGTGAAGACCCTTTTTTTGTAATGTTAGGCAAAGGACATAATGCAATCACAAACATAGCAGGGGTGTCAAACTCTTAAAAACGATTATCTCAAAGTCAATAAGAATTAAAAATTCGACTTCAAAATTTATAATAACAGATACTATACAAAGTCAATCACAGATTTCATGTTCAATTTTATCCAGCAATGATGCCGCTCTATCCATTACTTTAGATTCAAAACGCTCATATTGCAATTTAAGCTGACGAAAATCATTGGATAAGTTCATAGCAGCTAATAGAAGAATTGCTAATCTATTTCTATCCGAACCTGTATATTTAATATGCTTTTCTGCATTTACAACATATTGATGAAGCTCATCAATAATTTGCTCAGGATTCTCAACATTACTATCAGGCTTAAATCTGAATTTTATACCGTATAGGTCAATAGTTATAACTCCATCAATTGACCTCTCCATACCTATAGACCCTTTAGCTTCTATATACGACATCTTCTTTAAAGAATCTCGGAAAAGTTATCAAGTTTAGATAGCAACTTATCTATCTTTAACTGTATAGCAGATTGCTGCTCAATTTGAAGGCTCTCTTTTTCCCTTTTTTCTTTAAGTTCAGATTCAAGAATTTCAACCTTTGATGTCAACTCGGCGTTTTCAGCCTGTAAGGTCTGACACAGCTCTATTATAAAATCGACTTTCTCGTCAATATCATTAAACTTTTTATCTATTGCTTCATTTTCCACTTCAACTACCTCACAAATCTTATGGTCAAATATAATTCATAGCATTTCACAAAGTCAAGATAATTTATTAAGCATCTGCTCTGCTTTTTCCAACTCTTCTACAGTATTTACACCAATAACTTCAGAAGGATTATTACCAATAAAGCAACCTATAGAACTTTTTTGTCGAGACGCTATAGAAACCAAATCTGTTAAATAATACTCATTCTGTACATTATCTGTATCTATTAAATCAAGTGCATAAATTAAAAATTCCTTTTTTATGCAATATATTCCTGAATTTACAGTGTTTATTTTTTTCTCTTCAGCAGTTGCGTCAGCTTCTTCACATATAGCGGTTAGCTTATTATGTTCATTAAATATAAGCCTACCATATCCTTTTGGCTGTTCAACAGTTACACCAAGTAAGGATATATCATGGTTGTTTTTAACGTGATAATGAGCAAAATTTAAAATGGTATCTCTTTTAATTAAAGGCACATCACCGCATAATATAACAACATGATTAATATCACTTTGCAAAAAAGGAATTGCACTCCTTACAGCATCACCTGTTCCAATAAGCCTTTCTTGTAATGCGTAAAACACTTCAAATCTACTATTTATCTCTTCTTTAACTAGTTCTGACTTATGCCCAACTACAACAATAATATTTTTTTTATCAAATATAGAAGACGCACAGCTAAGAACTAGGTTTATCATACTTTGACCATTAATTTTATGCAGCACTTTAGGAAGCTCTGATTTCATCCTTGTACCTTTACCAGCCGCAAGTATAATAACCGCAATTTTTGTTATATCCATTATAAAATACCTATAATTAGAGTTTAACTTTTATGATTAAAGTCAAAAATAGAGATAATACCTATAATATAAAAAATTATTTTTACGTTATAAGATTAAAAAAAGAGGGATACCCTTTGATTTACGAGTATCCCTCAATATTTGATCAATCCCTGAATAAGATTTGTTCGTTATAAGTAACTATACAATTTTATAAAAATAGCTTTTATAACTTCACAATATCATAAAATCAGGCAACACCTTTTATTGAAAGTCTATGAATAGCCCTTCTCAAGGCAGCTTCAGCTCTTACAAAATCAATGTCAGCAGAACCAGAGGACAATCTCTTTTCAGCTCTATCTTTAGCTCGTTTTGCCCTGTCAACATCAATGTCTTTTCTTCTCTCCGCTGATTCTGCCAGAACCGTTACTTTGTTTGGAAGAACCTCTGCAAAGCCACCGCTGACAAAGACCACTCTCTCTTGTCCAGAGCTATCTTTATACCGGAGAGAGCCAAGTTTCAGTGATGTCAAAAAGGTAGTGTGTCCTTTAAGAACTCCAAATTCACCTTCTGAACCAGGAGCTACAACAATTTGAGCTTCTTCACTGACAACAGCCTTTGAAGGGGTAACTACTTCCAAAAATATATTTTCAGCCATTTTACCCCCTGTATTATTTACCCTCTCTCATTTTAGCAGCTTTTTCAACCGCCTCTTCAATAGAGCCTACCATATAGAAAGCACCTTCAGGAAGATCATCATGCTTACCATCAATTATCTCTTTAAATGATCTTACTGTATCTTCAACTTTTACAAATTTTCCAGGCATTCCTGTAAATGTTTCTGCAACATGGAAAGGTTGTGAGAGGAATCTTTGAAGTTTTCTTGCACGCTGAACAGTTATTTTATCTTCATCTGAAAGCTCGTCCATACCAAGAATAGCAATAATATCTTGAAGTTCTTTATATTTCTGGAGAGTTTGCTGAACTGTTCTTGAGACTCTGTAATGCTCTTCACCAATGTAAGCGGCATCAAGAATTCTTGAGGTTGAGTCAAGCGGATCAACTGCTGGATAGATACCAAGCTCTGCAATCTGACGTGAAAGAACAACAGTTCCGTCAAGATGTGCAAATGTAGTTGCAGGAGCTGGGTCAGTCAAGTCGTCAGCAGGAACATAAACACACTGAACAGCGGTGATTGAACCTTTATCTGTTGATGTGATTCTCTCCTGAAGCTCGCCCATATCAACCGCAAGTGTTGGTTGATAACCAACAGCAGATGGCATACGACCAAGTGTTGCAGAAACTTCTGCACCAGCCTGAGTAAAACGGAATATGTTATCAATAAAGAGAAGCACATCTTGTCCCTCTTCATCACGGAAATATTCAGCACAAGTCAACGCAGAAAGTGCAACTCTTGCTCTTGCTCCTGGAGGCTCTGTCATCTGTCCGTAAACCAAAGCACACTTAGGAAGAACGCCAGAATCTTTCATCTCATGGTAAAGGTCATTTCCTTCACGAGTTCTTTCACCAACACCACCAAAAACAGAGATACCACCATGCTGCATAGCAATGTTATTAACCATTTCCATCATAATAACAGTTTTACCCACGCCAGCACCACCAAACATTCCCATTTTACCACCGCGTGGGAATGGAACAAGAAGGTCAATAACCTTAACACCTGTCTCAAGAACCCTTACACTTGTATCCTGATTAATAAAGGCAGGTGCTGGTTTATGGATTGATCTCATTTTTGAGCGGTCAATATCTCCAAGACCATCTACTGGTTTTCCAACAACATTTAGAACCCTTCCAAGCGATGCTTCGCCTACTGGCATCATAATCGGGTTACCTGTATCCTTTACTGGCATACCACGTTGAAGACCGTCAGTAACATTCATTCCAATACATCTTACAACATTATCACCTAAATGCTGGGCAACCTCAATAACAAGGTTATCTTCTTCATCACTAATAACAGGGTTTGTAACTGTAAGTGCGGTTAGAAGTGGTGGAAGTTTTCCGGGTTCAAATCTAACGTCAACAACAGCACCAAGTACCTGTGCTATTTTTCCTATATTTTCAGCCATGTATTCCTCCTGTAAAAGCTGTTAAATTCTCTGTATATTCAAAAAGTTATCATTTAAGATTAATATATATGAGGTCAAATTACCCTTTAAGTGCCTCAGCACCCCCCACAATATCCATCAGATCTGATGTAATGCCTGATTGGCGTCTCTTATTAAAAATAGTTTTTAATTCGCCAATCATATCCTGACACGCCTTGGTGGCATTTTCCATTGCCTTCATTCTTGCACCATGTTCACTGGTTGAGGTCTGAAGCAGTGCATCATATATCTGAATGAAAATATTCTTTGGAAGCATCTCTCCGAGCAAAACATCTGATGATGGCTCACAGATATGCTCTGCAAGATATGCAGCATCTTTACCTGCCTCAGGGGCAGCATCATTTTTTGCCATCTCATCAAGCGAAGGAATAGGCAAAAGCTGTTTTATAACAGGTTCTTGCCTTGCCATGCTCTTAAAATGTGAATATACCAGATATACCTCGTCAACAGCTCCTTCAAGAAAACGATTAATAAGTTTTTGTCCTGAAGTTGATGCCACGCTGAAATCAAATTTACCACCTACAACCCCAATATATTGGTCATCAATTGCCATTGGGACTTTTTTTGCCCAATCTCTGCCTTTTTTTCCAAAGCAAGTCAATGACACTTCCTTGCCAGCAAGGTTGTTTTTGATAAATTTATCAGCTTTTTCGATAAGATTAACATTAAAACCACCGCAAAGTCCTCTGTCTGATGTGCAGAGAATTACGCTCACCTTTTTTACCTCTTCCTTTGGCACTAGAAGAGGACTTGCCTCTTCGCCAGCTTTCCCAGCAATGCTTCCGAGCACTTCAGCAAACTTTGATGCATAAGGTTTAAAAGCCTCCATGCTCTCCTGGGCACCGCGCAGTCTGGAAGTAGCAACCATTTTCATGGCAGAGGTGATCTGCTTGGTCTTCTTTACACTGCTTATCTTTGTTTTGACTTCCTTTAACGTTGCCATAAATCTACCTTTAAAGCCTTTGAGTTAATAAAAATACTATAAAGAATTCTAAGTAATATCAATATGTTGCACTATTTATCATAAATAGTGTTTAACTATTTGCAATATAATATTTTAGCAATCTACACAGTTTCTTTGAACTCTTCGTCATAAGCTTCAAGGGCTTTTTTCATTTTGGCTTCAATATCGGCTGTGATCTGTTTTTTGTCTGCAAGTGATGTCAATACATCAGGGAACCTATTCTCAACAAATGCATAGAGACCTTTTTCATATTTTGTCAAAGCAGCTTTTGGGTATTTATCAAGATACCCTCTGGTACCTGCATAAAGAATAAGAACCTCTTTTTCCATTGGAAGTGGCTGAAACTGTGGCTGTTTCAAAATTTCAACAAGCCTTTCACCACGAGTAAGCTGCCTTTGTGTAGCAGCATCAAGATCACTTCCAAATGCAGCAAATGCCTCAAGTTCGCGATATTGAGCAAGGTCGAGCCTCAAGGTTCCAGCAACCTGTTTCATAGCTTTAACCTGTGCAGCACCACCTACGCGGGAAACAGAGAGACCTACGTCAATTGCTGGTCTAATACCTGAGAAGAATAATCCCTTATCAAGATAAATCTGACCATCTGTAATTGAGATAACATTAGTTGGAATAAATGCGGAAACGTCACCTTCTTGAGTCTCAATAATTGGAAGTGCTGTCAATGAGCCCGCACCAAGTTCGTCAGAAAGTTTTGCAGAACGCTCAAGCAGACGAGAGTGGTTGTAGAAAATATCTCCAGGGAATGCTTCACGTCCTGGTGGGCGTCTTAGAAGCAGAGATACCTGACGGTAAGCTGCTGCCTGTTTTGAAAGGTCGTCATAAATAATGAGGGCATGTTCACCTTTATCACGGAAATATTCACCCATTGCACATCCTGCATAAGGAGCAAGATACTGCATAGCTGCCGGCTCGCTTGCACTTGCAACAACAACTGTTGTGTATTCCATTGCACCATGCTCTTCAAGTGCTGCTACAACCTGTGCAACTGTAGATTTTTTCTGACCGCAGGCAACATAGATACATTTAACATCAGTATTTTTCTGTGCAATAATGGCATCAACTGCAATAGCAGTTTTTCCAATCTGACGGTCACCAATGATAAGCTCACGCTGACCTCTTCCAACAGGAGTCATACCATCAACAGCTTTTGAACCAGTATAGCACGGTTCATGCACAGATTTTCTTGCAATAACACCAGGAGCAACAAGCTCCATATTCATAGTTGCTGTAGCATTGATTGGACCTTTGCCATCAATTGGCTCACCTGTAGTTGTAACAACACGACCAAGAACAGCTTCACCTACCGGAACAGAGGCGATACGATCAGTTCTTTTTACAATATCGCCTTCTTTAATCTTCTTGTCTTCACCAAGAATAGCAATACCAACGTTATCCTCTTCAAGGTTAAGGGCAAGACCGAGAATACCGCCTGGGAACTCAACAAGTTCCATCGCCTTTACCTTTTCAAGCCCATAAACGCGGGCAATACCATCACCTACGGATAGAACCACGCCCGTTTCGCTTAACTCCACCTCTTTATCAAAATCTCTTATCTGCTCTTTTATAATCTGGCTTATCTCTTCAGCTCTTATTTCCATTAGACCATTTCACCTCTTTTTAATGTTTCTCTCATATTGAACAGTTGAGTTTTTACACTGCCGTCCAGAACAAGGTCTCCTATCTTTGTAATAATTCCACCAATAAGAGCTGGGTCCTGTTCAACATCCAAGATAATATCCTTACCAGTTCTCTTGGCAAGTCCCTCTCTTATCTTCTCAGTTGCCTCGTAAGACAACTGTGTTGCAGAAACCAAAGTCGCATGGACAACACCCTTTAACTCATCAGCAAGTTTTTTATAAAATTGACAAATCTCACGCAAAAATCCAATACGTCCCTTATCAAAAAGCAACATCATAAAGGATTTGATGATGCGAGAAGAGTCTGTCTTTTCAAGAACAGCAGCAAGAACATGCCTTCTGTCATTTCTATCAAACAGTGGATTTGTTATAGCTTTTTCAAGCTCAACACTGCTATTAAAAAGTGAAACAAAAGATTCAAGCTCATCTGTATATTTCTCTGCTTGACCATCTTCTTTACCGATAAGCATCAACGCTTTGGCATAACGCCTTGCAACAGCTAAATTTTTCATGATGCCACCACCTTATCCAAATATTCATCAACTAATCTATCTTGATCTTCAGAAGATATTGATTCCTTTACAAGCAGTTCTGCCTGTGCAAGGGCTTTTTCAGCAATCTCTTGCTGTAATTTGGCTTTTGCAGCTTTAAATTCTTGCTCAATATTGCGTTTGGCACTCTCTTCAAGTTTTAGAGCCTGTGCTTCAGCCTCAGCAAGAATTCTTTTTTTTGCATCTTCTCCCTGACGAACATAATCTTGCACAATTTTTTCAGACTCTTTGCTTAACTCTGCAATTTTATTTTCGTACTCAGATAGCATCTTCTGTGCATCTGTCTTTTTTTGTTCAAGGTCTGCAAGTTGCCCTTGAATATCTTTTATACGTGATGAAAAAAACTGTGCAACCGGCTTCCTTGCAATGTAAAAAAGCACCCCTGCAAGCACAAGAAAGTTAAGAACTTTATAGGTATCTGTTGCCACCCAGCCCTTTGGTGCAGCTTCATGTCCGCCTCCAGAAGAGGCTAAAGCGATACCTGCAAATACAAAAAATATGGCTGAAGCAACAGGAAGAGTTGTTGTGAAAAGGCTTTTCATTGTTTCTTCAATTTTCATTAACACGCCCTCCCAAGTATTTTTTCGCCAATTGCTTTGGCAAAAATATCAACCTCTTTTTCCAGTGCAAGCCGAGCCTTTTCAGTCTCGTCAGCTACCTGACTACGAATTGCCGCAAGGTTTGCCTGAGCCTTTTTGTTAATTCTGTCAAGTATCTCTTTCTCTTCCTTTGATGCCTGTTCCACAAAAGTCTCTTTATGTTTGAGTCCTTCTGCTCTGGCTTTTTTAAGACCTTCTTTATAGGCATTATCCTTATCGACAGCTTTTAATGAAAGGCTTTGGACACCTTTTTCAAGACTGTCAATCTTCTCCTTACGTTCAAGGAGAATTTTACGGATAGGCTTAAATAGAACCAGATTTAGGGCATAAAGGAGAAAAAGGAAATTGATGATCTGAATGAACAGAGACCCATCAACACTAACCATAGATTTTCCCTCCGCCAGTTAATAATTAATATTATGCAACACACTATTCACTATGCCATACCTAATTCTTAATAGATATGACTTAAATACAATAAATATAACAAGCTGTAATTAAAGAAAAACTTTTTATTAAACTATTTTTGAGTGAAATTATTGATGACTATTAAAAACAGGCAAAAATTCAAAAAAGTTGAGTATCACCAAGATGCTTTTTTGTCAACATGCAAATCATCTTGATAGCTAATTCTGATTTTTAATATTATAATATAGACTTGATAGCAGTTTAAAATTCGACAAGACGACAAAAGCAGATTAGTATTATCAAACAACAACAAATCTACGCATACTAATATTTAATAGCACACCTATTCCAATCATATTAGTTACAACAGAAGAGCCACCATAACTTATCAACGGAAGAGGGACACCAACGACAGGCATAAGCCCCATAACCATACCGACATTAATGAAAATTTGCCAAAAAATCATAATTGTTATACCAAATGCAAGAATAGACCCGAACATATCTCTACAGCAGTAAGCGATATTAAGCCCCCATAAAAGCAACATAAAATACAAGAATAGAAGTACGCAACACCCAATGAGTCCCCACTCCTCTGCTAAAACAGAGAGTATAAAATCAGTATGGTGTTCAGGTAAAAATGCAAGAGCATTTTGAGTACCTTTCAAAAAACCTTTACCAGATAGCATTCCTGAGCCAATTGCAATTTTTGATTGAATAATGTGATAACCAGAACCAAGAGGATCTCTGTCTGGATCAAGAAATGTGAGTACCCTACCTTTTTGATACTCTTTTAAAACAAACATCCATGCAAGAGGAACCGCAGATATAGCTACAATCAAACATGAAAAAAATACGCTTCTTTTAACTTTAACAAAGAGAGTCATCGAAGTTGCAATAAAAAGAAGAAGTAGAGCTGTTCCAAGGTCCGGCTGAAGAATTATCAATATAAAAGGAAAAAAAAGAAGCAAAGCTGGCTTTATAAGATATTTAAAAGCAAGTCCTGATTCAGAAATAATACCTGAATATGCAGATGCAAGCACAAAAATCAATGAAAGTTTCATAAGCTCTGATGGCTGCATGGTTAATGGACCTAAAGCAAGCCAACGTCTTGATCCAGCAACATATTTACCAAATAGCAATACCGCAACTAAAAGTCCAACACAAATTATATATGCAACAAAACTTCCTCTATCGAATAATTTATAAGGAATAGAGAGTGAAAGCAGCACAATAGCAAAGCTACCAGCAATCCAAATCATCTGCTTTTGGAAAAGCAAATGCATAGGACCTCCTGGCTCTCCAGCATTAACAGCACTATAAAGCACACATAGACCTACCATACCAATTAAGCAGGTAATTAGCATCAATCCCCAATCAAAATTTTCAATAAGTCGTCTATCAAACACAAAAAATACCCACAAAAAAGTTATCCGTTATCTAAATATTTTTAAATTAAAGTCCCAAGTAGATATGTATATTATCATTTGTCCCACATTACATTGTCTTACCTTTAACACCAGGAAGCATTCCCTTAATTTGCAACCATGTTCGCAATACTTCACTTGCCACAGGTGCAGCAGCTGTTGAACCATGTTCACCATGCTCAATTATTACTGAAACTGCAATAACGGGATTTTGTGCAGGTGCATAGCAGACAAACCAAGCATGATCTCTTAAATGACGGTCAAATTTACGATTACTATCTCTGTCACTTTTTTTAAGACTAAATACCTGGGCAGTTCCTGTCTTACCTGCAATATCAATACCTTCTATACGAATTCGTTTTGCTGTGCCACCTTCACTTTCAACAACATTTAAAAGCCCCTCTTTAACAAGTTTAAGAGTCTGTTTACTGGCTGGAAGACCTCCCAATATTTCATTTTTTGTCTCTAAACGACTCTCTAATGAGCCGTTATAATCTTGTGTAAATTTTAATATTTTGGGGCGATAAATAGTTCCATTATTACCTACTGCTGCAATAAACATAGCCATTTGCAGAGGAGTTACTAAATTGAACCCTTGACCAATAGCTATTGATAAGGTTTCTCCTCCTTGCCATGAACTACCAAATCGCCGCTTTTTCCATGCTGCCGTAGGAATAAGACCAGAACGCTCATTAGCAAGTTCAATATGGGTCAACTTACCAAGACCGCATCCATTTGCATATTTAGCTAAGGTATCAACTCCAAGAGCCTCTCCAGAACGGTAAAAATAGACATCACAAGATTTTTCGAGAGCCGATACAATATTAACTCTACCATGACCCCATTTTTTCCAACAACGATAGGTTCGGTTACCATATTTATAATAACCAGGACAAAAATAGGTAGTATGTATATCTGATGCACCTTCTTCAAGTGCGGCGATTGAAGTAACAATTTTATATGTAGATGCTGGAGGATATTCACCTTGAATAGCTTTATTTGACATTGGCTTACCAGGGTCTGACATAAGAGCTTTCCACTTTTCACTTGAAATACCACCTATAAAATCATTAAGATCAAATGAAGGCGAGCTAACCATAGCCAATACATCGCCATTAGAAGGGTCAATAGCAACAACTGCTCCAGTTTGGCCTTCCATTATTGACTCTGTCTTTTGCTGGAGAGTTGCATCAATAGTCAAAAATATATTTTTACCAGGAATTGGCTCAACAGTATTTATTACACGAACTAAACGTCCACTTGCATCTACCTCGATCTGTTTACCGCCTCTTTTACCATGTAAAATATGTTCAAATGCCCTCTCTGCACCATATCTGCCAATCGAATCGCCCGATTTCACGTCAGGGTAAATGTTATTCTCAATTTCTTGAGAATTGACTTCGCCAAGATAACCAATAAGGTGAGCAGCACTTTTTTTATATATGTAATTACGCATAGGCTCAATTTCTACTCTGACACCTGGTAGATCAAAACCATGTGCCTCCACTACAGCAAGCTGATCTCTTGTAATATTTTTCTTTAATACAACTGGTTTATAAATTGAGACCTTTTTACCAGCATCAACTCGTTCCATTAGTTCTTCTAAAGCAATTTCAGTAAACTCAGCTAATTTTCCAATAGTCTCATCAACTGGTTCTGCATCTTGCAATACCATTTTTAAGTCAAATGATGGTATATTATCAACCAATAAAGTACCATTTCTATCATAAATCATACCGCGTGGTGCAGGCACGCTTTGAAGCCTGATACAGTTATTTTCTGAAAGCCTTCGATACTCATCACCTTCAACAATTTGAAGATAGACAAATCGTAACAGTAGAAGAGAAAAAGCAGCTAAAATTATGATTGCTGCATTCATAAGTCTTTTTTTCAGCCATTCCCTGTCTGGATTCTTCATAAAATACCTTTTGAATCTAATTTATCACAGAAACTATGCACTCCATGAATTAGAACAATAGATATAGGTATCACAAAAAAAGCCCAAACACTCTGTTTTCCAGCAAAAACAATATCTTCTATTGAGATAGCATCACGACCATATCTAACAAAAAATGAAAAAAAGAGAAAACTATTTTCCATAGTAACAGAAAAGGCACTTATACAGGGGAGAAAGATAATATTACCACGATGTATAAATCTTTTAAGAAATTGTATAAGTATAAATATCCATATATAGGTAACTGTATATAAACCTAAAGGTGCATCAGAAAGGCTATCCATAAAAAAACCGACAAGAATTATTCCAATTATTAGGATAGAGTTAGAACACATAAGAGATAGGAAAAGCACAACTATTAGTATGATATCAAAAAAACCAGAAAAAATAGGGAGAGATGGGATAATAGAGGTTTGTATCATAATTAGACTCAAGGATAGAAAAGCATGAAAAAAACACTTTATCATTGTTCCTCTTTCTTTTGTAATTTTGATGATGACTCTCTCTTTGCTGGCTTCTCCAACGCTTCTTTATTTGGAATAGTTCCTGAACCTTCTATATTTGAAGGTTTTTCTAAAATAGTTCTTTTTGTTGAGATATTTGACTGCTTAGATGATGTATTCTTAACAGATTTTTTAACCGATTTTACTACACTACTCTCTTCTTGTAGTTGCAAATCTTCTTCTTCTATATTGCTATCTATATGATCTTCTTCATCTTCTATCATATAAAGTTCATTGCTATCAATTGCCGTATCTACGGGTTTACTTGAGACAAGAACCTCTTCTAACTTATCAAAATCAACAAATGTCTTAATAAAAATCATTTGGAAAAGATCAGAATTATCTTTTTTTATTTCAATCACCTCTCCAATTCTTAATCCTTTTGGGAAAACCTGATCTAATCCTGAAGAGATTATAATATCTCCCTGCATAATCTCATCTTTTCTTAAAGCATATTTAAAAAGACATCTATCTGTATTGTTACCTTGAACAATACCTCTTGCTCTTGAACTTTGAACAAGTGCATCTACGGCACTATTACGATCAGTAATCAGGAGTACTCTTGAAAATTTTTCAGATACCTCTACAGTCTGTCCTACTACGCCTTCAGAAACAAGAACAGGAAGTCCTTTTACAAGCCCCTCTCTCCCTCCCTTGTTAATCATTAGAGTTTGAAACCAAGGAGATGGATCCCTACCAATTACCTTTGCGGCAATAAAAACATGGTCAGAAGCATCATCAAAGTCAATAAATCTTCTAAGACGACTATTTTCAAGCTCAAGCTCTTTGCATCTATTTTGAGAAGCCATTGCAATGGCAAGCTGCCTCTTTAGCTCAATGTTCTCCTCACCAGCAGAAACAGTTGAAAAATAGATATACCAAATATCAGAACACCACCTAAATGAAGCTGAAACCGCCATCTGAAAAGGTGAAATAAGAGATATAGCAATACGCTCAACACCATTGTCAGTCAAGGAGTTACGACTGCTAACAGTTAGTATTGTAAAAGTCGTTGCCACAAAAAGGACAATCCCTATAAGAAATGCTGTTTTTCTTGAGAACATTGAATTAAGTAATAACCACTTCTCTTAAAATATCCATAGCATCCAATGCCTTACCACAACCAAGTGCCACAGTTGAAAGAGGATCTTCTGCTATAATAATTGGAAGACCCGTCTTCTCTCGTAAAAGTTTATCTAAATTTTTTAAAAGTGCGCCACCACCAGTTAATACAATGCCATTATCAACAATATCTGCTGCAAGTTCAGGTGGGGTCTGCTCTAAAACAATCTTAACAGTCTCTACAATAGCGTCAATTTGTTCAGAGATAGACATACAAATCTCTTCTGAATCAATTTCTAAAATTTTTGGAACACCAGAGACTAAGTCACGCCCTTTAATCTCAATAGTTTCAATCATATCTTCATCAGGATAAGCATTGCCGATTGTTGTTTTAATAATCTCTGCTGTCCTCTCTCCAATAAGCATATTATACTTTCTTTTAATATGTTGAGAGATAGCCATATCCATCTTATCACCAGCAACCCTTATAGAACGGCTTGTAACAATACCTGCAAGAGAGATAACAGCAACCTCTGTAGTGCCACCTCCAATATCAACAACCATATTACAAGTTGGCTCTGTTACAGGAAGTCCAGCCCCAATAGCTGCTGCCATTGGTTCTTCAATCAGATAAACTTCTCTTGCTCCTGCCAGTTCAGCAGACTCTCTGACAGCACGTTTCTCAACCTGAGTAATACCAGATGGTACAGCAATGACAATTCGAGGTCTTACAAGAGTTCTTCTGTTATTATGAACTTTTCTAATAAAATGTTTAAGCATTGCCTCAGTTACCTCAAAATCGGCAATTACTCCATCTCGCATTGGACGTATGGCAATAATATTGCCAGGAGTTCTTCCAAGCATCTTCTTTGCTTCAATACCAACTGCAAGTACTCTATTTTTTGCTCTTTTATCTGTTCTTACAGCAACCACTGAAGGTTCACTTAAAACTATTCCCTTACCTTTGACATATACAAGCGTGTTTGCAGTACCAAGATCAAGTGCTAAATCGCTTGAAAATACACCAAGAAGAGAGTCCAATATAAGATTCATATTACCCCTTCTAATGAAATTAAAATAAATAGACTTAACGCCATATAAAAAAACTAATTATAAAAACATGACTAAAATAAGTATTTGTAAAACAACTCTTTTTAAAAACATATTATTGAGTCTAATCGTTAAATTGCTCTTAAAAAATAATTTGCGTCATAATTTGCGTCATAATATTAAAAGCCCTCTGCTAACAGAAAAGCAATTTTTTTACAAGAACAAAAAATGTAGGTAACTCAGATTTAATTTATGATCTTTAGCATAATAGGGATAGCTGTAAACGCACCAATAGTTGCTCCTATATTTGTAAAGACAACAACAAGCAAAATTCTTGTAACACTATTACGCCAAAATCCTCTAACAGACATAATGTCAATAGGTATTGACTCAAGGTCTCTAACTTTTGGTTTTCTTGTGATTGCCTCAACAAGCCCTGAAACCCAACCAGCAGCAATCATTGGATGTAAAATCGTGATAGGTGCTGCAACCATAGCTGAAATAATACTGTAGGGATGTGCAAGTGCTACAAGTGAACCGATACCAGCAAATAAACCATTTATTCCAATCCAAAGCCAAACCATATCTGTTCCAGTATCTGTTCCTTTCATAAAAAAACCAGCGGCAAAAAGAAAGATAATTGATAAAGGAATTAACCATTTTAATGTTTTTGTAAAAAGATCAGGCTCTGGCAACTCCTCAAGTTTTGAGATGTCAATATCTTGATATGAAGAGATACTCTTATTGTTCTCTGCAACATTTTGTTTAGCAACCCCTTCCCCTAAATAGTTGTTATTATCAACTCCTATATAACGTTTAATTCCTGCAAGATGTCCAGCACCCACAACAGCAACAATCTTTTCTCCTGGAGCTGTTCTTATTTTTTTAGCAAGATATTGATCTCGCTCATCAATAAGTACTCTTTCCATTATTGGGTGTTCTTTTTTGACATCTGCTAAAAGGGTTTGCAAAATATCTTCTTGTTTCATCTTCTCAATCTCTTCTTCAGTTATATCTTCTGAACTGAAGAGAGAGAGAATTAACTGGAACATTAATTTAATCTTTTCCCAAAATCCCATGCTGCGCCATACCCGTGTAATTGTAATTTGGACTTCACGATCAGCAGGTATAATTTGTGCATTCTCTATAGTTGCAGCTTCAATCGCATTTATCATCTCTTGTCCAGGCTTTATATCAAATTTTTGAGCAATTCGTTTCTGGAAAGATGCAAGCATCAAATTTATAAGAAGAAACATAGATTTTTTTTCTCGAATAACTTTTACAATATCCATATTTCGCCAGCTATCACTATCTCGAATAGATTTAAGCCTTGTAGCACAAAGCTCTACACATACAGTATCTGGTTTATCTCTATGAATCACCTCTTTTACAAGCTCTGCACTCTCTTTTGATACGTGAGCTGTGCCAATAAGAGTTATATTTTTTCCATTACAAACAAATTTTTCAACCATTTTATTTTCTACTAAGTGGTTATTTTCTTCCATCAAGAAATATATCCTTTTTGCCATATTGGCTATTATAAATTTTTTCTGAAATAACTCTAAAAAGTTAATTTCATCTGTTTTTGACCTGATAAATTCTATTCTATAAGGTGAATATTTTAACGGGCTTTTACACGTTTTTTTTGAAAAATGTAAGAAGTGCATGAAGATTTGTAAGAGGATGTGGCGGGCAGCCCGGAATGTAAAGATCAACAGGAATGATACTGTCAAGACCATCTGATACTTCAGGATATCCTCTAAATGGTCCGCCTGTGATAGCACAACTTCCAACAGCAATTACAACCTTTGGCTCTGGCATAGCTTCATAAGTTTGAATTAAAGCTGTTTTCATATTTTTAGATATTGGACCTGTAACAACCAAGCCGTCAGCATGTCTTGGTGATGCTACAAAGTTGATGCCAAAACGTGCAAGGTCAAAAAAAGGGGTTGCAAGAACATTCAAATCTGCTTCACAAGCATTGCAGCCAGCAGCAGATACTTGACGAAGCTGCAAAGAACGCCCAAACAGCTTTTTAAAGTGCTGTTTAGAGTGTTTTGCAAGGTCTGGCAAAGTTCCTGATGTTAGAAGATGCTCTTTATTTGCAACAGAATATTCAAAATTCTGGGTAAATTTTATAAATTGTCCATCTGATAATTTTTCGCAAGTTCCGCAAAAAACACATCGACCCATATCAACCTTTTTTTTTTCTATATTAATAGCATCTTGAGGACAGGCATCGGCACATATATTAATAATTTTGGAATCACTATGTTGGCTTATTTTGGGTAATCCCCGATACCTTGCTGGTAAAGCGATTGTCTTTTTTGGATATTCAGTAGTTCTATAGCCCTGTTTAATTCTATTTTTTAAAGTATCAAGCATTGTTATTCTTCTTTATCGTTTGTTTTTATTGTAGGGTTTAACCATGGTTAAACCCTACAAATTATGACCTTGCTGGGTATATAAAAGTTTACAAATCAAATCCACAGTAAGATAGGTTATAGCTCTTATTGTTTAATGGAAAATCTGAAATTTCAGTATTTCTAAGAGACATTGCAAGACCGCTCCAATTGTGAAATGAGGGGTCTTTTATCTTGTAACGGATAATTTTTCCATTTTTGTCTGTAAGAATAGAGTGTGAAAGCTCGCCTCTCCATGCTTCGTTGATTGTTACTACAAATGAGTCAGGGGCAAAATCAGACAACAATTTTGAATTACCTTTATCAATCTGGTTATCTTTAAAACCTAAACAACTGTTTTCAATAGAAGTTTCAATTGGCTCTTGTAGAAGATTTTTAATAATTGCAATAGATTGCATAATCTCGTCGGCTCTAACTGTTGCCCTTGCATAGACATCTCCTGTAGATTTTGCATTCTCAGGAATATCAATATTTGGATAGTATTCGGTTGGAAATGCTCTTCTTGCATCGTAAGATAGACCGCAAGCACGACCAGCGGGTCCAACAAGTCCAAGCTCATGTGCGTCTGAACGGCTGACAACTCCACAATCTTCAAATCTATCTCTGACACTTGGTGTTGTTATAAGCAAAAGTTCAATTACATTAGCAACTTGAATCTCAAGCTCATTTATACGCCTCATAAGCTCTTCACGAAGAGAGGTTTCAATGGAAAATCGAACTCCTCCGGGTCTTACTAAACCTTTGCCAAATCTGTTCCCACAGATAAGAAGAGTCATGTTTAAGAAATCGCCTCTCATACGCCCAAAGTAGTTGGCGGGTGGTAAAAAGGCAACATCACCACTTAATGCCCCAAGGTCGCCAACATGGTTTGCAATGCGTTCAAGTTCAAGAGCAATTGTTCTTATCTTCTTTGCACCAGTGTCAGGCTGGAATCTATGTTCTTTATGGTCTTTGTGCCTCTGTTCTTTATATTCCTTGTGGATTAGAGATTCAATAACTTGTGCAAAAGAGACAGCATTTGCAACTGAAGTATCTCCAGCAATTGATTCAATTATAATTGGCAGACGTTTCGGCTCTGCTTTAGGAATAAGCTCTTCAACTCCCCTATGCTGATAACCCAACTGAATCTCTAAATGGAGAACTTTCTCACCAATACAGTTAAATCTAAAATGTCCGGGTTCAATAACTCCAGCATGAACAGGACCTACAGCAACTTCATGAATCTCTTTTCCCTCAACTGAATAATATGGATAATTTCCCGGAATATCGTCTTTATAATAGTAGTTGCCCTGACTATCTTTGGCATAATCATTGCCAAAAACATCGGGTCTGCCTTGACTGTTTGGGTGGTATCTTACCATTTTAAGCCAAGGGTGTCCTTCTGGCACTATTCCAAACTGTTCTGCAATTTCTCTTTCAAACAGATGAAAAGGCTCGCACTCTAAAGTTAAAGATGGATAAGAGGAAGGGGCATCGCACGTTGCAGCAAAAAGTGTGTAGTGCCTGCCAGCGTGAACTCTGTTTGTCCTAAGAACCGCTAACAATTTTATTGCGTTACTATTTTTGTACGAATCATTATCAATATCTTCATAACCAAAAAATTGAACAATCTTTGCATTGTTTCTGACCAACTTAACTGCATTTTCTCTAAAAACATCAAATGTCAAATTAGGTATCTCTTTTCTTGATATTGCAGTTCCATTTGAGATTTCTAAAAATTGTGTTTCCATTACATTCCCCCCATAAATGCAACTGCACTCACAACCGTCTCATAGAGCGAATCAGGCATCCAGAAGCACAATATAATTGATGTTATAAGAAGAATATATTGAGGGAATATCATTGCCGCGTCTTTCTCTATTTTAGAAGTTATATGAGCAGTTTTTACCTTAGAACTCTCATTATCTGAGGGGGGACCAAATGATATTTTCATCATTTGAGTTGAGAAACCAGCAAATATTATACAAAGCATCAATATAAAAATTGCAGCTTCAAAAAAATGCCCAGAACGAAAAGCAGCCATAATAATAAAAAATTCACCAATAAATATCCCAAAAGGTGGAAATCCAGCAATGCCAGTAAATCCAGCAAAAAAGGCTGTAAAACTTTTTGGCATAAATTTTACCATGCAGCCTGTTTTTTTAATAAATTTAGTTCCATAACCAAGAAGAATATTTCCAGAAGTTAAGAATAGTGAAGATTTAATCAAGCTATGATGGATAAGACATAAAATTGCACCATAAGCACCCATTCCGCCAATGCCTGTGCCAAATGCAATAATTCCCATGTTCTCGATACTTGAGTATGCAAGAAGCCTTTTGTATTCAGTCTGTTTAAGGATAAACGTGGCAGCAGCAACAATGGAAATCAGACCAAAAGCAATAAGAATATTACCAGAAAACTCACCAAGACCAGCACTGTGCATGATTTTATTAGTTTTGAAAATTCCAAGATAGGCACAGTTAAGCAAAACTCCTGATAATAGAGCTGATGCAGGACTTGGTGCTTCAGAATGGGCATCGGGAACCCATGTGTGCATTGGAGCAAGACCCATTTTAGTGCCATATCCTACAAGTATAAAGACAAAGCCAGTTTTCAGCCAAATTGGATCAAGCTCTTTTGCAACAGATATTAAAGCTGAAAAAGAGACAGAAACATTTATCTTTCCAACATCCATAGCTATAGCAATAAAAATTGACCCAAGAAGTGCCATTGCGATACCAACTGAGCAGATAATAACGTATTTCCAAGTAGCTTCAAGAGATGCTGTTGTTCTGTGAGAGTAAATAAGAGGTGCACTTGCAATTGTTGTTGCCTCTATTGCAATCCACATAACCATAATATGATCAGATAAAGTTACCATAGTCATAGTTGATAAAAATATCAGCATTGAGCCAATAAAAATATTTTCAGACTTGATCTGCTCATTATGCGGTATTTGTGATGGTTCAGGTATTGGCAATGATTGATTATGAATATTTGATAATGAAGAGATAGTCTCTTCGTATTCAAGATAAGCTGCTGAATATATGGAGATAAGGAAAAATAGAAAAGATATGACAAGCAGAGACAAAAGCCCCTCTGGAGTGAGTGCAAAATAATCTGGAAAAGGCATTTCAGGACGATTTATCCACAAAAGAATTGAAGTTATAAGATGTATAGCTCCAATTATAACAAGCAGCTTTCTACCCACTTTTTTTGGAAGAAAAAAGGCAATCATACCGACAATAAATGGAAGAATTATTAAAATTTTAACCATGATAAAATAATCTATTCCTTTAATTCGCTTAAAAATGCAGTGTCAACATCATCAAATTGCTGTTTCATGTTCTCAAGCATTATAGCCATAATCATAACGCCGGCAAGCACATCAAGCAAAATACCAAACTCCACAATATGGTGCGTTCCCATTGAAAATGTTGTTCCTACAAGGTATATGCCGTTTTCCATCATAAGATAACCAAGAACCATAGCTATTGCGTTTCTTCTTACCATTAAAATAAACATTCCAGTTACAAGAATCGTAATAGCTGTCGGCATAAGAAGAACACTGCTTGTAGTTGCTGGTAAAACTAACTGCTTGTTTATAATAGATGCAGCAACAATTAGAATAAGACCTGCAAACAATGAGGCATTATATCCAATTATGGGCTGAACTTCACGGCGGATCGCAATCTTTTTTATCAAAAGATAGATGCAAAGCGGAATAACAACACCTCTTATTGTCATAGTAAACATATAAAAGGTTACAGCCGTGCTGGTTACGTTATGGTCAATAAATATCGGCACTATTGATACTACGATACCTTGAAACCCAACAACTTTAATAAGTCCCGGAAGACGGCTTGAGCCAAGAGCAAACAGGCTTGATAAAAGTGCTAATGATAGAACCGTGTCAACTGAGTAGATCATTTTATAAACTCCATAGTTATAACAGTTGCAAAAAAGGCTAATGCAAAAGATGTGAGGACAAATTTAGGGACTTTGCTCATTTTATAACGAGCAACTACTGACTCCATAACTCCAACGCAGGTATAGACAATTAAAGTAGAAACTATACCTAAGATAAGAGAATGTGGAAAAACTATACCATCTCTTTGAAAAGGCAAAATAAGACTTGATACCATATTTGAATAGAAAAACAGCTTTATAAAAGCACCAAGTTCAATAAATGCAAAATCAGGTCCGCTGTGGTCAAGAACCATAACTTCATGGATCATTGTAAGTTCAAGGTGGGTTGCTGGATCATCAACTGGCACACGGGAATTTTCTGTTAAAAGTACTATAAACAAAGAGATAATTATAAACACCATTGAAGTGCCAGCCATATCCCAAAGATGTGATGGAGAGGAGCTTGAAAAATAGCCAGCAAGGCTTAAATGATTATTTAACTTGTAAAATAGAATGAAAATCATAAACATTGTGGCTTCGCAGATTATTGGGAAAAATGCCTCTCTTGCTGCTCCCATACCTTCAAATGGAGAGGCTGTATCCATTGCAGCGGCAATTGTGAAAAACCTTCCCAATCCAAAAAGGTAAAGAACAAAGATAACATCGCCCTCAAATGAGAAAATAGGTCTATATCCAAAAATGGGCAAAAACATCAACGCAGTTAAAGCAGAGGCAAGAGATATAATAGGTCCCATTTTAAATATAAAGGTTGTGCTTTTGCTATAAACTGAACCTTTTTGAAAGAGCTTTATTAGTGTGTAGTAGTTTATAAAAATTGGGGGTCCATTTTTTCCTCCGAAAAAGGCTTTTACTTTAAGAATCACAGCAGAGAGAAAAGGTGCAATGATAATTCCAAAAATCCAGAGTAAGATTGATTCAATCATAATTATTTCCAAATTTTTTGTTATAACAAGCTAAACAGAGTTACCCGTTCGATTCACCCATTGATTAGCAATTTTTATTATAATTCAATATTCAATCACAGCCGCTATTGATGTTACTATAGATCTCAAAATTTCAGGGGACACAATCCCTATTTTTTTAATAAACCTCTTTTTATCAACACCACGAAGTTGCAAAGTATCAACAGCCGATGATTTTGCAAGTCCGTTTGAACAGTCTGGAATTAATTTTACATGCCATATATTATAAGTGAGGTAATCTTTCCATTCTGTAAGAGGAGCTACCAATTTAATCGGCAACAATCCAACAGCATCTGAACTGACAACAACAACGGGTCTGCTTTTTTTGATTTCTGCTCCTACAGTTGGATCAAGATTTACTCTCCAAATATCGCCACGACTAATATTCATCATTAAACTCTCCAGCTTCCCACTCTTGACGCTCTTCTATATTATTTTCATAATGAAAAATCATTTTTTGTGCTTGTTCCGCCATTATTCTACTACGCTCATTCAAAGGAAGATCCATAAAATCTGATTTTGATAATACTTCACTCTCTTTTTTTTTATTTAACTCTTTCAATAGATTATATGCAAGAGAGAGTTTAGCAGCAGGAAGCCTCATAACTAATTCATAAACTTGGGAGTGAGTAATGACATCCATATCAAATCTCCAATTTTATCTGATAAAATATTTTTTACTTTCCGTTTAAACAAAAAACATCGCCACAACTATAGCAAGAAGTATATACCCAATATAGAGATGAATCTCTCCATTTTGAATCCAGTGGAGCTTATCAAACAAAAATACTACGGGCTTTAGAGTTACGCTATCCATATAAAGTTCAGCAATGTCATTTATACGGCTGTAGTAATGAGATTTTCCAGCCATTCTGCCCTTTACAGGCAGCTGATCTTCATGCAAAGGGGCAAAAGGTTTGAAAAAATCAACAATTGAAGCTGCATAAGATGTCCCTGTGTATTGCATTTTAACTGTAGGTTTTGTAAATCCACACCCCCATGTAGTTGACCTTGTAACAGCTTTATTTTTATATAAACCATTACGAATCATTATAATAAAAAGAGTTATTGCAATAAACAGTAATGCTGCACCAGAAATTTTGCCTGCAATATCAGCCATTACTTCTGAATTAGAGGACAAAGCCTTTTTTGAAATTTCTAACATAGGTATAGAATTAAGTGCTTTTACAGTCATTAAAACAGGAATTTCAGGAAAAATACCAATAGCAATGCAGAAACCAGCAAGAATTATCATCGGCAAGAGCATAAATATCCCTTTTTCATTAACATTTTCAGCAGCATGAGTTCTTGGCTCTCCTTGAAAGACAACTCCAACAACCTTTGTGAAACAGGCTAAAGCAAGACCGCCGATAATGGCAAGGCTGATAATAGCAAGAGTTTCTGTGTTAAATTTGCCAATAGCAAATGTCATTTTACCACTAAAAATACCTTGAAAAGCCCCCATATAGATAAAAAATTCACTTACAAAACCGTTAAATGGAGGAAGTCCTGAAATAGCAAGAGACCCTATAAGAAAAGTTGAGCCTGTTATTTTCATATTTTTAAGAAGCCCGCCAAGTGCATCAATTGAGCGTGAACCTGTTTTATGTAAAACCATTCCAGCTCCCATAAAAAGAAGAGACTTAAAAATTGCGTGGTTTAAAACATGGAGAAGTCCGCCTGTAAAACCTAAAGCAGCCATTAAAGGATTGTTTGATGAAATACCAACCATACCAATACCAATGCCAATAAGAATAATGCCGATATTTTCGACGCTGTGGTATGCTAAGAGACGTTTTATATCATGCTGACCTAAAGCATAAATAACACCAAGTATTCCAGATATGACCCCAGCCAAAATAACTATGCTTCCTATAAGGTGGTGATTTGCAGCAAGTTGAGAGTTAATGCTAAGTTCAGTTAAGTTGTCTAAAGAAGAGTGCAACAACAAATATATTCTGATAATGCCATAAATACCCATTTTAATCATAACTCCAGACATGAGTGCTGATATATGGCTGGGGGCTGCTGGGTGTGCGTGGGGAAGCCATACATGAAATGGAAAAACTCCAGCTTTTGAGCCAAATCCAATAAAAGCAAGTATAAAGATTAGTATTTTCTGATTATTTGATAAGGAAGCCAAAGAACAAATAGAAGAATTTGTTAATTCAAGTGATGTTGATGCAAGCGATGAAGTTAAATCAGCTGTTTTTGATACCATTGGAATTAAATTAAAATCGCCTGTAAAAGCATATAAAAGCCCAAAAGCTGATAGAATAAACATTGCACCTACATGAGAAAATACAAAATATAGATACCCAGCACGTCTGTTATCATTTGATTTATAATTGTATATCACTAAAAAGAATGAAGTAAGAGACATCATCTCCCATGAAAGCATAAAGGTAATCATATTTGATGCAGTTACAACAAGAGCCATTGAGATTATAAGTAAGCTGAAAAAAAGGTAATTTACAGCTATAGCAAGTGCTTTTTCTGATTTGTCCATGTAGTGAAAGCTATAAATAGAAGCCATTAAAGCAATGCTGAAAATAATAACCAGAAAAAAAGCTGATAAAGTGTCTATTTGAAATGATAAATTAAGAGATTTAATACTATTTAAGGAAAGAAGATTTATAGAACTGGGATAAAAATGCGATGAAGACAATGAATAAACAGCAATATTTTCACTTACAATTTTTAAAACAGCATCTGCAAAACCGATAGTTGAACCTACAGCTATGGCAGTAACTGCTAATAGTTTCATACTTGAAAAATTACGCTTTAGGAAAATAGGGAAAACCCCTCCTGCAAATATCGTAAAGAGAGATAGAAAAAAAAGATTCATAGCATCCTCAATTTAATGGTGGAATCAAAGTGCAAATTTATATATTGTAAGGACTCTTATCAGTCAAGCACCATTTAAGTTTAAATGGTTAATTGCGAACTACCTACTACACTTAGTAGGTGGTTTTACATCATTTTTATAAAATTACATAAACAATAATTAACGGATATAGATAAAATTGGAATCACAAACAGGTAAGTCAAAACCAACACAGATAGAGCTGTCTAAAGAGCAAAAAAAAGCTATAGATCACTACGGCTCACCAGCATTGGTTGTTGCAGGGGCTGGCTCAGGAAAAACCAGAACTCTTACAGCCAAAATAGTTGATATTATAAACTCTCCTAACGCCTCAATTGCTTCGTCAAAAAGAGTTCTTGCAATAACATTTACAAATAAAGCAGCAGATGAGATGAAAAGCCGTTTATATAGCCTTACAGGAAAAGGATATGAAGAGTTCCCTTGGGTTAGAACCTACCACTCTGCTTGCCTTATCATATTGAAAAAACATTGTGAGCTTTTGGGATATTCCCACCCTATACAAATATGCTCACTTTATCATCAAAAAAAAATAACAACAGAGATATTGGTCAATAACAATCTTGACAAAAAACATGCCTCAAATCTTCTATCTGTAATCTCACGGGCAAAAAATTCAGGAAATCCTGAACGCTATTTTGATGAAAAACCCAGAATGACAGGCATACCAGTTAAGGTCTATGATCTTTTTAAAAAGTATGAAGATAAGCTAATGGCTGCAAATAGTGTTGATTTTGACAACATCCTTCTTAAAACAAGAGATATTTTGCGTGATAACATAAAGGTCAGAGATTATTACCGTAACTATTTTACCCATATTTTGGTTGACGAGTATCAAGATACCAATAATCTTCAAGATGAGCTTACACGCCTGCTTCTTGGAGATCATGGCAACCTATTTTGTGTAGGTGATGATTGGCAGGCAGTTTATGGATTTCGTGGTAGCAATGTTGACCATTTTCTTGAATTTTCAAAAAGATATAACAATGCTAAAATTTTTCGACTTGAGCAAAATTACCGATCTGCAAATGAGATTGTTCAAACTGCAAATGGGCTAATTGATTTTAACAAAGACAAAATGGATAAAAAATGTTTTTCAACAAAAAAAGGTGGTGTAGTCGAGATACACTCTTTTTATTCAGATTCTGACGAAGCCCAATGGATTACAAGCAGAATCAAAGCACTAAATCAGAGAGGAGATGGCATCTCATTTGATAAGATGGCAGTGGTTTATAGAACAAAATTTTGCTCTCTTCCATTTGAGAAAAATTTTCGTATGTTCAAAATTCCATATAGACTTATGGGTTCACAGGGTTTTTTTGAGCGTATGGAGATTATGGATATTAATGCCTATCTTGCAGCAGCCGTATTTCCACGAGATGATGTCTCTTTTGATAGAATTATCAATACACCCAAAAGAGGCATTGGTCCAGCAATGGTAAAGAAGATAGGCGATCTTAAACATGTTGCCTCTGCTGAAAACAGTCATAAGGTAGAGGCAGACAAAAAAAACGGTTACAAAATAGAGACTAACGGGAATATTATCTCACATGGTGCAACCCTTCAAGATTGTGCAAGATTGATGATAAAAGAGAGGATTCTTTCCAAAAAAATCCATGAAAAGCTATCTGATCTTCTTGCCATACTTGATGAAATTCGAGAACTATCACCAGCAAAAGCTATTGATGTAGTTATTCAGAAGACAAATTACTACGAATATTTAAGGCAGCAGGTAAAAACTGAAGATGAATTTATATCTAAAAAAGAGAACTTAGAACAGTTGTGGCATACTGCTCAAGAAAAATCCACTATCCTTGAGTATCTTGAAGAGGCAGCTTTGATAAGAGAAGATAGAGATGATTCAGATGATAAAGAGAATGGAGTTGCTCTTTTGACTATTCACTCTGCAAAAGGTCTTGAGTTTGATACTGTGTTTGTTGTTGGTTGTGAAGAGCAGCTATTTCCACACTGGCGTTCAATTGATTTGGGAGATAAAGCTATTCAAGAGGAAAGACGCCTTATGTATGTCGCAATGACAAGGGCTGAAAAGCGACTTTATCTCTCTTATACAGGTTACAGAAAAGGGCAATATTGTATGAAAAGCAGGTTTATTAACCAAATTGAGGATTGTCTTAGTTGACAATAGATTTCCTGCAAATTTGAATTAATCCCTTGGTTTACTGGATAGAAAATGGGTTTGCAGGAGTTCAAATATTGATTTGGGTAAAATCCGTGCATTGATGTGAAAAATTTGTAATTTTACTTGATTGTTTAACAAGACTTTAAAGGGTATCTATGAGAGATATATTGTAATCTCTAACTGTATGATGTTGTTAACCTTCTCTTTTCTATGAATTATAGAGTTGGCATATCTATTGCTAATATTTAAGTTTCTATAATGTTAATGCCATAATAGGCATAAATTTAAAAGTCAAATTGTATAGACAAAGGATAATTTGCCTATAACTTATAAAAACTTGATAAAATAGAAGAAATTTTATACAGGGAGATAACAGTATGAAAATAACCAAGATTACAAAAACAGTTGGTTTAACTCTTGCTGCTCTAACTATGATGCTTTCGTTCAAACCAATAGTTGAGGCTGATAAAGTTGTAAATAGAGATAATCAAATTCAAGAGATTATAGTTAAGGGGACTGTAGTTAAAGCTGAAGATGTATGTGGTATTATTGCAAAAGAGAATATATACATAATTCCATGTGATCAGGTTCAGGGCTTTGACGATAAGATGGTTAATGTAATTGGTATGGTTACTGAAGAGGGTGATGTCCAAACTATTGATGCAACAAGTGTCCAAACTATTGAGTAAAGCGTTGAAATGTATAGTTCACAGAGATTTGACAACTTCATTAAGAGTTGTCAAATCTAATACAGCCATATTCAACAGATACTAACATTGTGAATAAATTTTCTTTACGCTCACTTTATTAACAGCCTCTATCCACCAAAGCAATAAGCTCTCCATCTTAAGAGTCTTTTTAAGTATTCAGGCTCTTATCTGACCCAATTAAATCTCTAATGTTTTTAAACATTTCATCTATATTAACCTTATAATATTGCTTATTATATCTACAAGAGGAACATAATTGATAAGGAGAGTAAAAAAATGAATCACAAAATTCTTTATTTGAGTCGAGAAGATGTTAAAAATGTTGGGCTTTCAATGGCAGAAACAATAGAGGCTGTTGAACAAGGATTTATCGAGATGGGTAATGGCAATGTAGAGATGCCCCCTAAACCCGGAATCCACCCAGGTTTAGGGGAAGATAACTTTATTCACGCTATGCCAGCATATATTCCAGCAATGAAATCGGCTGGTATTAAATGGGTTAGCGGCTACCCGGGAAATCAGCAAAAAGGGCTTCCATATATAATGGGGCTTTTAGTTCTAAACGATACAGAGACAGGCATTCCACTATCTATTATGGATTGTGCATGGATAACTGGAATGAGAACTGCTGCTGCGTCTGCTGTCTCTGCAAAGTACCTTGCAAGAAAAAACTCCTCCACAATCGGTATCCTTGCCTGCGGTTTTCAAGGACACACAAATCTTGAGGCAATGAGTGTATTATTTCCGTTAAAAAAAGTTAAGGCTTTTGACCCAAGCAAAGAGAATAGAGAAAAATTTGCAGAATATGCTTCAAAAAAACTTGGACTTGAAACAGAAATTGTTGAAGAGCCAAAAATGGCGGTTACAGGGAGCGATATTGTAGTTACATCAGGACCTATTTTAAAAATACCACATGAAACAATTAAATCTGGCTGGATTGATGAAGGAACGTTTATCTCTTGTGTTGATTTTGACTCATATTTCTCAAGAGATGCTTTAAATGAAGCCTCAAAATGGACAACTGACAACATTGACCAATATAACCACTACAAAGATAAGGTTGGCTACTTTCAAAATTGTCCCAAAATCTATGCTGAGCTTGGTGAACTTGTAACAGGTAAAAAAGTTGGTCGTGAGAGTGATAAAGAGAAAAATTTTGCAGCAAACCTTGGTCTTGCTATGGAAGATATGGCGGTAGCTCCCCTTGTTTTCAAAAAAGCTGTAGAAAAAGGGGTTGGAATCTGGCTACCTATGTGAGAGATACTTATATGATTTCAACTAAAGCAAGCTGATTGCCAAATAATTTTAAAGGGCATATAATCAAATTTGATAATTTGGTTATATGCCTTTTTTTACTCAAAGAATGGAAAATAGGAGCTTTGATGTTAATTCTGATTGTTGATGATGACCAAACTCAGAGAGAGATGCTTCAAGGTTTTCTTGAAAATCAAGGATATACGGCTTTTATAGCTGCGAATGGTCAAGATGCTTTGAAAATTTTTCAACGTGAGCCAATACAACTTGCCCTTCTTGATAACCGAATGCCCGGTATGAGTGGTGATGAGCTTCTTGAAAAGATGAAACAACTTAATCCATTAGTTAATGTGATTATGATTACAGCTTACGGTGATCTCTCAACTGTTATTAAAACTATGAAACTTGGAGCTGTTGAGTTTCTCGAAAAACCTGTTGATCTATCGATCCTACTTACAAAAATTCAGGAGATTGAACTTAAAACATGCCGCGATCAAGATGTTTGTGATATTCAAAATAGCGTGGCTGAGAGAAAACTTCCATTAAAGATAGTTGCACAAAGCGATGCCATGAAAGAGGTATTGTCACTAGTCTCAAGAGTTTCACAAAGCTCTTTTCCTGTTTTGGTATCTGGAGAGACTGGAACAGGAAAAGAGTTAATCTCAAAGCTCATTCACCTTACAAGCATAAGAGACAACGAACCGTTTGTTGATATTAACTGTGCTGCTATTCCTGAAAATCTCTTTGAAAGCGAACTTTTTGGTCATGTAAAAGGCTCTTTTACGGGTGCTATAAATAACCGTAAAGGAGCGTTTGAGATGGCAAATAAAGGGACTCTATTTATGGACGAAATTGGTGAGATGCCAATTACTCTTCAACCAAAACTTTTAAGGGCTATACAAGAGCAAAAAATCAGAAAAGTGGGAGGAGAAACTGACTTTAAGGTTGATGTGAGGCTCATTTCAGCTACAAACAGAGATTTAAAACTTATGGTTGAACAAGGAGAGTTTAGAGAAGATTTATACTACAGAATTAAGGTTCTTGAGATAACTATTCCTCCTTTAAGACATAGAAAGATTGATATTCCCATACTTCTTAACTACTTTTTAGAAAAATACAGCAAAAATAGGCTTTCATTCTCTTCTGATGCAATCAACACACTTATAAAATACCCTTTTCCCGGAAATGTAAGAGAACTTGAACATATTGTGCAGCGAACAGTTACCTTTACACGAACAACAGTTATATATCCTTCTGATCTTCCTGATGAGATACGTAACTACGAAACAGTTGGTTCTGATCAAGATGGCTCACTTGAACATAGATTGATGGCGATTGAGAGCCAAATGATAAAATCTGCTCTTGAGAAAACTGATTGGATTCAGACAAAGGCGGCTCAAGTTTTAGGAATAAGTGAGAGAGTGTTGCGTTATAAGATGAAAAGGGCTGGAATATCAAAAACTTTTTGAGTTTTATAAAATTACTTTTATTATAATTGTATTGCAATTGTAATAACCATAGATTCAATAGAAGAGAGAATTTAAAATTTAAGGGAGGTGGTTGTGAACAAAAGAGAACAATTTATTGAGGAGATTAGTCAGGTTATTCCATTAGAAAAGTATAAGCATGTTATTGAACTATGCTCTAAGGAAGCTGACCTTACTCATGGTAAAAGGAATATTGTTTTTGATGCTCTTGTATTTGCCTTTAAGCACCATCAGGGCCAAACTCGTAAATCAGGAGAGCCATATATAAACCATCCAATTGCAGTTGCAGAGATCATTGCTGGAATACTTGAATTAAAAGACCCTGAGCTTATTGCTGCAACTATTCTTCATGATATTGTGGAAGATGTAAGTTTCTTGACAACATTTAATATTGAAAAAGAGTTTGGGAAAAATGTAGCTGCCTTTGTAGATGGGTGCACAAAATTAAAGATGATGAGTCTTGACCAGAATCTAAATAAAGACATGACCTACCAAAAGCTCATTTTGATGGCAAGCGATCACCCTGAGATTCTCCTTATAAAATTTGCAGATAGGATTCATAACCTCCAAACTATAGGTTCACTTAAAGAGTATAAGCGTCAACGTATTGCACAGGAGACTATTGAAGTTTATGGTCCACTTGCTGAAAAACTTGGACTCTTCTCTTTAAAACGCATTTTATTTGATCTCTCCATAAGACAGCGTTTTCCAAGTAAAAGTAAGAAGTTGCTCTCTATCTTGAGAAGTGAAGAGACCTCTGGAAAAATAAGTGAGGTTAAAGAGATGCTTGAAAGAGCCTTGAAAGTCTCATCAAAATCTCCTTTAGCTTGTGAAAATAGCATTGGGTCACCAATTTTTAATTTTAATATTCAAGTCTCATCACGTCTAAAAAACCTTTATGCTTTCTACTCATTTGACAAAGGGACACTTGATATTGCAAATGCTGAAAATTTAGTTGATTTCACAGTAATAATGGATACAAAAGATATTTTACACTGCTATACAGCTATGGGTATGATAAACAGAGTCTGCTCTCTTGTACCTAAAACTATACGAGACTATATTGCAAACCCAAAGATAAGTGGCTATCGTAGCCTCCATTTTAGAATCCTACATAAAGAGCGAAGGTATCTTATAAAAATTAGAACAACAGAGATGGAGCGTGTTGCCCGTAAAGGATTGCTTTTACATTGGAATGAACCTGAAAATACAATGGAATACAGAAAAGCGATTACCGATATTTTAAAAAATATAGGAGAGTATCAGGGAAATCCAGCAAATAGAAAAAATATGATCCGCCAGTTGACTGAAGATGATAAAATATTTGTTGTTACACCTAAAGGAGATATACAATATCTTCCAACAGGAAGCATTGTTCTTGACTTTGCATATAAAGTTCATAGCTGGCTCGGAGATAGATGTGATTATGCAAAAGTAAACAACAAAATAGTTAATAGAGGTCATATATTAAAAGATGGTGATATAATTGAGATTATAACATCAAGTGAGCCAATTGATATAGGTGCAGATATGGAAGGCAGATGTAAGACTCCAAAGGCAAGAAGTGCTGTAAATAGACAACTCCAAAAAAAACGAGACAGCTTTGCAAGAGATATTGGCAAAAGCATTATGACTCAGGCAATGGAGCCTCATGGTTTTATAGAAGAACTTTTAAACAGCAGTGTAATGCCCCATTTTTTAACATACAAAGGATATGAAAATATTGACAGGCTTTTTACAAATGTGGGGCAATCCATAGATATGCCAAGAGAAGTTTTATGGGAGATTAAGGGGAAAAAAGAAGAACCCAAAAGATTTATGTTAACGATCTCAGAAATTGAACGAGATGTTCATAAATTTTCAAGATGCTGTAACCCACTACCTGGATTAGACTCATGTCTTGCACTGTTAAATAAAGATGGTGTATCTTTTCATAAAGAGTATTGCGAGAAATATAAAAACAATCGAGAATACGCACTTAATAAAATGCAAATTATGGATGTATCATGGGATATGGATTATCTTTGGAAGATTCCATTGGCATTTCGTCTAAAAATTACAACATCAAAAATAAAACTTATTGATATTATTAAGATAATAGCCTCAATGCCCATTTCAGTAACTTTGCATTTAATACAAGAATCAACATTAGGAAATGGAGTAGATATTTTTGTCAGCCTTCAAAGCTTTAATGAAGCACGTCAATTTTTTTCCTGTTTTGAAAATAGAAATTATCAAGTTGAGATTCAAGATTATGGAAGATATGAATTTATGATGGATAGAGATTAGTAAGATGGTTTCAGAGTCTAAACAAAATAAAGATAGAGCAACCTTATTACTTTATAATTACAACAGGCGTAAATTAAAAATCGTCTTAGAAAAAAACCATCTTTCAAAAGAGTTATACAATCAGATAAAAAATATATTTGATGAGCAGCTCAATAACGGGACTCAATTACCATTTGAAGAGGTGTGCAGCTATTTTGAATCTTTGTCGCTTAAAGATATTGAGCCAATTATCAACAAAGAGATTTTTAAGTACAATCAAATTATCATAAAATTAGCCCAGCAGTTTGCAAAAAATACTATTACTCAGCAGCTAAAATTACAAAAGCATGATGCTATATCCATAAAACAGGCAAATGACAAGCTGCAAGGTGTGTTTTCAAAGATATTAAAGGATTTGACTAATGACTATTTAGCATCTTGTCAGAGAAATATTGATGATATTCTTGTGGAGTCTGGTTTTATACAAGAGTCTCAGTTAGAATTTCTCCACAGCAGTGCAGAGCATTTAGAGATCAAGGTTCAAGATCGTAAATTTGGAGAAATAGCAGTAAATAATGAATTCACAACTCAAGAAATCGTAAATAAGGCTCTTGATGAGCAGACAGAAAGATATAAACAGACAAATAAAAACCATATTATCGGTGATATTCTTGTTGAACAGCAGCATATAACTACTGAGATACGAAATGAGATATTAATCATACAAAATAGAGTTTTAGAGGAGGATTGGGAAGAGACTCTTAAAGAGGTTGGTCAATCTTCAATAGAAGAGAAAGAAAAAAATGCAATGTTTGGGGCATTGATATTAAAAGAGCGTCTTCTTGACGAAAAACAGGTTGTTGAAGCTCTTAAAATTCAAGCAAAAGAACTTGAAAATTATCGTAAATCAATAAATGGTCAAAGTAAAATGATCGAGGTTTCAAATCAAAAATTAAAACCTCGGTGGATTGGGGATATTTTAGTTGAAGATTTTGGGCTTTCTGAACGAGATCGAAAACGAATCGTTAAAAAGCAGATGGAATACAAGATTGAGAGAATCAATCTAAAGTTAGGATTGAATCTTAGCGATGCTCACATTGAGCTTTTTAACGAGATGGATCAATATTTTGAGCTGTCATATTCAAAAGACAACATTGAGGCTTATATCAAAGTAATAAAACCTGTTCCTAAGAGTATGACAAAAGACAATATAATTATCTGGCTATACCATAAGAAAATAAGATATGGACGAATCAATTCTGCAATTGATATTTTGATTGCCAATAAAGTAAAACCAGGAAAATCAATTTTGCTGGCTAAAGGGGACGAGCCAATTCCTGCTCAGATGAAATACAAATTTCACTTTAATACAGACTCTTCAAAAAGAACTTCAAGAGGGATTCTTTCATCTATTGTTAAGAAAGGGTCAAAACTTATTACTCTTCAAAAAATTAAAGGAAATTCTGGTCTCAATGTTAATCACTGTTTTATTGCCCCATCTATGATAACTCCCCTCACAATCATTAAAGGTGAAAATGTTATACGTAATGATAACAGCTTTGTTGCGTCATGTGATGGAGTTCCTAACTTCTCAGAAAACAGAGTTATCTCCTTAGCTTCATTGATTTATATTGATTATGATGTAACTCCTGAAAACATAATAGCTGCTAATCAGAGTGCCATGGAGAGTTTGCAAAAATCTATTTCATCTAAGCATACCACTCAATTAAGTTATGATTGTGATTTCCATATTAAGGGAACGATAGAAGATGGAGTTGTTTTCTCATGTCGTCAACTAAAAGTAGGAAATATTAAAGGCAAGGTAAACGCGACAGATGACGTTACTGTTCAGGGAGATACCATAAACGGTGAAATTATCTCTAAAGGCAATATTCACCTAAAATCTATTCAAAATAGCGTAGTTAGCAGCGAAAAGAATATTGCAATTCAACTACACAGCGATGATGCAAATACCTCTTTCATTAAAATATACCACTCTATAATTACAAGTGATGATATCTTTAGGATAAGTGATGCTAAAATAGTAGCTTCTGTGATTCGTGCAAAAAATAAAATTATACTAAGAAAAGTTACAGTAGGTGAAAAATGTAAGTTTATTATTGGTGACTCTATAGAGACAATAACCTACAAAAAGAGAATTGAAGAGTTAAACAGCGATATTGAGCTAATTGATATTCAAATTAAAGATGTTCAGGAACAATCACGCGAACTTTTTGAAAAAATAGAAAAAAAAGATATTGCCGCAATTGATCAAGAGATAAAAAATCTATCTAAAAACCAGAAAACTAAGGGTGATGTGGATAAGATAGCTGAACTTCGAGTTATAAAACGGCAGAAAGAGAAAGAGTATGAGGCAAGCGTTGATAAATATGGCACTATCTTTATGCAAAATTCCCAACAAATTAAGCAATATCAAGATAAGAAACATAGTTTAGAAAAAGAGAAAAAAGAGCTAAATAGTAGTGTAATGGCAATTTACAAAAAAGAACAAGAGATACCTGAGCTTGATATACGGCGTAGTATGTTGCCTGCTGGAACAGTTATTCAGTTTAGGTATCATAAACAAGTTCTTAAAGCTGATTGTGAAGGTTTTGTATTTAGAGAGGAGTTTAATCACTCAACTAACCAATATGAGCTTAAACAGCATAGATGGTAGTTAGAGTGTTACTAAATCAATATTTAGCAATAAATATGATTCATATATACTGGGGGCATAAGTTGAGTTTTGTATATACTTTAAGCTGGCATTAATTTGAGCTTTTATATTTAAGGAATGGGAATTTAATAACACCAGAAATTGAATAAACTGGGTAGGGAACAACGATCGTTGTTCCCTACCTATGACATATCCTTGCTCAGTGTAATTTCGGACATTATTAAATTTTTATTCCTAAGTAGAGATGCTCGACAGTGCGTCTCTACAGTTTAGGTAGCTAAATTTATAAACTTGCTGGATATAAATAAATAGTACAAAATCAACTTATGAAGATTTAAGAGATAATAAATTTGTATAAATCAATAAATAGATAGGCAAATATATGAAAAATGATAAAGAGCTACGAGAGATAACACTTGGCAATATTCTTGATGATACCGTTGCAAAATACCCTGATAATGAAGTACTTGTTTATGTTGATAGAGATTTCCGTTTAACTTATCGAGAGTTTTCCAATCTTGTCGATGAGGTAGCAATGGGTTTGATGGCACTTGGAGTTGAAAAAGGTGAAAAAGTTGCTGTTTGGGCAACCAATATTCCATTTTGGGTAACTCTCCAATTTGCAACAGCAAAGATTGGAGCAATTCTTCTTACAGTCAATACTAACTATAAAAAGGCAGAATTAGAATATCTTTTACATCAATCAGAAACAGAAAATCTCTTCCTAATTGATGGATTTCAAGATACTGACTACATCAACACCATTTATGAACTTGTCCCTGAGCTTAAAACTCAACAACGAGGCAACCTCAAAAGCTCTTCATTTCCACATCTTAAGAGGGTGTTTTTTCTTGGTCAGGAGAAACATCGCGGTATGTATTCTATACCTGAGATACGCTCTCTCAAATCAATAACATCTCAAGAGGCTTATAAACAGCGTCAAAGCTCTTTAAATCCCCATGATGTTGTCAACATGCAATATACATCTGGTACTACAGGCTTTCCAAAAGGTGTTATGCTTACCCATTACAATATTGGAAACAACGGCTTCTGGATTGGTGAAAATCAAAAATTTACCCCAAATGATAGATTGTGTCTTCCAGTTCCTTTATTTCATTGCTTTGGATGTGTTCTTGGAGTGCTTGCTGCAATAACACATGGCACAACAATGGTTATACTTGAAGGGTTTGAACCTTTGATGGTTATGGCATCAGTAGAAAATGAGAAATGCACAGCCCTTTATGGTGTGCCAACTATGTTTATTTCAATTTTAGAGCATCAACTATTTCGCAAATTTGATTTTTCCACACTTAGAACAGGAATAATGGCTGGTTCAAATTGTCCAGTACAGGTGATGGAAAAAGTTATTGCTCGAATGAATATGTCTGAAATTACTATCTGCTATGGTCTTACAGAGGCATCTCCAGTAATTACCTACACAAGAATAGACGATGATATTAGAAAGAGAGTTGAAACAGTGGGGCAGCCTCTTCCCCATATAGAAGTTAAAATTGTTGACCCAGAAACAGGAGAGTCTCTACCGCCCAATACTCAAGGAGAAGTGTGTTGTCGTGGATATAACGTGATGAAAGGGTATTATAGAAATCCTGAAGCAACTGCAAAGGCTATTGATTCAGATGGTTGGCTACACTCTGGTGATCTTGGCATAATGGATGATAATGGCTATCTATCAATAACTGGAAGGTATAAAGATATGATTATTCGAGGAGGAGAAAATATCTATCCAAGGGAGATAGAGGAGTTTATTTATAGAATGGATGGGATACAAGATGTTCAGGTTGCTGCTGTTCCAAGCGAGAAATATGGTGAAGAGGTAGGGGCGTTCATCATACTGAAAAAAGATGCTCAAATTGATGAGAGCGATGTAAAAGATTTTTGTCGTGGTAAGATAAGTAGATATAAAATTCCAAAGTATATAACTTTTGTGGATAATTATCCAATGACCGCAAGTGGAAAGATTCAGAAATTCAAACTAACAGAGATGTCCACCAAAATATGGCAAGAGAGAACATAATTATAATCTATATTGATGATATTTTAGATTATATAGAGTTTTTGAAATAGGTACAATCTGTAATTTATGAATTGTACTTATTTCTTTTTAGTGTATCCTTGCTCCGTTATTGAGAGTAGAGACCCACAGGCGTGCATCTCTACTCGTAAATATTGCTTATTTTTATTTCCACAAATAATTTAAGAGACGCTATATCACCTAATGGCTGGTTTAGCTCCATTGACGTACTTATATGTTTCAAAATCACTCTTTTTACCTTACTTCAAGCTGATATATTTTCTCAACTATATCATCAACTAAATATATTTTTTCGTGGTCCCGATTAAAAAATTTCCTTGCAATATCTTCATCATAAAGGCGACTAAAACTTCTGCCATAAATTATAATCGGACGCTCTGGGTCTTCATTTTCAAAATTCATGGGATAACTTGAATCAAAAAGAGATGGCGAGAGATTTACAGCACCTTTAGCATGGCGCATCTCGTAAAACTCACGAGGTCTTGCATCAATAAGGAGAGCTTTATCCTTTTCAATCAAAATTTTGGCATCATCTACAGAGATTGTCTTAACAAGTGCTGGTCTGGGTATTGGCATTATTGGAATACCACGCGGACTTTGAAAGTTAAACAATAGACCAAGTATTACACTTATTCCAATAATAAGGAGAAAATCAAGTGGGCGAACCTTCATTATCTTATCAGCATTGCGATTTACTATATTTGCAATCCGCCTTGCCGCTGTTTCAAGAACACTTATACGATTCTGTGCGTTAATAAGTTCATCAATAGTTTTACGAAGCTCCTCATTTTGCTGCTCAAGGTTCTCATTTAACGCCACAATCGTGGCAAATGAATCTGCATTTTTTATATGGAGAACAGATTGAGATACAGATGCAAAAAGAAGCTCTCGCTCTTGTTCAGAAAATTTACGCTCTTCTAATGGGCTGCCAAGAAGTAAAGCCCCATACATCTGTTCTTTTATCAAGAATAGAAATCCTGTTTCAGGCACAAAGTCTTTAATAAAAGATGACAGAGATTCAAGCTCAATGATAGGCTCTACCTGCAACGGCTGTATATGTTTATTTTGCACTCCTGCAAGGGATAGAAATAGAAGTCGATCAACTTGGAGAGGATCATTTAAAATATCATTTATTGAGCCACCCTGCTCTATTCCCATGCTCTTTGCATTTATTGATCCTGCTGCTCTATCGTAGATAACTACAACACCTTGATGCCTTAAAAACCTGCCAAGCAGAGTTGGCAAAAAAGAGGAAAGAATATTATCCACGCTATGAGCCTCTCCTACCTCTAAAGATAGCTCACGCAAAGCATTGAGATGAAATACTTGACGGTCAAGTTCAATGTTCTTTTTTTGAAGTTGTGAATTAAGAAGCTCTACCTTTGTAGAAAAAATAGCGGAGTTAAGGCTTATCTGAAACATAGAGGCTATAATTATTAGAAGCTGCATGTCATCTGAGTCGTAATCTCTTCCATGCAGTGAATCAATCAACCCTAAAAAAACTAATCTGCCATCTTCTATTGGAGATACTAATAAAAGAACAGGGGCTGAAGTTTGAATAGTAAAAGGTTGAATAGTATTTTTAACTATTGATAAATCAAGAAAGAAGGGTAAGCTCTCTGATTTGTCAATAATATGGTCAGATGCTTTATTAATTAAACTTTTTATGTAATCATCTTCTATCTTATCAATGCCTCTGCAAAATAGGTAATTATCCTCTCCTGTGAGAAAAACAAATCCACCTTTTGCACCAACTCCCCCCTGAGCTGACATCAAAAATGCCTCTAAAATCTGCTTTGGATTACGAACTCCTCCAAATTCAGCAGCACTCTCTCTAATTACTGAGAGTTGATAGTGTTTACGTTCAAATTGCTCTGAAAATAAACATTGCTCTAAAAGTGGAGTATCTTGAGACGTTGTCATAGTTTAGATAATATAGCCGCCTTCTGACCACGATGGGTCAGTGGCTGAAATTGGAGTGTATTTAGAAATGGTCATGGTTTAGAAAGAAGACTCTTTATCTCTCCGTAAAATTTATCAATATCTTCAATAATTCCAAGATGAGTATAAACTATTGATCCATTTGGTCTGGATATTATTGTAAAAGGGGTTTTAGGTTCACCAAGAGTTTTGTGAGCCTCATATTTCATATCGCTTATAACTGGAAAGTTGTATTGACCGCCTTTTATAAGTTGATCAATCTCTGGCTCTGTGCCGCCAGCAGCTATTGCAAACATGACAACCCGCCCCTTCATCTTTCCCTTGTTTAAACGCCCATAAAGATTGTTAAATGATGGTGCTTGTTTAAAACATTGCGGACAATAGACGCCAATAACTTCAATAATGATAAGCTCGCTTTTAAAGTCAGAAATAGTAAACTTGGGAGAATTTTGGTCTATGCCCAAAGACTGTTTACCCGCCTCATAGTGTGGAGCTGGTAGAGTCAAAGCTGGTAGCTTATCTCCAGCTTTTGGTTGTGCTGCAAAAAGTAGATTTACACGGTAAATAGAGGTAACAACCAACAAGATATTAACAATAATAAACAAAATATTAACTCTGAATGTTTTCATAACATTAACCTCCATATTTTTAATATATACTATTTTTGACAAGCCTCTTCAATCGTTCCGTAAAGCCTTACCATGCGGCTTAAACCAACAATATCAAATACCCGCTTAAAATTGTCCGAAAGACCAGCCATAACTATCTCAATTCCATCTTTTGCACTATCAAGAACAATCTGGGTTAAAATAGCAATGCCAGCACCATTAACAGAGGTGTTTAAATCAAAATGCAACACTATCCGTTTTGATTTGCTCTGTAATGCTTTTGTATATGCATCTCTTAAATACTGCTCATTTTGACTGCCCACATTACCCTGAATTTTAATAATAAAATTAGAGTCTTGGATTGTGGTATTCACATCATTTTGACGGCTGCGGACAAGTTTTAGACGCTCACGCGCCCTTGTTAATCCATGTTCTAAACTCTGACGCTGGATTGGTTTGTTGATAAAATCAGCAGCATCAAGGTTAAGTGCTTGAATTGCTAAATCCATATCTCCATGACCTGTAATGACAATAACCTCAGTGGTTGGAGATCGTCTTTTAATCTCTTTTAAAACTTCAATTCCATCCATGCCCGGCATCTTTATATCTGTAAGCACAATTTCAGGCTTTTCTCTATCAAAGACTTTAAGCCCCTCTTCTCCAGACTCTGCTGTATGAATATCAAAACCATATAGATCAAGAAATAATTTGAACATTTTAAGTGTAGTTTTTTCGTCATCAATAACCAAAATTTTTTCTTGAGCAGTCTTCTCTTGTTCAATTTTTTCCTGATTAATATTTTCAATCTTTTCTTCTTTTTCTGCCATTTTGTTATGCCTTTGTTAATTTAAAATGCAAATAGCTTAAGTAACACGGAAATGACTCTATGTTGAGTTTCTGAATCAATGGTACCGATCTTCTTTATTAACCGAGTTTTATCTATAGTACGAATCTGATCCAAAACAATTTGCCCATTTTTGTTTTGGAAATTGCACAATATTCGTGTGGGATAATCTCTTGCAACAGTGGTCATAGGGGCAATAATAACTGTATTGATATGTTTGTTCATTTCGTTTGGCGAGATAATTAAACAAGGTCTTATTTTCTGTATTTCAGCACCAACAGTTTGATCAAGGTTTGTTAAGTATACATCAAAGCGATTTACTACCATTCCCATTCCTCATTATCCCATGAATGAGAAACAATATCTTTTCCAATTATTAATTTATCATCAAATTTTTTTGCCATTGCTTTAAATTCATTTTCCCACCCCGCTCTTGGGACTGAATCGAAAATAGGGGTTATGATAATTCTATTTTTATCCACTTCAATTTCAACATCATCTTTGATCCCAATTTGATCAAGAAATGGTCGTGGAATAAAAACTCCTTGTGAGTTACCTATTTTTATAACATTGATCCTCATACTTTATTTGCCCCGTTATATTAAATATTATAAAATTTACTGAAGTCATAGAATTTGATTCTTGTTTCTAACCTAATTTATATAAATTCTTACTAAGAATATCAGTCCACTGCTGAAAATGTAAGAACAAATGTTGTTCCCTCTCCTGGTTTGCTCTCAATTGTAATTGTGCCGCCATAATCTCGTACAATTCCATAAGTAATTGCTAAACCTAAACCCATGCCTTTTCCTGTCTGTTTTGTTGTGAAAAAAGGCTCAAAAATTTTATTACGAACTTCGTCTGGAATACCAACTCCATTATCTTTAAATAGAACTACAACCTTGCCATTTTCAGCGTATGTACGGACAAGTATATCGCCATAAAGTTCAGGCTCAATATCCATCTTCTCTTGAATCGCATCTCTTGCATTATTTAGCAGATTAAAAAAAACCTGCTGCAATCTGTTATTGTGCCCTTTTACTAACGGTAGATTATCTGCAAGATCAAGACGAATTGCAATTCTCTGAATGGAAAATTGACGGCCAATAATTGACAAAACCCCCTGAATCGGCTCTGTTAAACTTACCTTCTCCATAGTCAAACCTGATTTCCTACCAAAAGCCCTAAGATTATTTATGATCTCAGTAGCTCTGTCAACCTGCTCACTTATCTCCGTTGCCATATCTCTTATTTGGGCTTCAGTTATTGCTCTTTTTTGGTCTAAAAGCAGATTAAGGTACTCGCTGCCCATTTTAATGGTATTGAGCGGTTGATTTATCTCATGTGCAATACCAGCACTCATTTCGCCAAGGGTCTTCATTTTTGCTGCTTGAACCAATTGAGCATCTTTTTCCATCATCTCTGTAATATCAGTTACAGCAACAACAATTGCCTGAGTTCCACCATAGCTTATTGGACAGGCGTGCATATTAACATAAAAAGGATGTCCACCGTTTTTAAGATGCAGAATCTTGGGATAATAGACGTAATCGCTGGCACGTAAATATGTTGGTCTATGAGTATCGTTGTTATTAAACTCTTTATTTAATTTGCTATTCTCTCCCCTATCTTGGCTATTATTTAGTGTATTTTCTGAGCCATCACGATTATTTAGTTCATTCTCTAAGCTATCAATCGAGATAAGACACTCTTTAATGTGATCTTGTCCAAGTTTCTCAAAAGGCATTCCAAAAAGCTTTTCAAGTGGATAACCATAAAGTTCAGCAGCCCGAGGGTTTGCATCTAAAATGATCTCGTTATTACACTCAACAACAAAAATAGGGTTTGGAGCTGAATCAAAAAGAGAGCGGTATTTTAACTCAGATTCTTGAAGCCTTTTACGATAAAGCCGGATTGACCAGACCATATTAAGAAATGAATCAGCCAATTGAGTAACTTCATCGCGTCCATGACTTTTACGATAAAAGACACAAGTTCTGCACAACTGCTCGCTTTTACTATCAATATTTCTAAAACGGCGGCTTTGCTCATCAAAATGCCAGCAAGGCATGTTTGTATCTTTATAAGCTGGACAGTTGTTCATACCCCAGCCTATGTTTCCATCTGGATCAACTCCATTATCGTCCATATCTAAATTAAAATCAAAATTGCCGCGGCTCAACTCATCTGAAATTCTGGTCAGACGGGTTATGGGCATTGTAATATGACGTGAAATAAGATGGCTTACGTAAAAGATAAGTATTATTACAGCAGAGATAAAACCCAAAAACATGAATCGCAATCTTGAGACCAAATTATCAATATGCTCTTTGCTTAAACCAACATGAACCGTTCCAATTCTATATAAACCCTCACTCATTGGAACTGCAATATCGTAAGATGTATTTGCTCCATGCTCAATAAGTCTTACACTGTGAAGTGCATTTTCTGGCATTGGGTTTGCTTTGCTAAACTGTAACGGAAATGGGAAGGTGAATGTGTGGGAGATAACCTGTCCGCCTCTATCTAAAACGTAGATATAATTTATCATGTGCTGCCGCTCTCTTAGCCGTGCCTCATCAAAAATAAGGCTAAGAAGCTCTGGTGAGTTCTTTTCAAGCACAAAGCCAGCCCCACGTTCGGCAATTGAGTGGGCAACTGCAATACCTCGAAGCTCAAGCTCTTTGGTTAATCCAGATATAAGAATCCAGCGGGCAAGAAGTGCAATTGTGGCACTGATTATAAGAATTGCAACCAAAATAGTAACGTAAATCTGATTTTTTAAAGATAGTTGTTGATAGTAGCGTATCATAGAGAATTACCTTTTTCTTTAACTCCGTGATCATTGCTCTCGCTGCTATAATTACCATCATTGCTTACAGACCCGCGATTGAGAATAGACTTTTTTTTATTTAGCCCTTTCCAATCTGCAAGTAGGGTAAAACGATTATTTTGTAATCTCGTAAAATAGACCGTATCCATGCCTTGATGGTCAGTTGGACTAAAAGAGAGCCGAACATCAGGACCTAAAGAAAAATCATTCATTGAGTTTATTGCCTGCAAAAAAGATTGCCGTGTTAAATCTCTTCCTGCCCGCTGCAAACCTTCAACTAAAACTTTTGCATTAATATACCCCTCAAATCCTACAAAATTTGGCTCTTCACCTGAATAATAATGCTCAAGCAGACGGGCAAACTCTTCAGCACTTGGGGCAATTCCACCATCTTGTGTTCGTGGAGGAGGAACAACCTGAGACATTATAACATTAACACTTGAAGTATCAGTATCCATAATATTTCGTGATAACTCACGTGCTCCAACAAATGAGACCATATAAAAAATAGGAGAAAAGCCATTTTGCAAAGAGTTTCTTATAAAATTGGCACAAGGGTCTGATGTTCCGATCATAACAACAGCCTGAGCCTCTGACTCCATAATTTTTTCAAGACCTTCTCTAATATCATGTGTTCCGCGAACGTAACTGCCTCGTGCTACAAGCTCAAGATTAAATTTTTTTAGTGCAAGCTCAGTGCCTGTTAAGCCATCAAATCCAAAAGCATCATACTGATAAAAGACAGCGATGCGGTTAAGTCCAAGCTCTTGCACGAGATGTTGTAGAGCAGCACCAGTCTCTTGATAGTATGATGCTCTCACATTAATCACGTATGGCAAAAAAGGCTCTCTAAGGGCATTAGCACCTGTGAACATACCAAGCAGAGGAATTGCAGCTTCTTCAACTAAAGGCAAAATCTTCACGGTTGTGGGAGTTCCCACATAACCGAAAAGCCCAAAAACTCTATCTTCAATAATAAATTGCTGAGTATTTGCAAGACATTTTGGAGGATCATAACTATCATCGCGTGTTATCAGTCGAATAGTTCGTCCATGAACTCCACCTTTTTGATTGACATGGTTTAAATAACACATTGCACCTTTAAGAGTCTCCTGTCCAAGATAGCCTGCATGACCCTGCAAAGCTAAAGACGATCCAAATACAACCTCGTTCTCATCAACATTTAGCGTCATAGGGGGAATTGGAACTTTAATTTCATCATCTTGACAGCCAGCAAATAGGTTGAATGAGATAGCTATAACTATAAAAATCCATATAGATTTATTTTGACAGCACACTTATATACCCCTGTTCCGTTGCCTGCATATCCAAATGAAGGGTGCAAAGCATCTCAAGTGGTGGATAAAAATCTCGTGTAATCTCTCTTAAATCAATAACTTTAATATATTTTCCACACTTATCGCAAAGATCAACACGATACTCTTTTTCCTCTTCATTGAAAAAATAGTGTTGTTTGCCCTTTTCCCGATTTTGACATAAAGAACATCCCATTCGCGATGTTTTCCAGCTATGATGGCAAAAAGAGCATATAAGATATTTATCTCCATCTTGATTGAAATAACCCATTTGAGGAGAAGTGCCGCAGATAGGGCAATATCCTTTGTTCCACAATAATTTCTCTTGTGCAGATTTAATTTGGCTGTCAGGTTTTAAGTATTGGCTTAAATGGGCGGCACAAGTATGAATATAAGGAGATATTGCCGCAAATCCCAAAAAAGTTAGAGCCTCTTTGTTCAACTCAAGAGATTTGGCAGTTGTTTCTAATATTTCATGATCATTGCCTAATAATGCTTTAAAAATGCTCTCTATCTTTTTATAGTTCTCTGTTTGATCATAGCTCTCTACTTGAGAAGAGTTGCTAAATAACAGCAGAGCAATCTTTTCTGCTGCACTGCTAAGAGAAGGAGGTCCCTTTCCCTCTGCGATTTTGCAAAGTTTTTCAAAAAGCACCTCTGCTTGATTTGGAAAAACCACAAAGTCGGAAGTAGCTATCAAGGGTATAGTATTATCTGCTTTAAGCTTTAACAGATTATCAACCTCAACTGCAATTGCATCAATGTTGATTTGGGTTTTAGCCTCTTCTTGAGCAATAAAAAACTCCTCATAAAAATCAATTAACTCTTTATATGCAGGTCTTAAGACTCTCAGAGATGACGCTGACTTTCTTATCTGTTCCAGTGTGATACAACTATCAACTATCGTCATGCTGTTATCCATAGTTATAATTAATTTGAGATGGAGGGCTGCTAATTTAAGATATGCAGCCCTGTATTTGAATGGTTATAAAAGGTTGGAGATATAGATTTATAGATTTGACAACTTTTAGAAAGTTGTCAAATCTTATTAAACTAAATTCATCAAACAGAAAAAATTAAGCACGAAAAATAGGAACATTAAACACGAACAAGTGAAGCAAATGGACCCATCATCTTACGTAGTGCAACTTTACGGCTTATTCCTCTCTCCATTTTGCTGCTTGATGCAACAGCATAGTCGTGGTAAAATTTTGGTTCATGGGCAACAAGATAAATTACACTTAAAGTATCAGAATTGAGAAGTGAAGCTTTTGGGAACTTTGCTTTAACTTCGGCAATCCTTTTGTTTGCCATATCCAACATCTCCTGACGGTCGCCAAACTGCATTGTGCCAGTTGGGCAGGTCTGAACACAAGCAGGTTTCAGTCCATTGTGAACACGATCGTTGCACATATCACATTTAGCAAGTGTTCCATCTTCTCTTTTTCTTGGTATGTTGTAAGGGCAAGATTCAATAATGGCATCAGCATCAAGCTCTTTTGTTTTTGCAGTATAGAGAATTGCACCAGTTGACGCATCTTTGTAAATTGCATTAGAATTTTCAGCAATCTCCAAACATGGAGCTTCTATGCAATGACGGCACTGATCTGGAAAAAAGAGCCAATTTAATTTATTTTCAATAAGTTCTTCTTTCATTCTCACCAATTTATAGGTCATAAATGAGAGATCAGGTGGATTTTGGAATGTCCCTAAATTCTTTGTGCTTTCAGCAGGCAGGTCATGCCACTGTTTGCAAGCTACTTGGCATCCTCTGCACCCTGTGCAGATGGTTGTATCAATAAAAAACGATTTTTCCATGCTGATCACCTCCCTTATATTTTGGTTACATTGACCATGAATGCTTTGGTTTCAGGAATACGGGTGTTTGGATCGCCGGCAGATGGGGTCAAGAGATTTGCACTCTCTTCAGCTCCGCTTGAGGGCCACATCCAGCCATAATGCCAAGGCACACCAACTTGATGAACAATACCATTGCCAATTTTAAACGGTTTAAAGCGTTTGGTTACAATAGCTGTGCATTCAACTGATGCTCTTGCACTGCTGACCTTTACACGCTCTCCATTTTTAATTCCTCTTAAAGCTGCAAGCTCTTCACTCATCTCAACAAACATCTGGGGCTGCAACTCCATCAACCACGCTTGAGGACGAGTCATTAAACCAGTCTGCCAATGTTCGCAGACACGGTATGTTGTGCCGACAAACGGAAATCTTGGATCGCAGGTTGCGTGTGCATCTTCACTTGTTGAATAAACAACTGCTGTTGGGTTGGTCATCTGCGGACTTAAATAATTTTTCTCAACAGGACACTCTAAAGGTTCGTAGTGTTCAGGAAATGGACCATCAGCAAGACCTGATCCGTATATCTGACCATATCCATCTTTTTGCATGATAAATGGATTTTTTCCATCTTCACGTTTTGTTCCATCAGGATTCTCAAGTGGAAATGCACCACCATCTGGAACATCGCCATCCCACTTATTTGTTGTCCATTTACCATCTTTTTGCTCACCTGCAAATTTGACAACCCATTTATCTTTATTCCAAGGCTCTCCCTTAGCATTTACTGACGCACGATTATAAATAATGCGGCGGTTAAGGGGCCAAGCCCATGCAAATTTAGGATAGAGTCCTATGTTATTTGGAGCATCTGTGGTATCTTTTCTTGCTGACATATTACCATCTTCAGTGTAGCTACCGCAGTAAACCCAGCAGCCAGAAGATGTTGAGCCATTATCTTGAAGCATGGTGAAGTTAGGAACAAGAGTCCCTTTTTTATACTGCTTATCTTTGATTGTTACATCTTCTAAGAAGTAGCCATTAATCTCTTTTGCAACTTTGTGAGGATCATAAATACCATTGGTGGCATAATCCCATTTAAGATTTAAGATTGGCTCAGGGAAAGCTCCGCCTTTATTTACTTTATTCTCCTTATTTTTCTTGCCTTTTTTGCCATTCTTGCCGACTTTTTCATTCCCGCCATTTGCAGCATCTTTATGATAAAGCTCTTTTATCTTATTAAAAAGCTCAAGAATAATATCGCCATCAGGACGGCTGTCACCCATTGGTTTTGGTCCTTGATAACGCCACTGCATCCAGCGTCCAGAGTTTATGATGCTACCCTCTTTTTCAACTGAAGCTGCTGCCGGCAGCATGAAAACTTCAGTTTTTACCTTAGATGGATCAACACCAGGTCCATGCCAGAAAGAGCCTGTTTCATTGTCAAATAGGTTGACATTGACCATCCACTCTAACTTTTCTAAAGCCTTTCTTGTTTTGGTAGAGTTTGAGCCTGAACAAGCTGGGTTTTGTCCCCATGCAAAGAAGCCTTTGATTTTCTCCTTATACATTGCATCAAAGATGTCAAACCATGAGTAACTTCCTGTGTCATCTGCTTTTGGAAGCCATGAAAAACCAAAATCATTATCTTTGTTTGCCTTATCTCCGAAAAATGATTTTAACAAACTTACAGAATATTTTGGATAATTCTGCCACCAGTTGATGGAGAGAGGATCAAAGCTCTTAGGTGTCCATTTGGTGTTATAGGCAGTAAGAGTGTCGTTAGATGCTTTGATTCCTTTAAGATAACCTGGTAACAAGTGCCATAACAATGCGTGGTCTGTAGAACCTTGAACATTTGACTCTCCGCGAAGAGCATTTACACCACCGCCAGCAACACCCATGTTGCCAAGAAGAAGCTGAATAATGCACATTGTGCGGATCATCTGAGTTCCAACTGTATGTTGAGTCCAACCCATTGCATACATGATTGTGCCAGCTTTACCTGTCTTACCAGTAGCTGAATATGTTTCATAAACTTTTAACAAATCTTCTTTTGATGTGCCTGTGATTGTAGATACAATCTCTGGGGTATAACGCTCATAATGTTTTTTCATAAGCTGAAATACGCTTCTTGGATTTTCAAGGGTTTTATCCATCTTTGGAATACCCTTGTCATCAACTTCAAAAGCCCATTTAGATTTGTCATAACTGCCCATAGATGGACCCTCTTTTCCTTTTGTATAGCCTGAAAAGAAGCCATCTTTAAAATCAAAATCTTTACCTACAATAAAAGATGCGTTTGTGTATTCAGCAGTATATTCTTTATTATATAGGCTGTTGTCGAGAATATACTTGATCATGCCGCCAAGAAAGGCAATATCAGTTCCAGAACGTAAGGGGGCATAAATATCTGCTTTTGATGATGTTTTTGTAAAACGGGGATCAACGCTTATGAGTTTTGCACCATTTTGCATTGCTTCGGTTACATATTTGAAGGAAATGGGGTGGTTTTCTGCGGCATTGCTGCCCATGATGAGAATACAGTCACTGTTTTTAATATCAATCCAATGGTTGGTCATTGCACCGCGTCCAAACGACTCTGCCAGAGCCGCTACAGTTGCACTGTGTCAGATACGAGCCTGATGTTCAACATAGACAAGCCCAAGAGACCTTAGCATTGCCTGATATGTCCAACACTCTTCGTTATCCATTGCAGCAGAACCAACAGATGCAATGGCTGTTGTTCTATTTACTACTTGACCCTTAGAGTTTTTAGTCTCAAAAGTGGCATCTCTTGTCTCTTTAACTTTCTTAGCAATATTCTCTAAAGCCCAATCCCATGATACCGCCTGCCATTTATCTGAATATGGGGCGCGATACATGGGGCGTATTAGTCTATTTTCATTTTCAACTAATTGTTTGATTGAAGCACCCTTTGGACATAAAGCACCTCGATTAATTACATGATCAGGGTCGCCTTCAATGTTGATGACCCTGCCATCGCCCCTTTGACTTGTGTGGACAATAGCACCACAGCCAACTGCACAGTAGCAGCAGATTGTAGTTGTCTCTTTGGCGTATTTGGTCTTTAACATCTGGGCATGTGCCTTTACAGGCATCAGGTCAAATCCAAGACCACTTACCGCAAGCCCCGCAGCAGTGGCACTTGTAACCTGTATAAACTCTCTTCTGTTTAAATCCATTGACTCTCTCCTTTTGCAATTATTGATTTCCATCTAAGCTTAACTACTTTGCTACTAAACTATTATTTGATTTTATCGTAAAAGGTACAACATAGGTAGGGCTACACGTAACAGGATTTATTAATAGAATTGTTGCAAAGTTGCCATTATTTTTACATACATCTTTTGTTAATATTTATCAAAATGTTTTTTTTCATCAGTAATTTTAATTTCAAAGATATGCATTATAATACTTTAACTTTTCTACTTAAATAGAAAAATTTATAACAATTAGTTAAATGTCATATACAAATTACTTTGCACTTAAAAAAAAACACTATATTGAGACAGATGCAAAAAAGAGATATAATTCGCCTAAGTGATGGTCTTGGTCATCGCGTTTAATCCAGCCCATTTATTACAGGTTATCAGGTTTATCCAAATCTTCTGGTTTAATCATAAATAGACGATCAAGGTGAATAAGGTTATCGTATTTATAAACATATAAACCCATAATAAGCCAAATTAAATCACGCCCAACAGTAAGCCATGATACAGTATCGCCAACGTTCTGGAAACAGCCACAATCAATTGGAGTCTCTTTTATAAGAACGACTATTACGGCTATAGTGAATATTAAAAGCAATCCACAGATAATTGACGCAGATGCTCTGACACGAATTCCAGCCATAAGACATACTCCGCTTACAAGTTCAATCCAAGGAAGAAATATAGCCATAGGATTGACAATCCAATGCGGAAGTAACAGATACGATGCAATGTTGTCTGAAAATTCGGCTGGAAGGTTTATTTTATGCAGACTTGCATAGACAAATATTCCCCCAATATAAAACCTTATAAGTAAAGCGGGAAATGGGTGTGTAATCCAGATTGTGATACGAGCTAAAATCAATTTTTACCTCAGAATTTGAGTCTCTCTTACTTCTTAAGAGCCTAAATATTTAAACAAGCTCTATCTTAAATCTTTACTTCTTAAGCCCTTTTTTGTCTTACTTCACCAAGAACAGACATTGAGGCTGCAACCAATGAAGATATATCTGCAAGGTTTGATGGGATAATCATTGTGTTGTTCTCTTTTGCAAGTTTGCCAAACTGTTCAATGTATTTTTCTGCTATTCTTAAGTTTGCAGCAGTATCACCTCCTGCAACACGTAAAGATTCTGCAACTTTTTTGATTCCTTCTGCCGTTGCAAGGGCTACAAGCTCAATCTCTTTTGCATGACCTTCAGCTTCATTTATTCTTTTTTGTTTTTCACCCTCTGATACCTCAATTGCTTCACGTTTTAGACCCTCTGCACGGTTAATCCTTGACTGTCTGTCGCCCTCTGAAGTTGCAATTGCTGCCCGCTTTTCTCTCTCTGCTCGCATCTGCTTCTCCATAGCATCCATTACAGTTTTTGGTGGAGTAATATCTTTTATTTCATATCTAAGAACCTTGACTCCCCAATTCTCTGCTGCTTCATCTATTGCAGAAACAACTTGCTGGTTTAAAGTTTCCCGCTCTTCAAAGGTTCTATCAAGTTCAATACGTCCAATTACAGAGCGAAGGGAGGTCTGAGCAAGCTGGGCTGCTGCACGTTTGTAATCATCTATTCCGTAAGCAGATAGTTTGCTATCAATGACCTGAATATATAAAACTCCATCAACTGCAACAGATACGTTGTCTCTTGTGATACACTCTTGTGATGCAATATCAAGAACCTCCTCTTTAAGCGATCTTTTATAAGCAACCTTATCAAAAAATGGTATTAGGATATGAAAACCAGCTCCTAAAGAGTTGCTATATCTACCAAGACGTTCAATTATAAATTCTGACCGTTGAGGCACTATAACAGCGGTTTTAAGCAAAAGAACAATAACCACTATTGAAATGACACCCATTACAACTAATGACTCGCTCATTTTAACCTCCATCCTTTGTTGTTGATTGTTTTTGAATTGTGTTACATAGCTTTAACAGTTTCTTAAACTTTTTAAATCGTTAAATGGGAAATCCATTCTTACCTATAGTTTTTCAAAAAAAGTATTTTTGGATTAACAAGTACTTTATTTGTTGGGGTATTCTGGAAAACTATATTTGTGAAATTTGATAAAAAAACAGTTGGTTGCTGCTAAATTGCTTTTACTCTAAAAGTTAGCCCATTTTCTGTAGCTTGACTCTCTATAACAACTGATTTTCCCTCTTCAATTACGCTTTCTGATGTTGCCCGCCAGAAACTTCCCATAAACTTTATCTCACCTGATAGTTCTGGTGTTATTTTCTTAGTAACTACAGCATGTTTTCCAATTTTTGAATTGGCATAGTCATCGTCCATATTTTCGATAACCTTTCCTTTAAAAATTTTCAAGCTGTATTTCCTAAGCGTAAATAGCAGTAATAGAGACGAAAAGAGAAAAATTGATGTTTGGATAGTTAAGTTTATATCAAATAGCCATGCACAAATTGATGCTATAAAACTTCCCCCAGCAAAAAAGATAACAACAAATCCCGGAAGTATAAGCTCTGCAATAATAAAGATAACACCCGCAAAGAACCACATAAGTGATAGTGAAATGTTCATAATAGAACTCTCCTTTTATAATATGTATTAGAATTACGCCCTTGCTTTCGCTTTTGTTGACATATTAATGTACCTGTAATAATAGGGTAATCAAAATAATGAAATAAAATTATAAAAAATTTTAAGTAAAACATATTAGGAGGTTAAATTAGAAAACATGTTGTGTGTAAATGTAAAGAGGTTAAAGCTAACTTATAGATTTGCTATAAAATATAGGTTGCTTATTATGCAGATGATTCTGCTTTCATTTATTTTTATAACAATTTCCCCAGATATGGCTCTTTGTGAAGAGAGATTATCTGTAAAGGCAAAACTTGCAAATGTGCGTTCATCTCCAAAGATTGATGGCGAAGTTTTGTGGAAAACGGAAATGTATTATCCTATTATTGTATTGGAGAAAAAAGATGGTTGGATCAAGTTTAAAGATTTTGAAAATGACACTGGCTGGATACTCGGTACACTTGTCGATAAGACCCCATCAGTCATAACTTTAAAGGATAAATGCAACGTCAGAAAAGGACCTGGTCAAGATCAGCCTCTTGCATTTACTGTAGAGCGTGGAGTTCCATTTAAGGTACTTGAAAACAAAGGGGAATGGGTTAAAGTTCAACATGCAGACGGAGAAACAGGATGGATTTTTAAGTCTCTACTGTGGTGATTATAACTTTATGTTTGAGTCTAAAAATATCAATAAGATTATAAGAGAACAATACTGAACTATTAAGAGGAGATTATGGCAGATAGAATATCAAATGCACGCAAAAAGGAGTTAGAGCAACCAGACCCATTTCTTGAGTCAATGTATAAAACTTTAGATACCGCAAAAAAAATTAAAAAACAGCTTTTCATAGGGGGAATAATAATACTCTCTATTATTTGCATTATCTCAATAACCATTTATACAATAAACTCTGCGGAGAGTAAGGCATCTATAATGCTTACCGAGGCACTTAAAAACTATAGTAACAATAAAGAGCCAATAGAGGGATATTCTGCTGTTAAAGGGCAATTTGAGACGCTTCTTAATGAATATCCAAATACATCATCTGGAAGAATTGGCAACTTAAGATTTGCTGAAATATGTTACTCTGCTGGTCAATATGATATGGCATATAAACTTTATACATCTGCGTTAGATGATTTTAAAAGCGACTCTGTAATGCAAAATATTATTTTAGCCTCATTAGCACACACATGTCAGGCATTAAAGAAATACGATGAAGCTGAGAAACACTTTAAAACTATAGTTGATGGCAATAATAGTTTAATGAAAGATGACGCATTGTTTAATCTTGGTATAGGTGCAATTACAAATGGAGATAACAAGAAAGGTCTTGATTTTCTTAAGAAGTTCTCTTCTGGGTATGAAAATTCTATGTATAAGGTTCTGGTAGATGATATTGTAGCAAGAAATTAAAGTTCTTTAGATTTCCTGCAAAACTTAAATTGCCATCTTTAATTTACTGAATAGGAAATGGGTTTTACGGGATGCCATTTGTAAAACTTCAATTGATTCCATGATTTTTTTAAAAGATAGTGAAGCGATTTGCGGCGGTAAAATTTAAAAAAGCCCGCATCAGAACAATTTCTGATGTAGGCTTTTTTAAAAGGAGGAAAAAGATGAAAATTAACTGAATGTCATTGTTTGTGTTTGATTTTTATTAATGCAAATAGTTTGCCAAACCTATTTATATTTATTAATTAATTTTAAAAAATATTCAAACTTATTTTGATTATGTCTGAATATTCAAATATTTCAATTCATTACCCTACTTATTACGCCAATTATCTATATTAAATAAAAAAACTATTATGCCAACTATCAGCAATTTCGTTGGATTGATGGCGGTTATGTCAAATTACTATCATCATATTTGATGTTCAAAGCTGTTAAAATTCAAAAATTTGAACGCAATTAAATCTATGATAAGTCATGCTATGCAATCATTGTGTTCTAACTATTAGAATATATTGTTTTTTTTATTTTGTTATCCAGAATATTCATAGTTCAAAAATTTGAACTATCGCATTAACCAGTTCAAATTTTTGAACTACTATGAACTATTCAAATATATCTCCGATCTTTCTCTCCCTAACCCTATAAGCTATAGATACACTCTTAACAGTTCCATCTGTTTTAAGAGATGATGGAAAAAGAACAATCCCAGCCTGAGTCGTGCCATCAGCTTTTATATTATCAAGAGATACTTTTTCAGTGTAAATTGTTGCAACAGTTTCAATACCTGGGCTTACTCCAGTTACTGTTATAGTTGCAGGCGTAATGTTTACAGATTCAAGAATCAGGTTATCTGCAAGTTTGCCTGACCAATCAACTTGAATTGGTATATTGCGTTCAATTTTACCTGCCATGACAATCTCTACTGTTTTTGGCTCAACCTTTTTTAAATTAACCCCGGGAGGAAGAATTATGTTATCAAGAGATATATTAACAGAGTTATGTCCAGCATAAGCACTTCCAAGTTTTAATAAAACTTTCACATTCTCAGGTTTTAGTGATTTTAATAAAGGCATTGAACCGCTTAAATGCAAGTCAACAGTATTTGTTGATGCTTCAATAATATCAAAACCCGGTTTAATATCTGTATATTCTACTGGTACATTTATTGTCTTTAATGTCTCTTTTCCACGAGAAAGCCCAAACCATAAACCTGTAATAAGTATGAAACATGCAAATGCTGCAACCGCGAATTCAGAGACCTCTCTCCATTTTGGTATCCCTTTATCTTTTTTTGTCTGTCCCGTATGTCTTATCAAAATTTCTTGAAGCTCTTCAGCTTTTTTTACATGCCTTATTTCTGAACCTTTTACAGCAGTAACGTGACCTCTCTCTTCTGATATAACAATAACAAGTGAATCGCATGATTCACAAAGACCAATAGCAGCCCTATGACGTGTCCCATACCGAGATGGAAGGTCCGTTCGTTTTGACAAAGGCAAAAGTACAGAGACATCAGTAATACGATCTCCATAGATTAAAGCAGCACCATCATGGACAGGATTCTTGTCCCAAAATATAGAAAAGATCATCTGTTCTGAGATAACTCCGTCCCAAGGAATACCACCCTGAACAATCTCATCAATGCTCTGTTTTCCCGGAATAACAAGGAGAGCACCCACTTTTCTTTTGCCAAGTTCAAAGGCACTTAATATAATTATCTCAATGGGTGTTGAAATTTTTGTGTTTGGAAACCCCCAGACAAACGATGTCAAGTTTTTGGTCTGAAAAACAGAAGCTATCTCATCTCTAAAAACAATAATCAAAATAATGGCGGCAGCAGTTATAATTCCTTGAATCGCCCATGTTGTAACAACAAGTCCCATATATAGTGCCATTATATTAAGTACCCATAGAAGTGATACAACAGGAACAATACGTATAAGTCTTGAACCTCTGAAAAGAACATAGAGTCTGAAGAGAATGTAGCTGTTTATCAAAATATCAACCAAATCCTGCCATCTTAGAGAGCTTAAAAAATCAAGTAGGTTAGCCATGAGAAAATTAATCCAAATATGTTTATTTTCAGAAGTTTTAAATATGTATACTCTAAGTGGGCATGAATTGAGCTTTTCATTTAAGTAGAGACCCGCGGCAGTGCGTCTCTACATTTTAGGTAGAACTCAATTTATGAACTTTAACAGTATAAATTTTGATAGATACAAAAATTCAATCAACTACGCTAAATCTTAACGTCTCAAGTAAGTTATCATTTTCGTCAGTTATTTCAACACGCCAAGGTCCTTTATCAGCCATTCTCAACTGCATGGTGCTAAATGTTGACCATTGGGGAGATTTAACAAGAAATCGATTTGTCGCCACAAAACGATCTCTGTGATACCATTTATGGTATACAAAGGCATTTTGGGAGATATTTTCAAATGCAGTAAAACAGAAAATTTTGCCAAGTGATATAGAAAATACAACTGCTGGTTCTGCTGGTCCAAAATCTTTGATATATTCACACATAACAGCTTTTGTTAGAACCAATACAGTGCTTTTAGTCTGAACATTAGAAGAAGATGACGCAGCAGTAGTAAAATGTTCTTCACATTGAATAACTGTAGTGCTAAGAAAAATAATGGCTGATAAAAGCACTGTAGTTATAATAATAATTTTATTCTTTATTTGTATCATTGCGAAACTTCCATGCTAAAGGTTTATTTTTTTAATTCTATATGCCAATTGAGTTTTTTCAAGGAAAAATTCAACTATTTTTAAATTAAATTCACATTAAATATTAAGAAATGCTTCTTGACATATTATAACAATATAATTAAATGGATAAGAAATTAAAAATATTATTTACAATCTTTAAAGATTAAGGACTAAAAAAAATGTTTAACAATATGACTCTTTCAAAAAAACAGATGGCTGGCTTTCTTTTGATCTCATTTATAACTTTAATTGTGTCTGCAATAGGTATCTATGGTTTAAAAAATACAGCTAAAAGAATTCACACCATTAATATGACATCTCCCTTGATTGATGCAGCAATGGAGATGAAGATAGCTGTTGTAAATGATATGCATATGCTTATGGAAATTCTTGAAGCAACTTCAGAAGAACAACTTAGAGCTGAGTGGGAAGGACATGAAGATGCTGCAAAAGATTTTGAAATTTTTGCAGATGCTATACTAAATGGTGCAAAGACAGAGGATGTGACTATTTTTAAATCTAATGATGAGTCAATTAGAGAGATAGTTGATAAGGCTGCTAAAATCCATAAAGAGAAATTTATTACAGGAATTAATAAAGTTAATGAAATTGTTAAAAAGAAAATAGCTCAAGAAGCTGTTTCAGAGAACGTGCTTGATGAACTTGAAACTGATATTGATAAAATTGGTCATCAATTAGTTGAAATGATTGGTGAGATTGAGGATAAGGCAAGAGATTCTATTAAACAGGCAGAAAGTTCTGCAATGGATTTTATTAAAAGTGAGGTTACTAATTTAATTGTGGCAACAGTAATTGCCATGATATTTTCTATAGGACTTGGAATTGCGATTACAAGCGTGATCGTAAAGCCAATAGTTATGGCAACAAGATTTGCAGAAAAGATGGCTAAAGGAGATATGACTCAAAAGATTGATATTGATAAGCAAGATGAAGTTGGTATGCTTATCAAATCTTTGAATAGTATGTCTGAAAGTTTGAGAACCATGTTCAAAGATATTAGCCGTGGAGTTGAGCTTCTTAACACATCGTCATCTGACCTAACTGCTGTCTCAGAGCAGATGAATAGCAGTTCTAAAGAGAGCTCAAGTCGTTCAGTTTCTGTTGCAGCAGCTTCAGAAGAGATGAGTGCCACAATGACGACAGTTGCAGCAGCATCAGAGCAGACAGCAGGCAATGTTCAAATGATTGTAGCATCAGTGGAAGAGATGTCATCGACAATCCGTGAAATAGCATCTAATACAGGGACAGCAAGCACTATCACTGGTCAAGCCGTTAATCAGGCAGAGGCAATTTCAAAAAAAGTTGATCTACTTGGCAAAGCTGCAACTGAAGTTGGCAAAGTTACAGAGACTATTGCTGAAATTTCTGAACAGACAAATCTTCTTGCACTTAATGCTACAATTGAGGCGGCACGAGCGGGTGAGGCTGGAAAGGGGTTTGCCGTAGTTGCATCTGAAATAAAAGAGTTGGCAAAACAGACTGCCAATGCAACCCATGAGATAAATGAAAAGATTAATGGGATTCAATCTAATACCAGCGATGCTGTTTCTGAAATTATCAAAATCGTTAAGGTTATTAACAACGTAAACGAGATTGTAACTACAATTGCAAGTTCAGTGGAAGAACAGACAGTAACAACTCAGGAGATAAGTGGAAATTTGACACAAGCATCTGCTGGCATACAGGAGGTAAATGAAAATGTGAATCAGACCTCTTCAGTTGCAGCAGATATTTCAAGAGATATTTCCGATGTGAGCCGTGCAGCCCAAGATATGACAAATGGCAGCTCTCAGATTAATATAAGTGCAAAGGAGCTTGCAAAACTTGCTAAAGATATAAACGAGATGGTAAGTAAATTTAAAGTTTGATTTTTTACCACATCCCTAAAACAGTTACTGCAACTAATAAATAACGCAGGAATTTACCAATAGATACAAAAATAATGAAGAGCCAAAAATTTACTTTTAAAATTCCTGCAACTACAGTCAAAGGATCACCTATTACAGGCATCCATGATAAAAGAAGCACTCTATTGCCATATTTTTTAAATCGGTTTTCTGCAAACTCAATCTCAATATTAGAGAGCCTGAATAATTTTGTCATAATCCAGTTGCCCCCCCTAATGCCCACAACATAATTCACCAATGAACCAAGGACATTACCCAATGTGGCAACACCAAGCAATAAAAAGATGTTATATTGATTGATTAAAAGTGCCGTAAATACGATCTCTGAACCCAAAGGTAAAATAGTTGCTGCCAAAAAAGCACAGACAAAAAGCCCCGCATATCCATATTCTGCTAAAAATTCCATGAATTAGACTACCATTAAATATAAAAATATGTCAATTATTCACAATATATAGCTGTCCTAAATGACTCGTGGAAATATAAATAACCAATATTTACTAGTAGAGACGCTTGACAGTGCCTCTCTACTTTCAATAATAACGGATCAAGGATACACGAAAGAAATAGGATTGCTATATTAAAACTGAAATTAAATTTTAAAGAGATACCAAAATATATGCTTATAAAAGAGAGAACTATAAATAAAGAGGTCTATTACACCTGCATTGAGCATGGTTATCCTGAAATTGTTGCAAGAATAATTGCAGGCAGAACAGATACTTTTGATAAAAACATATTTAAATTCACGCTTGATGCTATAAAACCCGCAGATATTATGGTGGACTGTACAAAAGCTGCCAAACGGATCGTTAACGCTGTCTATAAAAATGAGACTATCTTATTATTTACTGATTATGATGTTGATGGCTGTACATCAATGGCAATAATGTATGAAACTTTGCATAATATATTTGGTGTTCCTAATTCAAAACTTATAAGACTTACGGGAAATAGAACTGTTGATGGTTATGGATTAACAGATACTATTGCTGATAAAATAATAAACTTTAAGCCTACTATCGTAATTACTGCTGATGCTGGAGCTTCTGACGGTCAAAGGATAAAAAGAGTTGCAGATGCTGGTATTGACGTCATTGTTACTGATCATCATATAATTCCAAAAGAGGGTGTGCCAGAAGCTGCATTTGCAGTTGTAAACCCGAAAAGAGAGCAGTGCCAATATGATGACAATATCGCGGGTTGTGGTGTTGTTTGGTTACTTATGACAGCAATTTCACGAGAAATGAACTGCAATATTGAACAGAAACGTAAGATTCATCAACTTCTTGATCATGTTGCACTTGGAACAGTTGCCGATCTTGTTCCATTAAACTCGGTCGTAAATCGCTATTTTGTTAACAAAGGGCTTGAATTTATGAATCGTAAGGTTAGACCATGTTGGCAGGTGGCTCTTAACGGTAAAGCTGCGGACACTGGATATTTAGCATTTAGGTTAGCTCCGCGTATAAATGCAAGTTCGCGTATGAGTTGTGAGGCTATAACTGCAATTGATTTTCTTACAAATACTAACCATGATCATATTGCTCAAGCCTATCGTCAATTAGATATATTTAACACCCAAAGACAAAAAATTGAAAAAGAGATGTTCAATGCCGCAAAAGCATCAATATCTATGAATTCTACTGATGCAGCCATATCAGAGCCTATTTTAATCTATTATAGTGAAAATAATCATCCTGGTGTTCAGGGCATTGTTGCTGGAAAGCTAACAGAAAACTTTGGCATTCCCGTGATCATGCTTGCAGATATAGGTAATGGTGTTGTTACTGGTTCGGGTAGAGCTGGCCAATTTTTACATATAAGAGACGCCCTTCAAACATTTGACGATAGATTTTCAGGTATATTGATAGCCTATGGCGGACACAAGGCGGCTGCTGGATTTAAGTTGCACAAAGATAATATTTGGTTATTTAAAGAAGAATTTAGCAATATTGTTGCTGAGCAGCTTAAAAACAAAGATACTACACCATATATTAATACAGATGGCTCTTTAAAAAGTGTTGATCATTTACAGAATCAAATAAATCTTGATACATATTACAACATTGAAGCATTACGTCCTTTTGGTATGGGTTTTCCAGCTCCACTTTTTCATGACAAGATGGTTGCAACTGATGTAAAGGTTATTGGAAAAAATCCTGTTCATCTATCAATGATGCTTGATGGAGTTCGAGCTGCTTTTTTCAATGCTCTTGATAAACCAGGAGAGTCATTTCCAATCAATTCAGGAGAGGTTGTAAATGTTATTTATACATTAAATCTTAATTCATGGCAGGGACGGGAGAGGTTAGAAATTATCATTAAAAAGATTGAGAGGTGTGAGCCGTGATATTTAATTTTTCAAACTCTTCTCGTGTAATACCTTCAACTCCAAGGGGACGTATTAATTGATCATGGCAATCTGATCCACCAGTTATTACAAGGCTATATTGCTTTGCCCATTGATGCAAAATAACCTTGTGAGCTTCAATATGTCCGGGATAATTAATCTCAATTCCCCTGATACCAGCATCAATAAAACGGGGAAGCAATTGTTCAACAATCTCAATAGGGGGAAGAACATCTTTGTAGTGTCCATCACCCGGAAATGATCCAGCAGCAGGGTGTGCAAGAACCATTAGCATAGGGGAGTTATTTTTATTACTATTATCAACTCCAACTCGATCTTCTCCTTTTTTTCCAAACAACTTATTCATGCTATAAAAAAACGATTTTATACTTTCGAGATCAACACCTGAAGGTAGATATGCAGGACTATCGTTGCCTATAATTTTATTTACAACTTCAGGATTTTTAATGTTATGCTTTTCAGTCAATGCAAGGGCAAAATGGCGACGGGTTATTGTAGTGCTGTATGAAGCAACCTCTTCAAATGTTAGTGATCTTTTAAGTATAGGAACTTTCTTATTATTATTTATAGTAGTAGTTAGATTGTTATTATTTTTCAACCTGTTTGTATCTTGAGTAGTAGAAATTATGTTTTCAGGAGCAAAAAATTTATTAATCTCATCAACTCTTGCCCGAACTAAGTTATCGCCTCTGCCTTTTTCTAAGGTCTTTCGTAGAGACTCTCTAAAAATAGGTTCTTCAGCTATCTTATGATTAAAATATAATAAAACGTGTAATGTTCCAGTAAAAAAACTCTCCTTGAAACGAACGGATATTTCTACTCCTGGTAATACATTTACTCCAATTTTCTCCCCTTCTTTTATTGCTGATTCAAGTCCCTTGTCTGTGTCGTGATCAGTTACTCCTACAACAGCTATTCCAATAGACTTTGCTTTTCGCACTAATTCTTCAGGAGATAGCTCTCCATCTGAAGCTGTAGTGTGATTGTGCATATCTGCGTAGATATATTTTTCTATTTGTTTATTCTTTTTTTTCAATTCTTTCTCCAGTTAATTTCAAAATAAATAAACCAAAAAAGCCTATACATTATGTAATTAAACATAATGTATAGGCTTTTTTACAAATTCACAAATTTATAAGTTTATAAATATGAAGATAAGATATAAATAATCCGGCAGCGTCCTACTCTCCCACACAGACTCCCATGCAGTACCATCGGCGCTAAAGAGCTTAACTTCCGTGTTCGGGATGGGAACGGGTGTGACCTCTTTGCCATTGCAACCGGATTAAACTTATAGCTTTCTAATCTGATGTAGTAAATACTATTTGACCAAGCTGGAAGTATTAAATCCCGAGCTTGCAATAATCTAAATATATCCGCATTAAAACGTTTAAACTTAAGAGATTTAAATTTTATATAAAAATATACTGTTTTATGTCATAAATAAATTTTCATATATCATAATTTAAATATGTCTATTAATGTATATAATAAAATAAAGAAAGTGGTTAAGCCTCACGACCTATTAGTATTGGTTAGCTAAATACATTACTGCACTTACACACCCAACCTATCAACCTTGTAGTCTTCAAGGGGTCTTTAGTCTGATTGCTCAGATGGGATATCTTATCTTGAAGTTGGCTTCCCGCTTAGATGCTTTCAGCGGTTATCCTTTCCGAACTTGGCTACCCTGCTATGCCCTTGGCAAAACAACAGGAACACCATTGGTTCGTCCATTCCGGTCCTCTCGTACTAAGAACAGTTCTCCTCAAATATCCTGCGCCCACGAAAGATAGGGAC
>JADFZQ010000017.1 GCA_015232455.1 Desulfamplus sp. | reverse complement strand
TCAAAAACATAGCCATTAACATCTGTCGTGAAATTGGCTTTGATTCCATCAAAGCAGCGTCAATTTATTTTGCAAGTAATGTCAAAGAGCTTTTAAAAAAACTAGTGTAGAACTTAACAGCCCTGCGCCTCTTGGGGCGTTGTAATGTTTTTAAAGTGCCTCGCCGCTTGCGGCGGGGAGCTTCATTTCTTTTTTGACATTATAGTATCAGCTTTGTCAGCCTGATTTGGGTATAAATCTACAGGAACATTAATACCAGCAGAACTTACTCTATATCGAGCACATTGTTTTTTATCACCTTTGCAGAATTTTTTTTTAAAAATTTCAGCAGATGCTGGTTTAGATGCCATTTTATCGTTAAAAAATAGACACTTTGATAGTTTTTCACAATCTGGCATAATTACCTCCTTTAATATAGTTTTTGTCTGAATTTGAATAACATAACAATATCTTAAAAATTGTTTGATTTGAGATATTGTTATGTCAGGCAATAGAAAACGCTTTACGGCTCTTTGTTTTGCAAATTCTATTTAAATAGAAATTTGTTTTTATTAAAAGTAGAGGCGTACGGACGTGCGTCTCTACATGTAAATACTGATAATTTATATACGCATAGATTTTCACAAATGATTTAGGATAGCCATATTTGGTTTATATTTTAAACCTATTCACCATTTCTTCTAAATTTTTAGCAAGCACCTCAAGCTCAGAAGCATTGGTGTTCACTTTAAGATTGCGTTGAGTAATATCTCTGCCAAGTGCATTAGCAGAATTAATCTCTTTTGATATAGAGAGAGCCATTTCTGAATTTTGGACAACATTACTATGAAAATCTTTAATGCTTTCAGAAGCAAAAGAGATATTGTCTGATATTCCATTAGTAATTAAAGATTGTCTCTCTGTAGAGGAAATAATTAAAGCAACAATATTGTTAATATCATCTACAACTTTAATAACATGATTTATGTTATCAACAACTTGACTGGTTGAACTTTTTACATTTCCAATCTGATTTTGTATCTGCGATGTTGCATCAGCAGTATTTTTTGCAAGTGCTTTTATCTCATTTGCTACAACAGCAAAGCCTTTACCTGCATCTCCTGCTCTTGCAGCCTCAATTGTTGCATTCAGTGCCAAAAGATTGGTCTGCTCAGATATTTCTGTAATCATCTCTGTAATTTTTCCTATGTTAGCAGTGATATTTATCATTTTTGAGATATTTACAGATGTACTTTTACTTAAATCTACAGCTTGAGCAGTAATATCGCGGGCAGTATGAGTATTTTTATCAATTTCATTAATTGTTGAGACCATTTGTGTTGTGGAAGATGTAACAATAGAGATATTTTCCAAAGCACGTTCTGATGCTTTGGACATAGATTCCATACTTCCGATCATCTGCTGGGTGGAAGCTACAATAAGATTTAGCTCTTTTGATATTTCTTCAGATTCGTCAGATGCCTTTTTTGAAATAGTTGACATATCCTGAGCAGATTTTTTCAAAATAGTCGCATTGCTCACAATATCTCTAACCATATCGTTAAGTTTATGAATAAATTGGTTAAACCAATTTGCAAGCTCTCCTACCTCATCTTTACTCATAATATTGATACGAATTGTCAAATCTCCCTCTCCGTGTGCAATATCTTTAAGTCCTGTTGTCATATCAAGAACAGGTCTTACAATTGAGCGTCCAATAAACAAAGACAACACCACACCCATAATCAATGATACTATTATAAACGCTATTATAGTAGTCTTTGCTGCATTTGAAGTTTTATTCATTGTTTTAAGCGTTAAAGTTCCAAGAGAAGAGAAATTACTGTATAGCTCAGATTGCTGTTGTTTCATCTTTTCTATCAAAATATTACTTTGAACATTACTATCATGGTATTTTGTTATTAAATCTATAAACGATTTTGAATAACTACCTACTTTTTGACCCGCAGCGTTGAGCATTTCAGAACTTTCTATTTTTTTGAACCACTCTGTAAAAGTTTCATTTTGACGTGCAGCAGCTTTTACGATCTCTTCATAACTTTTCTCTGTGCTTCTTTGAATATAGCTTAAACTCTCTGCACAAAGAACTTTGGAAGCGGCGATCATTTCGTCAGCTAAAAATAGTTCTTTTGTAAGAATTTTGAATAATTCCTCTTTTGTAGATAAAATATTAGAGGCAACTTCTTCTTTTGCATGTTCAGTCTCATTGAGTCTTTTGAATATCTCTATATAATTATCTATGTTTTTTGCACTTTTTGATATGATAGCTTTGAAATCTGGGTTGGTTATATTATCATTTTGTTCAGCAATAAGTTTTCTGCATTTCATAAGAGAATCTATTGCACTATTAAAACTTTTCTGCTGGACAGATCGCCCTTCCAAATAATCATTAGTAATATATATGGAAATATGCTCTTTGGCTTGCGAAAATATGCGTTCTACAGAGTTAATATCGCTATAAAATGAAGCTGCTTTAACAGCATTGCTCAAAGAGTAATATCCTGCAACTCCTACAACAACGATTAAAGAAAGAGATACTGCAAACCCAAGACCAATTCTCATGCTAAGATTTAAGTTTTTAAACATTTTTCCTCTCCTTATGAATGGCTATTGATTGAACAACATCAGAAATTACTCAAAGCTGGGGTAGAATTTGGTAATCTTTTGACTTAAAGATTTTTTTGCGTATTATATTTAAAGGATATTCTACTAAAAATAAATAAAGATTATTATAAATAATAAACAAAGATTAACTTGGCACGTAAGTTGGAATTAATAATAATCAAAGCAATTCTATTATTAGGGATAGATTGACTTTAGTTATAAAAATTCAAAATTATCATTTATTCGTAACTGTTTACAATATAACAAAGCCTGTTGATAATACAAATGGATAAAGAGACATATTCAAAATATTTAAGCGACCCTCGTTGGAGAGAGAAGAGAAAAGAGATTCTCAAAGAGCATCACGATAAATGCGATATGTGTGGTTCTTTTGACTCTTTGCAAGTTCACCATAAATCTTACCTATGGGATTTAATGCCTTGGGAGTATCCTGCAAATTATTATCAAGTTCTTTGTAAGATGTGCCATTCTTCTGAACATGGCAGAAGATATATGGACAAAAAATGTAAACAGTGTGGAACAAGCATTGCAGATGCTTTTGAATACTGTTTTTCATGTTTTAGCAATATTCAACAAAATATTGAACGTGATAGGGTTAAAATAGAAAACCAAAAGAGCAATTTATTTGAGCAAGAAGCCTCTTTTTATGAAGAAAAAATTGAGCAGTTGGAGTTGGAAAATATAGAACTTAGAAGCCAAATATTATCGCAGCAAAAAGAGAATGTTATAATTAAAAAGTTAGAGCATGAAAACAGAGAACTTAAGAGACAGATAGAATCGCAAGAGCCATTTATAATAGAAAAAGTAGTTGTTGAAAATACGCCAGATGTTGATATGCAATGGTTGGAAAATGAAAACAGAAAGTTAAAAAAACAGATAGAATTAATGAAACCTATTAGCAAGAGATTGATAAATAAGGGCAATAAATTCCAATTATTGTTAATGTCAATTATTATCTTTTTTCTCGGTGTTGTAACAGGGTTTTTATTTTAATCAAAAAAATGACAAAAACATCTAAGTAAAAAATTGGTTTAAAAATCATGTGTTTAATTGCTTTTGGATATGGAGTCCATAAAAAATATAGACTCATTTTATCAGCTAATCGTGATGAGTTTTTTAACAGACCCACAGCACCTCTAAATGTATGGGAAGATGAACCTCAAATTATTGGAGGGCGAGACCTTCAACAAGGAGGAACGTGGATGGGATTCAATAAACAAGGTCGCTTTGCAGCATTGACCAACGTAAGAAATCCTGCATCTATGAAACCTAACGCACGTTCTCGAGGAGAGTTGATACCTTCATTTCTATTATCTGATGAAGAGCCTGTAAGTTACCTTAAAACAATCAAAAATCGTATTGGAGATTATAATGGTTTTAATCTTCTGGCAGGAGATTTAAACAATCTCTTTTTTATTTCATCCACAGACCAGCAAATTATCAAGGTTAAAGAGGGAATTCATGCTGTAAGCAACCACACACTCAATACCCCTTGGGTAAAGGTTCAGATAGTTAAAGAAGGGCTAAAAAAAATAGTTGAGAACCAGACAAGTAGCTTCACCAATATATCAGATATTGAATCCAATCTTTACGCCATGATGCAAAGCAATACCATTGCTCCTGACGAATTTCTTCCTGATACAGGAGTAGGAATTGAGCTTGAAAGAAAGCTCTCGCCTGTTTTTGTATCAATGAAAGGATACGGCACTCGTTCAACATCTGTAGTTTTATGGGATATTGAGGGGAATCTCACTTTTTCAGAAATAACATGGTCTGAAAACGGCAACAAGCAAGACTACAAAAATATTGTGGTGGCTATTAAGGAATGATAATTACGACTAACGCCAGAGATCACCTTCGGCGGTAGCCGTCAGGTGAAGCGACTTCTTAGATTATATTATGGGTTTTAATTTATCTTCAATTTTTATACTTCCTTGCTGATATTTTAATTTAGACATTTGCTCCTCAATGATCTCATTCTGCAGTTGTTTCTTCCATTCTATATACAGTGAAAGTGTATTGACGAATAGTTTTTCATTTTTATTTTGTTCTATTATCAGAGGTATAAGACAATCAACGATTTTACAGAAGTTTGGAGCGCATGGTCTAAACGCAACCTTACTTATTGCAACTCCCGAGGTAAAATACAGTGCAAACAATTCGCAGTTATTGGCAGTTTCCATCATTTCTTTTCCATACTTTTTCAATTCTTCATTCAAATCATTTTGAATGTTATTATCAAACTTGATTTCAATCTCATTTTCAGATTTTATTTCAACAATAATTTTAGCGTGTGCAATAAGTGGTTTTATTTTAGGCTTTCCGTTGTTGTTTTCTGGATTTGTTAATCCCATGAATGGATATAATATCTTATCTTTAAAAAAATTGCATTGTTCAATTGTTTCCTTTAATGAATGTCTCATGTTTTGTTTTTTGGCTATTTCTTCCGTAGCACGTACTTGTCGCATTCCAACTTTAATTTGTTTTAATCCGTATAATAGAATAATTACCACAATAGGTCCACCCGTCAAAAAGTAAAGTATTTCAGCATACTTTCGAAGTTCAGTTAGTACAGAATCATATTTGCTTTCATCTGTAGTTTGGTTAATAAAATTATCCATTTTAATAGAAGAGTCTTGTGCATTTGCATGAGTGATTGATATTATTAAGATAAATAGTATTGTGAATACGTTTTTCATAAATTTTCCCTTTGTTTTTGTTTTAAGCTAACATCAAGTTCAGTGGCGGGCTATTGCCCGCCACTGAACTTGATGTTAGCTTTTTTTACTATTCTGATAATACTATCATTTTTAGTGGCAATTTCATCTTATTTTAAGATATTCTTTTTCAGTAATAATATCTTTTACATTGTCTAAACGATCTAAATAAACCAAACCATCAAGATGATCATACTCATGTTGAAAAATTCTTGCTTGAAAATCAGAAATTTCCTTTTCTTCAATATTTTCGTCTTCCGTTTCATATCTTACTAATATTGATTGATATCGAGAAACTAAACCTCTGATACCCGGAATGCTTAGACATGATTCCCAACTTTTAATTACCTCATGTGAAGTTCTAATTATTTCAGGATTTATTACCACAATGGGTTTAGCGTCTGCATTTGGTTTCATTATAAAAAACCTATAAGGTTGATAAAGTTGTGGTGAAGCTATTCCAACGCCTCCCGAGTCTATCAAAGTTGAAATTGAGTCATTAATCAATTCCTTAATTTCAGATAACTTTTCAACACGCTTTGATTTTTCTCTTAATACTGAACAACCAAGTTGAGCAATTCCAAGAATTTTGGACATATCTTTCCTCCTATCCTATTAAACACTATACAATTTTATGCTTCTCACATCGTATCTTGCCCTTATTTCTATATCTTTCAATAAATATGGATATATTTTATTTTCTTCTGATTATAACGGATTTGGGGGAACAAGGTTTAACAACAAAGTAAGCGGCACGGCGATAGCCGTGTCCGCTTGACCGCTTGGTTAGGCTTGTTTTTGTGCAAAAAAATAACTTGAAATTTTTGCTGATGTAGGTGTAAATAATCCTAATGCTTGGTTAAACTGATTAAGATTATTATTCATGAAAAAGAGACCGAAATCATCTTTCCATTTCCTGTATCTTTCAAATTCAGTTCTCATTCCAGTTTTTTTGTTTTCAACAATTGATAATCTGTTTGATATATCCCACCCAAAAATTATAATATCATCTTTAGGAATATCATCCCTTTTTACTGAAGCCTGACTTAAACCCTGGTATTCTAATTTGAATGAATCCTTATCAAACGCTTTTTTTAGATAATCATGAGATATTAGTGCCACAGGCATTCTGACTAATTCTCTGATACCGCCTTTCGGTTCCATAATTTCACCGTCAAGCAGATAGTCATTTTTATCGAATTTACATTTAATGATAGCCACAGCCTCAATGCCTAATTCAAAAGGATTGATTGCAACTAAAATATTTTTTGACTGAGAAGAAGAGAAATCCGAAGAAATGTTCAGAATAGTATTTGTTTCAACTACGTCATAATCTATCAAATCATCATCACTTATTATCAGGTCAAGGTTATCAAAATTTCTTCGTAAATCAATATGTTTGTTCATAAGGTTTAATGCTGATTTGTAAGACAAAGTGAGTTCATTAACTTTTGGAAATACTGGTTTTCTGACCTTTATTTTTGAATCAGATTTAGGTGTTTCGGCAAGAACTAAAAATTCTTCCATAAATTCACGCCAAAGGGCATTCCATGGGTTATTCACTTCCTGAAGATTCTCTGAACCTCCTAAAGGTATGTTCCAGCCACAAGGCTCAATATCTCTGAAGAAAAAAGGTGTCCATTCACGGTTATCATAATCTACTACGCAAAATACCCCCCCAGATGACCATCTCAGTGGCAAATCTTTAAGAATTATTTCAATTTCGTTAAAGTCAGATTTTCCTAAAAAATATTCGTGTACTTTGGTATCGACATCTTTAGCAAAATTTACAATATGCTCCTGTTTATTGAAACATTTTTTACATAATTCACGTTTTCCTTGATTATTATATACAGCATACTCTATATTTTTTCTGTTTATATTGACGGTTAATTTATCTTTTTCCTTTCTCAGAATTAAAGGCTCTTCAAGCAATTCAATAGAAAAGACTTTCTGAGGGATATTATCATTCTCAAAAACGCAATTATGCGAATTAATACCGTTTATTTCATGTATATTATGTTTCCATTGAACATGAATATTTGTAATATTTGGCTTTAATGTTAATAAGTTAGATTTATTCACTTTCTCTTTATCGTTTTTTTTACTATCCGAATTATCTTTTTGATTTGGATTAAGTATTGCCCTTAAATCAAGAGGCTTTGCGAAGAAAACTGATGTAAAAAGCATAATTGCAACTGCCATCATCAGTAACAATGAAAACCAGATAAAAACGAGAATAGGTAATCGAAAACTCATATCTTGTTGTTGAGTCAATCTGGCAAAAATAACCAATACTACCATCAGAAACAACATAATGACAGTGCCAAAAAATGCAATACGCCAATCTATTTTAAAACTTTTGATGATAGCAATAACTGAAATAATACCCGCTATACCAAGAGCGTATTTAATCGCAGGAACAGCAATAATTGCGTCTTTTAATATTTGATAAGCAAAATCCATTTATTATTCCCCATTTTGTTATGAAAAGTCTAACGATAAGCTCAGCGGTTTGGTTAGTCCAAATTCCAAACTTATATTTCAATACCTGCTTGCCTTAATACATTGATATCGCTTTTAGTTACTTGGTATCCAAACAATCTTTTAATTTCAGATGCAAACATACTTTCAGGTATTGAAATATAGTGTTTAGCAGATTTGTGAAGCTGTCTGATTTTCCACTCATAAAATGTTTTTTCAAATTTACCTATCATCATTTCTATTATTTTGGACCATTTAAATGAATCCAAGCCAATACCATCAAGTGATTTCGTGACATCAAGCATATTATTAGATGCTGCCGCCATTTCAAAAAAACTTGCTTGGTTTTCATATTTGCTCAATGTGCTCCATGCTTTTGTCCATGACGATATAGCTTTCAATTTTTCGTTTGGTGGAATGGTCAAATCTGCAAGAGTCTGTCTTAGAGCACTCAATGACAATCTTAATTTACTATATTCATGTCGAATTTCGAGGGTTGAGCGTAAAAGATCATGTACTGAATTACTGTGTTGAATCACTAGAAGCGGTAAAGGCGGTATTGGTACAGAAATATATTGAATTGTTGTTAAGATAGAAGATTTACGAATAGTTGATAAAACCTCCTTGAGGTTTTTATATTTTCCAAACAAATCACAGATAGAATGATCCTCAATAACATGGGCAGATTTCTCATAAAAAGGCTTCTGTCTAAGAAGTGGAAGCGATGCTTTTCTGTATAACTTTTCAGCTCCTAATAACCTACCTGTTTCATACCATGCATCAACTAAAGTATATCCAAGACTATAATTTGAGTCTCTATTGATCTGATTTCTATCTGGTTTTTGCCCGATGTTAAGCGGACTTGATCTTTGACTTTCTTTTACAATAACTTTTTCATCCAGAAATAATTTTAATCCTTCATTCCATCTATCTTCAATGTTGTCATTTGGGACACCTACTTTGCTGTTGACACCACCAACCATAATAAGCCGATCATATAAGACGATGCCCTCAACTAAAGAACAAAAGTCTAAAAATTGGAGTATGGTAAATCTTGATAATAAGTCATTTACAGTTTTTGCGATTCCACTGTAATCAACTAATGCTTCATTAAGGTACTCTTCCATAATTCTCTCTACTTTTCGATATTTCTTGGCCTAACCATTGATCATCAGGTCATTCTTACCTGATAATACCTTAAATTCCCTATTATCAAGGAAATAGTTCCTTGATAACACCCTAAATCCAAACTTATCAGGTCAACTTTACCTGATGAGTTATCTATATTATCTAACAGAATCCATTGTCAAGAATTGTATTAAAAACCATTTTTAATATAAAAATCCGACCAAACTTTTAATATGAAGTTGTTGTTTAATGCTATTTTTTTGCTTTAAGAAAATTGCTGATGTGTCGATTGAATGAAGGTGGCATAAATACTGCATAAATTCATAATAATGCGGTGAGTTTTGAAAAAAATACCACTTGTAATAGAACAATATAAAACAGAGGTGCAATTATGGATACATTAAGAATAAATAACAACAACAGAACATTGGAAGTAGTTGCAAAAATAATGAATAGCTACGCAACACAATATGATTGTGCTGTTAAATATAATGCCGAATACAACCGTTTAGATTTTCATGGCGATGCAAGCCATAGAAAAGCTATAGCCTATGAAACTTCAAACGTCTTAAATGTTGGTTAGGAAAATACTACCCATTATTAATATTTCCGAATCAATACTTTCCCGAAGTTAGGCGACAACTTTCTTGACATTTACCACATAAAAAAGTTATCAGGTTTGCAGGTCAAAATAACATGCGGTATATATCAAATTCCTACAAGTTATAGCAGAAACATAAACGGGGGGTGTCATGGAAATAATTGATCAGCATGTAAAAGGGATTATGGAAGGCTGCAAACAGAGGGCAAGAGATGCTGGACTCTCTTTTGAAGATGAATCTCTTGAATACATTGTTACTAACCGAGATATGATTGAGTTAAGCCCAAAGGTTATGATGCCAACGCTTTATGACTATTGGGTACATGATGTAAGGGTTATTTCGGGTAAAGGTCTGTATGAACTTTACCCAAGTAACCCTTATGAAACCGTTATCAATACAAGACCTCCTATCTCATTTTATAATGACAACAACCCTGACTGGCTAAACGTGATGATCTTTTACCACGTTTTAGCTCACATTGATTTTTTCCAGAACAACCTCTTTTTTAAGCATACTTGGGATTACGACTTTAACGGTCAGGCTCTTGCAGACAAACGCCTCATAGCAAAATATCGCTCTGAAAAGGGAAGATGGGTTGACTATGTGATTGAGTTTGCAAGAGGTATTGACAACCTTGTGGGATACCATGAAGCTGTATCAAATGCAGTAATGCCGGATGAAAAGAAAGTCATTGGAAAAATTGACTACTATTTTGATGTTTTTCTTCAAAAAGAGAAAAAGGTTACTCAAAATGAATATTTAAAAGAGATTTCCCGCTATAACCAGATGGGCAAAAATAGTGGTCAAAAAGCTAATCTCATCAATATCAATGCAGGGGGTGGAGAGACAGAAGAGGCTGATTCAAAGTTTGTAGTTGATGAAGATTATTTTTTAATTGATGTCAGAATCAAATACCCTGAATTTGATGCCTTTTATTCAAGACATATCGAAAAAAAAGAGACTGTCCGAATGGATGTAATGGAATATATCATCAAGCACTCTGCATTTCTTGAAAAAGAGGAAAATGAGTGGATGAAATCTGTTATTGAGATCGTCAGAAACACATCTATCTTTTTTCAGCCCCAGATACGAACAAAAATAATGAATGAAGGGTGGGCAAGTATTTGGCATGAAATGCTATTTATGAGAGATGATAGAATAAAAGGACATGAGGTTGACTTTGCTAAAGTAAATGCTGGGGTTACAGCCATGCCAAAGGTAGGTCTTAATCCTTATGCCTTGGGAATGCGTCTTTTTTACCATATAGCTGATATGGAAGATCGTGGTTGCTACTCTTGGGATTACATCAATACGCATCAAGAGTTTAAACGTAAGAAATACAACTCTTCTGGTTATACCCCTTCTGAGGGAAGCTACAGTAAAAAAGGGTTTGATCGCATCTTTGCGATACGAGAAAATTTATGTGATTTTACCTTTCTAAACAGCTATATAGATCAAGAGTTTATGGATAAACACAAACTCTTTGTATCAGGTAAACGTCTAAATAAAGAGCGGATGTCGTGGCAATACTACATAAAATCTCGCAAAGCAGAAGCATATAAACAGATGTTGATAGATACACTCTACCACCCACCAGTAATTCATGTTAGCCATGAAAAGACTCAACAAGGACCTCTCTATTTAGTTCATAAGTTTGAAGGTAAACCCCTTAAAGTTGATTATATTGAAAACACCATGATTGGACTTGAATATTTGTGGGGACGCTCAGTTCGGCTTGAGACCAGCGAACCATACACACCTAACGAAACAGCTCAACAGCGTTTTGTCAATTATTGGAATCCGCCAACACCTGCTCCTGCTGCTGGTGCAGCACCTAAGGCAAAAGAGGAGAAAAAGCCCATTGCATGGAAAAGAATGTTGTATGTAATGGAAAACCGAAAGCTGATTAAAAGGGAGATAAACTGATCATGACAAACAAATCCCTTGGTATAGAATATGATAAGACACGGGCTGAACAGGCAATTTCTCTTTTAAATAGTGAAATTGGAGATTACGAAAAGCTCAAACCTATTACGTTTAAAAATTTCCTTACCCTTGTTGAATCAAGACCATCTGAGATGCTTCGTAATGTATTTCAAGTTTTCCACGATATGATGCAAACTCATGTAGATGTCTCTGATGACTCTATCTTAAATGATCCTGATGAGTTCTCTTTGATAGATTACGACTGCACACGGCTTTTTGTTGAAGGTTCAGAAAATCCCTATTTTACGGACAGGCTCTTTGCAAACCGCCTTATGAAACACATGGAGGGTTTAAGGCACGGCACTCAACAGAACAGAATCTATATTTTTCATGGTCCGCACGGTTGCGGTAAAAGCACATTTTTAAATAATCTCCTTAATAAATTTGAAGCCTATGCAAACACAGAAGAGGGTATGCGTTATGAAGTTGTGTGGAGACTTGATATTGAAAATTTAGGCGGAGGTCATGGAAAAGCAGAGACAATTACTGCCATTGAAAAACTTGTCCAACTTATTGAGAGAGCTGACCATAGGTTAGAAAACTCTACTGAAAATAAAGCTGATGGTTACAATGATCAAAATTTAGACCTTAATTTAAAGAGAGGTGATAAAACTGATAATCAGATATTTACTGAGCAGTGTATTGGTTCTGGTTTTAATGCCTCACATATTGAAATTCCATGTATATCTCATGACAACCCAATACTTGTAATTCCAAAGAGTCATAGACGCAAAGTGCTTGATAAACTTATCAAAAATGATGAGTTTAAATGGAGGCTTTTTACTGAAAAGCAGTACGATTGGGTATTTAGTGCATCATGCTGTACAATATGCGAATCTATTTATCAATCTTTGCTTGAGAGGCTTGGAGAACCTTCAAGGGTTTTTGAGATGCTCTATGCACGTCAATATTACTTTAATCGCCGCCTTGGTGCTGGAATCAGCGTATTTAACCCGGGAGATCGTCCTGTTCAGCAAAATGTCATTACCAACCAGATGGTGCAAAACAGAATTAACAACCTATTCAGAGATAGTAATGTTATCCACTACCTATATTCAAGGTTTGCAAAAACAAATAACGGCATATATGCACTGATGGATATAAAATCTCATAATATTGAGAGAATGGTAGAACTTCATAATATAATCAGCGAAGGTGTTCATAAAGTAGAAGATATTGAAGAGAGTGTTAATTCGCTGTTTCTTGCACTTATGAATCCTGAAGATAAGAACCATATTAAAGATTTCCCATCTTTCTCAGATAGGATTCAATATATAAATATCCCCTATGTTCTTGATATTAATACAGAAGTGAAAATTTATAACGATATTTTTGGCAGACATATTGAAGAGAGCTTTCTTCCAATGGTTATGCAAAATTTTGCAAGAATAATTGTCTCTTCTCGTTTAAAGGCAAGGTCTGAAAGTTTAATGGAGTGGATAAGAAATAGCTCAAAATATAGGCTATACTGTGATGAGCAGCTTATGCTTCTTAAAATGGAGATATATTCAGGCAATCTCCCTGAGTGGCTTGACAGTGATGATAGAAAAGCATTAACAGCTAAAATGTGGAGAAAGATTCTTGCTGAATCAGAGACAGAAGGCAACAGCGGATTTTCAGGCAGGGATTCAATAAGAATATTTGATCAATTTTATTCAAGATTTGCAAGAGAAGACAGGCTCATAAATATGCCAGCACTCTGCTCATTTTTTAGAAATTTGATGACAGAGATGCCTAAAATGATACCAGACGGTTTTCTTGAATCTTTGCTGCGAATGTATGACTATAATGTGTTGCAGCAGGTTAAAGAGTCTCTCTACTATTATAATGAAGAGCAGATTGCAAAAGATATAAAGAACTATATCTCTGCTATCAATTTTGAGATTGGCTCATCAGGCAAGTGTTTCTTTACAAAAGAGGTTTTACATGTAACTAACGGATTTCTTGATAGCATTGAAAATAGGCTCTCTGCTGAAAACTTTAGCCCTATCAAACGCCATGAGATGCGTCGTGATGTTTTAAAAGAGTACACATCAAATACCTTGACTCGCGAAATAATGATTGAAGGCAAAGATATTTCTGAAACAAAGCTCTTTGACTCTTTGCATGAGCGGTATGTTCATAGTTTGAAAAAAAGAGTTCTTGAGCCTTTTCTTGGAAATGAAAACTTTAGCCGTGCAATTAAAGATTTGGATACATCAAACTTTAAGAGCTATGATAAACGAATTAAAACTGATATTGAATTTTTGATAAACAATATGGTTTCAAAATTTGGATATACCCAGCAAGGTGCAAAAGAGGTCTGTATTTATGTAATTGACAGCAATCTTGCTACAAAATATAAGTAAATATGAATTAATTTCTATTATCTTTGTTCGTAATGAGCAGAAGTTAAAGAGACAAGTAAATTTAAACAAAGTGGTAATGAAGAGACAAAGTTTTTTATTAAGGCTTTGTCTTTTTTTATTTTTCTTATATCTCTCTCAATGATACACACTATGTTTAGGTAGTGCTGGCTGTGAACTACCACTACCTTGAAGAGTAGCGTCTTCTTCGGAAGCCTGAGTTCACCAGATTAAGTATTCAAAAAAACGGATAATACGATAGACAGATAAACTTAACTTTAGGAATAATAAAGATGAAATATTCAAAAGTTTTTATAGATTCAATAGGTTATCAACTTGCCCCTCATGTAGTTACAACAGAACAGATTGAGGATAAACTTAAACCATTTTATGATGCTGTAGGATTTAAAAAAGGGCAGCTTTTGGTTTTGACAGGAATAAAAGAGAGGCGTTACTGGGATATTGATCACACACTTGCTCAAGGTGCTGCAGAAGCTGGAAAAAATGCAATTAACTTAGCAGGGTTAAGCTCTGACAAAATTGAGTGTGTGGTTTTTTGTGGCGTGGGTCGTGATGGTTTTGAGCCAGCTACTGCTTGTGCTGTAGCAGATGCTCTAAATGTCAGCCCAAATGCTCATGTTTACGATGTCTCTAATGCCTGTCTTGGGGTTATTACTGGTATGGTGCATGTTGCAAATGCAATAGAGCTTGGTCAGATAAAGGCAGGTCTTGTTGTATCGTGTGAAACTGCTCGGCAGATTGTGGATTCAACTATAGATGAGATAAATCAGGCAAAAAGTGTTGAGTTCTACAAAAAGACAATCGCAACAATGACAGGTGGTTCTGGTGCTGTTGGAGTTCTTATGACTGATGGAACGCTTGGAAATAATGGAGTAAGAAGACATGCAATTACTGGCGGAGTTGTGAAACAGGCAACTAAATTTCATAATCTTTGTAAATGGACATTTGCCGAAAATGGTATGCCAACAACCTCAAAAATAGTTATGAGAACAGATGCACACGGTGTGCTTGAGAATGGTTTATCGCTTGCTAAAGCAACTTATGATGAGTTTATAAAGAAAATAAATAGACCTAATAAATTTATCTGCCATCAAGTTGGATCAACACACCAGCAGATGGTTCAACAAACATTGGGAATCGATCCAACAACTGATTTTTCAACATATCAATATCTTGGAAATATGGGAACAGTATCTCTTCCTCTGACTGCTGCAATTGCTTCTGAGTGTGGTTTTCTTGTCCATAATGATTATGTTGGATTTATGGGTATTGGCTCAGGTCTTAATTGTCTTATGATGGGAGTGCGGTGGTAATAGAATGGCTCTTTTAAAAAAAAGATGTGTAACTCGTCAAATAAAGCTTGGTAACATTAAAATCGGAGGAGATGCTCCGATTGCTGTCCAATCTATGACAAACACTTACACTCAAGATGTTGATGCAACAGTGTCTCAAATTAAGAGACTTTATGACGCTGGCTGCGAGGTTGTAAGGGTTGCTGTGCCAGATATGGAATCTGCCAATGCTATCAGAAAAATAAAGAATAGATTAAAAAAGATTAACGATAATGAAATTGGTGATGAAGGCGATGAGATTTACAAAGAAAACTCTGGTATTGATATCCCAATCATTGCAGATATTCACTTTGACTACAGACTTGCAATTGCGTCAGCAGAGTCAGGGGCAGACGGTTTAAGGATTAACCCGGGAAATATTGGCGAAAAGTGGAAAATAAAAGCTGTGGCAGATTGTGCAAAATCTCTTAATCTTCCGATAAGAGTTGGTGTAAATTCTGGCTCTTTGGAAAAAGATATTTTAGAAAAAATGGGCAACACAGCTCAAGCAATGACAGAAAGTGCCATGCGAAATATAGCTATACTTGAAGATTTGGGATTTAGTGATATTAAAATATCTTTAAAAGCATCTGATGTGGAGCGAACTGTTGAGGCATACAGATTAATCTCAACCATGACTGATGTGCCACTTCATGTCGGCGTTACAGAGGCAGGCGGTCTTTTTGCTGGCATAACAAAATCTGCGATTGGAATTGGAATGATTTTAGCTGACGGAATCGGCGATACTATTCGCGTCTCTTTAACACGCGATCCAGTTGAAGAGGTAAGAGTTGGTTGGGAGATTTTACGCTCACTTGGTTTAAGAAAACGAGGACCTGAGATAATCTCCTGTCCAACTTGCGGAAGATGTAAAATTAATCTATTTGATATTGCTACTAAAGTTGAAGAGGCTCTCTTAAGATGCCCACTTACAATAAAAGTTGCTATTATGGGCTGCGTGGTAAATGGTCCAGGTGAAGCAAAAGAGGCTGATATTGGAATAGCTGGCGGTGATGGAGTAGGTATATTATTTAAAAAGGGAGAGGTTGTGCAAAAAATACCGCAGGATAAACTTGTGGAGACATTACTTGAAGAGATAAGAAAATTAGTACATTGAGCAAGTAAAAAATTGCTTGATTCAGACTATCCACTGCAAGAGGCAGTGTTTTTTACAGTTAATGAACTTTATGAGGTGAAAGCACCATGAAAAAAATTTTTGTAGGAATTATCATTTTTACTTGCGTTGTTATGGGGTACACCGTTTCTGTAGAAGCTGATAATACAGTTACTGGAAGATGGAGAACTGTCTCAGACGAAGGTAATGACAAGGGACATGACAAATCTTATGTTGAGATATTTGAGAAGAGCGGAGTCTATTTTGCTAAAGTTACTAAACTACTACTAAAACCCCAAGATACCCTTTGTGATAAATGCAATGGAGAGTTAAAAGATAAACCTGTTGTTGGCATGATATTCCTTAAAGATATGAAAAAATCAGGTAAGATAGACAAAGAACTTGGAGAAGAGTATGTAGGTGGGACAGTTATGGATCCTGATAACGGCAAAACATACAACTGCAAGTTATGGGTAAAAGATGATATTTTGACTTTAAGGGGATATATCGGTTTTTTATACAGAACCCAGAAGTGGTTTAGAATTAAGTAAAAAAATCGCTTAAATTGACCTATCCACGCCCATAGGACGTGGTTTTAAAGTTCTAATAAACATAAACCGTTTTTTAGGATTTAGAATCAAACTAATCCCAAAATTTATAAAAACTGCTCCAAAAAAACCAGCATAAAAATTAGGATAGACAACATGAATAGGACATATTTCATTATCGGACTTATTGTGATTGCGTTCATTACAGGTTGTGCTGAGAACTATAATCGTGAATTTACAGAGGGATATAACGATAATTATTATGCAACCTACACAGAAATGCCTCCAATTTTATTTGATGAACCGCCAGAACTGATAGTTGTTCCTAAGACGTATGTTTATGTTGTCCCTGACTTAGATGAAGAACTCTTTTTCTACAGTGGCTGGTGGTGGCGTCCATGGAAAGGAAAATGGTATCGTTCGCGGCACTACACTTCTGGTTGGATACACTATCAGAACACCCCATCTTTTTATAGAGATATACCCCCTGACTGGAGAAATTCCTACAGAGATCATAGATGGAGAGGAAGAGAATGGGACTACCATCGAATACCTCACAGAAATGTTGAAAGAAACTGGAGTGAATGGGAAAGAGCAAGACATTGGGAGAATGAAGGAAAACGGCATCATAACAAGCATTATGAAAGAATTGACTCTAATCAGGATCGCCGTAAACGTAATGAGAAGTTCATCAAAGAGAGAGATAACAAAGACCGTTATGATAGAATGACTCCTAACCAGGATAACAATAGACATAAAGAGAAATTTATAAAAGAAAGGGATAACAATAACAGCTATGAAAGGCGTTATCTTGAACAAGAAGAGCATAATAATAAAGAACATCAAAGGATTAACTCGGATATGGATTACAATAGAGAGCATAAACATTTAGACCATGAAGAGAAACGCCATGTAAATGATACAGACAGTAATGTACAAAATCCTGAAATACCAAACCATAGACGTTACATCAAAACTATGGAAAATATAGAACAGAAGTCTGAAAGTGTAGAAATCCAGAATCGTAATAGGTTAAAGTTAGAGGATAGACCTTAGAATTATAGAAAGCGGTTGAAATGAGTCTTGGAATTAAACAAAATTTTATTACTAAAATAGTTTAAAAAGAAATATGGAAATTTAAAAACAAAATTTTAAGGGGAATTAAATGACAAACAAAGTTCAAACAGCAATCACACCAACCAGAGAAGAAGATTATCCACAGTGGTATCAAGAGGTTGTAAAAGCCTCAGAAATGGCTGAAAAATCCTCTGTAAGAGGGTGTATGGTGATAAGACCTTGGGGTTATACTCTCTGGGAAAATATAGCATCTACTCTTGATATAATGTTTAAAGAGACAGGGGTTAAAAACGCATATTTCCCACTATTTATACCTTTGAGCTATCTTGAGAAAGAGGCAGAGCATGTTGAAGGGTTTGCAAAAGAGTGTGCGGTTGTAACCCACCATAAACTTGAAAAAGGTGCAAACGGGAAACTCGTTCCAGCAGGTGAGCTTGCAGAGCCTTTGATTGTGAGACCAACATCAGAGACAATAATTGGCGAATCTATGTCAAAATGGGTTTCAAGCTATAGAGATTTACCAGTTCTTATTAATCAATGGGCAAACGTTGTGCGTTGGGAGATGAGAACCCGTATATTTTTAAGAACAAGCGAATTTTTATGGCAGGAAGGTCATACAGCTCATGCTACAGCACAAGAGGCAATAGATAGAACAAACATGATGCTTGATGTTTATACCAAGTTTGTTCAAGAGTGTCTTGCAATGCCTGTAATTAGAGGAGCTAAAACAGAGTCAGAAAGATTTCCAGGAGCTGTTGACACTCTTTGCATTGAGGCAATGATGCAAGATAGAAAGGCTCTTCAAGCTGGGACATCACATTTTCTTGGACAAAACTTTGCAAAAGGCTCTGATATAAGATTTCAAGATGCAGATAAACAAGAGCAGTTTGCGTGGACAACATCATGGGGAGTTTCAACCAGAATGATTGGCGGCATGATTATGACTCATGGTGATGACGATGGCGTTATAATGCCGCCAAGAGTTGCACCTGCTCATGTTGTGTTGCTCCCAATATTTAGAAATGATGAAGAAAAATCGAAGGTTATGGAATACACAACTTCTCTTGCTAAGGAGTTAAGACAGGTTATGTACCATGATCGTAAAATTGTAGTTGAGATTGATGATAGAGATACAGGAGGGGCAAGAGGCTGGGATTGGATTAAAAAAGGAATTCCAATAAGAGCTGAAATTGGTCCTAAAGATATTGAAAAAGACTCTGTATTTGCGGGCAGACGCGACAGATCGCCAAAAGAGAAAAAGGCCATTAAACGCTCTGAATTTGTAAATAGTATGGTTGATGTGCTTGATGATATTCAAAATACTCTGTTTAGCAGGGCATTAGAGTTTAGAAAGGCAAACACAGTTGAGATTGACGATAAAAAGGCTTTCTATGATTTCTACACATCATCAAGTGAAACAAGAATTCATGGAGGCTTTTGCATGGCTCACTGGTGCGGCTCAAGAGAGTGCGAAGCAAAGATAAAAGAGGATTTATCAGTTACTATTCGTTGTATTCCATTTGATAGCAAAGATGAAAAAGGTAAATGTATATATTGCAATAGCGATAGCGGCAAAAGAGTTCTGTTTGCTAAAGCATATTAAGAATAAAGATAGTTTATTGCTAACCTCTGTCATAAGTTGAGTTTTGGATATATAAAAGTTAGGTTTATTCCGTTTAAAGTATAAACGCATAATATTCATATCATAACACAAAAAAGGAGAATTAATTTAATATGCAAAAATATAAAGATATTATTCAATATGCTATAGATCGTGAGATTGAAGCAGAGATATTTTATAAGCAATTAGAATCAAAGGTGTCAAAACAGATTTTAAAAGAGATGTTTTCGGAATTTGCTAAAGAGGAGAACAAGCATCAGCAGATATTAAAAGGTGTATTTGACAATAAAGATCAAGAGTTGCACTTTCAACCAACTGTTGACTACCAAATATCAGAAACAGTCGTAAAACCAACTATTTCTGATAAAATGACATTGGCAGATGTGTTTGCAATTGCCATGAAAAATGAAGAGAGAGCCATGAAAATGTATAACTATCTTGCTGCAGATTCATCATCAGAGAGCATGAAGAAATTATTTCAAGAGCTTGCGGCTATGGAACAAGGACATAAGTTAAAGATGGAGAATTGCTATACTGATGTAGCTTATGCAGAGGCATGGTAATTTATTAGAAATAGCTATACTCTAATCAGGCATTAATTGAGCTTTTATATTTAAGTAGAGACGCACGGCTGTGCGTCTCTACAATTTGGATTAAATCTAAAAAGCTACACCCATAAGGTTTGTTTTTCAATGGTGAGAATCAACGACATTTTAGATACAATTCTTGAATATAACTCTGAAGCAGAGCTTCACATTGTAGAGCGTGCATACATCTATTCTGCCCAGGTGCATGATGGACAGATGCGTTTATCAGGTGAGCCGTATCTGTCCCACCCTCTTGCTGTTGCCTTTATACTTGCTAAAATGAAACTTGATGTTGAGAGTATTGCTGCTGGTATTTTACATGATGTTATCGAAGATACTCACGCCACAAAAGCAGATATTGAAAGACTCTTTGGTCATAACATTGCCCACATTGTTGAGGGAGTTACTAAGCTATCAAAGCTTACTCTCTCTGATAAGGTTGCTCGTCAAGCAGAGAGTTTGAGAAAGATGATTCTTGCAATGGCAGATGACATAAGGGTGGTTCTAATAAAACTTGCAGATAGACTCCATAACATGCGCACCCTCAATTACCATAACCCAGAACGACAAATATCAATAGCTCGAGAAACTCTTGATATTTATGCCCCAATTGCAGCACGTCTCGGCATTTTTTGGCTTAAACAGGAGCTTGAAGATGTCTCGTTTTTTTATAGTATGCCTGAAGAGTATAAAAAAATTGATACTCTTGTGAATAAGGCAAGGGACGAAAAAGAGGCTTATGTTAAAGAGGTTATGGAGAAACTTCAAGAGAAACTATCTTTAGAGGGAATTGAGGCTGACATAAAGGGGCGTTTTAAGCAGCATTACAGTATCTACCATAAAATGCTTTCTCAAAACCTTGAATTTAATCAAGTATATGATTTGATTGCATTTAGAATCATTTTGGAAAAAAAAGCTCAATGCTATGAAGTTATGGGTATTATCCATGATATGTGGAAACCTATCCATTACAAGTTCAAAGATTATATTGGGGTGCCAAAACAAAATGGTTACCAATCCCTTCACACTACAGTTATTGGTCCACATGGAGAGCGTGTTGAGATTCAGCTTAGAACAAAAGATATGGACGAGATAGCTGAATCTGGCATTGCAGCACATTGGAGCTATAAAGAGGGTGCAAGAATTGACGAAAAGACAGGTAAAACATTTGCTTGGCTTAGAAATCTTGTTGATAACCAAAAAGAGTCCACTGACCCTGATGAATTTTTAGAAAATGTTAGAATTGATCTCTACCCTGATGAAATTTATGTTTTTACACCTGATGGTGAAATTAAGACACTTCCAAAAGGTGCAACTCCAGTTGATTTTGCATATATGATTCATACAAAAATTGGTGATCAATGCGTTGGAGCAAAAGTTAATGATAAGATGGTACCTCTTAACTATAAATTAGAGACAGGCAATAGTGTTAGTATCATCACAGCAAAAGATCACCACCCCACACCTGATTGGCTCAACTTTGTAGTAACAGTCAAGGCAAGGAGTAAAATAAGGCACTGGATTAACGCTCAGGAAAAGGAGAGAAGTATCTCTCTTGGTAGAGAGATGTGTGAAAAACTTTTCCGAAAAAAAGGCTATAATTTCAATGCAATGGTAAAATCTGGAGAGCTTGATAGTATTGCAGATTCGTTTAGTTTTAAGGTTGTTGACGATCTTATTGCCCATGTCGGATTTGGTCAAATTACCCCTCTTCAACTTTTTCACAAGGTTGTCCCTGATGACGAAAAAGATAGAGAGCAGGAAAAAAAGGGAGATAAGTTATCAGCGATTCTTGATAAACTTATTGGAAAAAATAGAAAACGCAAAAAAAATAGCGGTGGTATTGTTGTCAAAGGTATTGATGATATTTTGGTTAAATTTTCTAAATGTTGCAACCCTCTCCCCGGAGATGAGATTACAGGCTTTATTACCCAAGGTCAGGGCGTTACAGTGCATAGAAAGGGATGTATAAACACCTTGCAGATGGCTTCTGAACGCAAAATTGATGTTGAATGGAGCGATGATTACAAAGATTCATATCCAGCAAGAATAAGGATTCGTGCAACTGATAGAACTGGGTTTCTTGCTGATGTGGCAATGACAATCAATAAAAGCGGAGCAAATATAATAAATGCACAAACTGAGACTTCTGAATTTGGGGCTGTGAAAAGTTATTTTACAATCTCCGTAAGCAGCATAGAACAGCTTGAAAAGGTTATGAATGAGCTTAGAAGAGTTAAGCATGTAAATGATGTTAAAAGAATTGACACAACTGAATAGCTTGTTAAAATTATAAGGGTGTTTTTTTAAAAAAGGAGTTAAAAAAATAGATAACATGCAACCAACAATTACAAGACGATCTTTTCTTAAAGGGACAATAACCGCAGCCTGTTCAATTGCTACAAGCTCTTCTATTGCAAAGGCAGCAGCAGGATTAGAAAATGGTCAACCCATTGCTACACTGCTTGATATTAGCAAGTGTGTTGGTTGTCAAGAGTGTGTCTATGCCTGTAGAGATGTAAATGCAACTAAATACCCAAAACCTCAGAAACCATTTCCTAAGATGTATCCAAATGGCGTAAAGGCTGAGGATTGGTCAGATAAAACCGATGTGATAGATAGACTCACCCCTTACAACTGGCTTTATATTCAATCTGCAACTGTTGAAATAGATGGCGAACAAAAAGAGTTGACCATTCCAAGACGGTGTATGCACTGCTCAAATCCTCCTTGTGTGAAACTTTGCCCTTGGGGTGCGGCGGTTCAGCTTGATAATGGAATTTCAAGGATAGAAGCTGATATTTGCCTTGGTGGAGCAAAATGCCAGACAGTGTGCCCTTGGCTTATACCTCAGCGTCAAACTGGCGTAGGACTATATCTTGATATTCTCCCAGCTTTTGCTGGAAATGGCGTTATGTATAAATGCGATCGATGTTATAGCAGAATTACTAAAGGTGAAATTCCAGCGTGTATTGAAGCCTGCCCTGAGGATGTTCAGACAATCGGACCAAGAGACGAAATTTTGAAGCAGGCACACGAACTTGCTAAAAGTATGAACGGTTATATATACGGAGAGAATGAAAATGGTGGAACCAATACTATATATGTCTCACCAGTTCCTTTTGATAAATTAAACAGTGTAATAGAAAAAGGAAAGGGAAAACCCCATCTTGCAGCAGTTAAAGATAGCATGGAAACTGGAAATAAACTTGCTATGGCAATGATACTTGCACCTGTTGCGGGAGTGGTTGGAGCTGCTATGAAGTTTTATAGTATTAATAAAAATGATGATTAATTTTACCAATTAAATCGGGATGGTAATTAGATGAGATTCTATGAAAGAGTAATCAAATATTTTTATATTGTAATAATAACTTTTTTAACTTTGACTGGATTTGGACAAATGCCAATATTCAAGCGGTATCGTATTGCTGATATTCCAGGATTAGGGTGGCTTGCCGAGTTTTATATAACCCATGCCATGCACTATATTTTTGCATCTTTTCTTATCGCACTTTCTGTTTATCTATTTTTTGATCACATCTTTATTGGTAGAAAAGAGAGGAAAGTTACCCCAACAGGCTATGTAAAAGGAGTTATGATTTTAGGATTGATTATAACAGGTGGGCTAATGGTATTTAAAAATCTTTCTGGAATATTATACTATCCGATTGCTATTTCAATTCTTGATCTTTCTCATCTGATTCTCTGTATGGCTCTTTTATTCTACTCTATTTTTACTTTGATTACAGCAAAGAGATGGACAATAAAATAGGACTCCTGCACAACTTAAATTAACGCCTTGATGTTACTGGATAAAAAATGAGTTTTGGAAGAAGTAAAATAATGTTATGCCCGTTTTATGTATAATACCAACCCACAAAGAGTAATTATTCCACCTGCAATATGGTAAAAATATAGTCTCTCCTCCAAAAATACAAATGCGATAAAAGAGGCAAATACAGGAATCAGATATAAAAATATTGAAGCCATATTTGGTCCAGCCAGTTTTATACCTTCGTTCCAGCAAAGATATGAGATAATTGATGGAAATATTCCAAGAAACAAGATTATCAACATATTATTTATTGTAATTGCAAATGAACCAAACTTCCATAGTTCCCAAATATAAAATGGGAATATAAATGGAATTCCAACAATAATGGTTATTGTTAGAAATGCGACTGGATCGATATTTAATTTCATGTATTTAAAAAGAACCGAATATATAGACCAGCTTACTACCGCTGCAAAGGTGAGTAAGTCTCCAGTATTGACGACAAGAGAAAAGAGGTTATTCAAACTTCCTTTAAAAATGATGAGAATCATACCACAAAGCGAAATTAACATGCTGCTAACTCTAATAAAGCTCTCCTGCTGGCGAAGAAAAATCCACGAAAATATAAAAGTTACTGCGGGGGTTGATGCAATGACAAACGACATATTGGTGGCTGTAGTAAACTTTGCTGAACTGTAGATAAGAGAGTTGTAAAGAGATATGCTGAAAATTGATAGAATAGTTATTTTTATAGAGTTATTTTTAAGTAGCTCCTTTTGTTGTAGCATTCGCTTTAAACCAAATGGTAAGATAAAACATAGTGCTGTGAACCACCTGAAAAATGATAGAGAGATTGGGTTTATATCGTTTGTCATTACTTTAGCAAGAACAGTATTCAATGCCCAGCTCAAGACAGCAATTGTGAATAGAATTGATGCTCTGAATTTTCTGTTTTCAATAGAGCGTATTTTCGCCATTTTGTATCCATAAATATAAAATTATCAAATCTTGACAATCAATAACAAACTCCTATAACGTCCATTTAAGAAAATCAAGTCATTGAGGTTTAAATAGAGTTATTTATTTGACCTAATGTAAAACTAATTTTCTATCCAGCGAAATCAACGGTGTAGTTATAGTTTTGCAAGAACTCCATTTAAATCTTTTTACATCAAACCAACATAAATCTAAGGGAGAAAAATCAGTGAAAAGACGCGATTTTATCAAAAAAGCAGGAGTAGGAGCATTAGCTGCTGGAGCAGCAATGGGAGCGGTTCCAGCAATGGCTGATAAACCAGTTATGTGGAAAATGGTAACCACTTGGCCTCCTCATTTTCCAATACTTGGAGAAGGTGCTGACTATATTGCAAAATTAGTAGAAGAGATGAGCGGTGGAAAATTTAAAATCTCTGTTTATGGAGCTGGTGAGTTAGTTCCAGCTATGGGTGTGTTTGATGCCGTAAGTCAGGGAACAGTTGAAATGGGACATGGTGCAGCATACTACTGGTCAGGAAAAGCTCCAGCCGCACAATTTTTTGCAGCAGTTCCATTTGGATTTAATGCTCAATCCCAAAACTCGTGGGTTACGTCAGGTGGAGGACTTGAACTTTGGGAAGAAATTTATAAACCATTCAACTTAAAACCATATCTTGGTGGTAATACTGGTGTTCAAATGGGTGGATGGTTCAATAAAGAGATCAAAAGTGTCGATGATCTTAAAGGTTTAAAAATGCGAATTCCGGGTCTTGGTGGACAGGTGCTTGCTAAAGCTGGTGGAAATGCGATTCTTGTTGCTGCTGGCGAAATATACACAAATCTTGAAAGAGGTGTAATTGATGCCACAGAGTGGGTAGGACCTTTCCACGATTTAACAATAGGCCTTCATAAGGTTGCAAAATTTTACTACTATCCAGGGTGGCACGAACCTGGTACTACCCTTGAGGCTATGGTAAATATCAACGCCTATGAAAAACTATCTCCTGAATTTAAAGCAATCTTAGATACAGCAATTGCAAGGGCTAATAGCTTGATGTTGGCACAATTTGAGGCAAGAAATAATGACGATTTAAACGAACTTGTAACAAAACATAAGGTTCAACTTAAAAAATTTCCAGACGATGTTTTAAAGCAGCTTAAAGTATATGCAAATGAAGTTCTTGAGGAGATGGCAGCAAAAGACCCTATGAGCAAAAAGGTCTATGAATCTTTTAAGAGTTTCAGATCAAAGATTTACGAGTGGAATAAAACGAGCGAAGAGCCATATCAGCAGTTTAAATATATCTAAATCTAATATCTAATATTAAAGAGGGATAGGTTATCATTTTGGCTTATCCCTCTTTTATGCGTTTTTATACGGTGTTACGTCTTATCTCATCAATATCAGTAATGCCAGCAATAACTTTAAGTATGCCATCTTGTTTTAAGGTATAACTCCCAGCGGCAAATATGTTACTATTATCTAATCTATTAATAGCACAATTTACTCTTTCAAAATAGCTTACTCTATTCATAGAACCCTCTTCTGCTTTTTCAATAAAGTTAGTTTCTTTAAGTGAAGTCTCTTTAATCAAAGATTTTATGAGGTCATTGTTTATGAGGAGTTCGTGAAGTGCCACTCTACCTTTGTATCCAGTATAGCCACAATCTTCGCAACCATCAGGCGAATGGTTATAAATTCTAATTTTATCTTTATCAATTTGATTAAATAGCCCAAGAGTATCTCTACTACTATCAACCAATAAGGATTCTCCTTTTCCAAATTCATCAAATGCCATATCTAAGATATTCTTAGAGTTTTCTTCAGATACAGGCTCTCTACACTTTTCACATAAACGCCTTATAAGTTTCTGGTTAAGGATACACAAAAGTGCATTTGAGAAATGGATTGGGTTTACACCGATCTCCAACAACTCGCTGATGGTATCAGATATACTTGAGGCATTTACTCCTGCAAAAATAAGATGCCCTGTCAGAGAGGCTTTGATGGCAAGAGATGTAGTCTCATAGCTTATTTTTTTATCACTAAAATCAATTATTTCGCCCAACATTATTACATCTGCTCCTGACTTTATAAATGCTTTGATAAGTTCAGGATAGTTAAGACCTTTTTGAGGTTGAACTTCTACTTGGGATATTCCTCTTTGGGTAATTTCGATAGGATGTTCTGCACACCATATTTTTTTTTCAGGTCTATTTATTAGTTTTAATGCGGAGTGGAGAGTAGTTGTTTTACCAGAACCAGATAAACCACTAACAAGAATCAAACCAAAGGGTCTATTTATAACTTCAACAAATTTTTTAAGATTGTGTTCAAGAAACCCAAGGGTTTGTAACTCCATTGATTTTGCAGCTGGAAAGAATTTAAGAACAATATCTTCTTTACCACCTGAGGTTGGAATAGTTATAGCCTTTAGCTCTATAGCTCCTGTCGGTTCACTTTTAAATTTGATTTTACCGTAAAGAGGTGTAGCCCTTACAGTAATATCCATTTTTGCCATAACTTTTATTTTAAATATAACATGCAAAGCGAACTTATTTGGGATTCCAGTGTAGGCTTGACATATTCCGTCAATTCTAAAACGAATTTTGGCAATATTGGAGTCAGAAGATTTATCAGGATAATGTTTAAATCCTGATTGTTCTCTGCCTACAAAATTGGCAGAAAGGTTATTATAATTTATAGTTGGTTCAATGTATATGTCTGAAGCATTTTTATTAAATGCTTCAATAATCATCTGGTTAATGAAAGCAACTATTTGACTATCTATATCACTGTTAATATCATCGTTGTTAAGTTCTCCAATATTATAATCCTCATCTTTGGATATTGCTTTATGATGCTGAGTAAATTTATCTTGGTCATTTTGGTGAATTTTAGATTTCTTTAATCCAACTTCATCACTTCTTTTATCAACGTCAGATAATACTTTTACAACAACCTTATCTTTTTTTGTCTCTGTTTGATACTCCTGACGAATTGCTTCCAACTGTCTTATTTGAATATCAGAGCTTTTAGTTTCAGGCAGTTGTTTAAGCTCATTAATAAGACTAACATATATTTTATCAGCTTCATCATAAAGACCCTGCTCCAAATAAAATTGGGCTTCATTCAATTTTAAGTCAAACAGAGTTTGATCAATAATAGGGTTATTCTTTTCCATTATTTTTTACTAAGATGCACAAAAGGTATTAGACCTATATCAACAATATTAACATTATATTCAGAAAAATCGTTGTGCTCATTTTTTATATCTGTCATTGGGTGATTTAGATTATCATATATATCAGTAAATGGGATGATAGAAACTTTATCTTCAACAGAACAGAGAACGGCAATCTTATACTGAACGCTTTTATCAGTTAATAAATGAATATCAACATTCATTTTTTTCAAAGTAGAGTTACTTACATCTTTCAAATGCCCTTTCATATTTTTAGACAAATTTTGAAACAGTGAAGAGAACTCTCCTAAGCTAAGAATTGGCATTTGGCTAATATTTTTAGTAAGTTTAGATGGAATTTTATATATATTATAAATTTTGTCATCAGGCAGAGCAATTGGCTGTTTTTCTATTTTAAAACACCTTACGAAGTGAGGAACCTCTTTTAGTAGATCATTTGTAAATATCTCTTTTGATTTCGGTAACTCATTATCATCAAGAATATTATCTTTAGATTGTTCTTTATTACTATCATCAAAGCCGCTCTCTTTCAGCTTTTCAGGCTCTTTCTCAAGCTCAATTGAGTCTTTAGCTTTAACATCAAAACTTGAATTATCAACTTCAATATTTTGAGATTTTATATTATCTTCACTATATTCAATTAAGTCTTCTGTGATCTCATCGTACTCAATGTCATCAGAAGTAATAGTTTCAAAATCTTCAACTTCGTTAAACTCATCACTCTCAAATATGTTGTTCTCAATCTCAATTGAGTCAAGATTCATTGAATCTGTATTGAGGTTATCAAAATCAATTTCAAAGCGAGAATCTTTCTTCTCATCACTAATTGCATTATCAAACTCTGTCTCTTCTAACCCTATATCTCCAATATCTATCTCGTCTAATCCAACTTCGTTGATTTCAACACCACTTTGTTCTCTTCCCTTGTTATTTTCCACGTAGTAAGATTGCTGATTAATATCTGAGTCCATATCGTCAAAATCAAGCCCATCAAAACTTACCTCCTCATATTGCTTTGGATCATCATATACATTAGCAAAGGATGGATTATCTGTATCTATATTTTGCTCAAAGTCCGCAACTAAACCAGAAGGTTTGGTTAGCGAATTTGTAGAAATAGATAGAGAGTCTATAATTTGAGATAAATCATTAATCTGCTCAGAAAACTTCAATTCAATATCGCTTATCTGATCATTTAGCTGCCTATTTAGATTAGTAAGTTCATAAATCTGCTGCTGTAATTTAGTATTTTGTGCATCAATAGCCGATAGTCTATTCTCACAAAAATCAAGCCTTGTAAGAATGCTGACTATTATTGGTGAATTTTCAATTGGCTCAGCAGGTATTGGTGGATAATGTTGATGTGTTACAGAGTGTATTGATGATAAATTAGTTGCGGGCTGTAAGTTTGCTGTTTGATCTGACTGCATTGTTATTGCAGATGATTTTAATTGTGCTTTTTGTTCTTTGCTCTGTCGGCTCTCTACTGCTCCATAAACTTCTTGTGAATATGTGGTTTCAGCTTTTAGTTTTGCTATTTTGCTCTTTAGGTCTAAAACTTTGTTGTATGCGTTATTTTTTTCTTGTTTGATTGTGGCTTCATCAATCCCGTGCTGGTTGATATGTTTAAAAGTTTTGACAATGAACTCCATTACCTGATGAGTCTCTGGAATAGCTTTGTCTTTTGCTTTCTCAAGATACTTTAAAATGCTTGAAAGCATTTTAAGAATATCTTGATTATGCTTTCCATTATATTTAGGAGTAAGTTTATTTATGAAATCACCAAATTTCTTGATATTTTTGTCAGAACATTCCCACTCAATAGCAAGCATATACTCTTGGATCAAATCAAAATCATCAGGCTCTTTATCCTTCTCTTCTGAAAATATATCGTTATCTTCATCAGTAAAAAGAGCGTCTATAGCCATAAAAGCATCGTCTGTCAATTTTTTAATATCTATATCTTCTGTCATATCAATCACTCAATTCAGATTTAGGGTCAGTAAAAGTCTGCCTTACCTTTTTAACTCAGCACACATTACTATGCAACTACACTATTTTAGATATATAGCTCGATTAAGATATTTGATAGAAATTTAGATAGTCATATCAAATTGAGGTTTATATCAATTAAAAGGTATTAAATTTTTTTAATTACTTCAAGCATCGCTTTTTGGAACTGAGTCTTCTCAACACTTGAATTTATCTCAGCCGCAACTTTCTCAACTAAGCTGTAGAGAAACTTTATGGGAAATTTTTCTCGAGGCATATTAAATTCTGAAACCGAATCGTCAATTACAATAGACGCGATGGGGCCTATTGCTCGAGACAATTCATTTTCAAGCCTTTCCCAGAATATAGAAGGGGTCTCAGGCATTGATACAGCAGTCTGTGCTGAAGGTATAACAGATACATCTTCAGAAACCTCGGTTTGAAAGAGTTTCAAAATCTTTCTCTTCTGAAGATTGCCAAGCAAAGCTTTTATCTCTTCTATAGTCATATTGTGGTTTTTCTTGAGTTCAGCAATAAGCCTATTAAAGTCAGGATATTTTGTAAGCATCACAATAATTACCCACTCTGAAGAAGAGAGGGTTACGCTATTATCTGTTGTAGGGATTAGTTCGATAATATATTTAAGCATATAAGATTACTCCTTAATGACTCTAAGTGGCTAACGAGAAGAGACGGTTTGACTGAAAATCAAATAAGTTATTTCAAAAAAATATAAGGTGAATTAGATAGCTACCAGTTAAAAATGGACGAAAAGAATTTCTTATATTTTCCCTGTTTTTGAAACTCCTCAATAAATTCATTACACTCCATTTTTATTTGGGAGACACTTACTTTACCTGAACATTCGCAAATAAAGATTAATATATCTTTTTTTACCACATACATAATACTCTGATTCTCTTTTATTACAATAAGTTGTATATCAGAGGGGTATTGCTCTTTAATCTTTGCAATAAGATCGTTATAATAGAGTTCTCTGTAATAGCCCTGCTCTTGTTTTCTAAGATCAGGAAAAAAAGATATTTTATTCTTAATAGATATAATAAGATTTATTATATAGTTGTGTTTTTTGATAAATAGTTCTGGATCATTTTTAGCTTCTGATTTCATAGGCAGCCAGTATATTTAAGTAGTTATCTTTTATCGCTTTAATTCCATCTTTAGGAAGATTTGCTTTTTTAGCAATAGCGTTGATTAACTCATCTAAGGCATTAGTTGCTATTTTTAGATCAATTTTTTCCCACAGATCGATTTTACTGTTATCATAGTTGAATTCTCCCGCAAATGGATTGAGAAATATATATTTATTACTCAACTCAAGAGCACACATTCGCCATATCGAAGTAAACTCGACTGATTCTGTATTTGTTTCAAGAAGTTGAAAGATTTTCTCATAACATTCAATAACAGAGAGCCTATCTTCATCATTATTACTTTTATTAGTTATATTTTGGTTATGAGTTGTTTTAATATTATCTAATTTATTACCACTATCTGAAGTTGAACGCCTTTTAGTTATATCAGTTACAGAAGCAACTGCAATTGAATACACTTTAACAGTTGAATTTTTAAGTGCTGCTTGTATCTGATTTTTATCTAAATTTTTCTCAAATAGCCCATCTTTACCTTTTATGTTCATGTATCCAAATATTTTACCACTATAGAAATAGATATATCTTTCAGGTTCTCCAGATTTTGAGGCTTGGAGGAATCCTGTAATTCTTTTTGACTCAATTTGATTAAAGAACTTATCAAACTCAACTGAATCAAACAAAAGGTTATCAAGAATCAACTGTGTTGCATGACACCTTGCAAAAAAATCTACTATTTGATGGGGCGATCTGTAAGATGATACAGAAAAAGAATTTTTTAATATTGATTCTATTTCTGATAAATCAAATAATTTTAATTTGTGATCAACTACCTTTAAATATGCAACATCTTTTCCCTCTTTCAAAAAAAAGAGATAGTTTTTTTGACCATCTTCCAATTGAATGTAGCCACTAAATCTCTGGGCTTGTAAAAAAAGTCTATATCTTTCAAAAGAGATATAACTAGAATGAAGGTCAGAATGATAAACATCAAATTTTGGAATCATTTAAGAATCCCTTTTTCACGCATGTATATTAAGAGATAATCCGTAAGAATTTTCTGGTTAAAAACGATCTGAATTCTTGCATTAATATTTCTATCTAAATATATAATATTAAATTTTTCGTCCTCGCCACTTTCAAAATAGTGTACCCCGTGAAGGTTTAGAGATGTAAATACAACATTATCATATTCAAAAAATTTTAGTGATTCTATTTTATACTTATTTAATATACTCTCTTTTAATTCATCAAGGTATGCAATACTTTCATCAGTATACCTTGTGCAGTCAATTGTAAGAAAATTTATATCAATATCAATATTTTTTTCATAAATTTCTATAGAATTATTATATTGAAAGTCAATTTCCTTAAGAAGAGAAATTTGTCTAACGGCATCAACCCCTTTCATTCCAAGGAAATCTGAATAAACCACATCACCATTCTCAAATCCTATTCTTCCACACAGACTGCCTTTCATAGAAAATTCCAATGCACCTGTATTATTTTCATTGGAGCAGATTTGAAGCAGACTGCCAAGCGAAAAAGTTTTAAGGGTTCCATTCAACATAAATATTCAACACCTTATTCTTAATATATTACTTTAATTAATTATAGTTAACAAATACTAAAAACTTTAATCATAAATTATTGCCTTCAAAATAACGGGATAATATAAGCTATTTAGTTTTATTTAATAATTTTATATTGCCCCTCAACAGTTTTTGCATATTCTCCTAATTCCTGACCATATACTGGTTCGGCATAAACAATATAATCAACAAAAATAATTTTATAGTCATCCTCCTTAGCTACTATTACAGCAAAATGTTTATCCTCTTGATTTGTCATTGTAGCATTAAGGTTATTAAAAAATCGTTTCTTGTCAATCTGAGTATTACTAACCTTTCTCAATACAGAGAATCCTCTCGCAAATCCTACAAGTTTATTGTATGGAATAGTTGGCAGTTTCAAAATCTTTTCAGGCACAGGCTTATCACTTTTAAGAATCTCAGCAACATTATCATATACTATAGCACATTGCTGTTGATCTATCTCAACAAGTAGAAAAGACGATGTTTCACTTGCAAGCGGGACTTCATCAGAGGAATTATGGTTTTTTTCAACCCGTCGAACTTGTTGTTGGTTTGAAGCATGACCTGCCTCTTGAAATTCAGACGCCACAGCTTGAACCATCTTATGGGAAGACGGTGATTCTATTTGACGAGGAGGTGGTGGTGCTACATTACGCTGCGATTGATCAGACTGGGGCATCTTATCAGTTTGTATGATTCTACTCTGCAAAGCACGGTTATGCTGTAGGTTTGCTAAAGATTGATTTGATTGTCTAATTTGATTTACCTGTTGAGCTAAATTGGCTTGCTGGACTTGATTTGCCTGTTGAGCTAAATTTGTTTGTTGAACCTCTTCTCTCATCCTTCCAGAGGACGCTTCAATTTTATTTAAACTTCTCTGGTTCTCTTCTATTTTTATATTTATCTCGTAAAGTTGCTTATGGATAATTTTTTCGACATAAGTTTGAATAACACTCAAACTGAATGATTTAGTATGTTCAATATAGTCACTGTCAGAGAGAATTTTATCTAAATATTTGCTTTTGGTTGTCTTATGAATTGATGTATCAGAAAAAAAGTCTGCCTCTTCAAGAATGGCCAAAGCTAAACTTTTAATCGCTTCATTAGTTTCAAAGCAACTGATAATATTATTTAAAACTGTCAGAAATTTTTTATCAAATGCATCTTCAACTGAAATTGAATCCGCATATTTTTTTACTTCCTGAATGCCCGACATATTATCAACAAGATAAGGGGAGAGAATATTACGAAATAATTGATAATCCATACATCACCGTAATCTCTTTAGAAATGAAATAATAAGACCATTAATAAATTAGGTCTGTAATTTTATAGCAGGAATTTTAACGTAATTAATTATAATAAATCTCTATAAATGTTTAATTGTTAAATTAAACTATTTTATATCTGTCAATCAAAAAAAGGTAGCTCACAATATTTGTTAGTTGCCCATTTTATGTTTATTTAAAATTGTCTTCTCAATAACGGATTTTACAGTCTCTTTGGAGATATAGTTTACAGTTTTAAGTACATTCATTCCACTTGTAGCACTTGCTGGAAAAGATTGTACTTTTAGCTCTGAATTTAAAAGTCGCTCCATCTCTTCTATTGGTGAAAGAGGTATCATTTTTTCATCAATATCTCGTTTATTCCATTGAAAAATTAACTTAACATCAGAAAGGCTCTGCTTATGATATAGCAGGTTGCTTTTAAGGTTTTCAAACGATTCAAGATTAGCATCTTGTCGTGATGTTAGGGAATCTGCAACAAACACAAGACCATCAACGCCTTTGAGTACTAATCTGCGAGTTGCCTCATATTTTACCTGCCCTGGTGTTGTATATAACTTGAGTTTTAAGTCAAATCCATTTATTTTTCCGAGGCTTACTGGAAAAAAGTCAAAGAACAGCGTTCTATCACCCTTGGTGTCTATTGATACCAAATTACTTATTTGTTGATTTCTATTTTGCTGCAGCTTGTTATGAATAAATTCAAGGTTGGTGGTTTTTCCACTTCTGCCTGGACCATAATAAACAATTTTAATCTGTATTGTTTTGTCTTTCAAATTTACGATAGCCATTATAAAAATCCAATGCAAGCGGTTCTTAAATATTTTTCAGCCCTTTCAACATGATTATTCTATTGTCAGGCGAACGGGAGAAAAGATAAACGTCTCTCCTATCTTTTTAATTTCCAATGATAGAGACGATTTTTTGCTGCAAACTATTTATTTTAAGCCTTAGAAGCCCTAACGAAAGAAAAGGTTTGAAAAGAACAATCATAAGAATATCTTGTGTTATTTTTGCGAAATGGACGTTTTCGTTATTTCCCCTGTGAAAAAGTAAAGAAAAGTTATCTTCCTTTATAAGGTTAGCGATCTCTTTTGTGGTTGCGTAATTTGCAGCAGAAAGTGCTGCAAGAGTATCGACATCAAAATCCTCTTCACCAGCTGTAAAAAGGGGATTGCCTCCCATATCAGTTATCAATGCATAGGTCGCACCGGACTCCTCAATAAAATCCTGCAGAATTTTCTCAACTTTAGTTACAGTATCTTCTCTTATTACAGTATTCATGTCGATCCTCTATAGTCTATCAAGTAAAACAACAATAAAAAAAAACAATACAAAAAATAAATGTGTAAAAATATATTTAAAAATAATCAATCAATAAAAATTATCTCTTTCTTAACTGTTTTATCGCAAATGCCATACTAACCTTCATTCTTGCAAAGGCATCTGCTAAGACGCCAATTTCATCTTTTGATTCTATGGGAATTTCAAGCTCAAGGTTACCAATACTTATTTTGTTCGCAATATCTGTCAATCTACGAATTGGTGCAAGAATCATCTGGTTAAGAACTACAGATGCAGTGAGGGATACAGCAACAATAAGAAGCAAAGCCGTAATTATAAGTTTATACATTGATTTATTAAACTGCTCTAAGAAGAAAGCCGATGACAAATAGACCTCAACACTACCTATCTTATTGGAATCTTTAATAATGCCCTCCTCTGCTTTTATATAACTACCTTCAATTGAAGAGTTATTTGATGTCAAATTCCAATCTTTATCCCTTTTGTAGCCGAGATAAACAACTTTACCGCTACGGTCAATTAAATTAATAGAATAGATGTTATTATCCATCATCTCCGATTTAAGTGATTCTTGCAGTATCTCATCATCAAGAGACCAAAATGCTTCGACAAGATAAACTGAAAGCCTTTTAGCAACAACCTTAGATGATTTTTGAAGCTCGCTCTCCATTTTTTGCTTTTCTGTGATATATGTAATTGTAGCAAATATACTCATAATAACTATAATCAATGGTATTAACACAGCATTTACCTTGATCTGAAGACGATTTGTCCATGTTACTTGAAGTATATCACGGCTGAACTGACCTGTCTGTGCCTTAGAAATTGATTCTACTGTTGGCTTTAGAGTTGATGATTGGGATGTAGAAACATTAGGATTTGATGTCGAAATTTCTGTCTTTTGAGTAATAGCCTCTGTTTTAGATAACCCTTTACCTTGATCTTGTATATTAATATGTGGATCAATAGGGGTAATATAGCCACAATTTTTGCAGGTAAATTTCGCATTCCCCGATTTTATTATCTTTGGATCAAGTCTATAATTCTTTCCACATGAGCCACATGAAATACTAATCATACCTCTATCTCCTAACTTAATTTTCTATAAAATATATTTACTATATAATGATCGAAAGGAACGCTATGGACAATAAAAATCAATATATACTTTTGCTCATTTTTGTAATTATAAGATTATTAATGATATTTGCTATCAAAACTCCTAATCATTGTCAATAACAAAATCAGCAACTCTAATTTTGGAGATTAGATAGTCATGGCACATTATTCTACAATGTATAGCTTCTGTAATTATAAAATATTTAGGTGTAATATTATCTGTGGTATAAAATCATATCATAAACATTGCATGGTTAGATGTGAAAAATGGAGGATCATTTTTTAAAATTTTCCTAATTTCAGAGTGTTTTTTGAATTTCCTCTCAATAAAAAGTCTTACTTTCTTTCTATCCCAACCCTTAGGGTGTTTAAAGTTTAGATAGAGTGAAAGATCACCTTCAGAAAATAGGGATGTCTCAAGAGTTGCTGCATCTTCACTAAACCTTGGCAAGTTAAATATCGCAATGTTAATAAAGGATATTTCGTTACTGTGAGTAGCAACATAATCAAGAGTTTCTTCAGCATCTGTTTCATCTTCAAACTGCGTGCCAAAAAGTAGATAAATATATGTATGAATTCCAGCCTTTTTAAGGCATTTCAAGATATTAGAAGCTAAATTTAAATCAGTTCCTTTTTCCATTCTATCAAGAACAGCCTGCTCTCCTGATTCAAGTCCAAGTTTGAGCAACCTACACCCCGAACGATAAAGAGCGTTGCAAAAATCAGGGTCAGCAAGCTCTTTTGTAAATCTTAGAAAACCATACCATTCAAACTTAGGCTCTTGTAAGCTTGAGTCAGCACCTTGATTAGCAGCACCTTGATTAATAAGAGATTTCAAAAAAGATGGAGAGATAGCATCATCAATAAAATGGATATAACTTGGGTGGTATTTATTAACAAGATATTGAATATTATCTAAAAGTTTGCTGCTTTTTTCTGGTTTGTAAAGATTGCCCTCAGCTTTTTCAGGGCAGAAGCGACATCTATTCCAGTAGCATCCGCTTGATGTTCTTAGTGGAAGAATTCGACCAGGTGCAATATATTGTTCCCACTCAGAAAAATCAAAGTTTGGTGTATATTCGGGTTGGTATATCTTATTTTTTTCAGTTCCTTGTCTACACAAATTAACAACTGCCTCTTCTCCCCTACCCTTCACCATGTAGTCAATAAGACCCTTGAACGGGTTACTCCATGTAGGCATACTCATCCATGATGTTACAAGCCCTCCACCCATTATGATTTTACTCTTAGGGAACTGTTTTTTTATCCAGCCTACAAGGGCAAAAGCTGTCAGGGCTTGACTTAGATAACACAAAGATATTCCAATATAATCAGGCGAGTATCTTTTAACTTCATTTGAGTACTGTTTGTCTTGAGTTGGGAACTCTTTAAGGTTATTTGAATAATTTTCAATTATTTTAGAAAGTTGGCTTTCAAAAAATGGATAAAAAGGATTTTCTCGGTAGCTTTGGGCAGATATAAGCAGATCCTCACTTTTTAGAGGAGTAAGTTTATAATCGGTGTAGTCAGAAAGAGAGATGTTGAAACGTCTATTAGGTGCTATATTTATGGCTCTATTAAAATCTATAACTCTTTGACGGTATCGTTCCATGTTCTTGTAAAGGGCAATATCTTTAAGTTCAAAGATGTTTCGATCAAGGTTGGTAATAGCTCTTTTGCTCCAATTGTCGTTGTAGGAGGCACTTTTGGCAAGCCATAGCATTGCTTGAATATTTGCATCAACTACTTTACAATGTATATTATTAGCTTCAAGTGAGCCTGCTAAGAGTGCAACTCCTGGCGGGGGTTCAGATATTTTAGCAACTGGGGGATATATTAAAAGCATTTTACCCAAATTTATATTTAACTATTAAGCCTATATAGTAGTAAGTTTGATTATCTTAAATGTTTGAGAACTCCTTAGAAAGTTGTCAAACATTAAGATATCTGTTAAGGTAATTTCTCTCTTTTTTACAAAATAACAAATTTAATTTAGGATATAACATGATAAATATAGAATGCAAAACAACAAATTCAGAATATAAAAAAGTTAGAGTAGCGATTGCTGGTGCAACTGGTTATACAGGAGCTGAACTTGTTAAATTGATTGTTGGACACCCGTATTGTGAACTTGTTGCAGTTACTTCAAGGTCTTACGCTGGGGAATCTTTGGAAAATATCTTTCCATCGCTTAGAAATATTGTAAATATTAAGTGCGAAGAGATGAAGCCAGAAAATCTATTTGGTAGAGTTGACTGCATATTTCTTGCACTTCCTCATAAAATTTCAATGCAGTATGCACCAATTTTCTTAGAAAACAACATAAAAGTTATTGATCTTTCAGCAGATTTCAGATTCAAAAATCTTGCAGCGTATCAAGAGACCTACCAAAAACACTCTTGCCCAGAGCTTCTTAAACATGCTGTTTATGGTTTGAGTGAGATATACAAAGATGAAATTGCTGGAACAAAACAGACAGAAATAGGTGGAAAGTCAGCAAGAGAAAAGTTTGATATAGCAAAAAGTGCTAATCTTATTGGAAACCCTGGTTGCTATCCAACAAGTTTTCTTCTGCCTACAATCCCACTTATAAGCGAAGGGGTAATTAAAAAAGAGGGTATTATTTCAGACTCAAAGTCTGGAGTAAGCGGAGCAGGTCGTTCTTTATCCCTAACCTCACATTATTGCGAAGTTGCAGAATCTTTTAAGCCATACAAAGTTGGAAACCATCGCCATGTTCCAGAGATGGAGGAGATTCTCTCTTATCATGCACGTTTGTCCAATCAAGCAAATTTAACAGTTCACAATGCCAATGACTCAGCTATTTTATCAAATAATGCAGAAGAAAAAATAAAAATAACCTTTGTGCCTCACCTTCTGCCAATGAGCAGAGGCATGTTGACTACGATTTATGCTGAAATATCGGACGAATTTAAAAAGAGTTGCAGCTGCAATGGCAAAGATATTTCAATCCATGAAAATATTTTAAAGATTTTTGAAAGATACTATAAAGATAAATTTTTTGTAAGAGTTCTTCCAAAAGGCAAATTCCCTGATACAGCTCATGTCAGAGGAACAAATTTCTGTGATATTGGATTTTGGGTTGATGACAAATCTTCAAGAGTAATTATAGTCTCTGCCATTGATAACATTCTTAAAGGTGCATCGGGTCAGGCTGTGCAGAATATGAATATAATGTTTGGCATTGATGAGAAGGCAGGACTGCAACTTATCCCGGGTGCAATATAAATAATGCTATGCAAAGCAGATTGAAAAATTCAGATTTGACAACTTTTTAGAATTTGTCAAATCTCATGGTTAATATGGTCAGCAATCTTCAAAATGTTTTGTATAATCACCAAATAAAATAAAGGCATAAAAAAATCCTATGGTATTCAAACTACTTACAAAGATATTTGGATCAAATAATGACAGGGCTATAAAAAAGATCATGCCCACAATAGAGCTGATTAACACACTTGAACCAGAAATGCAGAAGCTAACTGACCAACAAATGTCAGATAAGACTTTGGAGTTCAAGAGCCGTATTTCACAAGGTGAGACTCTTGACGATATTTTGCCAGAAGCATTTGCTCTTGTTCGTGAAGCGTCTCTTAGAACACTTAAAATGCGTCATTTTGATGTTCAGCTTATTGGCGGTATTGCTCTTCACAAAGGCATGATTGCTGAAATGAAAACAGGTGAAGGAAAAACCTTGATGGCAACCCTTCCAGCCTATCTTAACTCCTTGTCTGGCAAAGGCGTTCATATAGTTACTGTCAATGACTATTTGGCAAAACGCGATGCAGAGTGGATGAATGCCATTTATGGTTTTTTAGGTCTTCGTGTTGGTGTTATTCTTCATAATCTAAACGATTCTGAAAGAAAAGAGGCATACAGTGCTGATATAACCTACGGCACAAATAACGAATTTGGTTTTGACTATCTTCGAGATAACATGAAGTTTGACAAAGAGTCTCTTGCCCAAGGAGAACTTAACTTTGCAATTGTTGACGAGGTTGACAGTATTTTGATTGATGAGGCAAGAACTCCTCTTATAATTTCAGGGGCAGCAGAAAAATCAACAAACCTTTATCAGCAGGTCAACACAATTATTCCAGCTTTTAAAAATGAGATTGATTATAATGTTGATGAAGAGGCAAAGAGCGTTACTCTAACTGAAGCTGGTGTTGCAAAGGGTGAGAAATTTCTTGGAGTTGAAAATCTTTACGATCCAAACAACATTGAGGTTCTACATCACCTTAATCAGGCACTTAAAGCTCACACAATGTTTAAGCGAGACGTTGACTATATTGTAAAAGATAATGAGGTTGTGATTGTTGACGAATTTACAGGCAGACTCATGGAGGGAAGACGTTACAGCGATGGGCTTCATCAGGCACTTGAAGCAAAAGAAAATGTTAAAATTGCCAACGAAAACCAGACACTTGCATCTATAACATTCCAGAACTATTTTAGAATGTATAATAAATTAAGCGGCATGACAGGAACTGCTGAGACTGAAGCTGCTGAATTTAAAAAAATCTATAACTTAGATGTTCTTGTAATTCCAACACATAGAACAATGATCAGGAAAGATTTTCCTGATGTTATCTATAAGACCAAAAAAGAGAAATATGAGGCAGCAATCAAAGAGATTATTCAGCTTCACAAAAAAGGTCAGCCAGTTCTTGTTGGAACAATATCAATTGATGTGTCAGAGGATTTAAGCAAACAGCTTGAAAAGCGTGGAATAAAGCACACGGTTTTGAATGCAAAACATCACAAAGCAGAGGCTGAAATTGTTGCTGCTGCTGGTCAAAAAGGAGCTGTAACAATATCGACCAACATGGCTGGTCGTGGAACTGATATTGTGCTTGGAGAGGGTGTAAAAGAGCTTGGCGGGCTTCATATACTTGGCACATCACGCCATGAATCAAGGCGAATTGATAATCAGCTTAGAGGTCGTTCTGGTCGTCAAGGAGATGAAGGCTCTTCAAGGTTCTATCTATCGCTTGAAGACGATCTTTTAAGAATTTTTGGTGGAGAGCGTATCACAAAAATTATGGATCGTTTAGGAATTGATGAAGGTGAGCCGATTGAACACCCACTTATAAGCCGAGCAATTGAAAACGCTCAATCAAAAGTAGAGGGACATAACTTTGAGATAAGAAAGCAGCTCATTGAGTATGACGATGTTATGAATCAGCAGCGTGAAGTTATCTATCGTCAAAGAAGAGAGCTACTGCAAGGTGAGAATCTTAAAGAGATTTTTACAGACATGATTGAAGAGCGTTGTTGGGCAATTTTTGAAGAGTTTGAAGAGGAGAAGATTCCTGTTTCAGAGTGGGATTTGCAGGGGCTTTGCGATTCAATTAACCGCCAGTTTAACACAAACATTGATGTTTCAATTTTTTCACAACAGTCAGGTTCAGATTCCGAAAGTCAAAAATCAGAATCTGACATTTTACAATCTAACCCTTCAAAGTCTGACTATTCTAAATCTTATCTTGACGCTGCAAGTACGGGTAATTTTATACTTGATAAAGTTATGGACAAATATCAAGAGCAAGAATCTCTCATTGGTGAGAATGAACTAAGACAGCTTGAAAAATATATTATGCTCAGAACTGTTGACACTCTTTGGAAAGAGCATCTTCTTAATATGGATCACCTAAAAGAGGGTATTGGACTTAGAAGCTATGCTCAACAAAATCCCTTAGTTATCTACAAAAAAGAGGGATATGAGATGTTTCAAGGTCTAATTGATAGGATAAAAGAGGAGACCTTGCAGATCATCTTTAGGGTTCAGATGGTTCAGCCTGACGAGATTCAGAGAATGCAAAGACCCAAAAATGAAAACCTAATCCTTTCACATTCAGATGGCTCACAGGTAAAAGAGCCTGTAAAACGAAGCGAGCCTAAAACAGGAAGAAACGATCCATGTCCATGCGGTAGTGGCAAGAAGTATAAGAGATGTTGCGGGGCTTAAAAAATAGAAATAAGTGTTGGGCTTAAAGATTAAAAAGATGTGTGAGGTTTAAAGAATAGAAACAAGGTGGATATATGATTACAGCAAATTTGAAACACTCAATGGAGTTAGAACAGACTATATTAAAAGAGACTAATGGTTTGTCATGGAACTCTTTGCAGACAGTATTGGATTTTATAAGATTTATTAAATCCAGAGAGCAAAATTCAATAACATCCAAAAATGATCTAACAGACCAAACTATGGAAAAAGAGCTATCTGTTTTAGAGACAACATCTTTAATCCATTTAGAAGAGGAATTTGCTGATTATAAAAAAATATATCCCAAAGAGATATAACTTTATGAGTGATGGATTTGTTGCTGACACGATGGCTATTGTTTTAATGCTTGAACAACGTAAGCTGCCAAAACGCATTCGTCAGATTTTTGAAGAAGCAGAGCGTGGTAATACCTATTTATACATACCAGCTATAGCTTTAGCAGAAATTGGCTATTTATCTCAACGTAATCGTATTGATATAAATTTAAACACTGTAATAGATTATTGTTTAATCCATAAAACAATAGAAATTATGCCACTTACTTACGAGATTATCATTAAGAGCTTTGATATTGATGATATTCCTGAGCTGCATGATCGATTAATTGCTGGAACTGCTGCAAATATAGGATTAACATTATTAACCAATGACCCCGTGATTACAAATTCAAGACATTTATCTACTATATGGGATAGTAATGATTTATAACCTGAAAGAGGAGTGTTCTAAATGGCAACTATAGATGCTGAAACAAAAAAGAAAATATCATCAGATTCAGATTCTAAAGATGGACAGCCTCCTATGTATAAGGTTATTTTACACAACGACGACTATACAACTATGGATTTTGTTGTTGAGATTCTGATGAAGGTTTTTGGTAAATCATTTGAAATTGCGACTCAGATTATGCTAAATGTGCATGAAAAGGGAAGAGGTATCTGTGGTATCTATACAAGAGATGTTGCTGAAACCAAGGTCAATACGGTTCACACACTTGCAAGAGAGAGAGAGTTTCCTCTTAAAAGCACAATTGAAAAAGAATAGTTCAAGAAAATTGAAAAGGAATAGTTCAAGGAGATGGTTATGATAAGCAAAGAGTTGAGTTCTACACTTGGTTTTGCTGTAAAAGAGGCAAAAAGAAGACGGCATGAATATGTATCTGTGGAGCATATGCTTTATGCTATTTTGCATAGCGGAGAAGGTTATAAAACAGTCAAAAATTGTGGAGGAAGCCCTGAAGCAATAAAGAAACATCTTGATCTCTTTTTCAAAGATAAAATGGAGAGCGTTAAAGAAGGAAGCGATTATGTTCTTCAGCAAACCATTGGATTTCAACGGACAATTCAAAGAGCTGTGAACCATGCAAAATCAGCATCAAAAAGTCACATAACACTTGGAGATGTGCTTGCATCAATTTTTCAGGAAAAAGATTCTCATGCTGCATACTACCTTGAATCAGAGGGACTTACCCGTCTCGCACTTTTAAAATATATCTCCCACAACGAACGTTCAACATCAACCCAAAACAAGAAAGCAGGTTCTAATCAGCCGCAATCCCAACCTCAGCAAGGAGATAAAGGACAAAACCAAGAACAAGAGAATCAGCAAGACCCACTTGCAATGTTTACAACTGATCTTCTTGAAAAAGCTCGTAATGGAAAGATTGATCCTCTTATTGGTCGAGTTAATGAAATTGAACGGGCTATGCAGGTTTTATGCAGAAGACGCAAAAATAATCCAGTATTTGTAGGAGACCCTGGTGTTGGCAAAACCGCAATAGCAGAAGGTATTGCCTTAAAATCTGTTCAAGGTGAAGTGCCTGAATTTTTGCAAACATCTGAGATGTTTGCTCTTGATATGGGGGCTTTGCTTGCTGGCACTAAATACAGAGGCGATTTTGAGCAGAGGCTTAAAGATGTAATTGACGCACTTGAGGCAAAGAAAAATGCACTGTTGTTCATAGATGAGATTCACACAGTTGTTGGGGCTGGAGCAACAAGCAGCGGCTCTTTAGATGCTTCAAATATTTTAAAGCCGGCTCTTGCATCTGGAAATTTAAGATGCGTTGGTTCTACAACTTATGAAGAGTATAAAAATTATTTTGAAAAAGATCGTGCACTTACAAGACGTTTTGAAAAGATAGAGGTTCCAGAACCATCTGTTGAAGAGACAATTGAAATACTCAAAGGGTTGAAAAGCTGCTACGAAGACCACCACCAGTTAAACTACACAAATGAAGCTCTTGAAGCTGCTGCAAAATTATCAGCCAAACATATTAATGACAGATTTCTGCCAGATAAAGCAATTGATGTAATTGACGAAACAGGCTCACTTATCCGCCTTTCAGGTGATACAAGACGCAAAAATGTTCTTGCTGGAGATATTGAGAAGACAGTTGCAAAGATGGCAAAAATCCCAGCAACTACAATTACAGCATCAGATAAAACAAACCTTGAAAATTTAGATAAAAAACTTTCTCAGGTGATTTTTGGTCAAGATAGTGCCATATCCACATTGTCAACTTGCATAAAGCGGTCAAGAGCAGGGTTATCAGCACCGGGTCGTCCAATTGGATCTTTTTTGTTCACGGGTCCTACAGGTGTTGGGAAAACTGAAGTTGCAAAACAGCTTGCTCTTAATATGGGGGTGAAATTTCTTAGATTTGATATGAGCGAATATATGGAAAAGCACGCTGTTTCAAGGCTTATTGGGGCACCTCCCGGATATATCGGCTTTGAGCAAGGCGGAATTTTAACTGATAGCATAAGAAAAAATCCACACTGCGTCCTTCTGTTAGATGAGATAGAAAAAGCACACCAAGACCTTTTTAATATTTTGCTTCAAGTTATGGATTATGCGACTTTGACCGACAACAATGGTAAAGCTGCTGATTTTAGAAATGTGGTTCTAATTATGACCTCAAATGCAGGTGCAAGAGAGATGAGTTCCAATAAAATTGGTTTTGGAGAGCAACAACCCTCTGATGTAAACTCTAAAGGCATTAAAGCTGTAGAAAAACTTTTCAGCCCTGAATTTAGAAATCGTCTTGATTCTGTTGTGCAATTTAATCCGTTATCGCAAGAGGTTATGGAGCTTATTGTTGATAAGGGCATGAAGGAGTTAAAAGAGCTTCTTGCTAATAAAAATGTCTCTTTAAAATATACTCCAAAAGTTCGTTCATGGCTTGCTGAAAAAGGTCATAATCCTAAATTTGGTGCAAGACCATTAGATCGCCTGATTCAGACAAAAATAAAAGATGTCTTAACTGATGAGATTCTTTTTGGTAACCTTGAAAAAGGTGGGAATGTTTCGATTGCAGTCAAAGACGATGAGTTGACATTTAAGTTTAAAGATTGATCCTCATTTTAGATTAGGATAATTATGACTACTATATTGTCAGATATATTTCCCATTAAAAATTTCAATCCAATTCTAATTAGTGCAAGAGTGTTTATCTTTTTTAGCTTATTTTTTCTATGCGTCTCTTGCAGTGAAAATAGCAATAATACTTTATCTGATAAAATAGAAAACTATCCAATAACCTACACCTTTTTTGATGTTGATGTTAATACCACTTTATCTCATAATCTGAAAAGCCACCTTGACAGCATACTTGGTGATCACTCAACAGAGAGTCGTAATACAATCAACTTAAATCTTTATGAAAAGCTATTTCTTAAAGATAACTTCCCTTACTTTGAAGAGCTTAACCAAAGATTAAACTCGCCAACAGGAAAAATTAATCCATCTACAGTTGGAGGAGAGGGTAAAATATCCTTAATTGGAGAGCGTGTTGAGCATAACACAGTAAAACTTGCATATAGATATGCAACAAAAAAGAGTCTTCCATTTAACTATGTAGAGTTTTTATTTTCTGAATTTAACAGCACACCACTTTTAATAAAGGTAAATTTTAAAAAAGATGACTTAAATATAGTCGATACTTTAAAACAAAAGTATGGAACGCCTCGCGAAATACCTTGGAAAAATAGTAATGGTAAATCTTTGTGCTGGGAAAATAGTGGAGATCTTCTTATTTTATCATTTGTTCCAGATCAGTTTGGTAAACCTGTTTATGAGCTTTTTATATGCTTTGCAAAGAGGCTTGAAGATTTGCTTCAAGCAGAGGTTTTAGAAAGAGAGACTAAAAATAGAAAAACTGTTAAATCAGCACAAAATGTCTTTTAATCATTCCTTTTCATATATCAAAATTTAGAAATTCGAATTTGTAGAGATAGAGATCAACGATTGTAGAGACAAAGATTCACAGCCACGAATCTTTGTCTCTACAGTTTTAATATTTGTTGTGCCTCAAGGCATGATTGTTATAATAAACCATTCCAAATTACTAAACTTAAGGAGAAACAAATGAGCGATTTGATTGCAAAATTCGAGCAAGCTGGCAAAGATGTTCATACACTATCAAAGAAACCTGATAATGATACACTGCTTAAACTCTATTCTCTATTTAAACAAGGAAGCGTAGGTGATGTTACAGGCAAACGTCCAGGATTGACTGATTTTAAAGGTCGTGCAAAATATGATGCTTGGGCTAAATTGCAGGGAACTCCACAGGATAAAGCAAAGCAAGATTATATAGACCTTGTGGCAAAGCTAAAAGGATAGAAATTTATAAGGGTAACCATGAGATTTGACAACTTTATAAAAGCTGTCAAATCTTTAAATGTTATTTTTTACAGGGAGATATAGATGTTCAAAGGCGATAGCATAAAAAATGCTCAATTGATGCTAAACAAACTTAAAGAGATGAAAACTCTCCCAAGTGTAGCAACTCGCCTTATAAAGATGATATCTGATGATAAAACAACATTAGAAGAATTTGAACATGTTATCAAGATGGACCCAACTCTTGTATTAAGATTACTCAGATTGGTTAATAGTCCTTTTTATGCTTTAAGAACACGTGTAACAAGTATCTCTGAAGCTATTGCATTTATTGGTCTTGATAATCTTCGCAATCTTATTGTAGTTGACGCTCTAAAAAATCTCTTTAAAGATAAAATTGATGAACAATATCTTTCGAGAAAAAGGCTCTGGATGCACTGTGTTGCTGTTGCAATTTGTAGCCAGATGATTATGGAGAGAATATTTGGTCAAAAAGGTGAAGATGCCTTTTTGTGCGGTATTGTCCATGATATAGGGCTAATTATTGCTGATCAAGTTATGCCAGATGAATTTTTAAAAGTATGTATGGCTTGGAATCCAAAAGATAACAAGAATATAACTCAATATGAAAATGATATTCTACATACAGACCACACTATAATAGGTCATATTATTACAGGTGATTGGAAATTACCGATTAGCGTTCAAAACGGTGTTAAGCAACATCACGACGTATTAAGCAGCGAACAGGAAAATAAAAGCTTTCCAGCAATTGTTCAGATATCTGATTATTTAGTAGCAAGACTTAACTATACAGTTCTTCATCAGATGAAAGGAGAGCTTTCGCCATCTTTGATGATTCATATACGAGATAATATAAAAGAATATAAAGCTCTTACAGAAGATTTGCCAGAGGAGCTTTCCAAAGCAGAAGATATATACTCAATGTAGCTTTTGTGTTTCTTATAAAAATAATTAAAATTAAACTAAAAGTAAAGTGGCGGTATGGTTGATATTGATAACCTTTTTGATGAGTTTGAAGATTCTTCTGAAATAAACAGACAATTTCTTAATCTATTAGAGCAGTATATTCCATGCAGCGAGCTAGAAAAATTTTCCTTTAAAATCATAACAGATAGCGGCGTTTCTCTGCCTTTATCTTCAACATTATCTAAAAATTATATAAAATCTCCAAAATCTGAAAATTATATAGCCTCTTCATCAATTTATTTTCCATCACTTAAAAGCACTCTTTTCTATAATTTCTTTTCTCCTTTAGTTACACAATCTATAGACTCCTCCTGTCAAGAAATTGATAAAGATAATATTGTGTTATTAACACCTTTACGAAATATCTTTGAGCTGTGTGAAAAACTCTGTTTAAGCCAAAGCAAGGTTTTAGATACTCAATCTTTGCTTAAAACCCAAAAAGAGCAGCTCAAACGCCAGATAAGCGTATTTAAGAAAAAATATGAAGAGATATTGATGGAGAACCATAGGCATAGCTTAGAATATGCCACACGCCTCAACAGTGAAATTGAAAGCAGAACATCAGAGCTTCAAAAGAAAACTTTAGAGCTTCAAAAAAAGACATTAGAACTTGAAAAGAACACATCAGAACTGCAAAAGAAAAGTTCTGAACTTGAGCAGGTAAATAGAGACCTTATAGTTGCAAGGGAAAAGGCAGAATCTGCAAGTATTGCTAAAAGCGAATTTCTTGCAAATATGAGCCATGAAATAAGAACTCCAATGAACGGCGTAATTGGAATGGCTGACCTTTTGCTCCAGACTACTTTGACAGAAGAACAAAAACATTATGCTGAATCTGTCAAATATAGTGCAGATGCCTTGATAGAGATTATAAACGATATTTTGGACTACTCCAAAATTGAGGCTGGCAAACTTGACATTGAAATTATTGATTTTGATTTAAGAAAAATTACTGGCATTGTTTCTGATATTATGCGTATCCACGCCACAAACAAAGGGCTTGAGTATTCTTTGATAGTAGATGGAGATGTTCCTCAGTTTTTAAAGGGAGACCCGGGTCGAATTCGTCAGATACTTCTGAATTTGTGCGGAAATGCAATCAAGTTTACTGAAAAAGGTAAGGTTATACTACATATATATCTTATTAAAGATAATATTCATAATAAAGTTTTAGAGAATAACATATCTGTTAATATCCCTTCAGAAAATCCTATTCTTATTAATCTGATTTCAGAAAATGGTAATTCTGTTGATCAAATACAAGAAAATGTTACTATAAGATTTGATATTATAGATACAGGTATTGGAATTCCTCACGATCGGATGAATCGACTATTTAGGTCGTTCTCTCAAGTTGATGCATCTATGACACGTAACTATGGAGGGACAGGACTTGGACTTGCAATTTCAAAACAACTTACAGAGCTTATGGGGGGAACTATCGGGGTAGTTTCAGATGAAGGAAAAGGGTCAACATTTTGGTTCGCAATTACTTTTCAGAAGCAGACAGCTACTCTTACTGAAAATAGAGATTTAGATCGTAATGTTAACGAAACCAACTCATCTACCTCCTATGGAATTACCTTAGGCAATCTAAACAAAATTAACCAAAAGTTTCTCAAAAAATTAAAAATATTGATTGCAGAAGACAATATTGTAAATCAAAAAGTTGTTATAAGTATTTTAAAACATTTTGGTGTTGATAATGTTTCTGTCGCAAGAAATGGTGAGGAAGCGGTAGCACAATTTATAGGCGGCAATTTTCATCTGATTTTAATGGATGGACAGATGCCTATAATGACTGGTATTGAGGCAACAAAAGAGATAAGAGAATATGAAAAAAACAAAGGGTTCAGCAGAATCCCTATTATTGCCCTTACTGCCCACGCCATGAAAGAAGATAGAGAGATATTTATTCAAAGTGGTATGGATGACTATATAACAAAGCCAATTAACCGAGAAAAACTTCTTGAAACTATTCTAAAGTTTATGAAGCTATAACACTACTATTTTATTTGTTTATCTTTGCTCTATTGTTGTTGACGAGTAGAGACGCACGGCGTTCGTCTCTAAGAACATAAGCAGCTTCGCTGCAATTATTGTTGACCGAATCATGTTTAAATCTCCATACTATGAAGATGGAGATGCTCAAAAACAATAAATTACTGTTATAAAATATACCCCTTTGCAAGCTCCATATATTCTTTACTTTGGGACTCTACCCATTCGCCATTTCGTCCAAGCTCTTGAGCCATAATTTGAGCAACTTCTGGTGCCATTTTCACACTAACCCTCGCATCTAAGAGAAGCATTCGTACCCTGCGAGATAGAAAATCCTCAACAGTTCGTGCCATTTCATGCCGTGCTGCCCATACCACATGAGCTTTGGTGTATTCGTAATCTGGGTGTAGTCTTTTTCCAAGAGTTGGATTTTGGTGAACCATATCTTCTATCTGTGCTTTATCTGAACCATAAAAATAGCAAGGTGCTTCAAAATCTGTATTTTTTACATAGCCGTGAATTGGCATATTGTGAGTTACACATTTTTTTTCAGGCAATCCACCTATCATCCATGCTTTATTGACTGTATCTTCTGCCATCTTGCGATATGTTGTCCATTTACCACCAGTGATGGTAATTAAGCCAGAGAGCGAAACTATAAGTTTGTGGCTTCTTGATAACTCTTTGGTTTTTGGCTCTTCAGAAGTTTCATTTACTATTTTATTATCTTTACCACCTTGATCCGCCTTTTTTTTGCCACCATGCTCCGTCTCTCCCTTACCACTTTTCTCTGTTCGTTTAAAATCATTTTCTTGTGCTGCAAGAGGACGCAGCCCCGCAAAAATACTTAAAACATCTTCTCTTTTTGGATCTTTTTTTAAATATTGTGCAGCAGTAGTTAGAACAAACTCAATTTCATGTTCTAACGCACGCGGTTCAAGAGATGTTTCATCTAAATTAAGAGGCGTATCTGTAGTGCCAACCACCACCTTTCCGTGCCAAGGAACAGCAAAAAGAACTCTGCCATCAGAAGTTTTTGGAATCATAATAGCAGAATTTCCCTGCAAAAAAGATTTATCAAGAACAATGTGAATTCCTTGACTTGGACGTATCATGTTTGGCAAAGTTCTATCGTCCATCTGCATTATGCCATCAGCAAATACCCCAGTGGCATTTATAACCACGCGAGATGAAACCTTATGGCTTAGACCGCTCTCTTTATCCACTACTCCAACACCAGCTACAAATCTATCTTCATCATAGATTAGTTCTGTTACAGCCATGTAGTTAAGGACAACAGCACCATTTTCAACAGCAGTCTGAGCAAGATTAATTGCAAGACGAGAATCATCAAACTGACCATCATGGTAAATAACGCCGCCGTTCAAACAATTTTCATCAAGATTAGGGATTGCCTTCATAGTCTCATCGCGAGAAATCTTCTCAGATGGACCAAGACCAAGTTTGCCAGCCATAATATCATAGACCTTCATGCCTATATTGTAGAATGGTCCTTCCCACCAATCATAACTTGGAATGATAAATTCTTGATTTTTAACAAGATGTGGTGCGTTCTGACGTAAAAGTCCTCGTTCATGCAAAGCCTCAAACACAAGAGAAATATCTCCTTGAGCAAGATAACGAACACCACCGTGAACCAATTTTGTACTTCTACTTGATGTTCCTTTTGCAAAATCAGACTGTTCTAAAAGAACCGTTGAATAGCCTCTTGAAGCAGCATCTACAGCGATTCCAAGTCCTGTGGCACCGCCCCCAATAATCACAATATCCCATATTTTTTCAGGGGCATCTGTTAATCGCTTTAATAGATTTTCTCTTTGCATATTTTACTCCTTTTTTTCTCTAAATAGTGTGGTTATGGAGCGTTAGTAAATCCGTATTTATAAAGCCTTTAACAACAGTCTCATCAGATAACCTGCCAGAAACTTTAATTTCAGGGAGAGGCGATTTTGATTCTGCCCATCTCAACAAAATATTTCTATCTAATTCAAGCTGGGCTATATCCCTTTTAACCTTTGGCTTAACCTTATTTATATTAGTTTCAATTTTTTCTAAACTAAGTTCGAGAGTTTTTTTCTGTTTATTGTGCTGTTTGAGAATCTCAACCATCTGCTTTAGATTAGCATTTGCTTTATCATAATCAGCTTTAAGCTCTACCATCTCTTTTAGATTAGCACTTTCTTTGTCATAACCAACTTTAAGCTCTACCATCTTTTCAAATATCTCTTTTATCTGACTATCAAGACTCTCTCTCTGTTTAATAAGCTCATCAAGTTCTTTTCTTATGTTGTTGATCTGTTGATTAATCTCAAGTGAGTGAATAGCAATATGCTCTTCACACCCTACGCTTATGACGCATGGTTCTGTAATATTGCTTCCTACACGAATAGCTGCAATTCCCATCTTAGCATATATTCTTGAGGCAATGACTCTTCCTTTAGAGACATTGCATTTTCCACTGATAATAATTGTTGAATCAATTATTTCATGGTCAACAACCACATCGCCAAATGCTTCAATGCGTGAATTATGAATATATTTTGCCCTAACATTTCCTTGTGTTTTAATTCGGCTGTTAATAATGCCTATCTCAACTGAGACATCTCCAATTGATAAGACATTAGCCCCGCGTATTTCGTTTGCTTTAACTTGACCTACATTCACGGGGTATGCACCAGTTAGTATTCCTGACACGTTTAAACTTGCATATTGATCGATTTGCCCAAAACGCAAATCAGCATCTCCAAGCACATTTACAACTGGAAAAATGTAGAATTTACCCTCAATTGAGAGTGCTGGATAGCCGCTTTGTTCTGCGGTTATACTTAACTTATCTTCAGAAAATTCCGAAATGCTTACCCACTTTCCACAACGAAACATTAGAGATGCCTTACTATAATTGCAGTCTATCTCTTTTATGCTGTTTATCTCTTTTGGGTTATCTATCTCTTGTGATTTTAAAGAGGAATCAATATTTGGATTTAACTGAAAATTATCTATATTGACGATTTTTCCAAAAACATCTTGAACTTTGTTTTGAACCTTTTCAGAGCTTATTACTGCAAGTGCTTTACCTTTTTTGACAATATCCGAACCTATAATGGGGCTATCGATAATAAAATCCTCAATTGAAGTATTGTTATCTGTATCGACAATATTAGTTTTGTTATTATTTGCAAAAAATTGAAATTCAGGTAAAGAGCTGTAGTCATAGCTTCCAACTGCTGCTGGAAAAAAATCATCTTTTCGGTCAAGGTGAGATTGTAGAATAGCATCACTTAAGATACCATTCTTAACCCCTTTGTTTGCAAGTGCTGATTTAATTGATGTGAGTGTAATGGGCTTCTCTTTTTCTGGAGAACTTGCATTTGACATATTGGAATCAGGAGAATTTGTATCTGGCACATTAGAATTTAGAGCATCTGTGGTTAATTCTGCAGTATTGAAGTCCGAAATGTTTGAATCTGAAGTATCTTGGGGAATAACGATTTTCACCCATGCTTCCATTCCATTTGCAGATATTGTTACCTCAACTCTGTTGTCTATTTGCTTGTCTATTCTGTTATCTATTTGTCTGTCTATTCTGTTATCTATTTTATCTTTATCATAGCTTTGAGAGCCAACCTCTTTATTCTCCTTATTTTCATTGTTTGCTACATCTTTTTCCTCTCTTTTTATTTTGATAAGCCGCTGAACTTTTAGAATATTTTGATGTTGTTCATTTGTTAGAACACCAGAGCCAACAAGTACATCTCCTATCATTTTTTTGATCTTTTTCTCACGAAAGAGCTGCCGTTGTTGCTCAAGTGCATATTTAACCTCTTGAACTGTTGCATATCCTCGCTTTATAGCAATATATCCAAATTGCTCACTCTCTTTCTTGGTAAGCAAAAAATTGTGGACAATATCGTTACGAGTTATATCAATATTGTCCGTATTAACGATTGATAAAGTGCTTTTTTCAGATTGTTTCAATGTCTTTTATTTCCAGTTAATCATCATACCTAACACCTTTTTGAGACTGTGCCTGTATCGCTGTAATTGCAACTGTATTCACAATATCTGTAACTGTGCAGCCACGACTCAAATCATTTACAGGATAACGAAGACCTTGAAGCACTGGACCCACTGCAACCGCACCTGACGAACGCTGAACAGCTTTGTAGGTGTTATTTCCAGTATTAAGATCAGGAAAGATAAATACAGTGGCTGCCCCTGCAACTTCGCTGTTAGGAAGTTTGGTCTTTGCAACTGAAGCATCAACTGCTGCATCATATTGAATTGGTCCCTCAATTTTAAGATTGGGTAAAATCTTTGCGGCTTTTTGAATAGCTATCTCTGTAGCTTGACGCACTTTGTCAACCCCCTCCCCTGTGCCTGATGCTCCTGTTGAATAAGAGAGCATTGCCACAACTGGCTCAACTCCAAATACAAGGGCGGTCTGAGCTGAACTTATTGCGATTTCAGCAAGCTCTTTAGCATTTGGGTCTGGATTTATGGCACAATCACCATAAACCAGAACCCGATCTTCAAGACACATAAACATAACGCTTGAGACTATTGAACAGTCAGGCTTTGTGCTTAAAATCTGCAAAGCTGGTCTTATTGTGGCTGCTGTGCTGTGAACCGAACCTGATACCATTCCATCAGCATGACCTGCAAAAACCATCATTGTTGCATATTCATTTACTGCTTTCATCATATCGTGGGCATATTCTGGAGTTATACCTTTATGTTCCCTTAAAGCGTAGTAGCTCTGGATATACTCTTCAAAAAATTCAGATTTAGGTGGATCAATAATATTAACAGAGTCCATACGAAGACCTAAATTTTTTATTTTTTTATAAATTCTATCTTGATTACCAAGAAGTGTAATATCAACAACTTCACGTCTAATTAGAATTTCAGCAGCACGCAAAATTCTATCTTCTTCTCCCTCTGGAAGGACAATATGCTGGCGATTTTCTCTTGCTCTTTGTACCAATTCAAGTTCAAACATCTTGGGTGTTCTGATTGTTGTCTTAGTTTTTATAACTATCTGGGAGAGTTTTTTTGTATTTACATGTTTTTCAAATGCGGCAAGGATTCTTGTAATTTTACGTTTATCAAATGGGGAAATGCCAGCTTGAATAGAGTTCACTTTTGTAGCCGCTGGAAAGGTGTTATCTTGAACACTTACTATTGGCGGAACATCTGGGAATCCATTTATAAGTTCTGATATAGCAGGGCATGGAACTAATCCGCCAGTTAAGAGAAGTCCTGCAATGTTCTTGCGAGAGGTTGATGAGACAGATGCAAGACAGGCAACAATAACGTCAGCTCTATCACCTGGTGTTATAATTAAATCACCATGCTCAATTCTTGGCAGCAGATTCCTTAACTGCATTGCAGCAACATTAAAATTGTGAACATGGCGGTTAAGGTGATTTTTGCCCCAAAGAACAGTGCCATCAAGCTCTTTAACAATCTCAATAATTGTTGGGCGGCGAAGTGAATTATCCTCAGGTATTGCGTATAAAAGAAAATCATCTTCACTTTGAGCCTCTCCAAGACGATGAGCTTCTGAAATACGCTTTATAATCTCTTTACCGCTTAATGAATCAGTTCTTGTGATTATAATTCCAATACACCTGCCTTTTCTCCTTTTTAAAGAAGCCAATGCAGTTTCAATAGATTGAACAGTCTCATCAACTGTTTTGCGTTGCCCGCTTGCAACAAGCAACACTGAGCTTGAGAGGTTTTTACTTATCTCAGCATTAATATCAAATTCAAATGATGCAGAGGCACTCATTGAATCTGTCCCTTCACACACAACAAAGTCGCACTTTTCTTTAAGTTGATTATATTTATTTATAATCCCCTCAATAACCTCTCCCTGTCTTCCACGAGATGCAAGTTCAGTTGCCTCTTCAGTTGTAAATCCATACATCTGATTAATTGGAATTTTAAGATCAAAATATGTTGATATTAAGGCAATATCTTTATCAACATCATCACTTTCATGGACAATTGGACGGAAAAATCCAACTTTATTCATCTTTCTTAAAAGAAGCTCCATAACCCCAAGTGTTATAACTGTTTTACCACTTCTTGGTCCTGTTGCTGTGATATATATGTTATTTGCCATATTAAATTTTGAGCAGAGTATCCTGCCAACCTCCTCATTTAATCCATTTTTAACTCATCAGTTTTTTTTAACTGAAATCTCTTGATTATACTGGTCATAGCTGATGTTTGCATTATCAATACATTTTTCATACTCTAAACTTTGATAGGGATACTTTTCACACTCTTTACTTGCTGATTGCTGCATACCGTCATACCACCCTCTGCTTGTGCAACCTATTGTAAGGCAAAATAGGATAAATAAAATGGATAAAACCCTCATAGTTGCTTCCTTAAATGGTAGTTTATAGTCAAATAGGTAATTTGGTGATGTAATTAGATTTGACAACTTTTAAAAAGTTGTCAAATCTTAATTCAATTATAAAATTTTTACCCAAAGACCCCTTTAATAAATTAGTTGGTTTTTATTCCATAACTTTCAAAAATTTTATTAAATTCGCCGTTTGCCTTGATCTCTGCCAGCCCTTTGTTAAAGGCTTCAATAATTTCTTTATGTCGAGGATTTGCAATACCTGATGAGACATATAAATTATTGCTTGTAATAGAGTTTTCTGTAAATTTGATCTTTTGAAGCATAGATGGGTCAACTTTTGCAATAATTACTCTGGCTACAATATCATCTTCCAGTGTAAGATCGACTCTTTTGGCAATAAGTTTTTTGATATTTGTCATAACATCAGCAACATCTTCACGTATGAAATCTTTTGATGCTTGAAATTCATCACTATAATTATAAGCTCTTACTGTTCCAACCTTTTTTCCTTTAAGGCTTTCAAGTCCGTTATACTCAAAAGGGTCATCCGCTCTTTTTATGAATTTTACTGTATTAACTGCATAAGGTTCGCTAAATAGCATAGATTTTTTATTATCTTCATTCATCCATACATCTGGAAGAATGTCATATTTTCCCTGAATTGTAAGAGCTTCTGCTCTTGCCCAAGGCACATATTCCATTTTAACAGTGTATCCTTGAGTCTTGTATGCTGCCCGGATAATTACAAGAGAAAGCCCCTCTTTTGGATCTTCTGGATCAACAAAGGGTGGATATGGGTCTGCTGCTGCTTGAATTACCTTTTCATCTGCTAAACAAGGTGCTTTAAATATTGTTGCAGATAAAGTTGCAGATAGCATAATCATACAAACAATAAACATACTCACTTTTTTCATAATAATTCTCCTATGCTTTTTTGGTTTTTTATAAAAGTAGAGATGCACGGCCGTGCATCTCTACTATCAGTTTTTTTTTGCGATTAGACTTTTAGGGATTAATTAAATTCTCATTTCTTAGTGGATACCATGTTTTTTTAATATTTCTTCATATAATCCAGCATCTTGAATCATTTTTACACCTTTATCAAAATCATCTGAAATTTGTTGATAGTTAGGGTTTTTTTTTGAGAAAACCAAAAAAATGCGATCTATTTCATAAGGAGGTAATAACGATTGAATTGAATCAATATCATTTGGAAACTCTTTTTTCATTATATAATTTACTGAATCTTTTGATTCAATAAGATAATCAAATCTTCCACCAATTAACTTTTTGATATTTAGATTAACAGCAGGTGCTGAATCAAGTTTGATACATTCAATTTTTTTAAACCTCTCTTCATAAAATGACCCCGCAAGAATACCTATGGTTGCAGGACATAATCCCTCAATAGTGGTAAAGGTCTTTTGTTTTCCTCTTTTCATAAAAAAATGAGAAGCACTTTCCCAGTAATATTTGGGATAGTGAAAAAACTGAGTTCTCTCTTCTGTAAATGATGCGCCTAAAAGCCCATCACTATTACCCAATTTAGTTGTCTCAAGAGCTCTTTTCCATGGAACAATCTTAATTTCGACATTATATCCTGTTTTTTCAAGAGAGTTCACTGCTATTTCTGTAAAGAAACCATTTTCTGGCAAGTTTGAACCCGTGTATGGCTCCCAATCAGTCCCTGAAATGACAATTTTTTTCTGCTCCGCTATAGTAACTATGGGTAGAAACACTATTAATGCTATAATCAATATTTTTTGGGACATCCCCCCCCTCCCTTTAATATCTGATTAAGTTAAATAGCACTCGGTATTAGATTTATTCGCTGATATTATATTTTTTAAGAATCTTTGAATAAATCCCTTTATCTTTTATCCTTTGCAGTGCTTCATTAACTTTTTTTGTAATAGCTTGAGAATCTGGATAAGTGCGAGAGACCATTAATCGAAGATTATCATTGTTAAGAGGCTTTTTTACAACAGCAAAGTTATGTTTATCTGTGGAAAAAAATGTGTTTACTAAATCCCAGCCCACTAACTCATCAGTAGCAAGAAGATCAAACCTACCGCCATGAAGTTTCTTCATACCAAGCTCATCACTGACAGCCAAATCAAGTTTGACTCCAGCATCTGCAAAGGGTTTTTCATACCAGTAGCCCGCAGTTCCACCTACTTTATATTTCTTGAGGTCTTCATATTTCTCCCAAACAACCTCTGATTTCACGTTGCTTTTTAGATAAAATAATCTGCCTGTTGATTTAGCTAAAGGCTCACTAAAATCATATATCTTTTTTCTCTCATCATTAATCATATAAGGAAATGCTGCGTATGCCTTACCTTTTTGAATCATATCCTCACATCTCAACCATGGATAAAATTTATACTCAACTTCAAGTCCAGCTTCTTTGAAAACAGCAGATACAACTTCAGTGAAAAAACCCTGACCTTTCATTTTTTCAGATGTGTAAGGTGCCCACTCACCAGTTACCAGAACAATTTTTTCTCCTGCAATACAAACTACTGCTGAGCATTGCAAAATAATGGCAACAACAATGCTAATCAAGTTCACTTTTTTCATACTGCTTCTCCTTATTAATTATTAATAATTCTAACTTATTCATACACTTTAAGGCGACATACCTATTGATGTATGAATTGTGTTTACGAGCATTAACAATAAATTCTTGTTTGTCAACCAAAAATAGATGTGTTATGCAAAGCCCTTAAACAGATTAAATGGAGGGTAAAACATTATATATGAAAAGCATCATATCTATTAGAAACGCTATAAAACCATACCTTATAATAGTATCTTTCCTATCAATAGCCCTTTCACCTTTTACAGTTACATCAGAAGCAATTGCACTTGAACAAGAGTGGCAAGTTGAGAATGCAACCAAAGAGGTTGAAATCAGAGGTTATACAAGAAGCATAAAGTCAGCTACTATTTCATCTGAAGTGAACGGCAGAGTTGTTAAAGTGAACTATGAGATTGGAGATACTATAAAAGCTGCTCCAAAATTAGAATCTAACAATAACTTTGCCCCATTTGCTGAAATTGACACCACATTTGTTGATTTTGAAATTCAAAGCACTAAAATTGCCATTTCGAAGATAAAAACCCAATTAAAACAGATAGATTCTCGAATTGCATACTTACGAAAAGAGTTTAGACGCAAAGAGGAGCTTTTTACAAAAGGAAGAGCAACTGAAGTTATCCGTGATGCTGCTTCTCAAGAGTTGGAACAGGCGGTTTTAGAAAGAGAAACAGTTAAACAGTCAGAAGAGACTCTTGATGTGAGCTTAAATCAGTTGATAGAGAGAAAAAAAAGGCACACTATTTGGGGTAATGCTGGCTGGATAGTTACAGCTAAAAAAGTTGAAGCTGGAGAGATGATTCAGGCTGGTATTCCTATTGGTGTCATTCATGATTTTAGAGAGCTTGTTGTGCCACTTTCTCTATCTAATGAAGAACTTGATGCTATAAAAGGATTGGGCAGAACTTTTAAGGCAGCACTTGATAACCAAACAGTTAAGGCTTCAATCTATTATATTAACCCGGACTTTAACGAACAGACTCGTAAAACAGAGATAAAACTCTTGATTAACCACAATAGTGAAAAAAGTAAGCCAAAAGAGAAGGATAACCCAATTGCAGATAATAACCAAATTGAAGGTGGTAACGGTTCAGATTTTGAACATCGTGGAGGTTTGAGCTTTATTTTACCGCTTTCTGTTAAAACAGAAGGGTTAAAAATTCCTGCAAAAGCTGTTCAAAATCGGTATGAAAATCCAAAAATCTATGTAAAGGGAAAGACAGAGCCATTGAGTATAAATATTCTCGATAAAGCTGGTGAATATCTAATAGTTGCAGAGCAGCCCGACCTTTTGCCAAATATGATATTGATTGAACCGCCTGCTAAAAAGGAATAACCCCATGAAATCCTTTGTCCGTTTTACACTTAAACAGACTGTATTTATTAATGTTATCTTTATTATCTTAACAGTTGCCGGAGTATTCAGCCTTTTAACAACGCCTGTTGAAAATATGCCGCCTGTTGATATGGGAAAAGTCTTTATCACAACAATATATTATGGTGCTTCTGCTGATGATGTGGAAAATTTAGTAACCAATGAGATTGAAGATGCGTTAGATGGTCTTGAAAATGTTGAATATATCCAGTCCCGTTCTCGGCGTAACGCATCAACGGTTGAGGTTAAATTTTTAGATGATACAGACTACGAAACCCTCTACGATGAACTTAGATTTCGCGTATTGAATATCAAGAATCAACTGCCAGAAGGAGTGGACGATCCGCTCTTTTTTTATGTTGATACAAAGATGTGGATACCTGTAATTGTGGTCAACCTTATTGGTGAGCTTGAAAATAGAACTCTCAAACTTTTGGCTGATGAGCTTAAAAGTAATCTTATTAAAATTGACGGAGTTCAATCTGTTGATATTTCTGGAGAATATGAAAAAGAGTTTCATGTAAATATTGACCCTGTAAAGTTACGTGATATAGGAGTCTCTTTTAATGAAGTTGCCAACGCAATCAAATCATACAACACACGCATTCCAACTGGTCGCTTTAAAAAGGGCAATCAAAATATGATGCTTGATACTGGCAGCACTCTTGATTCTCAAGAGGAGGTTCTTGACGTTGTGGTAAGAAAAGATGGAGACGGCAACTTTATCCATGTTCGGGATTTAACAACCTCGTCAGGAGTTAGACACAGAGACCCTGACACCATACCTTCTGTGAATGGCATCAGCACTATAAAATTGTTAGTTCAAAAAGAGGATAGCGGAAACTCTGTAACCATTGCAGAGAGAGTTAAAGAGATGGTCAAATCTTATGAAGAAAAGCACAAAACAGATGGACTCTCTATTATCACAACCTATGATTCCACAGTTGAGATAAACGAATCTGTAAATACTCTTGGCGGCAATTTAATTCTTGGAATGATCTTAGTTACTTTGATTTTATGGGTTACACTTGGATTTAGGAATGCCATGCTCACAGCTATCGGCATTCCGTTTTCGTTTCTTGTAACTTTGATTATTGTCAAATATTCAGGGCAATCTATCAATACAATCAGCCTTTTCTCATTTGTGCTTGTCTCTGGAATTATTGTTGATGATGCAATTATCATTGTGGAGAATGTCTATCGCCATTTTGAGATGGGAAAAACACTTCATGATTCTGTAGTTGACGGTGCATCAGAAGTTATCCTTCCTGTTTCAAGTTCAGCTTTGACTACAATTCTCGCATTTTTACCAATGCTTATTATGACAGGCACAACAGGAGATTTTTTCAGCGTTATCCCCAAAGCTGTAACCTTTGCTTTGTGTGCGTCATTGACAGAAGCTGTTTTCTGTCTGCCTATTCATATTATTGACTGGGGACCAAAAAGGGATGAGGCTGTTACTATAAAAACGGATGTCTTAGAAAAAAAATTGATAGAAAAGGATTTATCAGAAAACAATATAGAAAATTTAAAAAATAATAGCATTAGAGCCAATCTTTTTAGTTTGATGTGGAAAATCTACAATTCAATTCTCGCATTTCTTCTTAACCATAAAATCACTGGCATATTTTTAGTTACAGCTCTGTTTTTGGTTTCGTTAGCAATGATGCTTTTATCTGTAACTGGACTTGTTCCATTGATTAAAGTTAAATTCTTTGAAGACAGCTATCTGCGTTATCACATTGCATTTAAAATGCCCCCTGGAATCTCTGTTGAAGGGACAGACAAGGTTATTCGTGATATGTCTAACTATCTTCTCTCTTTTGGGAAAGATGAAGTTGGAAGTGTCAACGGTGTTGCTGGTATGATGGAGACTAAAGATTATGAGCAGCATAGATCTCAGCATTACGGCAATATTGTCGTTGAGATGCCGTCGCAAGAAGATATGAACCTTCCTGATGTAAAAGATAATGATGTAAATGCCTATCTTGATATTGTAAGAGATAGACTTGCAAAGTTTGCAGAGATTCACCATAAAGAGTGGGGAGGTCGTCCTGTAATGGATGTGTTTGGCGAAAATACAGGACCTCCAGTTGGAAAAGCTGTAAATATTAGAATTTCAGCAGGCACAATTGAGGAGGCTCAACTTCTATCTGACAAGATGCTTGAATATCTAAAAAAAGACCCATCTTTTGCAGACCTTGTAAACCTTGATGATAACCGTGCAGATAACCAGACAGTTGTTCGCCACACAGTTGATCAGAAAAAGGCTCTTGTTTATGGATTGGACACAAGAATGGCAACAGGCTTGATTGCAGGCACTTTAAATGGAATGAGCGGTGGTAATTTTAGAGTTGATGGCGAAGAGATTCCAATTTTAGTCCGCCTTGCAAGAGTTGAGGATAATTCAGAGAAAAGTATAAATCCAACAAGCAAACTAATTGATGCTAAAGAGCAAAACATCTCCACAATTTCAAGCTCAGAGCAATATATAAAAAAATCGGGTATTACAGCACCTACTGATATTCTTGAAGTTCCAATAATTGAACATAGCTCCACTCCAATTTATATTGGTGATATTGCCACAGCAAACTATGTTCAAGAGCCAGATATACGAAACCGTTATAATGGAAAACCGACTCTTACAATTACCGCAGATATTAAAGAGGGTTCAAAGTTATCAGCAGGCAGAGTTACTGTTCTTGCATCAGACTACTTTGAAAAAATTGCTCCAATGTATCCCGGGGTTACTTTAAATTTTGGCGGAGAGTTTGAAAGCACATCAAGAGCGTATAAGTCTTTGATGTTTGCATTCTTGATTGCTGTCATGGGAATCTATCTTGTGCTTTCCTCCCAATTTAACGATTATCTACAGCCTCTCATTATTCTGTCAGCAATTCCATTTGCATTTATCGGCGTAGTGTTTGGAATGTTTTTTACCCGCTCTGTGTTTACAATAGGCAGTTTTCTTGCAGTTGTGGGGTTGGCTGGAGTTGCTGTAAATGATGCGATTGTGTTGATTGACTTTATGAATCAAGAGAGAAAAAGAGGGTTGTCATTGCGTGAAGCTGTAATTAGTGCATCTAAGGCACGTATGAGACCTGTTTTAATTACAACTTTTACTACCATATTGGGAATGTTGCCAATGGTCATTGGAATTCCTCAAAAATCAGTAGCTTGGGCACCTATGGCAACAGCTTTTGTAACAGGACTGTCCAGTGCAACAACATTAATACTTCTTTTTGTTCCAGTTGAGTACGAGATAACAGAAAAAATTAAAGCGTGGGTAACATCTCGTTTTATTTAAAAATATTTTATTACTCAGTAATTTGAATCAAATCTTAAACTGTAAAGACGAACGGTTGTGCATCTTTACTTATGTTCCAAAAACAGGAAAATTAATAATTTTTTTAGGAGAAAAATAGTTATGATGAACAATATTAAATTCACAATATTAATATTTACTCTATTTTGCAGCAGTTACGCTAATGCAATAACGCTTGAAGATGCTATTAAAAAGGCTCTGTCATCTTCTGATCAGGCAAGAGTAATTGAAGAGAGTCGTAAATACTCAGATGCTGAAGCTAAAAAAGTTGATGCCTTTACAAAGCCAAGGGTAGATACCTCAGTTAAGTATTATGAACTTGGAACTACTGCCGAAGATAATCCATTTATTGCAACACCAGATCGTCAGATGTCAACTGAATTAACTGCAAGTAAACTTTTGTGGGCAGGAGATAGAATAAGTGAAAGCCGTGCGTTAAAAGAGAACCTAATAAAACTTGCACAAACACAAGAAAGCTCAATGAAACGCGATCTTTCAAAACAAGTAGCTAATGCTTTTCTTGCTGTTCTTTATCAACAGGCAAGAATAACTGTCCTAAAAGATAGGGTAAAACAAAGAACTGATGAGTTAAACGATGCAACAGACCTTTTTGAAGCTGGAATGGTTACAAACTTAGATGTAAGAGAGGCAAAACTTCAGTTTCATGTTGCAGAAGATGCCTTAAGTTCTGGTCAGAGTGAATTTCATACAGCACTTGTTGACTTTAACTTGGCTATTGGCGAAACAGGCGAAGAGACTCAAACACTTTTAGTTCCAGAAGGAGGTCTTATACGTCCTCAGACTCTTAATGAAAAGCTGACAAAACTTGAGATTCTTTATAAAGAGAAGCAACAAATTGACATAAAAAAAGCTCAACAAGCCGTAAGTGTTGCAGAAAAGAGCCTAAGTATTGCAAAAGATGAATCAAAGCCAGCATTATCTCTAATTGCTGGAACAGAGTATATCGGAGAAAAAGCCGAAGATATGGAGGCATCATGGAATGTAGGAGCACAAATGAGTTGGAATTTCTATGATGGCGGTACCATTGATGCAAACATTGCATCTGCAAGAGCAGATAAAAAGAGCCGTGAAGCAACTTTGCGTCAAGCTGAAAAATCTATCTCAGGCATATTAAACAAACTTAGAACTGAAGTTGATAGTTTAAATAAAAGAATTAAACTCCAAGAAGAGACCGTTGTTTTATCAAATGACAACTATGAAGATGCAAGGGGGCTTTACCTTAATGGAACAATAACTTTAACACGAGTTGGAGATTTTAACCTTCTCTATGCTGAAGCAAGATTTAATCTTCTGCAACTATATTATCTTGAGAATGTAATAGCTATTGAGGTTCAATCTTTGATTGGAGAGAATTTTTAGAGCCTGTTTAAATATTCAAAGGCTCTGAGGATTATGGAATTGTGGAGTTGTCGGAATTTATTTAATATTTAATGAGGTATGTTATCAGATTATATATTGCCCTGATAACAGCCTGTTGTAGTTATTATCAGGGCAGATTGACCTGATAAGTTGTGATTTAGGGTGTTATCAAGGAAATGTTTCCTTGATAATATGGAATGTAAGGTATTATCAGGTAAGAATGACCTGATAATAAATGGTTAACTGTATAAATTAGGAGATAAAATGTACTTTCTCACTACTCCACTAGTGGATTTGGCATTACAACATTTTGATCATCTCCCGTTGGCACAAGGGGATAATTTCTTTTCCACCTTTGGTCCAGGCAATCTTATTAATGCCACAAACAAGCCTCATGAGCGCTTTAATGATTATGAGGAGTTACTTCAACGATTGCGGCAAAGGAATCAACAAAAGTATGAGCAAGTTCATAAAGGAACTCCATTTTTCTTTTTATCATGGCTGGCTTTTGATTTAAGAAATTACGAAAAAGCCCTATATTATTTAGACGCTGCAATCTCAGAAGATGTTAAAAATGCTGGCGGAAATTGGATTAATTTGCCTGGCGCTCAATTTTTGACATTAACACAACAGCAACATGTCGCGGGAAGAATTATTTCAACAATAAGAGACTTGCTTGAGCATGAGATTAATCGGTTTAACCAAATTTCTGGCTTAGCTCCAATTACCATAGCAGGCTTCATTGACAAATTTGTTTCAACATTAATTCAAGATCCACAAACACGGACTATTGTTTCCGCATTCTATATATTTTTATTGGAAAAAACTGAGAGAGTCATTGAATTAAACCTTCGTAGCACAGAAGGTAGTTCCCTTGGTCCAATTATCTCCCATTTGTTTGGCGGTGGGTTGATTTTTGAGTCACTATTGAAAAATAGATATCCTACAAAAGATGATGGAACTCCCGTAAATGTTTTGGGAAATGTTTTTTTTACAACATCTTTTAGAAATGATTTTAGCCAAGGAATCCAAACCCATGCTGAATCACTCCAAGATATTTTGGATGCAATTAATGACGATTCATTTATCACCGCATTTACAGCAACAGCACGGTTAAGAAACACCACAGGGCATAATCTTGTCTGGGACAACATTTTTAACACATCGGCAAATTATGAAACATTGTATCAACAAATAGTAAATGCCCTATTTTATGTCATTGAGAGAAAATTCATAAGATAAAAAGCCGCCGCCGTGCAAGCCGGTCGTTAGATTACTAAGGGAGGTATTGTAAGTATTTATGACACTTGAAGGCACGATTCCTCTTATTCCTAATTCTATGACAGTAACTTTGCAAAAAGACATTTTGCAATTTATGCTGGAAATGAAATTTATTTTATTATTTATTGAGAAGCCCCTAGCTATATTAAGCACAAACAATTTAGACTATCTTTCCCAAGAGAGCATAGAAGGTTTAAAGAAAGGAAAGAAAGTATTCACAAATATAAATCATGAGATTCAAAATCTAATTTTCCTGGATGCTGTAATTACAGATGAGTTTAAAGAAATAATTGATTCCTGTGAACCTGTTCACTATAAACTTAATTCAGTAGCAAAAGCAAAGGATAAAGAATACTATGATAATTACTATTCTGAAGTAGATAAAATATTTAAAACACTAAATGTAAAATTTTCTGGAAATGTGGGTACGTTGTTTACTCGGTTTGATGAGTTGATACAAAAATTTCCAGAACATGAAAAATATTTCATCACATTATTTCATTTATATATCAATATGTATCGATTAATAGAGGTTCTAAAGACTTGCAAACAAAGTAATTCATCTATGATATGGTCTGATAGCAACGATAAATTTCTGTATAGCATGTATTCTAAGTATGTCATTCATGCCAATGAAAAGAAGTTTATCCCAGTAAAAGAGTCGCCGATTATACGAAGGTTAGCAGGAGGTGGTTTACTGCATGAGATATTTAATTTGAAAATTTTTAATATTTCAACAGTGCCAATAAGTGAAATAATTAATTTCAGGAAAAACAATAAGGATCTCCTTGATAACTTTCTTATGAGTTATAGAGAATTTCTTGTAGAACTTCAGATGGATCCTTCTGATCAAAATAAAATACTTACAAAACACTCTTCAAAAATAGCTAAAGACTTCAAAGGTATAAACAATGAAATATTATTACACAGGAGAAATAATCAATTCAATTGGTTAAAAAGAGCATCAGAACCGATATTTGAAAGTGCTAAAAAAGGAACTGTGGCTTCAATTTTGTCAGCTATTGAAAACCCAATGTCAATATTATGTGTTTTAGGAAATGCACTACTTAGTCAAGGTACAAATGATTTAAAAGAGAATGAAATTCTTCTTAATAATGATGCAGGATATTTATGGAAAGCTAAGGATACATGGAATAAATAATCTAACCCAGCACTCAACCCGACGAGCAACCACGCCAACTTATTTTTTACCATTTTTGTGGTTCATAGACGGCGTGGTTGCTCGCCGGTTAGCTTTATCGGATCAATAATTAAGCTTATTCGGATGAATAATGGAAAATCTCTTATCTGCGATTGTTAAGCATACATATTTCCAACCACTGCTATATTATGCAATTACATTGTTTGGATGTGTAGTGATGTATGTATTTTCAAATCAAAAGGGGTTCCAAGGAACAACCCGCTTTCTTAAGAAATTTTTTCCTCAAAAGAATGATCTTTTCTATTATAGAGTAGACTTCTTCATAGTGATAATAACTGGTTCAATCGTTGGGACCATTTTATTCCACCCCTCTAATTCGATTGAAGCACTAACTGCTGGCTTCGGGTGGGTTAGTTCAATCGCTGTACTCATGAAAGAAGGGAAAAATATATAATGGAAATTTTACAAATTTCATCACTGATTATTAGTTTAATTGGAGTTGTCCTGTCTATTATTGTTGTCGTATGGGCAAGATTCCAAGTTAAAGAAAATAAACTAAATATATCAACGTTAGCAAAAACATCTTTGTTGCTGCTAACAATATCGCTCATTGTATTGGGATTTTCTATTATGAAAACTCAGTCATTAACAATAATAAGACCGACCAATGACGAAGTAATAAGTAACTGCAGCGAAATAGATACTGATAACACAGATATACAAGTAAGCTTTGATGCTTTAGTGAAAGTAAATGCCAGCCTAAATAAGGATGAATCAATAACGATATTTGTCAAAGTGAATGGTGGCAATGAATGGTGGGTGTCAAGTAAGCCAGTTCAAAATGATGACATTATTAGCAAGACTGCATATTTCCCCCATGTGACAATTGGCAATAAAAACGACGGAAATAAATTTTATATAATATTTGCTGCAATTACTAAGCAACGCTATTCCTCGGGAGTGGTTATAAGCAACTTGCCAGAAGATATAACCATATCTGATAAAGTAATAATTCAAAAAGTTTGTCATTAACCCTTTAACCAATATCGTTAGCCGAGCCATACTGTTAAAAATGAAAAAAACAGGAATCCAGCGGAAACACAGGTAGTTTAGCAGCTAACAAGTGGGTCAACCTGACCGCCGAGAGCAGAGCAGCATTGCACTAGTCGCGGCAAGTTCAGTGGCGGCGGCAGGTTACCCTGGGCGTTATGCCTACGTTGGAGATTATATACTCTAAACGGTCAGTAATTGAGCTTTTTCAAAGTTCTGAAAATTGCAGGATAAAAGCGAATCCAATTCCAATTTGTAGGTTGAATGGGTTTGTTTTAAGCAATCTGAAATAGCAGTTTT
>JADFZQ010000016.1 GCA_015232455.1 Desulfamplus sp. | reverse complement strand
CCAAATATTACTCAGAATTTACTACTTTCAAAACTGCTATTTCAGATTGCTTAAAACAAACCCATTCAACCTACAGATTGGAATTGGATTCGCTTTTATCCTGCAATTTTCAGAACTTTGAAAAAGCTCAATTACTGACCGTTTAGAGTATATATTACATAATGCCTGTTGGTATTTTTTTAAATGGGAGCAATACTGTAAAGGTTGTGCCTCTATTTACCTCACTTTCAACATTAATATAACCGTTCATGGAGTCAACAATCCCTTTAACAATTGGCAAGCCAAGTCCTGTTCCATTTATAAACCTTGTCTTTTCGTTTTTAACTCTATAGAACCTTTCAAAAATTTTATCCATATATTTGGCATCAATGCCAAAACCGTTATCTTTTACCTTTACTCTGATATTGTTTCCAGCAAGATCGCAACTAACCTCAATTTGACCGCCATCTTGGGTATAATTTATGGCATTAGAGATTAAATTTCCAAAAACGCTCTCCATTGCCATTGGGTCTGCTGTAATTGTGGGTAACGGAGTTTCAGGAGAAGGTGTAGATAAGGTAAGCGTTTGATTCTTTGCAACAGCTCTTGCATTTAAGAAGCTGCAAATATTTTTAAGAAGCTCATCAACTTTAACAGGCTTTGACTCTTTAGCAGACATTCCAGCCTCAATTCGGGATAGATCAAGAAGATCTCCAATGGTTGAAATAAGAGCCTTTGTTTTTTCCTTTGCACGGAAGAGCATATACTGCTCTTCTTCGCTGGCTACACCTCTTCCATCTTCCCCTGTATGTGCCATCATAACCATATTTAGCTGCTCGTGGATTGTTGAGAGCGGGGATCGCAGCTCATGGGTAACCTTAGCTACAAATTCAGATTTCACATGATCTAATGCCTTCATTGTTGATATATCCACGATATTTACAACAGCACCAAGACACTCTTTTTTCTCTCCTAAAACTGGTCTGCATCTGACCATAAAAAATTTTTTATTATCAATATCAATTTCGTGAGCAGGAATATCAGCATAATCAATATATTTTCCCTTTGAGATATCAAGAATAAGGATACAAAGCTCTTTGTTGTTAAATACCTCTTCAACTGTAATATCTCCAGGACCCTTTTGAGGATCAATATCAAGATAGCGATAACAAGCGGGATTTATTAAAACAACTTTGCCATCTGAATTGGTAACCATAACCCCATTTGGCAGAGATTCTATAATTGTAAGTGTTCTGCTCTGCTCTGTATGAAGGTCTGCAAGGTTGCGTTTTCTCTCCTCCTGAAGCCTTTTTGTCTCAATTGCAAGGTCAAGTTTTTCCCTTGCTCTGCTTACAGCAATTCTAAGTTGATCTGGTTGATAAGGTTTAGGTATAAAGTTATAGGCACCTCTTTGCATAGCTTCAATTGCAGTCTCTACAGTTGCATATCCTGTAATTACAATAACAAGAATACCTCTATCTAACGCCATAATCCGCTTTAAAACTTCCATGCCGTCCATACCTGGCATCTTCATATCAAGAAGAACAATTGCAATAGGTTCTTTATCAATAACCTCAAGTCCATCTTCTCCTTTTGGGGCAAGAAACACCTCAAAATCCATTTTGGAAAGAATCCTTCTGGCACCTTCTCTTAAACTTGGTTCATCATCAATTACCAGAATTTTTTTGGGATCAATGTTCTCCATACTCTTTAATATCTCCTTAAATCTTTAAACATCTCTTTATAAATGGTTTTAAGATTTTTTAAATAGCATCAATGGCTTTGAGAAATTCAGATGGTTCTACGTCAATTCGTGTCCAAAGAAGTAGAGTTCGTCTTGCTGCATGGGCAAGAGGGGCAAAACCATCAATAAAAGGGACACCGAGTTCAGAAGCCTTATTCTGCCATATATTATTTTGACGTCCATAATTTAGATCAACTATAAGCTCACACTCTTTAAAATGTTGATTTTCAATAAATCGTGCAAATTCTGGGGAATCGTCAAATGACGATATTGGAGTTGTGTTTATTATTATATTTGCTGTTGGTGTATATTTTACCATTACCTCAAGAGATGTTGCACTGCCTCCAATTTTATTTATAATATCGTCAACTCTTTTGGAAGTTCTGCCAGATATTTGTATGGAAGATGCCCTTAACCAATTTAATATAAAAACCACAGCTCTTGCACCGCCGCCTGAACCAAATACAAGAGCTTTTTTGCCTGTAACATTAAAGGCTCTCTCCTCAAGTGTATCCATAAAACCTATTGCATTGGTGTTGTATCCTTTAAGCTCTTGATCGTTTCTAATTATTGTATTAACCGCACCAATGATATTTGCACCTTCAGATAAGATATTCATGTAGGGGATAACAGATGATTTATATGGAATGGTTACATTGGCACCATCAATATTTAATGATTTAAGACTTTGCATTGCAGCCCCGATCTGATCAGGAAATACTTTGAATGGGACATAAGCCGCACTGATTCCAATTCGCTTAAATACGGTTGAAAACATGGTGGGCGATTTTGTACGGAACGCCCGTTCATCACCTAAAATACAAAATATTTTCATAATCACCATCCGAGATAAAGTGGAACAGATAAAAAAACAGGTAGAGGTTAACTACAACAAGTTAAGCCTCTACCTGTTTTTTAAAAGAATATATTTAGGAGACAAGCCTTTTGACACTTTTTGTAATCTCTTCTGCAGAAGCTGGCTTAGGAAGGTAGTCGTCAGCCTCCATGCTCATTCCATCAGCATGAGAATAACGTGTTGAGCCAACATGGTCTGCAACTGCGGTAAGCATAATAATAGGTATATCACTGTATTTATCACTGCGTTTTAATTCAGCACACACCTCATATCCATCTTTTTCGGGCATCATAACATCAAGAACAATAGCATCAGGTGGATTTGCTTTTACCTTTTCAATAGCCTCATTTCCATCATAAGCAACCTCAACATCAAACCCTTCGCGTTTTAGGTTTGACTGGACAATTGAAGCAAAATCAGGCTCATCGTCAACAACAAGTATTCTCTTTTTTTCGCTCATAATATATCTCCCTAATTAAAATTTAAGTATTTGGTGAAATGCTAAAATTCTTTAAATTCTCTGTTCGATTTATATATATGTCAGGTTTGTGCATGTCAACCAAAAATAGGGAAAGCATTTGACTTGAACAAGTTTAATTTAAGTCTTGACACACTAACCTATTAAAAATATATTAATGAAATTTTTTTAATAATATGTGTTACACTTAACTTGTTGAGTAACAAGTTGAAATAAGGACAAGTTTTCAGAGTCATAAGGATAATTTTTTATTATGTTAAAGGATTTAAAGAGAGTAAGAAATATTGGAATTAGTGCACACATTGATTCTGGCAAAACAACGCTGACAGAGAGAATTCTTTTTTACACAAATCGAATTCATCAAATTCATGAAGTCAAAGGAAAAGATGGTGCAGGTGCTGTTATGGACTCTATGGAACTCGAAAGAGAACGCGGAATAACCATTGCTTCGGCAGCAACGCACTGTGAATGGAATAAAAACGATATAAATATTATTGACACGCCGGGGCATGTTGATTTTACAGTTGAAGTTGAGAGATCGCTTAGAGTTCTTGACGGGGTTATTTTGGTTCTTTGCTCAGTATCTGGTGTTCAGTCTCAATCAATCACAGTTGATCAGCAGATGAAACGTTATCAGGTTCCTTGTATTGCGTTTGTCAACAAATGCGATCGAAGCGGAGCTAACCCATACAGAGTTGCAAAGCAGCTAAGAGACAAACTTGGTCATAACTCTGTTTTAATGCAGATTCCCATTGGTCTTGAAGATAAACTTAAAGGCGTAGTTGATCTTGTCTCAATGAAAGCTCTCTATTTTGAGGGTGATAATGGGGAAAATGTAATTGTAAAAGAGATTCCAAACGAACTGAAAGATGAAGCAGCAGAAAAACGCGAAGAGATGATAGATGCTGTCTCTATGTATTCTGACGAGCTGACAGAAGCTATTTTGGAAGAAAAAGAGATAACAGAAGCAATGGTTGTAGATGCCATTAGAAGAGGAACTATTGCAAGAGAGATGACTCCTGTTTTTCTGGGTTCAGCCTATAAAAATACAGCGGTTCAACCTTTGCTTGATGCAGTTATAAAATTTCTACCAGCTCCAATTGATATAAATAATGAAGCAATTGATCATGACAACAATGGTGAGAGCGTAACCTTAACAAGTGATTTTGATAAACCAACTGTTGCATTAGCATTTAAGTTAGAAGATGGGCAGTATGGTCAGTTGACCTATATCAGAGTTTATCAGGGTGGATTGAAAAAAGGCGACACTATTATCAATAGCCGCGATGGTAAGAAAGTTAAAGTTGGTCGTCTTATAAGAATGCACGCTGCTGAGATGGAAGATATTGATGAGATTCCAGCAGGTCATATTGGTGCTATGTTTGGTATTGATTGTGCCTCTGGCGATACTTTTGTAAGTCCTGGCATTAACTACTCAATGATTGCAATGCACGTAATGGAACCAGTTATCTCTCTATCAATTAATCCAGTTGACAATAAATCCCAAATTAATATGTCAAAGGCTCTTAACAGATTTACTAAAGAAGATCCAACTTTTAGAACTTATGTTGATAAAGAGACTAACGAGACCATTATTCAGGGAATGGGTGAGCTTCACCTTGAGGTCTATGTTGAGAGGATGAAGCGTGAATATAAAGCAGAAGTTATAACAGGTCAGCCAAGAGTTGCCTACAGAGAGACCATTACCCAAAAAGCAGAGTTTAACTACACCCACAAAAAGCAGACAGGTGGTGCTGGTCAATTTGGTCGTGTTTCTGGATTTGTTGAACCATTTGATGGCGAATTTGAATTTGTGAATAAAGTTACTGGAGGAAGAATTCCAACTAACTATATCCCAGCCTGCGAAAAGGGCTTTGCGGGGTGTATGGAAAAAGGTCCAAAATTAGAATTTCCAATTACTGGTGTCCGTGTAACATTAATGGACGGTGCATACCATGCTGTTGACTCATCTGATATGGCATTTCAAGCTGCTGCAAGAGGCGGTTTTCTTGAAGGTTATCTTAAGGCAAAACCTGTTATCCATGAACCTATTATGAAAGTTGTTATTGAAACCCCAAACGAATTTCAAGGCTCTTGTATGGGTCTTATCAATCAACGCCGCGGTATTATTCTTGGGTCTCAGGAAGAAGGTGTTATGTCTGTTATTGAATCTCAAGTTCCTCTCTCAGAGATGTTTGGGTTTTCAACCATACTTCGTTCTGCAACTCAGGGAAAAGCACAATTCACAATGGAATTTTCTTCATACAAGCAGGTTCCTCAGTCTGTAGCAGATGCAATTATCAAGGCAAAAGAAGAAGATAAAAAGAAAAAATAGGGATAAAGAGAGGGAAAAATGCTAAGAAAAGATTTAATTCAAAAAAGCCCTGTAGTGCAGATTATCGGTAATGACTATATGGAAAAAGGTCAATTTGCTGCTGTGATTTCAAGAGCGGGTGTGGGAAAGACTCAATTTCTTGTGCAGATTGCTATTTCATGGCTTCTTGAGGGAAAAAAGGTTATTCATATAAGCCTTTACGACACCATTGATAAAATAAACCTCAGATACAAAGAAGGTTATACTAACCTTATTGACAGTGTTGGATATATTGATCCTCAAAAAGCCTCTCGTCTTTGGGACGATCTTGCCCCTTGTAAATTTGGCATAACCTGCCACGAGAACACCTTTAGCCCCAAAAATATTAGAGATTACCTTGTTAGCCTTAGAAAAAACTCTCTTGAAATGCCTTCAATGATTGTGGTTGACGGTCTTGATTTTGATAGAGATTGCTCTGTTGTTTTAGATAAACTATTAGAACTTGCTTCTGAGTTTTCATTGGCAATTTGGTTTTCAATGAAGAGCCATAGAGAAGAGGCTTTTACTGATAAAGGTTTTCCGATTCAGCTTGATAAGGTTCAAGATCGTTTTGCAAAAGCAATATATTTGCAGCCTAAAGAGGATAAAATCGAGGTAGTAATTCTAAAAGATGGCGAAAAAGTGAATGAAAGACATCTTATTGAGCCGGCAACCATGATGCTCGCTTAATAATCAGCAATTTTTTATATTATGTATCATGCTTTTTGATTATTATTTTAGCCCCGAAATAAATTTCAGGGCTAAAATAATTGAAGTCGGCTAAAGCCGACTATTATCGATCCTTAATTCCAATTATTTAAACAACAAAAACATATCATTTTTTCCAAAATGGTGAAATATCTCTCAACCTTTTAATAATTGGCGGCATTGCCTCAATTATATAACTCATCTCCTCTTTTGTATTGTATGTTGACAGAGAAAATCGGATTGTCCCGTGAGCAGACTCAAAAGGAACCTTCATTGCCATTAGAACATGAGAGGGATCAAGCGAGCCAGATGTGCAGGCAGAACCAGACGACGCACAGATGCCACTTTGATCCATCAAAAGCAAAATTGATTCCCCCTCCACTGCATCAAATCCAATACTCAAGGTGTTTGGAAGGCGATTTTTTTTATCTCCATTCACTGAAGATGCTGGTATTTTTGCAAGCAGTTCAGCTTCAAGATAATCCCTCAATCCTCTGATTCTGGTATCCATTTCGTTTAAATGAGCTTTTGCAAGCTCACTTGCTTTTCCAAGTCCGATAATTGAAGCAGTATTTTCAGTTCCAGCTCTTCGCCCTTTTTCTTGATGTCCGCCTTTAAGAAATGGTGGAAACTTTATCCCCTGTCTCACATATAAAGCTCCAATACCCTTTGGGGCGTGAATCTTATGACCAGATAAGGATAGCATAGCAATGTCGGCAGCCTTAACATCAATAGGTATTTTCCCCACTGCCTGCACCGCATCAGTATGAAACAGAATCCCTTTTTCAGCAGCTTTCCGAGCAACTTCTTCAACAGGAAAAATGACACCAGTCTCATTGTTTGCCCACATCAGAGATATTACAGCAATATCATCTGCTTTTTTCTCGATTATTTCGTAAATAAGTTCTGTGTCAAGATGTCCCTCTCTATCCACAGAGACAAAAGTTATATGATAGCCTTTTCTCTCAAGATAAGAGCAGAGGTTTTTAATTGCAGGATGTTCAACAGCAGATGTAATTATGTGCTTTTTTGCGGGATTGAGTTCAAGAGCAGCCATGATTGCAGCATTATCACTTTCAGTTCCGCAGCTTGTAAATACAATTTCTGATGGATTGGCATTAATAAGTCTTGCCACCCGTTCTCGTGCCTCCTGAATCTTTCCACCTACATTGCCACCAAATGAGTGCATACTTGAAGGGTTGCCATACAGCTCAGAAAAATAGGGCATCATCTCTTCAAGAACTTCAGGAGACACTTTTGTTGTGGCATTATTATCAGTATATACAATATTCATTTTTTATATTCTCCTTTTTCATTTGGTGTTTTTTAATTCTACTTTGTTATATTACTTCGCCTCACCCCTAACCCCTCTCCAAGGAGAGGGGAATAATATAATTCCCACACCTTGGAGAGGGCGGGATGGGGCTATTAGGCTATGCAAATAAGTAACCTAACAAAGTAAAATTAAAGTTCAAATTTTTAATTTCTATTCTTTAGGCTTGGGCAAGAATTGACTCAACAATTTCCTCTATTTTTTCAACACATTTACCGCAGCCCCCGCCTGCTTTGACGTAAAACGTCACATCTTCTGCTGATTTAAGATTATTTTGCTTTACAGTTTCTATTATTTCAAGATCAGTTACTCCAAAGCACTCACATATTGTATTGCCTGGTTTAGCAAGTATTTCAATACCTTTATATGATCTTATAGCTTTACGTAAAGCATCCTGCCCCATGACAGAACAGTGCATCTTTTCTTTTGGAAGACCACCAAGATAATCAGCGATGTCATCATTAGTCAGTTTTTCAGCATCATCAAGAGTCATACCTTTAACAATCTCTGTTAATGCTGATGAAGATGCAACTGCACTTGCACAACCAAATGTCATAAAGCTTGCATCAACAATTCTGCCACTTTTGTTTATTTTTAGAAATAGCTTTAAAGCATCACCACAGGAGAGAGAGCCAGTTTCGCCAACTGCATCTGCATCTTTCATCTCTCCAGCATTTCTTGGATTCAGGAAATGATCCTTGACTTTATCATTATATTCCCACATATTTTTTCTCCTAACTTATATGTTAATTTTCACATAATTCATTCATCAGCATTACATTGAAAATATTTTGTTTTATTTGATTACTATTTTGTTTTTTATTCAAAAAATAGTGTTGTTCGAGTATTCAACATATTTATTCAGGCAATTAAAAATACAACAGCGTTGCATGTTGTCAACTTATAAAGCTATGTTGTTTTGGTTAGTTAGATATACATATATAACTTAAGAGTTATAACTACAATTTATCATTAAAAGGTTAAAGTATAGGAAAATAAACAAATGAAAATAACCCCTCAAAATACAGTTGTTGGCTTTATTGGAACAGGCGTAATGGGTAACAGCATGGCAGGTCATATTCTTGATGCAGGATATAAATTGCATGTTTATAGTCGCACAAAATCAAAGGCAGAATTAATTTGTAAGAAAGGTGCAATTTGGGAAAATACAACAGCAGAACTTGCAAAAAAATGCAATGTAATCATCACAATTGTCGGCTTTCCTTCAGATGTTGAAGAGGTTTATCTTCAAAAAGGTGGAATTATTGAAAATGCCTCGCCAGAGACCATTTTGATTGATATGACAACCTCAAGTCCTTTGCTTGCTGCTAAAATATATGAAGAGGCTAAAAAACGTTCGATTCACGCTTTAGATGCCCCTGTATCTGGTGGAGATATTGGAGCAAAAAATGCTGCGCTCGTCATAATGGTTGGTGGTGATAAAGATATTTTTGAGGCATCAAAGCCTATTTTTGAGGTAATGGGTAAAAATATTCATCTTCAAGGTAATGCGGGAAGCGGCCAACATACTAAGATGGCAAATCAAATATCAATTGCAGCATGTATGTTAGGATTATGCGAAACTCTTGCATACACTAAAAAAGCAGGGCTTGATCCTGAAATGGTTTTAAAAAACATTGGGACAGGTTCTGCAGGAAGCTGGTCTTTGAATAATCTTGGTCCAAGAATCATAAAAGGTGATTTTGCACCCGGGTTTTATGTTAGACATTTTATTAAAGATATGGGTATTGCAATTGATTCAGCAAAAGAGATGGGGCTTGATTTGCCGGGACTTAATCTTGCAAAATCACTTTATGATAAAGTTGCACAAAATGGTTATGAATATGAAGGAACGCAAGCTCTTTATAGGCTTTTTATGTAAGAGATGTTTGCCAATTGCGAATAAGCTCTAAAAATGTGCGAACCCCAATACCAGAAGCTCCTTTTGGAATATAGTTTTTCTCTGTAAACTCCCATGCTGTTCCGGCTATATCAATATGTGCCCAGGGGGTCTTTCCAACAAAATGTTCAAGATAAGCTGCTGCCGTGATAGTGCCAGCAGCTTTTCCTCCCGCATTTTTTATATCTGCTACCTTTGACTCGATCTGTTTTGTATATTCTTTTCCAAGAGGCAGCCTCCAAAGAGGCTCTCCTGCCCTGTTAGCTGCTTCCACAAGGCGTTTAATAAGCTCATCATTGTTACCCAAAATAGCAGAATAGTGATGCCCAAGACCTATAATTGCAGCTCCTGTCAATGTCGCAATATCAACCACACAAACAGGCTTAAAAGTCTCAATTCCGTATGCAATTGCATCGGCAAGAACCATTCTTCCCTCTGCATCAGTATTGATAATTTCAGAAGTAACCCCATTGTAGTGGCGAATTATATCACCTGGCTTTACAGCCGCACCACCAGATAGATTATCAGTTGCTGGCACAATTGCTACAACTCCAATATTATTTGGCATCTCCTGTGCAACTGCCTGCATTACGGCAAGAACAGCCGCACCACCGCACATATCATATTTCATATCTTCCATACCAGTTGGCTGTTTAAGGCAGATTCCACCAGAATCAAAGGTTATTCCTTTACCAACAAGAAGGATTGTCTCTCTTTTTTCTTCAAAACCTTCTTCTTTTAAATTTTGATTTTGCTTCACATCTTCTTGCTTTAAATTGCTATTTTGCTCATCTTTATGCTTTTTACTTTTTACCTTATCTTTTTTGGGTTGGTATTCTAAAATAACCATTTTAGGAGGCTCTGAAGAACCTTGATTAACAGCAATAATTCCTCCCATTCCAAGCTCTTTCATCTTCTCTTTATCAATAATTGTGCAATTAAGTTTATATTTTTTTGCTAATTTAGTTGCATAAGCTGCAAAATCAGATGCTCTCCACTCATTTGCAGGTTCATTTCCCATGTCTCTTGCCTTGTAAACAGCTTGAGCAGATATTGATGCACGTTTAAGTGATTTGCGAACCTTAGAAATAGTTTTAGAATAATTTGAACTACTTGAAGGTGATGAAGAGTTTGAAAAATTTTCTAAATAGAATTTAATTTCAGCCAACCCATTATAATGAGGTTCATCAGGCTTCTCTTTTTTATATTTTAAAAAGAGGTAATCACCAAGTAAAATACCTTCAGCAATGTATTGTGCTATATTTGGTAAATTCATAGCAGAGGCGTCAATATCTATATATTTGTCTCTGTTATTTGCAAGGTTATTGCCCGTAAGATTTTCACTATCTGAAGGAATATTAATGAGATTTGCAATATCAGGAATAGAGACCAAAATTGTTTTAGCTTTAACTTTTGCTGCTATTGATGAAACAGAGCCGCCAGCTTTTCGTAAAATATCAACAAATTCATTGTAATCATTAAGTTTGGAGTCATTATTTATATTAATCTTCCCAATACCAACTGCTAAAATACGTTTGGGTAAAGTTATATTATTCTCTTTAGACTCTTCCATATAATCAAAAGGATACAATAAGAGAGTCTGCCCTTCTTTACCTGAAAAATCTCCAAGTTTATATGCGAGATCAATTTGATCATTTATAGAGCTATTATTAGTAAGATACTCAAATTTATTATTTTTTTCTTGAGGAATAAAATAAACTAAAATATCTTCATTAAACTTTTCTATATTCTTATCAATTAAAGTTACTGTTGCTATTTTCATCTATTCACCATTTTGTTATTTGCCGCTCTTGCGTCAAACGCTATTTACAAAATTACATCACAATATTGTTATACTGCTCTTGGTCATAAGTTGAGTTTTGCATATATAAAAGCTTAAGTTTCTTCCTGTTTGAAGTATAAGAATCTCTAATTGAATCTATTAACCATGTCAAGAAAAAGAGGGAAAGGTGAGCTGTTGTCCTTTTTTGAATGCTTTTTGTCCTATCTCCCCTTTTATATGACTCTTAAAAAAGTGTATTTTTATGAATAACTAAGTTTACCGCACGTTTATAATAGAGTTCATGCAAAACTTAAATTGCCCCCTGCGGTTTATTGGATAAAAAATAGTTTTATATTAAAAGGAGAATAAAATATGGGTGAATGGCATAAAACTGGTTGTGTTCTATGTTCTCAAAATTGCGGATTAGAGGTTCAGGTTGAGAATAACAAGATGGTTAAAGTGAGACCTGATAAAGATAATCCAAGAAGTAGAGGTTATGCTTGTCGTAAAGGTATGAATATTATCTATCACCAATATCCGTCAGATAGACTCAAAGAGCCGCTTAAAAGAGTAGGTGATAAGTTCATTCCAATTGATTGGGAACAAGCAACTGATGAAATTGCCACAAAACTTAAAGATATTGTCGCAAAATATGGACCACGCTCTTTTGCCTATATGGGAGCAAGTTCTCAAGGCGGTCATTTAGAGGGTGCTTTTGGTGTAACTTTGTTAAAACAGATGGGTTCTCAATACCACTACTCATCTGCTGGTCAGGAGTTTAGCGGTATATTTTGGACTTTAGGGCGTATGTTTGGAAAGCAGTATAATATTGTTATACCAGATGAAAATAACACAGATATGCTTGTTGGTTGGGGTTGGAATGGAATGGAGAGCCACCAAATGGCACGTGCCCCGATTGTGTTAAAAGAGTTTAGCAAATCTCAAGATAAAGTTCTTGTAGTTATTGATCCAAGAAAATCTGAAACCGCTGCAATTGCCAATATCCACTTGGCAATCCGCCCCGGAACCGATGCTCTTCTCATAAAGGCTATGATTGCGATTATTTTAGAAAATAGGTGGGAGAAGAGAGAATATATAGAAAAATATGTGGAAGGTTATGAAAAAATAGAACATTGGTTTAAGGAGTTTGATATAAAAGGGGCAATAAGTCTCTGTGAGCTTGAGTATGATAAAGTTGTTGAGCTTTGCCGCCTTATGACCACAAAAAAGTGGTGTATGCACCCAGACCTTGGAATTTACATGGGACGCAACAGTGCTATAAATTCTTATCTTATGAATATACTTGGCACTATTTGCGGAATTTTTTGTGTTTCAGGTGGAAATGTTATTCCCGGAATGGTAGTGCCTATGGGTTCTCATGCTGACGAGAGAAACCCCAAAGTTTGGCGTACCGTGGCTACTAATATGCCGCCAGTTGCGGTTGGGACTTTCCCTCCATCAGTTATGCCAGAAGAGATTTTAAGCAATCACCCTGAAAGATTAAGAGCTGTTTATGTAAGTGCTTGTAATCCATTGCGTTCTTATCCTGACACAACAGCTTACGAAAAGGCATTTTCAGAGCTTGACCTTCTTGTTGTCAATGATATTGTGATGAGTGAAACAGCACGATTTGCCCATTATGTGCTGCCATGCCGAACATTCTATGAATCATGGGATACAGCTTTTTTTCCTCTTACTTTTCCAGAAGTTTATCTTCAATTGAGGCGTCCAATTATCAATCCTCCTGAAAAATGCCTTGAAGCATCTCAAATATTTACCAAAATCGCTGATAAACTTGGTTTGATACCAAATATTCCAGAAAATGTTAAAAAGGCTGCCAAAAATGTTGATAGAGATTCTATTGGAGAGGACTCTTTGAATCTTTCTAACGACAACTTAATAGCAAACTCTCAAAAAAGCAGAATGGCTTTTGGAATGGAGCTTATGCAGTGGGCTTCATCTAATCCATCAATATTTTCTAAAATGCCTTTTGTTCTTGCCAAAACTCTCGGAGAAACTTGGGATAGTGCTGCAAAAGCCGCGTTGTGGGGTATTCTTATGACAGCTCCAGAGACGTTTAGGAAAAATGCTGTAAGAGCAGGGTTTGAAAATAGTATGGATCAGGGGGATAAAATATTTCAAGCCATTATAGATAATCCTCAAGGTTTATGGGTTGGTAAGGTAAATTCTGAAAATAATATGAGTTCAATTCAAACAAAATCAGGAAAAATTGAACTTTATATACCTGAAGTTGAGCAACAAATTATAGAGCTTAACGCTGAGAGAGAATCAAAAGAGCTTCAAATGCCAAAAGAGTTTCCATTGATTTTAAATGCTGGTCGCCATACAAGATATAACATGAATACAATGATGAGAAATCCTGAATGGAACAAAGATAAACAAGCGTGCAGCGTAGCTGTAAGTGTTGAAGATGCTGATAGATTAAATCTGGTAAGTGGCGAATCTGTTAAAGTACTTACAGAGGCAGGTAGTGAAGTTGGAATAGTTGAAGTAAGTTCTCAGGTGCGTTCTGGAATGGTTCTAATTCCTCATGGATTTGGGCTTATATATGATGATAAAATTTATGGAATCAATGTTAATCGTCTGACAAAAAACACAAATCGCGATTTTCTTGGAACTCCGATTCACAGATTTGTTCCATGTCGTATTGAAAAAAATTAAAATATGTATATCTTTACATGAACATAGTGATGGAAAAAATCAGGTTAACGTATGAAAACCCCCGCTAATTAAGGCGGGGGAACTATATAAGGATTTTTTTAATTTAGAGTTTATTTAATATTCATTTCACAACTTTTAAATTTTTTTAAACTTTCGGCTATTAACATCTGCATTTAAAGATTTTTATTGTAGGCTTGCCAAGAAAACCATAATATTACCAAAATTATAGTAAATATAACTATCATAATTATCTATCCTAATTTTGTTAGTGTTAGTTACCCTTATTTTTTATCTTTTTCTACTTTTATTGGCTCTAACTTTACTATATTTGTTGATTCGCTACTCTTTTCTTTTTTTTCATCTATATTATCTTCAATATTATCAGATTTATTTATATCACTATTTTTTAATTTATCTCCATCTACATTTTTGTTCGTAAGTAGAGAACCTCTATTTATCTCCATAGGTTTTTCATCGTCAACATATTGATCTGTATTATCATCTTCGTATATTGATTTGGCTTTACTATCTAAAGAGACTACATTCTTATCATCAGAAAGCGATAAAGAGTCTGAAGAAGATGAAGAGCTTGCAGAATCTGCATTAAAGATAATTGGAAGTCCGTTTTCACCACCACCAACAATAATGACTTTTGTATTTGATGATTTTGCCAACTCAAGGGTTGCCATAATACCTTTCCATTTCAATAGGTCAGGTGAAAGGCTCTCTGTAACGATCTTTTGAAAATTACTAATACCTATTGCTTCTTTCTCTTTTCTCTCTATCTCTCTTTCAGCCTTTTTAACACGGAATTCATATTCCAAGAACTCTTGTTGCTGCTTTAGTTTTAGTTCAATGGCGTTATTAATCAACTCTGGCAACATGATATTTTCAACAATAACGTCATCATAAGTTATTGGGATTCTACCAGTCTCCTCAATTACTTCAATAAGTAATTTGTCTTGGATAAGATGCCTTGCTGTAGTGTAAATCTCTTCAGGAAGATACTCACCAACCACTTCCCTTACAGATGAAATTATAGAGGGGATAATAATTTTCTCCTCATACTGAGGTCCAACTTTTTTATGTAATATCGGCGACTTATCTCTTTCAATGTGGTATCTAAGCGATACAACAACATCAATTGTCAATCCATTCTGGCTCAATACACTGACGCACTGCTTCTTTTCTTGGATACGAACATCATAGACATACATCTTATTCCATGGTGCAATAATATTGAGTCCTTCATCATAAACTTTATTTATTACGGTTCCAGAATCAAAAATCCTTCTAAAAAGGACACCTGCATAACCAGGGTAGATAGTTATAAAAATAAGGTCTGCAAGATATACTACCAAGAATAAAACAATAAGAGATGTTATTATTACTAATAATGAATTTTTTTTAATTTTTTCCCAGAGAACCATTTTTTTATCCTAAAGAATGTTAGTCATTTTAATATAATTTATAGCAAAATAGTAAAATTAGCTAATTAATCATAGGTATTACTAAATCCATTACCTCGCCAAAAAGCATCAAGGCAACGCTCCACACATAGCACCTCTATCTCTTGACAATTTTGAGATTCATTTTCTGTCAACTCTTCTCCATTACAAAAAGAATAAGCAAGGGGGCAATTTTGGGTGCAAAGCATAAACTCTCCAAGACTTGGAGAAGATTTCAAATTCTCTCTTGCAGCTCTCAATAGTTCATATTGATACTTTTTGCGACAGTTTGAAAGCCGTAGAGAGTATTCTGAAGTATCTGAATAGCATTTAAGACGATTATTAACAATTTTAAGAAGAATTGGCTTTAAGTCTGACTGTTCCGTTTCTTTTGTCAATTCATAGTTTTGTATAATCTGATCGTATTGGGCATTTAGTAAGTTAGAACGACTATTTTGTCCCATGGGTTGTGCCCAAAAAACTATAATTATAAAAGTCAATATAGCTAATACGTATCTAAAAGATTTTTGTTTATCTATTTTCATTAATATCGATAGCATTTTAGTATTTATTATATACCTATTTTATTATTTTAAGACTCTGGTTAGATATTTGGTTGTTGTATTTTTTTACTAAGGATTTTATATATATAAAATATCTTGACTGCTTTACTACACTTTATCTAAGAATTTCAAGAACAGATTAAGATTAATCAGTAATTCTAATTTATAATATCTTTATAGTATGTGTTTTATAATTTTTTAGACTTTCAAAGCTGCTTTTAAATTATACTTAGGAATTAGAATTTAATTAATCCCTAAACTGATAGTATACTGATCAAGGTCATAAATTGAGTTCTACTTAAATAGAAAAAGCTCAATTAATGCCCGCTTAGAGTATAGAGGCACACGGACTTTCGTCTCTACTAAATTTATAGAAATTTATGGTGTTATTTTATTTCCATTCCTTAAGCTAATATTAAACATAAAATAATTCAACGGAGTATTTTATGACTTATTCACATTATACAAAAGATCAACATTTTAATAAAATCATTGAAAACAATAAGCTATTTTTAATATCTGGTCCTTGTGTTATTGAGAGCGAGGAGACAACTTTTAAGATTGCAGCAGAGTTGAAAAAGATAACTTCTGAGCTTGCTATTCCATTTATTTTCAAAGCGTCTTTTGATAAGGCTAACCGCTCATCAATTAACTCTTTCAGAGGTCCTGGTTTTGCAAAGGGAATTGAAATATTAAAAGATATAAAAGAGAGCCTAAATTTACAAATTGTGTCTGATATACACTCCCCAGAGCAGGCTAAGATAGCAGCAGAGGTGCTTGATGTAATACAGATTCCAGCATTTTTATGTCGTCAAACCGATCTAATTTGTGCTGCAGCAAAAACTGGTAAGGCACTTAATATCAAAAAAGGGCAATTTTTATCTCCTTATGAGTGTTTGAACATCATTGAAAAAGCAAGAGCTTGCGGTTCCACAGAAATAAGTATTACAGAGAGAGGTACAACATTTGGTTATAACAACCTTGTTGTCGATTTTAGATCTATACAGATTGTAAAGAATATGGGGGTATCTGTAATCTTTGATGCAACTCACAGCGTTCAATTTCCAGGCGGCGGTGGCACAGCATCTTCAGGTGAAAGTCGTTTTGCACCGTATTTAGCAAGAGCTGCTGTTGCTGCTGGTGCAGATGGTATATTTATTGAGACTCACCCTGATCCTAATAAAGCACTATGCGACGGTCCTAACTCAATTCCTCTTGAAAATATGGCACCTTTACTTACTACACTTGTCAAAATAAAAGAGGCTATCTCTTCTGAAATAGATACGTTATAAAGCAGGAATCTTTCATCATTGCTTATTAAATAGGCATGTAAGAGTGGGTTTTAGAATCAGAGCATTGAATTTGTTAATCTTCAAGAGTTTCTAAGCCATTTAAATTAGGAGACCTATATATGGAACATAGACTTTTTGAAATAAAACTTCTTCTTCTTGATGTTGATGGTGTTTTAACTGATGGGAAGATTATCTACACAGATTCAGGTGAAGAGATTAAAAGTTTTTGTTCAAAAGATGGATTTGGACTTAGACTTCTGATGGATTCAGGCATAAGAGTAGGTATTATCACAGGAAGAGTTGCGAATGGTGCATTGAGTGCAAGGTGCAAAAATCTTGGTATTGATCTTATATTTGATGGAGTGAAAGATAAAGCAGGGGCTTTGAAAACTATCCTGAAAAGCTTGGAAGTTGAAAAAAATGAAGTTGCTTTTGCAGGCGATGATCTGCCAGATATTTCTGTAATGAGAGAGTGCGGTTTCTCTTTTGCTGTTGCCAATGCCTCACCCGAAGTTATTCAAATAGCAAATTATACAACTAAAAATAGAGGTGGAGATGGTGCAGTGCGTGAAATATGCGAAATAATCCTAAAGGCAAAAGGTCTGTGGGAGGGTATTTTACATCATTGGTATTAGAAATTGTTAAATTTTTATCTCCTATAAAGAGAATGACATCAGCAAAGATTAAAATTATATTATTTATACTTCTCTTTTTTATGTTAGCAATACTTGCGGGATTTTACTTTTATGAGAAACTAACGTCAGTGAAAAAAAACTTTAATGAAATTAAAGTTGATTCAGACGCATCTTTATTGCTTAACTCTATGCAGCATACTTCAACAAGAAATGGAGTAAAAGAGTGGACACTTAAAGCGTCTTCAGCAAAACTTTTAAAAAATGAGGCTAAAGCTCTTATTGTTGACATATCATTAGTTTTTTTTCTTAAAAATGGAGAAGAAGTATTTGCAACATCAAAAAAGGGATATGTTAACACAAAAGAGAATGATATAGAGCTATACGATAATGTTATAATTAAATATCATGGGTCTATACTTAAAACTGACCAGTTGCATTATGAAAAAAAAAGCCATATAATATATTCAAATGAGCATATAACAGTAACTAATAACTCTTCTTATAACAATGACTCTACACTTCCTGAATCTATTATTGAATCTGACAGCATGAAAATTGATATAAATAAAAATACGCTTGAATTGAAAGGTAATGTGTATGCTATCATATCTAAATCTCTCGTTTTTTCCCAATAATATGCCTAAAAGAGTAACCAATAACCTACTCAAATTAATAATTAAAAAGGGTTTAACTGCTAAGATAATAAAAAATTTATATAAGAATTTTTTATTTATAGTATTTTTATTTATAATTATACCCCAATTTATAACGCCATTGGCTGCTGATGATAAAAAGAACGAAACATTGGCAGCAGAGCAAATATTGCCTGAAGAGCAAAGCAAATCTGAGAAACAAAAAACATTAACATCTCAGCAGGATAAGAAGTTGCATGTAACATCAGATACTATGCTGGTTGAAAAAGAGTCATCAATAATAACATTTTCAGGCAATGTTGTTGCAACCCAAGGTACTTCTGTCATTAAGGCAGATAAAATCTCAGTTTTGCTTTTTACTGAGAAAGAGAAGAAAGATAATAAAGAAAATAACAAGCATGATATTAAATCACTCACTGCATCGGGCAATGTGAAATTTATCTCTGGCAATCGAACAGCATCAGGGGATCAAGCTGTCTATACTTCAACAGATCAGAGGCTCGTTCTTACAGGAGATGCACCGCGTGTTATGACAGGAGAGAGCTACGTAACTGGAAAAAAGATCATATTATTTCAAGATTCTGGTAAAGTTATAGTTGAAGGCGGAAAAGAGAAGAGAGTAGAAGCACTTTTTAATTCAAAAGAGGATTTTAAAAAAGATAACTAACACCAATAATTCTAAAGTTTATAGATTAATAAGTTTTAATCTATTTTCAAATCTATAAAATAAAAATTCACAATAACTTAAATAGTTAAATTTATACGATGATTCTTAATAAAAATGCTCTATGACAACTCTTAAATTAAAAAAACTTGTAAAGGTATATAATAGCCGAACCGTTGTTGATGGGGTTGATATTGAAATTGAGCAAAGTGAAGTTACAGGGCTTCTTGGTCCAAATGGGGCAGGTAAAACAACTACTTTTTATATGGCAGTTGGAATGATAAAACCAGATAAAGGTGATGTTTTGCTTGACCAAGAGTCCATAACAGACTATCCAATGTATATGAGAGCAAGAAAAGGGATAGGTTACCTTCCCCAAGAGGCATCAATATTTAAAAAACTTACAGTTAGGCAAAATATCACAGCGATTTTAGAGCTATTGCCTAATAAAATGGCAAGCAGAATAAGTGATATAAATTTAAAAGCAGATTCATTGATGCAAGAGCTTGGTATTTTAAGGCTTGCAAACCAAAAAGCAACAGTTCTTTCAGGCGGAGAGAGACGCAGGCTTGAAATTGCAAGAGTTCTTGCAACTGACCCAATGTTCATTCTTTTAGACGAACCATTTGCTGGAATTGATCCTTTAGCTGTTGCCGATATCCAAGGTATAATTAAGCAACTAACTGGAAAAGGTATTGGAATTCTTATTTCAGATCATAATGTTAGAGAGACGCTTGGTGTTTGCAGCAAAGCATATATTATGAATCAAGGCAAAGTTGTTGAATCAGGAACTCCTGAGACGATAACATCAAGTACATTGGCAAGACAAATCTACTTGGGCAATGATTTTAAACTTTGATAGTTTATTTAAACCATTAGAATGGCAACTTAGAATATAACAAAATCTAATATGATATTTGGATTGATATGACACTTGGATTACAACAAAATCTAACATTGACCCAACAATTAATTATGACGCCTCAGTTGCAGCAGGCAATTAAACTTCTGCAGCTTTCAAGACTTGAGCTTGCTGGGGTGATTCAGCAAGAGATTGAAGAAAATCCCGCATTAGAAGAGGTGCTTACAGATACTCCGGCTGAAGAGTTAGAGATGTTTGGCAATATAAACGATAACCATGAAGATGTCATTTTTGAAAACTCTATAAAAGAGGTTAGAATTGAAGAGAAAGTTGGTAATGATATTGATTGGGAAAACTATATCCATGAATATAGCTCTACAGGAAGAGTGCATACTGAAAAGGACGATTCACAGGAATCTCCCAACTATGAAGCATTCACAACTTCAAAAGAGACTCTTGAGGAGCATCTTCAGTGGCAGCTTTTGATGTATGGACCAACAAAAGAGGAAGAGCAGATTGGTCGCTTAATTATTGGTAATCTAAACGTTGATGGTTATCTTTGTGCATCTGTTCAAGAGATTGCTCAGATAGGAGGTTTCTCTGAAGAGGCTGTTAATAATCTATTGAACATTATGCAAAGCTTTGATCCACCAGGTGTTTGTGCAAGAAATCTTCAAGAGACATTGTTGATACAACTTAAAATGCTTAGTATAAACGATCCCATTCTTATAGAGATTATAACATCACATATTAAAAATCTTGAGAATAAAAATTACAAAAAAATTGCAAACACTATTAATGTATCATTAGAAAGAGTTATTGCAGCAGTAAATGTAATTAAATATTTAGAGCCTAAACCCGGGAGGCAATTTACTTCGGAAGAGCCTCATTACATTATTCCAGATATTCACATTTATAAAGATGGCGATGATTTTAAAATAGTTATGAATGATGATGGATTACCCAAACTGCGAATTAACCGACTTTACAGAGATTCAGTCTCTAATGGCAAGCCTCTCTCTAAAGAGACCAAAAGCTATCTTAATGATAAAATGCAGTCCGCGTCATGGCTTATAAAAAGTATTCATCAGCGTCAGAAGACAATCTACGCTGTCATGGAAAGTATCATTAAATTCCAGAGGGAATTTTTTGAAAAAGGAGTGGCTTATTTAAAACCTATGATCCTTAAAGATGTGGCAGAAGATATAAATATGCACGAATCTACCATCAGCAGGGTTACAACTAATAAATATGCCTATACTCCACAGGGGCTTTTTGAACTTAAATATTTTTTCAACAGCTCCATCAAACGCACCAATGGCGATTCAATGGCATCTGAAAGTGTTAAAGATAAGATAAAATCTCTTATTGATCATGAAGATCCTGCAAATCCCTTGAGTGATCAGGAAATAACAGAACTATTGGCAAAGGCAAATATTGATATTGCCCGAAGAACAGTTGCAAAATATCGGGAGATGTTACATATTTTGCCTTCAGTTAAACGAAAACAACTCTAAAAGGGGGTTTTTATGCAAACATCAGTAACTTTTAAAAAGATCGATCCTTCCGATGCTCTCAAATCCTATGTTCAGAAAAAATTAGACCGATTTGACAAGATGTTGGATGCTCCTGCCGAGGCGAATGTTGTGTTGTCAGTTGAAAAGATAAGACACATTGCTGAAATAACCCTTACCTGTGATAAATTAAAGATTCATGCAAAAGAGGAGTCTGAAAATATGTACTCTTCAATAGATACATTAATGGATAAGATCAAATCACAGATTACAAAACATAAAGAAAAACAAAAAAATCATATGTCAGGTGGCAAAGAGACAATTAAAAATGATGAAATTGATTTAGAAGATGCTGGGTCTGAAGTAGAAAAAAAAAAATCTTATAACATAGTTATGGAAACTCTTGACTACAAACCAATGGATATTGATGACGCAGTAATTGAGTTAAATTCGAGTAAAGAGAGTTTTTTTGTCTTTAACAACTCACGAACTGAGCGCCTAAATGTTCTTTACAAGAGAAGTGATGGAAATATAGGGCTTATTCAACCCCAGTAAGAGATTTAATTTTGACATAGATTTGACAATTTTAAAAATTGTCAAATCTATCAAATATGAAGGCTAATAAATTTAATGAAACTATCAGATATTCTTGATAAAAATTCAATAATTGCAGATTTACAATCAAAAGATAAAAAATGCGTTCTCGAAGAGCTTGCTAAAGCTGTTTCAATGAGAACACAAACAGCAACACAAGATATTGTAAAAATTCTTCTTGAGCGAGAGCAGCTTGGCAGTACAGGAATTGGAGGCGGAATTGCCATACCACATGGTAAACTTGCTAATATAAACTCAATTGTTGTTGGCTTTGGATTAAGTCGCGAGGGAATTGAATTTGACTCATTAGACAATAGACCCGTCCATATTTTCTTTCTTTTAATAATACCTGCAAGTTCTACAGGAGTTCATTTAAGCGTTCTTGCCTATATTTCAAGACTACTAAAGCAGAGCCACTTTAAGGAAAGTCTCTTAAAATCTGAATCTATTGAAGAGTTAGAACAGATTATTAACTCTATTGATGAAGAGTTTTAGCTAATTATTATCTATCTCTATCAGGCTTGATTTAGGGAAAATTTTTAGTGAATAATAAAAAATGAAACACCAAAAAATATTTATTATTACAGGAATATCCGGTTCAGGTAAAACTACTTCCATGGCAGCATTTGAAGATTCGGGATTCTACTGTGTAGATAACATGCCTATGGCTCTTTTGCCTAAATTTCTTGATCTTCCCTTGAAAAATGACCCTAAAATCAAAGGATTTGCCTTTGTTATGGATATGAGAGAAAAAGAGTTTGTAAATCAATATTCTGTAACTATTGAAGTGCTAAGAGAGCGTGGATTTAACCCTGTAACTATTTTTCTTGATGCTGATGAAACTACATTAATAAAAAGATTTAGCCAGACACGAAGACATCACCCAATATCTCATAACGCAAGTCTTACAGAGAGCATCTTTTCAGAAAAAAAAGAGATGTTTGTTATTAAAAATAGTTCAGAGATAATTATTGATACATCAACATATAGTCCACATCGCCTTAAAGCAGAGATTATAGCGATTGCTTTTGGTAAAGATTCTAAAAAACACATATCAATGAAAACTAACATCGTCTCATTTGGCTTTAAATATGGAGTCCCGCCTGACGCTGATCTTGTCATTGATATGCGATTTCTCTCCAATCCTTTTTTTATTCCCTCTTTGAAAAATCAGGACGGCGAATCAGATGATGTAAAAAATTTTGTCCTATCATTAAATGAAACAAGTATCTTTCTTACTAAATACCTTGATCTTCTTGACTATCTATTTCCACTTTACCAAAAAGAGGGCAAAGCCTACTTAACAATTGCTGTAGGTTGCACAGGCGGGAGACACAGAAGTGTTGCTATTGCGAGAAAAATATTTGAACATTTTAACAACATGGGTATTAAACCTGGAATTATACACAGAGACATTGACAGAGATTTAACAGAGTCATAAGAACAAAAATTATAGAAATATTTTTATAAAGCGTCTAATAGCTCTTTACGAAAAAAAACATACATAGAAGGATTTAACATATATAATGACGGGAATTTTAATTATAACTCATGCGAATCTTGGACAAGCATTGATTGAGGCAGCTGAACTTATATCTGATGAGAAAATTCAAAATGTTTCGTACATTTCTATTGATATTAAAGATCCCCCAGAAGTTCTCCGTAATAAAATAAAAAAAGGGATAAAACGAGTTCAAGGAGATAAAGGAGTTATTATTTTTACAGATATGTTTGGTGGGACTCCATATAATTTAAGCTGTTCGTTTCTTGAAGAGGGTTTTGTTGAAGTTATCTCAAGCATAAATCTACCAATGTTGATAAAGGCTATAAGCATAAGAGAAAAAATGGATATAAAAAAAGCTGTAGAGCATATTGTTATGGAAGGTAAAAAAAGTATAGCACCTGCAAGTGGTATACTTAGAGGAGAAAAGAGAGAATAAAATATACTTAGATAAAATTTAAGGATGTTTAAAATGAAAAGAACTCCATTAATTGCTGGTAACTGGAAAATGTTTAAAACATGCTCAGAAGCAGTTGAAACAGCAAAGCGACTCGCAGAGCTTACACAAAATATTACTGATATGGATATAATGATAGCTCCTTCTTTTACATCACTCGTACTTGTCAGTGAAAGCCTTAAAAATATAAATAGTCTTATAAATATTGGGGCACAAAATCTCTTCTATCATAAAGAAGGAGCATATACAGGAGAGATTTCTGCTGCTATGCTTAAAAGTGCGGGAGTAAGTTATGTAATTATAGGTCATTCCGAGAGAAGACAATATTTTGGTGAAACCAATGAAGATGTCTGCCGTAAAATAAGAGCGTCTATTGAATCGAATATAGTTCCTATAATGTGCATTGGTGAAACAGAGACTGAAAAAAAGGAAGAAAAAACTCTTTATGTGCTTGACAAACAAATTGAAAATGGGTTAAAAGGCTTCCGTTCTAATGAACTTGCAACTCTTGTTATTGCTTATGAGCCTGTATGGGCAATTGGCACAGGAAACACAGCAACACCTGAACAAGCAGAGGAAGTTCATAGATATATAAGGTCAAAAATTGAAAAAATGTTTGACTTAAATCTTGCAGAAAATATGCGGATTCTTTATGGTGGCTCTGTGAAACCTGATAATATTTCAGAATTAATGAGTCATGAAAATATAGATGGTGCATTAGTTGGTGGTGCAAGTCTTGATGTGAATAATTTTATTAAAATTGTAAATTTTAATAAATAATAGTTATTTTTTTAAATAGAAGAACTAAATGAGTCTATGACAACAATAATTCTCTTTATACATATAGTATCTTGTATTCTTCTCATTCTGATAGTCCTTCTTCAAACGGGAAAAGGGGCAGATATGGGGGCATCATTTGGTTCTGCTTCTGGTCAATCTTTATTTGGTGGGGCAGGACCTGCCACAGCATTGAGCAAAATCACTACGGTTGTTGCGGTTGTTTTTATGTTAACATCTTTAACTATGGCATATACGTCTGGTCATAAATCAAGTCAAACTATTATGCCAGCTACAAAAGCAACTGTTGAGGCTAAAAAAGATATTCAGTCTACTGAGGCTAATAAAACATCAACAGATGAGAAAAAAACTATACCCAACACAACAAAAGAAGAACCAGTAAAAGAAAAAAAGTAAAAATTATGAGTTAGTTATCAAGCCGAAGTGGTGGAATTGGTAGACACGCACGCTTGAGGGGCGTGTGGGGCAACCCGTAGGAGTTCAAGTCTCCTCTTCGGCACCAAATATTTAAAAGAGCCACTTACATTTAATGTTTGTGGCTCTTTTTGTTATGCAATTTTTCTATACCATTAAAAAAAATTTTCCCATATCCCACCATATTTGATATAGAAACACAACAACACCATGCCAAAAACAGCGTATACAAAGATTAATTGTCGCGAATGCATTCACTACTACATTACTTGGGATACTAATAATCCTTACGGCTGTAAAGCAATGGGCTTTAAAGGAAAGTTTATGCCATCAATTGCTGTTCTGAATGCTACGGGCAAACATTGTTTGTTATTTGAAAAGAAAAGAAAGACAATTTAATATGGTTTATAAATACTTATACTTTATAAATTTCATTACAGCTAATAATAACTATTACAGTGAATAACTATGAATGAAGAAAATCAAAATCTACCTGATCCACAAAAAATAGAGAAAGAGATTAGCGAGTTTCTCAGTAAAAAATTCGGTGGCAATGTTAAGATAATCTCACCATCAATAATGCCGAAACAATCTGCAATTATGGGCAAAGATTCATCTGGAGAAAAAAGGCGGTTTATTAATTTTGACATCAAGCCTATTGAGCTTGTATCTTACCTTGATCAATATATTGTCAGGCAAAACAGAGCCAAATCCGTTCTCTCTACAAAAATATGCACCCATTTCAATCGGATAAAACACCTTGAATCAATTTTTGAATTTGATATTGATGATACTGCCAATATTGATAATAGTAGACACCACATTGATGATAATGCTAACGATAATGGCAAAAATAATAATCTTAGAACTACTGGCATTACAGGCAGTATTAAATCCAATATCTTGATGCTTGGACCAACTGGCGTTGGCAAAACCTATATTATTAAACTCATTGCAAAAAAAATTGGTGTTCCGTTTGTGAAAGCTGATGCCACAAAATTTTCTGAAACAGGTTATGTTGGTGGTGATGTTGAAGATATTATCAGAGACCTTGTAAAAGAGGCAAATGACGATATTGAGCTTGCCCAGTATGGCATTGTTTATATTGATGAGATTGACAAAATTGCCGCAAGCCAAAATTTCAGAGGAGCTGATGTCTCTCGCACTGGTGTTCAACGTGCCTTGTTAAAACCAATGGAAGAGACCGACATTGATCTTAAAGTTCCTCATGACCCAATATCGATGATGCAGGAGCTTGAAAATTATCACAAAACAGGCAAACGGACTAAACGCCGTATCAATACTGCGAATATTTTGTTTATTGTAAGTGGTGCTTTTGGTGATCTTGCTCAAATTGTCTCTAAACGAATTTCAAAGCAATCAATTGGATTTGGCTCAACTATAACAACTTCTAAAGATGATTCAGAGATTCTAAAGCATCTTAAAGCTGAAGATTTGGTAGAGTTTGGGTTTGAATCTGAATTTATTGGAAGATTGCCTGTTAGATGTGTGCTTGAAAAACTCTCTGAAGATGATCTCTATTCAATACTAAGAATGCCTAACAATCCTGTCATTCTTGGAAAACGCCTTGATTTTAACTCCTACGGAATTGACATAGTATTTACAGACGAAGCCCTAAAAATGTTTGCAACTAAAGCATTTAGTGAAAATACAGGGGCAAGAGGACTTGTGAGTGCTGTAGAGGATACTTTAATACACTTTGAAGAGCATCTGCCATCATCTGACATAAGAAAACTTACTGTAACTCAAGAACTTGTTGAAAATCCAGCAAGTTATCTTGAAGCTATGCTGCATAGCCATAAATATTTTGACATGTTGCATAAAAATAATACTGTAGATATTTCAAATAGTAAGTTAGAGCCAAAGATAATAGGTAAATATTCAAATAGTTCAGATTGGAATTGGGACGAGATTCATCGAATTGCTAAAGATAGAGAAAAAGAGTATATCACTGAATATATCTCTAAAAACTGGAAAAATCTCTCTATACGGCATGGACTTACACTCTCACAGTATCGCTGTTCACTTGTTGCACAATATTTTTGTACTCATGTTACAGAGCTTGGAAACGCGATTCAAAAAATCAAGTCTTACTATGAATCTATCAAAAAGATTGAGATTGATTTCTATAAAAGCTATGATTTGAACATTGTTTTTGAAGAAGATGCTGTTGACTTTCTTATTGAAGAGCTTATTCACAATCAGATAACTTCAAGGGATATTATGGCAAAAATTTATAATGACTTTTATAATGGTCTAAATTTACTTCGTGATAAATCTGGCAAAAACAGGTTTTTTCTATCAAGAAAATCACTTTTAGAACCAGACAATTTTTTAAATGAACTTATCAAAAAAGAGATAGCATAATGATTGGAATTTCAAAATTATACTGTGCAACAGTTGAACCATCTGACACTTTACGTTATTCTCGCCATTCGGGAAAATTACCGTCTCATCTTCTTCAATTCTCCTCTGACAAAAAACCAGTAGTCGTTTGGAATATGACAAGACGCTGTAATTTAAGGTGTGTCCATTGCTACGCACAATCTGAAGATATATCCTACGATAACGAGCTAAGCCATGAACAAAGCCTTGCCATGATTGATGATCTTGCTCAATTTGGCGTGCCTGTTCTTCTATTTTCAGGTGGAGAGCCGCTTGTTCACCCGCGTCTTGCTGAATATGCTGAGTATGCTGTTAAAAAGGGAATGAGAGCTGTTATATCTACTAATGGCACTTTAATCACCAAAGAGAAGGCAAAAATTCTTAAAGATATTGGGCTTTCTTATGTTGGAATAAGTTTAGATGGACTTGAGGAGACTCACGATAAATTTCGTGGTGTGAAAGGTTCATTTAAAAAGGCTCTTGAAGGAATCCGCAATTGTCAAGAAGCTGGAATCAAGGTTGGTTTAAGGTTTACCATTAATAAAAGAAATGTGCATGAAATACCCGGAATATTTGATCTTTTAGAGGAAAAAGAGATTCCAAGAGCCTGTTTTTACCATCTTGTCTATTCAGGAAGAGGCTCTGCAATTGCCAATGAAGATTTATCTCACCAAGAGACCCGCAAAGCTCTTGATCTTATCATGGCACGGACGAGAGATTTGCATGATAGAAATCTGCCTAAAGAGATTTTGACTGTAGATAATCATGCTGATGGTCCATATCTATATTTAAAACTTCTTAATGAAAATCCTGACAGAGCAGCAGAGGTTTTAGAACTTCTTCAGATGAACGAGGGTAACAATTCTGGCAGAGGATTTGGTTGTATCAGTTGGAATGGTGATGTCCACCCTGACCAGTTCTGGAGAGAAAAGGTTCTTGGCAATGTTAAAGAGAGACCTTTTTCCGAAATATGGACAGATGCTGCAAACGAATTTTTGATGAAGTTAAAAGATAAAAAAAGCCACGTAAAGGGAAGATGTGCAACTTGTCGCTGGCTTGCTGTATGCGGCGGAAACTTCAGAGCAAGGGCAGAGTCGATAAAAGGCGATCCTTGGGATCATGATCCTGCGTGCTATTTAACAGATGATGAGATAAGCAAATAATAAGGTCAATTTTTTAACCAATTATTTTCTTTCCCTAATTTTAGAAGATTTGACAACTTTCAAAAAGTTGCCAAATCACTCAAAAAAGTTAGAATTAGAAATAAAAAGGATACAAACACTATGCTGTTTCCAGATTTCAGAGCCAGACGATTAAGAGAAAAAGAAGCCTTTAGAAAAATGATTCGTGAAACAACACTTACAGTTAATGATTTAGTGCTTCCACTATTTGCAATTGAGGGAAAAGGAATCAAGAATCCCATTCCATCAATGCCCGGACAATTTCAATTAACATGCGACCATCTTGTTAAAACTGTTAAAGAGGCTCAAGATGCTGGTATTCCAGCTATTATGCTCTTTGGGCTGCCTAACAAAAAAGACCCTCTTGCAACAAGAGCCTACGCTTCTGACGGAATTGTTCAAAAAGCCATCAAATCTGTTAAAAATGCTGTCCCTGAAATGGCTGTAATAACTGATGTCTGTTTATGCCAATACACTGATCATGGTCATTGCGGTATGGTTGAAAAGGGAAAAATTGATAACGATGCCTCGCTTGAGCTTATTGCAAAAACAGCTCTATCTCATGCAAAAGCTGGTGCTGATATGGTTGCACCTTCTGATATGATGGACGGACGCGTTGGTGAGATTCGCGAAACTCTTGATGAAGAGGGGTTCTCTGGAATTCCTATTATGTCCTATGCAGTTAAATACGCATCTGCCTTTTATGGTCCATTTAGAGAGGCGGCTGATTCTGCCCCTCAATTTGGAGACCGCCGCTCATACCAGATGGATCCTGCAAACTCTCTTGAAGCAATAAGAGAAGCTACAATGGATATTGAAGAGGGTGCTGATATAATTATGGTAAAACCAGCGTTGTCATACCTTGACATAATCCATCGTTTAAAAGATGAGATCGATCTTCCAATAGCTGCCTATAGTGTAAGTGGCGAATATGCCATGATAAAAGCTGCTGAACTTAATGGCTGGGTTGATGGCAAAAAAGTTATGATGGAGACACTGCTTTCAATTAAGCGTGCAGGATCAGATATTATCCTTACCTATTTTGCGTTAGAAGCTGCAAAGGAGCTTAACAAGTGATGCACTCTTCCGATGATGCCAACCATGACGCAAAACACCCCTCTCATCATGTCCATAGACACGGAGCCTCTGGACATGGTGATACTGGAACAACACCAACCATAAGATTAGTTGCATGGGAAACCACAAGACGCTGCAACCTCTCATGCGTCCATTGCCGTGCAGCTGCCGAAGATCATATTTATGAAAACGAGCTAAACACTCAATCTGCCATGACACTTATGGATCAGATAAGAGAGGTTGGACAACCTATTATTATTCTTACAGGTGGTGAACCTCTTTTACGACCAGATATTTTTGAGATTGCAGAGTATGGAACAAAGATAGGTCTTAGAATGGTTATGGCACTAAATGGCACTATGATTACTCAAGAAGTTGCCAAAAAAATGAAAGAGTCTGGTATTAAAAGGATAAGTGTGAGTTTAGATGGCTCAACAAAAGAGAGCCATGACAAATTCAGAGGTGTTGATGGGGCGTTTGACGGAGCGTTAAACGGTATCAGACTTGCTAAAGAGGCTGGAATTGAGTTTCAGATAAACACCACAATCACAAAGGCAAATTTAGATGAGATTCCAAAAATTTTATCTCTTGCTGAATCTCTTGGTGCAGCCGCCCACCATATATTTCTTCTTGTTCCAACAGGAAGAGGCAAATACATTGTGGATCAGGCAATTGATGCGGCTGAGTATGAAAAGACATTAAATTGGTTTTATGATCAAAGGGAGAAAACATCGCTTCAACTTAAAGCAACATGTGCCCCGCACTACTACAGAATATTGAGACAACGTGCAAAAGCTGAAGGCAAAAAGGTTACCTTTGAAAGCCATGGATTAGATGCTGTAACAAGAGGCTGTCTTGCTGGAACAGGCTTTTGCTTTATCTCTCATATTGGAGAAGTCCAAACTTGTGGATTTTTAGATGTTAAATGCGGCGACATAACTAAATCCACTTTTAAAGATGTTTGGGAAAATTCAGAAGTATTTAATAAACTTAGAGAATTTGATGCTCTTGATGGCAAATGCGGTATTTGTGAATACCGTAAAGTGTGCGGTGGGTGCAGAGCAAGAGCTTATGAAGCAACTGGCAGCTATATGGCTGAAGAGCCTCTTTGCACATATATGCCAAGACAAATTCAATGACATAGGATTCTTTTTTTATAGTTTAAATAATGCACAAATTGATATTTTACAGATTTGACAACTTTCAAAAAGTTGTCAAATCTTTTTGGGCAAGTCCAAATAAATTTACAAAAAAATATTTCAGGGATCATCTATGATCGTTTTAATTATTAATGCTGGCAGTTCATCTTTAAAATATCAGCTTATAAATATGCTCAATGCCTTTAACAATGATGTTGATACTTATGATGTTAATGCTGGTAAAAATCTTAATATCCAACAAAATCATATTGTTATGGCATCAGGTGTAGTTGAGAGAATCGGTGAGCCACTTGGTAAAATTATTCATAAGAAAATGTTAGGCAAAGAGAACCTTAAATTTGTAAGAGAGCAAGAGATACATGACCATGCACTTGCTTTGCATCTTGCTGCTGGAATGCTGACTGACAATGATTCTGGTTCAGGAGTTATAAAGACCATTGATGAGATTGACGCAATTGGCCACCGTGTTGTGCAAGGCGGTGAAAATTTCAAATCATCAATTCTTATCAATGATGCTGTTAAACAGGCAATTCGTGATAATTTTCCTCTTGCCCCTTTACACAATCCGCCAAATCTTACAGGAATTGAGGTTGCTGAATCTCTATTTCCATCAATTCCCAATATTGCGGTCTTTGACACAGAATTTCACCAAACAATCCCGCAAAAAGCGTTTATGTATGGTTTGCCTTATGAGTTTTATGAAAAATTTAAAGTTAGGCGTTATGGGTTTCATGGCACCTCACATAAATTTGTTGCTAATACAGTAACAGAACTTATAAATAGAGATAAAAAACAACTAACTATAAATAGAGATAGAAAACAAAAATTATCTGAAGAAGAAGTCAACACTAATCAATCTCCATCTCAACGTAAGATAGATGATTTAAACCTGATTACCGTGCATCTTGGTAATGGCTGTTCAATTTGTGCGATAAAAAAAGGCAGATGCGTTGATACTTCAATGGGAATGACACCGCTTGCAGGTGTTATGATGGGAACAAGAACAGGCGATATCGATCCAGCAATCCAAAAATATCTCATAGAATATACAGGTTTTAATGCCCAAGAGCTTGATAACATTTTTAATAAAAAAAGCGGTTTAAAAGGAATCTGCGGCTTAAATGATATGAGAGATATTCATGCTGCAATAAAATCAGGAGACGAGAGGGCAAAACTTGCTCTTGAGATGTTTTGCTATCAAATCAAAAAATATATTGGAGCATATTTTGCAGTTCTTGGTCATGTTGACGCTATTGTCTTTACTGCTGGGATTGGTGAGAATGACAATATTACAAGAGAGATGATCTGCTCTAATCTAAAGAGTCTTGGAGTCATTCTTGACCATAATCTTAATGAACTAAGTATATCTGAACCAAGAGCTATACATTCAAAAATAAGTAACGTAGAAATCTGGGTTGTGCCAACAAATGAGGAGCTTCAGATTGCTCGTGAAGTTGTGAATGTTTTGCGTGTTCATGTTGGTTAATAGGTTTTTTAACCCATTTTTCACTTTAGTTAATAAAAATGGAGGAATAAATTGGAGACAATAGGTATTATTCATTCACCTTTTAAATCTATAGAAGATATGCCTATACAGCCTAAAGGTGCTGTTGGTATTGAAGGGACATTGCATATAAATGAAGATTATATTGAAGGACTTAAAGATTTAGATGGATTTAGCCATATCTATATTATTTATCTCTTTCATAAAGCAAATAAAACTTCTCTTACTGTAGTTCCTTTTATGGATACCTCAGAGCGTGGTGTTTTTGCAACACGCTCTCCCTTAAGACCTAATCATATAGGACTATCTATAGTCGAATTAATTAAAATAGAAGAGTCAATAATTACAATCAGAGGTGTTGATGTTCTTGATCAAACTCCTCTTTTAGACATAAAACCCTATATCGCAAATTTTGATTCAGTAACACAAAGTTCCTCAGGTTGGATGAGAGCAAATGTGGACGAAATATCAAAAAAACGTTCTGATGATCGTTTTAAATAAAAAATAAGAACATATAGCCAACTCAAACTTTTATGGTGCGTTATGGTGCGAATTATTTTGAAAACATTTTTATTAATGTTAATTTTAACTGGGCTGACTCTTTCTATTATATTGCCTGCTATAACTCCGCCAATTGCAAAAAGGTTGGTTATTGAAAAAGTCTCATCAATTCAAGGTCTTGAAAATTTTAATTTGGATATTCAGACCATAGGTATTTCAGGTATTGGAGTTGGTAATATAACAACAGGAGATTCGATTTCCGTTGACTCTCTGTTTTGCGAATATTCTCTAACTTCGTTAATGAAAAAAAAGATAAACCGTCTGAATATTTCAGGACTTGAAATAAAAAGTGTTATAGACAACTCATCTATCTTTTTGACAGACTTTGTAAATAAAACAAAGAAGTTAGATACTGACAAACAAACAGATACGCAAACGAATAAACAATCTGGAGAAATAGCAAATAATAAGATCGATAAGATTGAAGAAAAAATAGATATTAAAGCAATTGCTGCTATATTGCCATTTCTTCCGCCTTCCATAGAGATTAACCACTCATTTCTTTCCTTCAAAGACAGTAAAGATAACAATATATTTACTCTGCCATTCAACCTTTTGTGCAAAATTGAAAATAACACTCTTGATAAAAAATCTGATGTTATCAATCTTTTACTAACTCCTCTTATATTTGGACAGAGAGTTAAAATATCTTTAGAAGCAAATATCAGCAACCACTCTATATTTATTACTTTTCACAACATTTCGTGGTCATCATTAAATGAGATATTTCCAATAGTATCACCTAAATCAGATATTAAAATTACAGGAAATTGTGACATTACACTTTCAATGTCAAAAGATATATCTAAATGGAAAGTTACGGTATCACACATTGGTATTGAAAAACCAATTCAAGGTGAAATAAACAACGTAGTTTTAAATTTATCCATAAGTGATTTAAACAATCTATTGCAATCCTCCCAAACATCTTTGCAAACAACTTCCAATAATGAGAGTTTAAATAGAGCAGTGTATTCATTAATTTCTGCAAAATATTCTTTTTGGTTTGGTAGTAACAATATCTCACCCGTAAATGTTTCAGGTAGTTTTACAATGAACAGTGGTGATAAATGGTCTCTTATTCTAAAAGGCAAAGAGATGTGGAGAGATAAACCTTTTATGGTTGGTTCAAAAGAAAATGCGGTAAGATTTATTGCTCCTGATTTTCAGCTATATTGCAATGGAGATGAAGCCTCTTTTGATGGGAAATTCACAGCATTATTGGGTGGGTTAACTTATAAAGAACAGGATATAAGACTTGGTAAGATAGATTGTAAGTTGCCATTTAACTACAGTGATAAATTGAAAAGATTGACATTTGACGGCAATATAAAAATTGATCAAGTTGCAACTATTCCTGTTAATTCAACGATTCAACTGCTTAAAGATAAAGGATTGAGAGCTAACTTAAATTATAAACTTCCACCATTAGCTTTAACCCCTGATTTGATAAGAAAAATTTATACCCCTGACGTTAATAAAGGTGAATCTAACAGCAACAATACAGATGGAGATAGCACTAAAGATAGAGAAATAAATATATTCTCAGGTGTTGATTTCAACCTAAATCTAACATCAGATGGAAATTTTGCTTTTTATAACAACAAAATAGTAAGTGACGTAAAAGTTAATTTAACTAATGGCAGTTTCGCAATTCCTGAAAATAAGATAAATATTACAGGGATTAATAGTTCAATATCGTTTAAAGGTATTCCTGATATAAAGCCTCTTCCTGCCCAAATTCTTACAGTTGAAAAGATTGATATTAAAGATTTGAGGCTATCAAATGCAAAGATAAGATATTCCATTGAGTCTAATCCAACCCAATCAAATAAAGAACTTAAAAATTCTACTGAATCAACAATCCAATCAAATAATAAGGTGAAGAGTTCAACATCGGGCGAGTCAACATCTGGTGGAGATGATTTAAAATATTCTCCAGCTCTTTTAGTTGAAAATGCCTCTTTTAATTGGTGCGATGGGAAAGTTATCTCAGAGTCTATGCGTTTCTCTTTTGAACAAAGTGATTATCACATAAGCCTTTTTTGCGACAGACTCAAGCTATCTTCAATTCTTGAGCAACTTGGATCATTTAAATCAGAGGGTGATGGCACTCTTAATGGTAGAATTCCAATATCAGTTTCAGGCGGAAATATCACTTTTGATAATGGCTTTCTCTATTCAACTCCGGGTCAAGGTGGAAATATAAAACTATCTTCAACAGATAGACTTACAGATGGTATTCCTAAAGATACCCCGCAATTTAATCAGTTAGATTTAGCTAAAGAAGCACTTAAAAATTATAGATATGAGTGGGCAAGGCTTGGATTTACTACACAAGGTGATGAACTTATAATTAAAATGGAGTTAAACGGGAAACCTGAAAAGCCCCTGCCTTTTGTATATAATAAAGAGTTAGGAAGTTTTGTGCGGGTAAATTCTGACAAAAGTGGTTCTAACTTTCAGGGAGTTAAGATAGATGTAAATTTGAAAATGCCATTTAATAAAGTTTTAAGGTTCGGTAATGAACTTAACAATATTTTGAAATAGAGGATAAAACGTGGATTCAACAGAGCAGAATAACAAATCAGATGAAAATATTAATAAAGAGCATAAGAAAGATACTAAAGAATATAAAACAAGATTTGAGGTAGGAGAAGAGATTTATGGTTATAAAATCCTGCGAATTGAAGAGATTGAAGATATAAAGTCAACTCTCTACCAATTAGAACACATTAGGACAAAAGCAAGACACATACACCTTGCAAGTGAAGATAAAGAGAATACTTTTGGAGTAACCTTTAGAACAGTTCCAACAGACTCAACTGGTGTTGCACACATTCTTGAGCATACAGTTCTTTGCGGTTCAGAAAAGTATGATGTTCGAGACCCATTTTTTTCAATGCTCAAACGAAGCCTCTCAACCTTTATGAACGCTCTGACAGCATCAGATTGGACTATGTATCCTTTTTCCACACAAAATGAGAAAGATTTTTATAATTTAATGGACGTCTATCTTGATGCATCATTTTTCCCAAAACTTGAAGAGTTAAGTTTTAAACAAGAGGGACACCGTTTAGAGTTTGAACTTTTAGAGTCAGGTCAAGAGGAGCTTATATACAAAGGTGTTGTTTACAATGAGATGAAGGGTGCAATGTCTTCTCCAAACCAGATATTAGGCAGAGCTTTGATGAACGCACTCTATCCAGACACAACATACAGCTTTAATTCAGGTGGAGAACCATCTGATATTCCAACTTTAACTCATACCCAGCTTAAAGAGTTTCATGCAAGATATTATCATCCATCAAACGCTTTTTTTTATACTTACGGCTCTTTACCACTTGAAAAACACCTTGAAGCTATAACAACAAAGGTTTTAAACCGATTCACAGCAATTGAACCAAATTCAGAAGTGCCATCGCAGCCTCGCTGGAGAGAACCTAAAACTGTTACTGTTCCATATCCTCTTTCAAAAGATGAAAACCCTGAAAAGAAATATCAAGCATGTGTGGCGTGGCTCACTGCTGACATAAAAGATTCGTTTGAGATGTTGGTTCTTGATGTTTTAGAGCATGTTTTGCTTGGAAATTCAGCCTCTCCATTAAGAAAAAGCCTTATTGATTCTGGTCTTGGTTCTGCTTTAAGCGATGCTTCTGGTTTTGATTCTGATATGAGAGATACAATGTTTGCCTGCGGTCTTAAGGAGATTGGAAAAGATGACGCTGTAAAGGTTGAAAGGCTCATATTTGAGACTCTTAAAAACCTTTGTAAAACAGGAATTGCACCAAAACTTATTGAATCCGCAATCCACCAGATTGAATTTCATAAAAAAGAGATAACTAACTCACCTCACCCATTTGGAATCAAACTTTTGCTCTCTTTTGCTGGAACATGGATACATGAAGGAGACCCTGTATCTGCCCTTAAATTTGATAGGTACCTTGACCGTTTTAAACAAGAATGTGGTTCTAAGGGTTTTCTTGAGAAAAAGATAAGAGACTATTTTCTTGATAATCCTCACAGAGTTCTTTTTATTCTTGAACCAGATCAAAATATGGAAGAACAAGAAAATGTAAGAATAGAGAATGAACTTAAAGCTGTTCTTGCATCTTTAAAACCTGAAGAGATAGCCTCAATTAGGGAAGATTCTGAAAAATTGGCTGAACTTCAAGAGCAAAAAGAAGATGTTTCAGTTCTGCCAACGCTTGCACTAAGCGATGTAAAACCAGATATTGAGATAATTAAGCCAGATAGTTTTGATAAAATTTCTAATTTAACATGCTATGAGAAATCAACATCAGATATTTTATACTTTACATCAGTTAGTGGAATAGGCTCACTTTCAGAAGATTTAAAACCTCTTATCCCATTTTTCTGCCGTGCCTTTACTGGTGCTGGCACAGCTTTAAGAGATTATGCAGAAATGGCAGAACTTATAGACCTATACACAGGTGGGATTGGCATTGCACCATATTCTGGCACAGGATTTAATGGAAATGACCACCACATATCATTTCTCTCACTTCAAGGTAAATCTTTAAACAGAAACATTGAGTCGATGTTTGATATTCTAAGTGAATTGATGTCAAAGTTCAGCTTTAAAGACGCAACAAGATTAAAAAATTTGCTTTTGCAATACAGAGCAGGCATGGAGTCTTCAATTGTTGCCAATGGACACCGTTACGCTATGTCATTGGCTGCCAGAAATTTAAGCACCTCTTCTAAAGTTGCAGAGAGGTGGCATGGCATATCTCAATTTCAGTTCATAAAATCTTTAACAGAACAATCTGATATTATTGACAAAATATCTTCTGACCTCTCAGAAATCGCAAAACAGGTATTTGTGCAGGGTAATATTAAGCCAGCAGTTGTCGGAGATAGAAATGCGATTGCAACCTCTGATTTTAGTATTGTTAAGATGATTCAGGAGTTTAAATCTGGAGAAGGTCTTGGTTTTAAAGGATGTAATAGTGTTAAGTCAGGAGATTCAGGAGAAGAGGGACAAAATTCAGAACAAGATAGATATTTAGATTTACCTTGTTCAACTACCTATCCTTTTGAAGGGTGGATGACAACCACTTCAGTCTCTTTTGTGGCTCAGGCATTTAAGACTGTAAGATTAGGAGACCCTGACGCTCCTGCACTATCTGCAATTAGCAAACTGCTTCGTTCACTCTATCTACATCGTGAGATACGAGAAAAAGGTGGTGCTTATGGAGGGTTTGCAAGCTACAATGCTGAAGAGGGAATATTTTCATTTGCCTCATATCGCGATCCCAACATCAGAAGGACTCTTGATGTCTATCGAAATGCCTGTGATTTTATCATTAGCGGAGATTATACAGAGGAGGATATAAAGGAGGCAATTCTTCAGGTTTGTGCTGATATTGATAAACCAGAAACACCGGGACCTGCTTCTATCAAGGCTTTTTATCGACAAATACTTGGGTTAACTGACGAAAAACGTAAGCAATTTAAAGAGTCTCTGCTTGCCCTTGACAAACAACAGATAATAAATGCTGCTGAAAAATATTTCACCATAAGCGAAGATAAAAAAGGTACTGCTGTTATATCAAGCAGGGAACAACTTGAAGCGGCAAATCAAAATTTAAAAGGAGAGCAAAAAGAGTTTAGATTATTTCTAATAAATAATTAGAGATAGTTTTCTGTTTGTTAAAGATAAACGTAAATGGGTTAGATAGGGTAACAAATACCTAACCTAACTTTTCGGAATATAAAATTTCATGCAATTCTCCTGAATTAAAGAGAAATATTTCTTGCATTTCTTAATAGAAATTATATATAATTATCCGTTGATAATATAGATTAACCTGTCTGGTAATTTTATTTATTAGGCAGTACTTATATTTGGAATATTTCATATTGCTATGATCACAATGCTGAAAGCATAGGAGGTGTAGGATAGTTAAACAGGGTAACAAGGACAAGGTAAATGTAAATAGAGATATCAGGGCAAACGAGATTAGAGTTATTGGACCTGATGGAGAACAAATAGGCGTTATGTCCATTAACGATGCACTGCGTAAGGCTTCTGAGTATTCACAAGATCTCGTTGAGATATCTCCTAACGCAAAACCACCTGTCTGTAAAATAATGGATTATGGTCGATATAAGTATGAGATTACAAAAAAGTATCAAGAAGCAAGAAAAAAACAAAAAGCATCTCAAATTAAAGAGATAAAGGTTAGACCTAAAACTGATACTCATGATCTCGAAACAAAAGTAAATCATATAGAAAAATTTATAGCTAATAATGACAAAGTCAAAGTAACTATGATGTTTAGAGGTAGAGAGATAACACTTATGCAACAGGCAAAAGAGATATTTGGAAAAATTGCATCTATGACAGAACCTTTTGCTCAAATTGAACAACATGCTAAATTTGAAGGTAAAACCATGACTATGGTTCTTGCCCCAAAATGATTTATGTTTTTTTTAAATGTTGCCCCCTAAATTTTATGTACTCGTTCTAACATTACATGTTCAAAGTTGTTTATTAAATGCTACAAGCAATCCCCTGTATATATCTACTATGATATTTAGTTTGTGAGCTTAACTTTTAGGATTTACTAAAAATATGTAACAATAAAGTTAGGATATGGTGGCGTTATGCCCCTTGGGTATGATGTGCCACCATATCTTTTTTAAGGTAATGATATTTTTTATTTTAAGATATTTTAACCAAAATCATATATATAAAAATTTAAAGATATTTAGCATATAATTTTTAAGGAGATATAAATAATGCCAAAAATTAAAACCAATAGAGCTGCTGCAAAGCGATTTACAAAAACTGGAACTGGAAAATACAAGTTCAAAAAATCACATGCAAGCCATATTTTGACAAAGAAAACAACTAAACGAAAACGTGGATTGAGAAGACCTCAGATAATTGATGCAAGCGATATGCGCGAAGTCAGACGTATGTTGCCAAATGGCTAACACAACTAAAATTTTAATTTAGGTCTATGGGAGTGGATATATAAGATGAGAGTAAAAAGAGGTTTTAAAGCGAGAAGACGTAGAAATAAGGTATTAAAACTTGCAAAAGGTTTCAGAGCTGGTCGAGGAAAGCTATTCCGTACAGCCTCAGATTCAGTACATAAGGCGTTGATGTATAGTTATCGTGATAGAAGGGTTCGCAAGAGAGATTTTAGAAGCCTCTGGATTGCAAGGCTCAATGCCGCTGTGAGAATGAATAATCTTTCATATAGTAAATTTATACATGGTCTTAAATTGGCAAATATCGACCTTGACCGTAAGGTTTTAGCCGATCTTGCAATATGCGATCCTGCTGGGTTCTCACAGATTGCTTTAGCCGCATCTGCTAAACTTTAGAAATTACTAAATATTTCTTTAGAATAAATTTACACATAAAATTAAAGACTCATATTAAAAATTAAGACTTCTCTAAGATAGAGACGCACATTTGTGCGTCTATTCTATTTTGAGGGGGATAAGAACAGCTAATGTTCTTAAAAATTGTTTTTGAGAATGATGTGTTCAAATATCTTGACCTTAAATATATTAATGCTCAAATATAACAAGTAATGTTGGAACATAATTAAGATGGATAAGAGAGAAGAGACCCAACATAGTAATCTTCAGGAGATTGAGAAAGAGATTCTAATTGAAATTGAAGAGATAAAATCTCTTGATTTGTTAGAACGTCTTACTACAAAGTATCTTGGAAGAAAGGGAATATTGACCACTTTTTTAAGGAACATTCCTAAACTTCCTGTTGAAGATAGACCTTCTGCTGGCAAAAATGCCAATCTTCTTAAAGTCAAATTAGAAGGTCTTTTCAGCCAATTGAGAGCTCAACTTGAGTCTGTTGCTGAAAATAACAACGATTTTATTGATGTTACTCTGCCCGGAAGAGTTGCAATAAGAGGAACTCTTCATCCTGTAACAAGAATCTCACGAGAAATTACCGCGATATTTTCAAGGATAGGATTTGAAATTGCAGAAGGTCCTGAAGTTGAAACAGATTATTATAACTTCGAGGCACTTAATATCCCTAAATACCACCCTGCCAGAGACATGCAAGATACTTTTTATGTTTCTGAAAATATTGTCCTTCGCACTCATACATCTCCAACGCAGCCAAGGGTTATGGAGAAAGTCAAGCCACCTGTAAGGATTATAGCTCCGGGCAAAGTTTATAGATGCGATTCTGACGTAACTCATACCCCTATGTTTCACCAAGTCGAAGGGTTAATGGTTGACTCTGATGTCTCATTCGGTGATCTTAAAGGCACATTATCAACATTCATTCATCAGCTTTTTGATGAAGATATATCCTTAAGATTTAGACCAAGTTTCTTTCCATTTACAGAACCAAGTGCAGAGGTCGACATTGAGTGTGTAATGTGCAGAGGTAAAGGGTGTCGTGTTTGCTCTGGAACAGGATGGCTTGAAGTTCTTGGTTCTGGTATGGTACATCCCGCTGTATTTGAAAATGTGGGATACGACACTAAAAAATATACAGGTTTTGCATTTGGAATGGGTGTTGAGAGGCTTGCAATGCTAAAATATGGCATAGATGATCTCAGGAAATTTTTTGAAAATGATATGAGGTTTTTAAGGCAGTTTTAACTTCAACCTAAATACCCTAAAAGAGTGCTTTATGAAATTTACTTTAAGTTGGCTAAAAGAATATACTTCAGTAGAATATACCCCATCTGAAATAGCTGATAAGCTCACTATGGCAGGTCTTGAGGTTGACTCATTTGAGAACAGGTTTGCATATCTTGACAAGGTGGTTATAAGTAGAGTTGAGCATGTCTCAAAACATCCATCAGCAGATAATTTAACATGTTGCAAGGTAAATATAGGCAATGATGAAGATGGAAACAATATTATTTTAAATATTGTTTGCGGTGCTCCAAATGTCAGAGAAGGGCTTGTTGTTCCTTGTGCTTTAGTAGGTGCAACTCTTCCAGGTGATATTGAGATTAAAAAAAGCAAACTGCGTGGTGAGATTTCAGAAGGAATGCTTTGCAGTTTTTCTGAACTTCGTCTTAACCCTGAATTGGATAAGGCATTTGCTATGGCAGGTAAAACCTGTGGTATCATGGAGCTTGATTCAAATTTAATTATAGGAACCCCTATTGTCAAAGCTCTTAATCTCGATGATTACCTTTTTGAGGTTGACTTAACTCCTAATAGAGCTGACTGCCTAAGCGTTATTGGTATTGCAAGAGAGGTTGCAGCATTTAGCGAGCCTGTCAAAAAATTAAATCTTCCTTTTGATGATATAGATTGTGAAAAAGAAAAATCAGTTTCAAGCCATGATTTTTCAAATTGCCATACTCATTCAGCTGATAGCTCGTCAATCAATGACTTTGCAAAGGTTAAGATTTTTGATCCAGATTTATGTCCAAGATATACCGCTGGAATGTTAATTGATGTAACTGTTAGACCATCTCCATTTTGGCTTCAAGATAGGCTCTTGTCAGTTGGCTTAACTCCAATAAACAACATTGTAGATGTTACCAATTTTGTGATGATAGAGACAGGGCAGCCGCTTCATGCTTTTGATTACGACAATATCGCAAAAGGCACAATTGAGGTAAAGCGTGCTGGCAGTCCAATTGAGTTTAAAACATTGGACAGCAAAGCCCATACACTTGATCCTGATATGCTTATGATATGTGACGGCGAACGACCTGTTGGTATTGCTGGTGTGATGGGTGGAGAAAATTCTGAGATTTTAAATACCACAACTAAGGTTTTTGTTGAAAGTGCATGTTTTAATGCTGTTTCTATAAGGCGAACAGCAAAACGTTCTGGAATAAATACCGATGCATCTCACAGATTTGAAAGAGGTGTTGATCCCGCTGCAACTAAAGATGTTCTTAAGCGTGCGATATATTTGATGGCTCAAGTTTCTGGTGGAAAAATTGTTAATGGTATTATAGATGAAAATCCAATTAAACATAAGCCTACTGAAATAGTTGTTAATACAGATTCATTGAACTCAAGGCTTGGGACAACTCTTAGTTATGAAGAGATTAAAAAAATTATTGAATCTGTAGGTTTTAAAGCAACTGCTTATAACTCTATTGAATCATTAGAACTTAAGAAAACAACGCAGCTTTTGCATAGTCAGACTGATTCTTCGGTTAATAAAATGATGTTGGTTACAGTTCCATCTTTTAGAGTTGATGTAACAAGAGCTGAGGATATTTCAGAAGAGGTTGCAAGACTTTGGGGATACAACAACATTCAGACAAATTTTCCAAAAGTTCTATCTAAAGGAAAATCTCCGTCAAAAAGAATCATTATAAGAGATCAGATTAAAGATATTATGAACGGTTTTGGTTTTAGTGAAGTTGTCAATTACAGCTTTACATCAGCTTCAGCTTGTGATCATCTATCTCTTGACGCTTTTGACGAGCGGCGTTTGGTTGAAAATATTTTAAATCCAATCTCAGAAGAGCTTTCTGTGCTTAGGACATCTTTGGTTCCCGGACTTCTTGAAAACATGAGACGTAATAATTCCCAACAGACCGAATCTTTAAGGTTATTTGAGATTGGTAAGGTCTTTATAGCGACGATTAAAGGTAAACAACCTATAGAGAGGGAGATGATATCTGGAATCTGGACAGGATTGAGAGAACCAATATCATGGAGTGCCAAACCTTCTGATTGTGATTTTTTTGATATAAAAGGTGTGGTTCAAGGATTATGTTATTCTCTTGGATTAGACGCTGATAAAACTATTTTTCAAAAGGCGGATTCTTTACTTTGTCCATATTATCAAAAAGGTCAAGGGGCAATTGTAAAGTGCTCTGGTAATTCAGATATTAAACTCATTGGTTCTTTAGGTAAGATAAATAATCAAGTGCTTAGAAATTTTGGGCTTAAACAAGATGCTTTTATCTTTGAAATGGATATAGAGACCCTCTTAACGGTTGTAGATGCTCCAAATTCTATGAAACAATCACTTCCTCTTCCTAAGTTTCCATCTCTGTCTCGTGATATGACTCTGATTTTAGACTCAGGTATTGAAGTTGGTGTTATTTTATCAGATATTTTTGCCTTAAAAGAGAATCTACCAATTTTAGAAGATATTTTTATGTTTGATCTTTATGAGGGTAAGCCTTTAGCTGAAGGTAAGAAATCTATCTCAATGAGGATTGTCTATCGTTCATGGGAAAAAACACTGACTGAAAAGATGATTAGCGGAATACATGCTGACATCTCAAAACGTATTATGGAGAAATATGGAGCAGATTTACCTTAATAAAAAGCAAATTTTTTCTAAAGATAGATTCCTATTATTCCTTAATAATGGAGTAAATTCAGTCTGATAAAGAGTTGTTGACAATATTTGTTTTTTAAGATACTCTTCTCTTATACACATAGTTTAAATGCGGGCATAGCTCAGTTGGTAGAGTACAAGCTTCCCAAGCTTGGTGTCGCGAGTTCGAACCTCGTTGCCCGCTCCATTAACCTTAAAATGGTAGTTGAAAAACGATCTGTATCTTATTCAAGATTAATTTATCTTGTTTTGTTGTGCATAAGGGAGCGGGCATTTGCCCGTTTTTCTGTTTATTGGGGAAGGTATTCTCTATTTTTTGGAGGATTGATGTTCAAGGGGAAAAGTGAGACCTGCTGCTCTTTTGGTGAAACTGTCAGAAAGATTGTAGAGCCATTGTGTGAAACTGAACAAATTGAATTTGTACATGCAGAAAGGCTATCTGACAGAGGTAAAACTACTATTCGGATTTACATTGATAAGCAAGGTGGAGTTACAATTGATGACTGTGTAAATATTAACAGGCAACTTGGAGATATTTTGGATGTTAATCTTGAAGATATAGGGCACTATAATCTTGAAATATCCTCACCGGGACCCAATCGACCTTTAACAAAAATGTCAGATTTTGAGCGTTTTAAAGGTAAAAAAGTAAATTTGGAGATTACCGAACCTATTAATGGTAGAAAAAAGTTCAAAGGGTTGATTGAAGGCATTGATGATAGGTATATTATCTTAAACATAGACCAACAAATAGTAAAAATTGAGTATGACAAGATTAGTAAAGCCAGACTCTCAGCCACCCACGGAGAATAGAAATGCTTATTACAGATATTAAAAGAGTTATGGAACAAGTTAGCCGTGAAAAAGGTATTAATAAAGAGGTCTTAATATCTACAATCAAAGAGGCAATTGAATCTGCAGCCAGAAAAAAACTTGGTTCAAGAGCTGATATTGAAGTCCATTACGACGAAAAAAGTGGTGAAGTTGAGGTGTTTCAATTTAAAGAAGTTGTAGCTGACGTCCAAGACCCAGAAGTTGAACTAACTATTGAAGATGGCTTAAAATACGATCCTGAATGTGAAGAAGGGGATAGTCTTGGTATTAAAGTCGATACCGCACTGTTCGGAAGAATTGCAGCTCAATCTGCTAAACAAGTTATTATTCAGAAGATGAAAGAAGCTGAGAAAAATGCTGTTTATGAAAATTTCATAAATAAAAAAGGTGAAATTATAAATGGCATTGTTCAGCGTATAGACAGAGGCAACATAGTCGTAAACCTTGGACAGGCAGAGGCTGTGTTGCCTTTAAAAGAGCAGATGCCAAGGGAGAACTACAAACGAGGTGATCGTATCCGTGCTTATGTTCTTGATGTCCTTGAAGAGTCAAGAGGTTCTCAAATTGTTCTTTCAAGAACGCATCCTGAATTTCTTGTTAAACTCTTTTATTCTGAAGTACCTGAAGTTGCTGAGTCTATTGTAACTATTAAAGGAGCAGCAAGAGAACCTGGAATCCGTTCTAAGGTTGCAGTAACTTCATCTGACTCAGATGTTGATCCTATAGGAGCATGTGTTGGCATGAAGGGGAATAGGGTTCAAAGTATTGTGCAAGAGCTTAGAGGCGAGAAAATTGATATTATTCAGTGGAATCCAGATATTGCAAAATTTGTATGTAACGCACTTGCTCCTGCTGAAATCGAAAAAGTTGTTATTGATGAAGATAATAGGTCTATGGAGATAATTGTTCCTGACGAATTTCTATCAATTGCCATTGGGAAAAATGGTCAAAATGTTCGCCTTGCTTGTAAATTGACGGGCTGGCATCTTGATGTTATGAGTAAAGATGATTACAACAAAAATAATAATAGTAATAACAACTTTGATGAGTTTGACGATACTAAAGATATTAATAATGAAAAAGTTGTAGAAAATTCATCTGAAATTTAAGTAGCTATCAAATTGCAACATTTAAGAAATTAAAATAATAAGGGAAGAATATTTTGGGGGAACAGATGGCGAAAATCAGAGTGCATGAATTAGCCAAAGAGCTGAATCTGACAAACAAGGCTATTTTAACAAAGCTTAAGGCTATGAATATAGAAGTTAAAAGCCATATGAGTTCTTTGGAAGATGAGACGGTCGAATATATAAGACTTAATATTTTTGGAAATAAACAGAAAGATAATAGTTCAAAACCTGGTACATCTGTGATTCGCCGCCGTAAAACAAATAAAAATGAGATACTGCCAGCACGTCCCGAAGCACAGAGCAGTGATACTGTATCTGAAAGAAACGCTAATTTACCTCATAGTGGCGATGAACAAGCTCAGATAGATATTCAAACCAAACCTTCTGAAAGAGTTAAAGAGAATAAGCAAGATAATTATATAAAACAAAAAACGGTTTACTCAGAGAAAAATAGTAATACAAAAAAATCTCATAAGGAATATAAATCTGTAGATACCAATGGTAATGGCTCAAAACAAGATAACCTATTTGATGAGCAGCATAACAATATGACTGAAGAGATTGAATCAATAGAAGCTAACGATAGTACCCCTAAAATAGATAATTATATGCCAGAAAAAGATTCTGATGATCATATAAATGATATTCATGTTCCAAAGTCTGCTTCATCAAAAAATGATACTATTGAAGAGACTATCGCCCAAAAGAGTGATGAACTAAATTTAGAAAATAAAGGTCATGCATCAGAATCAAAAGAGAAGATAATATTAGATGAGTTTCATTCTAAAAATGTTGATATGTCAACTGCATTCTTAGAAAAAGAGACAAAAGAAAAACGTGAAGAATATACAAATCAAAACGGTCATGGAGAATTAGAGAAAATAGATAGCTCAGAAAAACAAGATCATCAAGAAAATGATGCTGATAACACTACAATTGAAGAGAACTCTGATTTAGAACAAGATAGCTTAGACCAAGAAAATAATGATCTATCTTATGGTAGTGATAGAAAAAAGAAGAAAAAGAAAAAACAGAAAAAATCAGAGCCCGCAAAGATTATTAAACTTGCTATTCCCACACCTCCTGTTCCCACACCTCCCCCCGTTCAAGCTCCAGCAGTATCAATACCTCCTATCAAAAAACGTGATTATGTTGATAAAACATCTGTGGTTAGAGTTGTATCATCTGAAAAAGACAAAGGCGTGCAACAGAGAGAAAGAACAGTTTATGATAAAAATAGAACCTTTAATGAAAAGGATAGACCAATAATATCTGACAAAGAACGTATCACTGCTGATAGAGATAAAAATTCTTTTAATCGTGATAATAGAGGTGAACGTAAGGTTTCGGAAGGGACGTTTAGACCTAAGGGAAAAACTTCTTTTGATAGAGAGCGAACAACTTCTGAAAAAGATAGATTGGTAGCCAATAATAGAGAGCAACGCTTACCTTTTGACAAAGAAAAATCGACATACAGCCCTTCTGGCAAATTTGGGAATAAAATAGAAACCTCGTTTGTAAAACCACGCGGTAGTAAAAAAGATGTTGCTATTGATATTCCTTTTATCCCAATCGAACCATTAGACAAAGATGATATTAAATCAAAAAGAAAAAAAGATAAGGATAAAGTTAAAAAGAAGAAATGGGCTGATGAAGAGGATTTAAGTGATAGCTTAAAATCAGGGCAGAAAAAGCGTAAATCTGTCGTTGAAGGAAAAGATTTATATGAACAAGAAGTTTCAGCTAAAAAACTTCGTAAGAAAGATTCTAAAAACAAGCAGCGTCCAAAAGTTCAACAAAAAACTCAAATTACCGTTCCTAAAGCTATTAAACGTAGAATAAAGATAGACGATACTATAGAACTGTCAGAGCTTGCTAAGAGAATGAGTATTAAGGCAAATGAGATGATTCAAAAACTAATGGGCATGGGAGTCATGGTAACAGTAAACCAAACTATAGACTTTGATACAGCCGCATTAGTTGCAGCAGAATTTGATTATGAAGTCGAGAAGGCTGCTGTTGCTGAAGATATGCTTTCACATGCTAATGAAGCAGACGCTCCAGAAAATCTTATCCCAAGACCACCTGTTGTTACTATCATGGGACATGTTGATCATGGAAAGACATCACTTCTTGATGTTATAAGAAAATCCAAAATAACTACGGGAGAAGCTGGCGGCATTACACAACATATTGGTGCATATAGCGTTCAAACTCCAAAAGGAGGTATTGTTACGTTTCTTGACACACCCGGACATGCTGCATTTACCTCTATGAGATCAAGAGGTGCAAAGGTAACCGATATTGTTGTATTGGTTGTTGCTGCTGACGATGGTGTTATGCCCCAAACTGTTGAAGCGATTAACCACTCAAAAGCTGCTGCTGTCCCAGTTGTAGTTGCTGTTAATAAGATGGATAAACCCAATGCTGATCCAGAAAAAGTTATGAGAGAGCTTGCTGATCATGGACTTTTATCTGAAGAGTGGGGCGGAGATGTTATATTCGCAAAAGTATCAGCAAAGAAGAAACAAGGTATTGATGAGCTTCTTGATTTAATACTTCTTCAGGCAGAAGTATTAGAGCTTAAAGCTAATCCAGACAGGTTGGCAAAAGGTCATGTTGTAGAAGCTCGCCTTGATGCTGGAAGAGGTCCTATTGCAACAGTTCTTGTTCAACAGGGAACTTTGAAAACTGGTCAGCCTGTTGTTTGTGGTCTTCATTCGGGTAAGATACGCATTATGACAGACGATATGGGCAACAACATTGATTCAGCAGGCCCAAGCACTCCAGTTGAGATTGTAGGTTTAAGTGGAGTACCAGAAGCTGGTGATGAATTTATCGCTCTTGCATCAGAGAAAGATGCTAAAAATATCAGTGAAAGCAGAATGCAAAAAGAACGTGCAAAAGAGCTTGCAAAAAAGAGCCGTGCAAACCTTGAAAAACTTTTTGCTAATATGGGTTCAGATCAGGCGAAACAGCTTAAACTTATTATAAAAGCAGATGTTCATGGTTCTCTTGAGGCTATCAATGAGTCATTGATGAAACTTTCCCAAGAGGAAGTAGATGTTAAAATCGTCCACTCTGGCACTGGTGCTATCAACGAATCTGACGTATCTCTTGCAGCAGTATCAGATGCTATTATTATTGGATTTAATGTTCGTCCTACACCTAAAGTTCGTGAGATGGCAAAGGAAGAGAATGTTGATATGCGTTTCTATGACATAATTTATAACGTTATCAATGATATAAAGACCGCTCTTACAGGTCTTATGCCTTCAACATTCCATGAAATTATTATTGGTAGAGCAGAAGTTCGAGACACATTTGTGATACCAGCTAAAGGAACAATTGCTGGCTGTTTTGTTCAAGATGGAAAAGTTGCCAGAGGTGAAAAAATAAGACTTTTGCGTGATGGTGTAATAAAGTGCGACAGTACTCTTTCATCTTTAAGAAGATTTAAGGATGATGCCAAAGAAGTTACACAAGGTTATGAATGCGGCATTGGAATTGAAAAATTCAATGATATAAAAGTAGGCGATATTATTGAGTGTTATGAAGTTGAAGAGCGTAAAGCAAGTATAGAGAGCTTAAAGGAATCAACAACCTGAGTATAAAAATAATGAAATTTGTGTGTAAATTTGGAGATTATCTATGAAACCATATCCAAGAGGAGAAAGAATTGGTGCTGCTATTCATACTGCTCTTTCTGAGTTGTTAAGTAGAAAAATAGAAGACCCAAGAATATCTATGGCAACCATTAGCGGCGTGGAGATGACATCAGACCTAAAGATTGCGTATATATATTTTACACTCTTTGGTGGCAAAGATAAGGTTAAAGATGCTATGGCGGGTTTTGAAAGCTCTCGGGGTTATATAAAAAAACATATTGCCCCTAAACTTGGTCTTAGATATATGCCTGAACTTAAATTTCTTCATGACAGCTCATTTGATTATGGTTCAAAAATTGACTCTATTCTTAATTCAGTAATTAGTAACAATTAAATTTTTCAATATGAGGTAGCAGTTTATCAAATTTACTATTGACATAATTTGTATTTTTGGTGTTTATTAAATTAATTTTTAAACTTATCGTAACAATTTAATATATAATATGAAGACAGATAAGAAAATAATATTAAAATCTCTATTTGTAATAATACTTATCCTGTTTATTCTACCTCTATTTATATCCACTGATAAAATTTCATCTCTCTTTTTCACTGACAATTCAGATGATATTCACATTGCTGTAGTCTGTCCTATATCGGGACCAAACTCATCTAACGGAAAATCAGTTATTCAAGGCACTCAACTCTACTTTGATGCTGTTAATGAGGCTGGTGGAATTAATGGAAAAAAAGTTATTTTAGATATGTATGATGATGAAGATGATGCTGCAAAAGCAGAAAGAGAAGCCCTTAAAATCATAAAAGATAATAAAGCAGTTGCGGTATTAGGGCATGAAAGTAGTTCATGTTCTATAAAAGGTGGGCAAATCTATCAGCAGAACCAAATTCCTGCTGTATCTCCTACATCAACAGACGTTATGGTAACAAAGAATAATGAATGGTATTTTAGGATTACATTTAATAATGATTTTCAAGGACGATTTTTAGCAAATTATATTTCCAAAGTTTTCCAAAAAAATACAATAAGCATTATCCATGAAGACCTTGATTATGGAGCTAACCTTGCTGCTATTTTTCAGAAGACATATCAAGATGTTGGGGGAAATGTAAGGCATATATGGCGTTACGAGGTAAAAGATAGAAATTTAGATTCACGTCTTAAACAGATTGTTGATGAGTTACAGAGTAATTCTGAAGATGCTGGCGTTATTTTTTTGGCACTCCATCCTCCAGAAGGGTTTAAACTTATAAAATTGTTCAGAGACAGTGGAATTAAAAATCCTATTCTTTTTGCAGCAGGCATTGATTCTCCAGAATTTTTAAAGAAATTTGATCAATATCCTAATGAAAAAAATAATCCAGGTTATTATACAAACGGAATGTATGCCGCAAGTGGTATTATTTTCGATACCGCAGATGAAAATGTTCAAACATTTATGGAGTCATATCATTCAAAATATGGAGAATCTGCAAATAGACGAGCTGCATTTTCATACGATGCAGCAAAAGTAATACATAAAGCTTTAATTAATGCGGGTATTACGGGTAATAAAAATACATTAAAAGAAGACAGAAAAAAGATAAGAGATTATATAGCCGCAATAGATAATCCTCTTGATGCCGTGGACGGTATAACTGGATTTACATATTTCAATGAAACAAGAGACCCATCAAAGCCAATTTCAATGGGAATTTTTAAAAATCAGCAGCTTATATCCGCACCATTGCAGATACAAGAAATACAATATCTAAATGAAATTCCAGACTTTGAAGGTGCTTTAAAAGATCAGCGCATAATACTTATGGATAATAAGTATATGTACAAAACCAATGTTGTCTATACAGGTATAAAAATAAATAAGTTGACTGAAATTGATACTAAATCTCTTACATTTATGTCTGATTTTTATATTTGGTTTAGATATTATGGTGATATAAAACCACAAAAAATAGAGTTTCTTAATTCTGTGGAATCTGTTGAGCTAGGTTCTCCTGTAGATGAAAAAATTACCGATCAGATTACATATCAGCTATACCATGTAAAAGGTCGTTTTATGATGGACTCTTTTACAGATAACCCTATTTTTGGAGAGCATGTTCTTGGAATAGGATTTCGTCATCGTGATATGCCAAGGTCTAATTTAATTTATGTAACTGACATATTAGGAATGGGAACAACTGAATCTTTGCAAGAGAAGATCAAAAAATCACAGGCTTTAAGTCCTGAATATGGCTGGTCTGTGAGTCGGATCGCTTTTTATCAAGGTATTTCAAAGAAAGAGTCGCTTGGCAATCCAGATCATCTAAATACCCAATCTGGAATTGTTGATTATTCAAGATTTAATATTGGAATACGTATTAAAAAGGTGGAGTTTCAAATTAGACGAAATATTTCATTATCTCTTGCTACGTATATTGCTTTCATCTCCATATTAACTATGTTATCGTTTTTTATTATTGGGATAAAAAGAGATTTATTCTTAAAAAGTAAATCATTTTTATTGGCTCAATCTATATCATCTTTTCTTTTACTCTTAAGCACAGAGATGATTCTTTTGCAATGGCTTATTGAGAAAAATGACTCCTATGATCCAAAATTTATTATACAGATTTTTGATATTATGTGGTGGCTCATATTTGGTTTTTTTCTAAATATGTCAGTTGAACGTTTTATATGGGAACCTCTTGAGAAAAGGGCAGGTAGAAACATACCTAATCTTGTTCGCCGTTGTGTAGGTGTTATTATCTGGATGCTTGTATTTGCTGGGATCATAGCTTTTGTATTTGATCAAAAAATAACAAGCCTTTTAGCAACTTCAGGTATGATAGCCATGATAATAGGTTTAGCAATACAAATTAATATCTCAAACATATTTTCTGGAATTGCTATAAACTTAGAGCGTCCTTTCCGAATCGGAGATTGGATTAAAATAAATGATTCAATTGAAGGCAAAGTTATTGATATAACATGGAGAACTACAAGAATACAAACAGTAGGTAACAATATTATAAGTGTTCCTAACTCTATGGCATCTGAATCCATTATACAAAACTTTGACTATCCTGATGATGCCTACCTAATAAGCATAAAGATACACGTATCTTCTCTTCACCCGCCTGAACAGGTAGAAACAATATTATTAAATGCTATGTTATCTACAGAAGGTGTTCAAAATGCAGTTGTTAGGTTCAACTTTGGTGAGTGGTCAAACGAGTATCTTGCAATATTTAAAGTAAAAAATTATGGAAAAATGAGACTTTATAAACATACGGTTGCAAAAAAAATATCTAAAGCTCTGAGTCAGGCTAAAGTTGTTCACAGCCATTTGTATCGTAGTATGACTAAGATAGATAGAATATACAAAATGCAAAAAGAGAGAAACATTAATAGTTAAAAAAATAACAATCATAATTTTTTATTGCATTCTGTTTTATGTTGATATATTAAAATTTTTTTTAAATATAAACTATATTATCAGAAAATTAATTTTATAAGGCAACGGGTTATGACTAAACAAATAGAGACATCTGAAATATCATCTGATACATTAATTTTGGACAAACTTATTTCAAACCCTATTTTGAAAAACGCTTTGCCAAGAGAGCTTGCTCACATGCTTATGCATGTAGAATACAGAAAAGTTGATAAAGGTGAAATCCTATTTAGGGAACATGAACCCACAAACAAAGTTTTTCTTATTGAAAGCGGTGAGTTTACATTTTTAAGGCAAGGTTCTGAGACAGAAATAGAAAGGCGTAAAATAGCTCCCATATCAGGAGAATATTTAGGACAGGAGGGTGTGTTGGGAGCTAAGACATATTTAATGTCTGTAATTGCTTTAAAACCATCAACTGTAATAGTTATTCCTACGAGAGATATTATACGTATTGCCGAATTTTCCCCTGAAGTCAAGAATAAATTTTTTCAATCTTACACAAATAGTGATCCTGCTACACATTCAAATATTGCTAATGCAATTCAAAAAGAGTCAGAAATAGGAAAGGCTTCTGATAAATATCTGGAACAAAAAGATGCGTTTCCTATTAAAGAGACTTTGGGTTGGCTCATAACTTTTTTTGGCACATTAGGGGTTTGGATTACAGCATCTCATTTTGGGCTTGAAAAGAATTCTGCTTATTATGTTGCTATAATTGCATCTGCTGTATTTATGTGGATATTTAACATTGTTCCCGCATTTGCTCCACCTCTTTTTGTGGTAATTATGGCAATATTATTAGACATTGTTGATCCGAATGTTGCTGTTTCAGGCTTTGCATCAGGCAGTTTTTTTATGCTTTTAAGTGTCTTTGGCGTGGGGGCTGTAATGGTTGTCTCTGGGCTAACATTTAGAATCTCTTTGCTTATTCTGAAACTCGTTCCTTCATCCTCATTTTGGTATAGTGTAAGTCTTTTTTTCAGCGGTTTTGTTCTAACGCCAGTTGTTCCATCTCAAGGTGCAAGAACTGCTATAATATCTCCATTCCTTGTTGATATTATGGGGGCTTCTGAGCCGCAGCAGAAAGATATGTTAGGGGCTCATTTTCTAAATAGCACTCTCGGTGGTGTTGGGCTTATGGCTTCCGTATTTCTAACGGGAAAACCAGCTAATCTCATAGTCTTAGGAATGTTTGACTATCAAACTCAATTTGCATTTCAATGGTTACAGTGGCTTTTAGCTGCCTCATTTACAGGCATACTAATGTTTATTATGTTTTTTGCAATATCATGGCTTGTATTCAGAAATGCTCGCGATTTCAAAATTTCGTCCAATATAATATCAAAACAATTAAAGGTGCTTGGTCCAACTTCATCATTAGAGTGGGGAGCTTTAGGTGCTATAGGTGTGTTAGTTATAGGGATTCTCTTTACATCAGTACATAAAGTAGATATTCCATGGATGTCATTTTCGATTTTAACTGTCCTTATTCTATTTGGGTTTATTGGAAACAATGAGATTAGATCAAATATTGACTGGACAACATTGATTTTCGTTGGTGCTATTATTGCGTGGCTGCCTGTAATGTCAAAAACTGGTATTGATAAATTAGTAGCAAGTAATTTAGAGTGGCTTGGAATTTATATGAAGACAAGTCTTCCCATATTTATAGGAATGCTTTGTGCTATAATAGTTCTTGTCAGACTCGTCCTTCCTGAACCTATTACTGTAATTTTATTTGTTACAGCTCTGTTTCCTCTTGCAAATTCTGCTGGAATCTCTCCATGGGTTGTAGGATTTATCATTCTTACTATGGCAGAGGCATATATATTTTCATATCAATGTGGATATTTTATTCAAATCAAAGAAATTTTATTAATTAACGGTCTTGATAGTATGTATGACGAAAAGAGAATCATTGTATTCAATATTCTCATGATAATTGGTCGTATATTGGCAATTTATGCTTCAATACCATTTTGGAGGTATCTGAATATAATATGAATATTAAAAAGAATTTTTTACTCTTTCTAAAGATAGCTATGGTAATACTTGTGGCTGGTTTTATACTTGCCCAAAAAGCACAAAAACCAAGAATAATGATTCTGCACAGCTACCATACTGATTACCCTTGGGTTATACAGATGGATGAGGGTATCAGGAGAATTTTTGAGAATCGACAAGGAATCACATTAAGGCATCATTACATGGATCTTAAAAATCATACTGATGATGATTTTAAGAGGACAGCTGCATCTACGGCTCACATCACAATTAAAAACTGGAAGCCTGATGTGCTTATAATTGCTGATGATATAGCTCAAAAGTTGGTTGGAATGAAATATATCAATGATCCTTCTATAAAAATTGTATTCTGTGCGGTTAACGGTGGAGTAGATATATATGGATATGACAAGGCAAATAACATTACTGGAATTTTTGAACGTAAACCTTTAGCAGCTATAAGAGAGACTCTCCTTATGATGGCACAGGCAAAAGGCTTCAGACCCGATGATGTTGGAGCAAAAAAGCCTAAGGTAGTATTTGTATGTGATCAATCTGGATCAGTTACAGCAGAGCTTCCGGGTCTTAACTCATTTGATTGGAAAGGCCTTGAATGGTTGGAACCTGTTCGTGTGGATAACTTTGATCAGTGGAAAGAAGCTATAAAAAAGGTAAATGAATATGCAGATATTATCTTAGTAAGTGATTATAGAGAATTTAGACTTCCCTCTGGCGAAAAAGAGCCTATAAAACCTTCAGAGATTATGGCATGGACAGAAGCTAATTCAAAAATTCCACTTTTAGGAATGTCGCTTATCAATGTATCTGATGGAGGAATGATTTCGGTCTTTACTTCTGGATATGAACAAGGAGAAGTATCAGGGCAGATGGCTTTTGACATTATACGTGGCAAAAATCCCAAAGATATTCCATTAGCATATACCAAACAATTTCTTATTTCTGTGCGTAAATCTGCTACAGACAATCGCGGACTTCCAATTCCTGCAATTTATGAAGCATTTGCAAGAGCTACAGAAAATTTTTATGAATAGAATAGTATCTTAAAGATAATTTAAGATACCGCAATTTAGGATATATTAGTTTAATTATATGAATAAAATCCTGATTACCACCTCATCATTTGGACTACATGATACTACTTCAATTCACAGGCTAAAAAATAGTGGTTTTGAGGTTATTTTTAATCCTTACGGACGCAAACTTACAGAAGATGAAGTTTTCTCTCTAGTTGAAGCTCATAAACCTGTAGGTATAGTTGCTGGAGTAGAACCGCTTACCTCAAATGTTCTTAGAAAAGCATCGGGTCTAAAAGTTATCTCTCGATGCGGAATAGGTTTGGATTCTGTAGATATAGAAGCTGCTGAAAGTATGGGAATTGTTGTTACAAACACACCTGATGCCCCTACTATTCCTGTTGCTGAACTTACTATGGGACTTATGTTGTCTCTGCTGAGGAAAATCCATAATGCTGATTCAGCTATTAGGAATGGACAGTGGTATAGACCAACAGGTGGGCTTCTTTTTGGAAAAACAGTAGGAATTATAGGTTGTGGTAGAATTGGATCATATTTAGCAAAACTTCTATCATCTTTTCAATGTAAGGTATTGGGCTATGATGCTTATAAACATAACGATTCATCAACTGCCTGTAACAGTTTAGACCCTGATTCATCAAGTTTGCACTATAAATCTTCTTTGTGTTATCAACCTTCTGAGCTACCTCAACTTCTTTTAGAATCTGATATTATTACCCTCCACATACCTTATACCTCTGAAAATCATCACTTTATTAATAATGACAAAATCAAGTTAATGAAAAAAGGTGCCTACTTAATCAACGCCTCAAGAGGTGGGCTTGTAGATGAAACAGCTCTTTATGAGGCTTTGAAATCTGATCATTTAGCAGGTGCGGCTCTTGATTCTTTTGAGAAAGAACCTTATTTGGGTAATCTAAAAGAGTTAGATAATGTTTTATTAACAAGTCATATTGGTTCTTATGCTTTAGAAGGCAGAATTATAATGGAAAATCAATCTGTGGATAATCTACTTAGAATCTTACTAAATATGTAAAACAGTAATTTAAGGAGAATAGAGCATTCTATGGGGGATAAAAGAGAGTCGATTTCACTTCAAGCTGTTTTTTTTGACTTTGATGGAGTAATTTTGGACTCTGTTAATGTAAAGACAGAAGCGTTTGCAAAAATGTTTCGTTCCTATGGCTCTGAAGTGGAACAAAAAGTCGTTGATTATCATCTTGCCCATTGCGGCATATCTCGTTTTAATAAGTTTAGATATTATTATGAGACACTTCTTAACACTCCCATAACAGAAGAAGAGCTTATAAATTTAGGCGATAAGTTTTCAGATTTAGTTTTGCAAGGCGTATTGGAATCACCTTATATTGAAGGTGCTTTGGAGAGCTTACAACTACTGAATAGACAAAATATCCCAGCTTTTGTTGTATCTGGTACTCCTGAAGAGGAACTCAAACTTATTATTAAAAGACGCAACATTGAAATGCTGTTTAAAGAAGTTCACGGTTCTCCACGATTAAAGAATGAGATTATTCAGGATATACAGAGAAAGTATAGTATCGAACCATCAAGAACTCTTTTTATAGGAGATGCCATGACTGATTATAATGCAGCAAAAGCAACTGGCACCCGTTTTTTGGGAATAGTATCTAAAAATACCTCTTCCCCCTTTCCACAAGATACTCCAATCTCTTCAACTGTTTGTTTTCTATCTGAATAAATAAATTTGTGTTACACAACAAGGAGGTTCTCACAAATGGATAAAGTTGTTGTCTTTGGTGGTTCTGGATTCATCGGCAGTCATGTTGCAGATGAATTGACTTTTAGAGGATACGATGTTGTTATCTTTGATAAGGTAACTTCCCCATATCTTCAAAAGAACCAGACAATGGTTACTGGTGATCTTCTTGATAGAAAATTTATTAGAGAGATTATTAAAGATTCTAAATATGTATATCATTTTGCTGGAATAGCAGATATAGAAGAGTCAACTTTGATGCCTTGGGAGACTATGCACACTAATGTAATGGGGACTTGTGCCATCTTAGATGCGTGTGCGACATTAAATATTGAACGTTTTTTATTCGCAAGCTCCATGTATGTTTATACTGAGCTTGGTAGTTTTTACAGAGTCTCAAAGCAGTCATGTGAAAAACTTATTAAAGAGTATTCCAACAAATTCAACTTAGGCTACACAATATTTAGAATTGGAACGCCTTACGGACCAAGATCAAATCATTTTAACTCAATAAGAAAGATGATTACTCAAGCATTTGATGAAAAAAAGATAACCTGCTATGGCTCTCCAGATCAGATAAGAGAGTATATACATGTATCTGATGCTGCAAAGGAGTGCGTCAATCTTTTAGGCACTACCTATCATAATCAGAATGTTATTATGACAGGTAATCAATCTTTTAGATTAGACATGTTGCTAAATATAATTAAAGAGATGCTTGGCAATGATATAGATATTGAGTTTCTGCCCAGAAGAGATAATAACCATTATAACATAACACCTTATTCATATAAGCCTGATAAAGCAATTAAGGTTGCTCCTGTCCATTATCACGATTTTGGGCAAGGTTTATTAGAGCTTTTGTATGAGCTTGGGGCAACAACTTCAACGGGACAATCATCAATAAATATAAATTAAGAAATGGATAAAACAGATAAACTAATTGACCTTTCCCATCCAATTTATTGTGGTATGCCATCTTATCCCGGAGACCCTGAGGTAAGTTTAGAAAAAGTTAGGGAAATTGGAAACGATAGAGTCAATGTAACCAAAATAACATTAGGAAGCCATAGTGGGACTCATTTAGATGTGCCTTCTCACATGATTCAAAATGGAGATAGCTTAGATAAAATAGATTTGTCATGTTTTTTTGGTAAAACTATTAAAATCAACTTTAGCAATTTATATAAATATAGTGAAGACGGTTTATATAAATGTATTCAAGATAACTCAAATTATTTAAACAATGTTCTAACCCCATTTCAATATGATGGCGTTATTCTTGAAACTGGTTGGTGGTTAAATTTTAATAATCCAGCCCTATACTTTAGCAATCAACGTCCTGTAATTCCAATCTCTTTTGTAAAATCCCTTTTAGATATTAAAATAAAATTCTTTGGGTGTGATCTGCCAAGTGTTGATCAAAGTGGCGTAAAAGATAAAGTAATTCATAATCTTTTTTTACAGAACAATATTATTATATACGAGAATTTGACAAATTTAGATAAACTCCCTGAATTGACCCCTTTTACATTTATAGGATTTCCTCTGAGCATATATGGTATTGATGGCTCACCAGTAAGGGCTGTTGCAATTAGGCATGACAACTTCCAGTAAAGACAATTATGATTGGGTATGATAACTTATGAAAAACAGTTTATGAAACAAGATGGGATCATAGTTAAAGATAGCATTATAATTAAAGATGGCATTATAGCTATTGATAAACCAGAAGGAATATCGTCAGCATCAGTTGTTGCTAAGATTAAAAAAAAACTTGATATAAAAAAAGTGGGACATACAGGCACTCTCGATCCTTTTGCAACTGGTTTGATGTTATGCGGGGTCAATAAAGGGACAAAGCTATCTCAATTTTTTCTTGGGAGCAATAAAAGCTATATAGCAGAGATTTTACTTGGAATAGAGACAGATACTCAAGATTATACAGGTCAAGTTATAAAAAGGTGTGAGCCATCAATTCTTAACTCCATAGATAATGGTAAGATTATTGAGGCAGTTGAGAAGTTTAAAGGAGTTCAGATGCAAACTCCACCTGTCTATTCTGCACTTAAACATAATGGTGTGCCTCTTTACAAATTGGCACGACTTGGGCAGGCTATAGAAAAACCTTCTCGTAAAATTGAAATATACTCTATCAAAACTGAATCAATTCATTCAATTGACATTTTACAAGCTAATAAAATTATTAGCGGATTAAAATGTTTGGAGAATAAAATATCACAATCTGAAATTTTAGACAGCATGTTAGTAACTATTTCTGTTGACTGCTCTTCTGGAACATATATAAGAAGCCTTGCCCATGATATTGGTAAAAAGCTCGGTTGTGGAGCGTGCCTATCATCTTTAAGAAGAACTAAAACATCTGGCTTTTCAATTGATGATGCAATTGCTCTAACTGCATTTCAGGAAATGCCGCAAGAAGATGCGTTTAGTAGAATTATTCCTATGGCTGAAGCTCTTAAGTTTATGCCCGTTATCCATGCAGATGATAATATGATAGAGACCGTTCGTTTTGGTCGAGTGTTTACACCTAACTTTCAACCCTATTACCATTTTTTTAATTCAGATTCATCTACTAATCATACCGATTCAATGGTTGTAAAAAATTTTAATGCAACTAATGAAGAACTCTATTTTAAGGTTATTGATAGTATTGGTAGGCTTGCTGCAATTGTTAAATATAACGCCAACTTTAATAAATATGATTACTGTTGCGTTTTTGTAAATTAGTTGGTAATTTGCTTTCTAAATTTTATGATAGATTTTTATAAAATCTAAAAAAATCGCCTTTTATTAGTAGTGGTTGTTGTTATTTTATTTGTTGAGATATTCTGTATCTGTCCTATTTGAACACCAGTTGTCTGAATGGAATATTGGATAACTTTAATATCAGAAAAAACGGTATTCACAGAGTATCAATTAATTATCTATTCCAATAAGGAGTTATTAAGATGAATGAATTATCTGAAAAAAAACTTGAAATGATCGAGCAATATCGCCAACATGAAACTGATACAGGTTCTCCTGAAGTTCAGGTTGCTATTTTGACACACAGAATCAACTATCTTACTGAGCATGTGAAAGTTCACCAAAAAGATCACCACTCAAGAAGGGGTTTGCTTGTTCTTGTTGGAAGACGTAGAAGTCTTCTTGAATATCTTAAGAGAAAAGATATAAACAGATACAGGACACTTATTGACAAATTAGGGTTAAGAAAATAAGATTTTGAATTAATGTTCAAAATCGTAAGTATTTCAATAAAAGAGTTAGCAGCACAAAAAATATCTTTTTGTGTCTCTGCTGACTCTTTTTTTTATCAGGAGAAATTATGGAAAAAACTGTTACAACAATTATCAATGGAAAAGAGTTCTCAATCTCATCTGGCAAAATAGCAAAACAGGCTTCTGGGGCTGTGATTGTTAGATATGGTGATACTGTGGTGCTTGTAACTGCTGTAGCTTCAAAAGAGCAAAGAGAAGAGTCTGGCTTTCTTCCTCTTTCTGTAGAGTATCAAGAGAAAATATATGCTGCAGGAAGGATACCTGGAAATTATTTTAGGCGTGAGATTGGAAGACCAAGCGACAAAGAGACACTTACCAGCCGTTTAATAGATAGACCTATTCGCCCTTTGTTTGAAAAAGGTTATAATTTTGAGACTCAGATTATTGCAACAGTGCTATCTATGGACAAGGAAAACGAGGCAGATGTTCTTGCAATGGTTGGTGCATCTGCTGCCTTAGAAATTTCAGATATTCCATTTTTAGGACCAATTGCAGGAGTTCGAGTAGGAAGGGTTAATGGGCAATTTGTAGTCAATCCCACCATTGATCAGATGTCAAAAAGCGATATCGAACTTGTGGTAGCAGGTTCAAAAACTGGGGTAACGATGGTTGAAGGTGGAGCAAATATTGTCTCTGAATCTGAGATGCTTGATGCCATATTTTTTGGGCATGATGCAATGCAGCCTCTTATTGAAATTCAGCATGAACTTAAAAAAGTGTTGGGTAAAGAAAAACGCAAACTTATACCCCCTGAAATAAATTATGAACTACTTGAGAAGATAAAAACAAGTGCTTCAGATAGAATTCATAATGCAATCCAGATTAAGGGTAAGGCTGAAAGGCACATAGCTTTAGATAATGTAAGAGATGAAGTTATAGCAGAACTAAAACCACTTTATGAAAATGATAGTGAAATAAAAGATATAGCAAAAGAGGTTAAATCTCTATTTGGCGATCTTGTAAAAGAGATTAGCCGTCAAATTGTCCTTAAAGAGAAACGAAGAATTGACGGCAGAGCTTTTGATGAAATTCGCCAAATTACTTGCGAAGTTGGAAATCTTCCAAGACCTCATGGAAGTGCATTATTTACCCGTGGAGAGACTCAAGTTTTAGGTGTGCTAACTTTAGGTTCAGGCAGAGATGAGCAAAAAGTTGAAACATTAAGTGGTGATGAATCTCGCCCATTTATGCTTCACTATAACTTCCCGCCATTTTCAGTTGGTGAGTGTAAACGTCCCGGAGGTCCAAGTAGAAGAGATATAGGTCATGGTAATCTTGCTACCCGTGCTCTTGAGAGAATTGTGCCTGATAAGGCAGACTTTGAATATACTATCCGCGTTGTTGGTGAGGTAATGGAGTCTAATGGAAGTTCATCAATGGGAACTGTCTGTGCTGGAACTCTTGCTATGATGGATGGTGGGGTGCCGATAAAAGCTCCTGTATCAGGTATTGCAATGGGGCTTATTACTGATGAAGATAATACTGTTGTTTTAAGCGACATTCTTGGTGATGAAGATCATTTTGGAGATATGGATTTTAAAGTAGCTGGAACCGAAACTGGTATTACTGCTCTTCAAATGGATATTAAAATTCGAGAACTTTCACGCGATATTATGGTAAAGGCATTGACTCAGGCTCGTGAGGGAAGAATTCATATCTTAAATAAAATGCTTGAAACCCTTAACAAAGCCAGAAGCGAGATGTCGCCACATGCACCTAAGATTTATACCCTTAAAATAAATCCAGATAAGATACGTGATTTAATAGGACCTGGCGGAAAGATGATCCGTGCTATACAAGCTGACACCTTCACAACTATTGAAGTAGATGATACAGGGCTTGTAAAAATCTCTGCTGAAAATGAAAAAGATGGAGAAGCAGCTTTGAAGGTTGTAAATGATATATGTCTTGACCCCGAAGTTGGAGGTATTTATGAGGGCGAGGTTGTTAAAATAACTGATTTTGGTGCATTTGTAAGAATCAAAACTGGAACTGACGGGCTTGTCCATATTTCAGAACTCTCTGCTCACAGGGTGAAAAAAGTTGCTGATGTTGTTAAAGAAGGTGATAAACTTAAAGTAAAAGTTCTTGAAATCACACGAGATGGCAAAATACGTCTAAGCCATAAAGCTGTGATGGAAGAGAAGAAATAACCAAAAAATTTTAACATTACCGATATATCATAAATTTTAATTTGGAAGATCATCGGCAAAGATTTGGCAACTTTTAGAAAGTTGTCAAATCTTTGCAACATCGATTATCCATGATTTTTATATTGAATTAAGCTCTAAATCTTAGAATTGCTTTCTGTTTGACAAACCAGAAGGCACGCTCTTTGCTTTACTATAAATTAACTCTGTTATTTACGAATATTTTAATGATTAGCGTCATAAAATTGTGATTCTTATATCAAATTGAGCTATTATTTCTCTGATTCTGCCTATTAGTATGATATTTTATTTTATAGATGCACAAGGTATGTTGATTTTATCAGTTTGAGTTGATAAAACAGGGATAGTCGTTATATTCAAACATTAATAATAGATGTCTTACCATAGGTTATTTAATGCTGTTATTTTTTGATATGAGAGCATAAAGGCAATGAGCAAAGCAAAGATGCATCAGGTGGTGTTATGGTTAAAGCATACGTTGATGAGCAGAATCAAACAGTTTTTCTCTGCCCTCACTGTGGATTTGAAAGAAGATTCGATGCATCACCATTTAAAAACAAAAAAAAGACCCTTACCGTTAAATGCAAATGTGGTAACTCCACTGAAATGGAGATTGAGTTTAGAAAACAGTTCAGAAAAAAGGTAGAACTCTTTGGCTCATGTGTTATAAAAAAAACTCAAAAAAAATGTGAAATGATCGTCAAAGATTTATCATTTAAAGGAATTGGTCTTGAGTTCCTTCATATTTATAAAAAATATATGGCTGATATTGAAGTTGGAGATTTGCTTGAAGTTGATTTTAAACTTGATAATAAGAAAGAAGATCAAATTACAAAAAGATGTATAGTCCGGCTGAAGCTACCAAATCATATTGGTGCAGAGTTTGATGACGAAAACTTTTCAAAACAGTTGGGATTTTATCTTATGTAATGGCATTTAAGTTAATGAAGGTCTATTTGGTAAATATGCTGCTATCGGTCATAATTTGAGATTTACATAATAAGGCTTAAATTTATTCCTGTTTTAAGTACGGTTACAAAATTGTATTTGTATTAAATCTAATTAGGAGTCTTATGGTTAAAGGATATATTGATAACAACAATGAGAGTCTATTTGTATGCCCTAATTGCGGTTTTCAGAGAAAATTTAATGCTTTACCATTTAAGGATAAGAAAAAGACGTTAACTATAAAGTGTCAATGTGGTCAGTCAACTGAGATGCAGCTTGAATTTCGTAAGTATTTCAGAAAACAGGTTGGTATTCCCGGTTCATGCTATATTGAAAAAGATAGTGATGATAAAAAGAAATTTGATATTATTATTAAAGATATATCCCTTGGAGGGGTTGGTATTGAGTTTGTTTTTGTAAATAAGAAATACATATCTCAAATTGGAGTTGGAGATATTATAGTTGTTGAGTTTAACCTTGATGAGAAAAAAGATAAACCTATTACAAAAAGATGTGCTGTAAGGATAAAAATGAATAATGTTATTGGTGCTGAATTTGTTGATGAGAACTATTCACAAGTTATTGGTTTTTATATGATGAAATAACAACTTATTTTCTGTTTAAATCATGACAAATATCTGATTTTCTAATTCCAAGCCTTCTCATTCTTGATGCAAATGTTGAACGGTTTAAGCCAGAGGCTTTAGCAGCCCATGTAACATTCCAATTGTTTTTTCTAAGCAAGAATCTGATATAATTCTCTTCAAGCTCGTCCCAAGTCTGGTTGCCAAAATCTATTTCTATTTGATATTTTGCGTTGCCACTGTTTCGTAACTCGTTGTTGTTTTGATGTAATATTCCCATTGGATTGCTTGTGCCAGTATAATATCCTCCTATTTTTCTCTTTTCAATTTGATTAGTTACGGCTTGATTATTTTCGATAGTAACTGACGGACCTCTAATACTTCCAAACTCTTCATGAATCGCGGGTTGAAAAAAATGATCAGGAATAGCATCAATATCAATATATTCTCCCTCTGCTTGGCCATCTGTAATTACAACGAGGTATCTTATTAGATTCTCAAGTTCTCTTATATTTCCGGGCCACGACCACGATATGAGTTTTTGCATTACATCAGGTTTCAGTTTTTTTTCCTTTATTCCACTCTTTAGACTCTCAAGCCTAAAAAAATATCGTATTAAAAGAGGAATATCTTCTCTACGTTCTCTTAAGGGTGGTAATTCAATTGGTAAAACAGATAGCCTATAAAATAAATCTTGACGGAATTTACCTTCTGTTGCCATCTGCCTTATATCACGGTTTGTAGCTGAAATGATCCTAACATTTACATGAATAACTTCGTTTGATCCAACAGGTTTAACTTCATTGTTTTGCAAAACTCTTAAAATTGCAGCCTGAATATTAAATGGCATATCACCTATTTCATCTAAAAAAACAGTTCCACCGTCAGCAGCTTCAAATAGACCTTTCTTATCCTTTGCCGCTCCTGAAAAAGCACCTTTTTTATAACCAAAAAGCTCACTTTCTAAAAGAGATTCTGGTATTGCACTGCAATTTTGAACTAAAAAAGGTTTATCGCTTCTTGAACCCGCCCTATGAATCTCTTTAGCCACAAGCTCTTTTCCTGTTCCGCTCTCCCCCGTAATTAAAACATGAAGATCAGATGCTGCATAGCTTTTTACAAGATTCATACATGCTTGAAATTTTTTGCTCTGTCCAATAATTGTCGTTGAGCTTGCTCTAAGTTTTTGAAGAGTTACCTTAAGAGATTCTGTCTCTTTGACTTTCTGGCTATATATAACTGCATTACTAAGAGCAACAGAGCCAATATCAACAAGATTTTGTAGATAATTAAGATACCTTTCATCTAAATTTACACAACTTTTTTCAGGTGTAGTATCAATTATCTGCACAGCTCCATAAACTGTTTTGCCTTTACCATAAGATTTATCTGGTTTAAATGCTCTATCTTCTTTTTTAATATAAGTTGGATTATCATTATTATAGCTCGTTGCGTTATAGTCAGCTCCGTTGTAATCTGTTGTATTTTTTAAAAATAGAGGGAAACAAAGTATTAAACTACTCTTAACGGCAAGTCTGTCTTCAAGCTCTTTGTAGTGTCTTGCATCACTTTGAGTATCAGCAACCGTTCTTTGTCCATTTTCAATTACCCAGCCCACAATGCTTTTTTGTTTCTCGTCAATATCAATTCCAATAATATTTTCGCTCTCTTTACCAGCAGCTTCAATACAATGGTAACAATTATTTTTTTTTATCCAGATTGATCCTCTCTCAACATTTTGAAGTTTAAGCAGGGCAAGAAGAAATTTTTTTTGAAGTGAGATTGGATCAAGCTCTCCTGCAAAGGATTTGAAAAGGTCAAAAGATGATTTGTTCACGGCTTTATTCCTAAATTTTTACGGTAATAATATCACATTGGTAATTAAATATTGTATATACTTCGCACGGTCATACTTTCAGCCCTGAGCTTTGGGCAATAGAACAAATTAAAAGCTCAAACTAAGACCTTGTTAAGTATATATTTCCTCTTAAAAGAATACAATATCACCACTTTGCCATTGATTCCATATTAAATTGGCGAATTTTTACTTTCATTTGAATAATTAATATGATAATTTTTATATTCAGATATATCAAATGTATGTTTTAGAGACAACTTAGCAATGGGAAATTAGTCTCAAAAATTTATCTATTAGCGATATTATAGCCATAATATTAATTGGCACAACGATCAATTTTATATGAATTAAGATAAGGTAAAAAATAAGAGATGCACAAGATAACTGAAGGATATACAGCTAAAAAAGATATTTATAACTCTTTAAGAAGTGCAATATTAAATGGAAAGCTAAAACCCGGAGAGAGATTATCAATTGATCTACTAAAAACAGAATTTGGTACCAGTATTACACCAGTAAGAGATGCTCTACAGATGCTAAATCAAGAGGCATTGATTACTATAAAGCCTCGTTCTGGTTATTTTGTTACAAGGATAACCTTAAAAGAGCTAAGGGATATGCTTGAACTAAGGGAGATTCTTGAGCTTGCCTCAATTGAGCGGGCAGCAAAAAATATAACTCCAGAGATGGTTGAAAAATTAAGATCAGTTCATTTGGGGTATTCAGGAGAAGATGATCTGTCTTATACCCGATATACAGACGAAAATCGTAATTTCCATTTCATGGTTGCTGAAGCATCTGAAAACATGGAACTTGCTTCTACTTTGAAACATCTTTTAGATAGATTAGCAAGGTTTATGGTTATCCGTCATGCAGGAAAAGATATGCCAGATATTCATGAAATATTGATCCAAAAACTTGAAGCACATGATTGTGAAGGGGCAAAATTAGTTCTTATGGGTGAGCTTAATAACACCAAAATTGCTGTTATGGATCGCATTATGCAAGAAGAGGCGGCATTCTGGCATCTTGGTGGCGGAATATGAGTGGCATATCCCAAATAATCAGCCCTGATGGTTATATACATACAATTCAAGAAAAGAGAGGCAGCTCAGAGCAAATAGGCTCAACAGAATCAATACAAGCCACTTTCTATTTTCCGTCTGTTTCAGATTATATAAGAGGAGCAATTTTAGAGGGTAAGCCATACTTTTTTGTAGGAAGAAGCGGCAATGCCCAGATTGGCATTAAAACTTATCAAAGTAATTTAACGACAATGCCAACCATTGAAAATCAAGATATTTACCTTGATGGGCAGATTCAAAATTTAAACCCACTTTTAGACTCTGGATTGCAAACAGGCAATGTTCTTGAGCTTTTTAAAAAAGGAGATGAGATTGGCAGACTTGTTGTCATGGATCCTGAACTTAGAATTAACGATGTTCGGCACTATCTCCATAAAAGGCTTTTTGTAGGCAGAGAGATTACTAAAGGCTACTATGAAGGATTTGAAATTCATCAAGAGAGCGATCCAGTAACAGGGAAAATCTCTGACTACATAACAATTGATCTTGAGCCTTTTCAATATATATTTGAACCTTATGCCATTAACCCTTCAAGCATAAATGCTGTTATCAAAGAGGGTAGAAGTGCTTTGGGCAAGATTAGATCAAGGGTTGCAGTTGATCTAAAAAGTGCTGTGCTAAAGCCAAATGAGCTGTTTGTAGGGGATGTAAAAATCTCTCTTGGAGATGTATATGCAATAATTGATGCTGTTGTAGAGCCAGAAGCAAATTTGATTGAACATCTTCCAGCAAGGGTTCTTGATCCTTTTCGCACTTTTAGAGATAGACAAGTTGAGCTATACAATTTTGGAAATTGCGACACCCCATTGAGTGAAATCAAAATTAGAGTCCGTTTTTTCAGAACAAAAAATCCGCTAACTGTGCCATTGGAAAAGAGTAAGGTAAAAGAGGGATACAGAGTTTATGATCTTCTTACAAACGCAGAGATAAGCAATCTGTTTCGCTCTATTCACAACCACTCTTTGGGTATGATTCTAAATAAAGGGAATTTTATTCAAATTCCAAGGGCTAAAGATATTGAAGGTGAGGCACAGTTTGAAATTATTAAACACTCTGTAGTTCAAAGCACATCGCGTAAGTCAGAGTTAGTTCTTCCAACTTCAGAAGAAAATGAGCTTCAAAATGGAGAGTTTAGAAAAACTCTTCAAAAGCTATCTGTGCTTGGGGGAATTAATAGCCGTATCTTTATTGGAGATAAGTTTCCATCGCATGAAGTCATAAATGCTTTGAATAGAAGCGGTATAAGAACCTTTTTAATAAATTCAGCTAATCCATCTTTTGAAGATGACTATATCAAAAAGATGATAAAGTTAACTCACGCTGACCACTCTGCATGTGAATTTTTACGCTATGATTCAGAGACTGACAAAATCTATACTTTTTATCATGGCTGTTTTATGGAACCTGATGATAAAGAACGATTTGATAAGGTAAGATATTGGTTTGCATTTTACGGCTCACACACCAAAGAGGCTGATAATAGGCTAACAATTGAGCTTTTAAGTCAGCTTGCAGCAAAACTTGGTGATGAGATGGGAATTGCTCATGGAGGTGGACCGGGACTTATGAAAGAGTCAAATGATCTTGCAAGAAAACACAACATAATGAGTGCTGGAATTGCAATTGACCTTGAAGGTGAGAGGCAACTATCTCTTACAACCTGCGATGGGCTTATTAAATATAAAGAGGGACTTCGCCTTTCAAGACAAGATCACCTTCAAAAGTTGAGCAATCTTCCAATTATCAATACAGGTGGATACGGAAGCTCTGAAGAGCTTGCCATCTCAATCACTTCTATGAAAATCCACGAAAATCCACTTGCCCCTATAATTTTGCTTGACCCTGATAATTTATGGAATCATGCACAGAAACAGACTATTGAGATTGCAGATAGAAAGTATGGTCCACCATTTATCCCAAATCTAATTAAGCCCTGCCGCACTGCTGATGAGGCGTTAAAAGAGATTATAAAATTTTTGTCCAACCCAGATAACTGGTATAAAAAAAATAAAATTCCAGCAGAGGACATTGAAACATCACGAGTAAAATCAAGAAGAATAAGGCAAGAGACTCTTGGACAAGTTAAGGTTGATGTCTTTGAAAACCCAAATTATAGACTGACTCAAGTGAATATTTGATAAAAAAGTAAGTTATGCAGGGGTAAAATAGAAAAATGACTCAAATAGGTAACTCAACAAAATCTCAGACAACATCTATATGTTACAACATTACATCTTCTCATTTGGGAGATAGCGAGCTTGTCAATTTAATTGTTGATAATGAGCATTCTGAGCATTTGAAAAAACTATCTTCTACAATACCTGATGTTATTCTAAATGCCCGTCAATTATGTGATTTTGAACTTCTCTCAATCGGTGCTTATTCACCTCTTCAAGGTTTTATGAATCAAGCTGATTACGATACAGTTCTTGAAAAGATGCGTCTTTCAACAGGAGAACTTTGGCCTGTTCCAGTAACACTTGATGTCTCAGAAACTTTAGCTAATAGTTGCCAAATCGGTCAACTGTTGATGTTAAGAGATCAAGAGGGGTTTATTCTTGGAGTTATTCAAGTTGAAGATATATGGCTAATTGACGTAGAGAAAGAAGCCATCACCCTTTATGGCACTAAAGATACAGAGCATCCTGGGGTCAATTATCTTTACTACCGCTCAGGTAAATATTACATAGGTGGGAAAGTTCAGACCATGAATCTTCCCATACACTCTGATTTTAGACGACTTAGAAGAACTCCAAATGAAGTTAGGGAGATATTTTCAAAACTTGGATGGAAAAAAGTTGTCGGATTTTTGACACGCCATCCTATTCACAGACCTCAGTTTGAGATGACCATAAGAGCAATGAGGCAGGCACAGGCTAACTTGCTACTTTTGCCAGTTGCAGGTGAGACAAAACCCGGTGATTTTGACCATTTTACTCGAATGAAGTGCTATAAAAAAGTAGAGCCTTATTATCCACCAGACTCTTTTATGCTTAATCTCCTTCCATTAGCAATGAGACTTGCTGGTCCAAGAGATGCTCTACTCCATATAATTATTGGAAAGAATTTTGGCTGCACCCATTTTATAATTGGTCATAACCACTCAAGCCCCGGTATAGATAGCAAAGGAATACCTTTTTATAGCTCTGAAGATGCAGCATCTTTTGCCTCTAAACTCTCTTCAGAGGTTGGCGTTGAGGTGCTTGCCTTTAAAAAAATGGTATATTTGCCCTCTGATGATGAATACCAATTTGAAGGCGATGTTCCAGAAAATATTGAGACACTCTTTTTATCTGGTACAGATATACGCAAAAAAATTCGTGCTGGAAAAAATGTTCCTGAATGGGCAACCTTTCCAGAGGTAGTTGAAGAGCTTAAGAGATCGTATCCTCCACCGTCTGGTCAAGGTTTTACGGTTTTCCTTACAGGTCTATCTGGAGCTGGAAAATCAACTATTGCCAATATACTTTATGCAAAATTTATGGAGATAGGAACAAGACCCGTAACTTTGCTTGATGGAGACATTGTAAGAAGAAATCTTTCAAGTGAGCTTAACTTTTCTAAAGAACACAGAGATATAAACGTAAGGCGTATTGGCTTTGTTGCAGCAGAGATAACCAAAAACCGTGGTATTGCAATATGTGCCCCAATTGCTCCTTATAAAAACACAAGAGAAGAGATAAGAAGGGCAATTGAAATATATGGTGGCTTTTTTGAGATTCATGTTGCAACTCCAATTGAAGAGTGTGAAAAAAGAGATCGCAAGGGTATGTATGCAAAGGCACGAGCTGGACTTATTAAGGGGTTTACAGGCGTAGATGATCCTTATGAAATACCCCAAAAATGTGAAATGACTATAGACACAACTCATATAACACCTGATGAGGCTGTACATGAGATTCTGCTCTATATTGGGCAAAAAGGTTTTATATGAAGACTCCAACTTTTAGAAGCAGGGCTGTTAGATTCTAACCCAAATACTGTGTTTTAGAAAAAAAACTAAACGAATAACTAATTGATTTCATTAGACCCAATTGGTTATAAAAAATAGCACTTAACAGCCCTGCCTGCCAAGGGGCGGGGTATTAACCCGAGCTTCGCAATAAAAAAGTGCCAGATATCATACTTTAAAACATATTAGGGGATAAAATAGAAATACCGATGGAATAAAAAAAGGATTATAGCGAAAGCTATAACCCTTTGATTTCATTTGGCTGGGTGACAAGGATTCGAACCTCGATTGACGGAGTCAGAGTCCGCAGTCCTACCGTTGGACGATCACCCAGTGAAAAGTGTAGTGCTTTATACATCACGCTAATATGTGAGTCAATATTTTATTGTTATTTATCTTTAAAAATAAATTTTTTCTGATTTATACTCTAATTATCCCCTAACTTATTAAAAAGTATGGACTTTAGCTTAAGAGTTTTTTATGCTCTATTGAAGCAGATCACAATATACTCTCTATGATTTAAAAGTTAATTTGATATGGATAGGGGCGTAAGTTAAGGAAAAGAATATTGACTGACACTACAAAATTGAATGAACCAATACTCAACTCTTCCAATGTAATATCTCCTCATAAGATATTAAAAGTCTCATCATTGACCAAGATGTTTGGAGGCGTAAAGGCACAGGATAATATCTCATTTTCAATTGAAAAAGGTATTGTGTGCGGCTTAATAGGTCCAAACGGAGCTGGAAAAACAACTCTGTTCAATATGATAACAGGCATATATCCGCCTGATTATGGCGAAATCCTTTTTATGGGCAAAAACACAAAGAATATACCTGTTCACAAATTGGTAAAAGCTGGTATTGCCAGAACTTTTCAGCATGTCGAGCTTTTTGGGAGCATGACACTTATTGACAATGTGCTTGTTGGGATGCACGTAAGAACTAAAAGTGGATTTTGGGGAGCTATTACTAAAATGCCTTGGGTATTGCGTGAAGAAAAAATGGCAAAAGATAAGGCAGAAGCTCTTTTAGAATTTACCGGACTCACAGAATATACTTACAGAGCTGCTGGAGAGCTGCCAGTTGGAAGACAGAAAATGGCAGAAATAGCAAGAGCATTGGCATCAGAGCCGACTTTGCTCCTACTTGATGAGCCAGCCGCTGGATTAAATGCGGTTGAAACAGAAGCGTTAGGAGAGCTTATTCAAAAGGTTAAACAAAGAGGGGTTACAATGATGCTTGTAGAGCATGACATGAGCCTTGCCATGGGTATTTCAGATAAAATTATTGTTCTTGATAGAGGGAAAAAACTTGCTGAAGGGACTCCAAGAGAAATACAAAATAATCAAGCTGTTATGGAAGCCTATTTAGGGCATGGGTAGTTCATTAAGCAAAGAATAAATTTTTGCTTTTTATTATGCCTATAAATCAAAGAGTAACCTATGGTAAATAAAAGATATTTATGCTTAGAGTAAAAAATTTAAAATGCAGTTATGGAAGTATCATGGCAGTTCAAGGAGTGAGCCTTTCGGTCAGACAGGGAGAGTTGATCTCAATAATTGGTGCAAACGGTTCAGGTAAAAGCACTTTGTTACTTGCTATATCTGGACTTCTGACAACATGGGAAGGTGAAATAACCTTTCAAGATAAAACTCTCAAAGGAATGTCGCCTCCAGCAGTTGTTAGGCAAGGTATCAGCATGGTACCTGAAGGCAGACAGATATTCTCCCCTTTAACTGTTATAGACAATCTGAAAATGGGTGCTTACACCATGTATCGAAAAGGTCTTAAAAGGCAGGTGGAACAAGATTTTGAGATGATAATGGATATGTTCCCAATATTAAAAGAGAGGGCAAACCAGCTTGCTGGCACACTTTCAGGTGGAGAACAACAGATGCTTGCAATTGGTAGAGCATTGATGTCAAGACCGCGTCTTTTAATATTAGATGAGCCATCAATGGGGCTTGCACCAAAAATTGTTGAGATGATCTTTGACACTATCCAAAATCTAAGGAATGAAGGGGTAACTATCTTGCTTGTTGAGCAAAACGCAAGGGCAGCTCTAAAAATTTCAGACAGAGGCTATGTTCTTGAAACAGGGAAGATGGTTCTTGAAGGTAGTGCAAAAGAGCTTTTAGTTGATGATGATGTTAAAAGAGCATATCTTGGCAAAGATTATGGCAATTTCTATGATGGTAGAGATTAGGATATTACTGTTTTGATAGATTTGACAACTTTTGAAAAGTTATCAAATCTATGCCGATTAAATCTATGAGGTGATCAAAAAAAGAGCAGGAGAAAAAGATGCAACCATTAAATTTAACTATTGAAGATAAAAATCAACTTAAACTTGAACGTCTCCAGACCACTCTGAACCGTGCATACAAAAACGTCCCTTTTCACCGTAATAGGTTTATTGAAAGCTCTTTGTTACCTGAAAATATCTTATCTTTGCAAGATATAGAAAAGCTCCCTTTTATGGATCGCTCTCATCTTGGAATACACTATCCCTACGGACTTTTTGCTGTGCCTTTACGAGATATTGTAAGGATTCATACAGCTTCTGGAACAGGCACAAACCCATCAATTAGCGGCTACACAAAGGCTGATCTTATGATTTGGCAAAAATTGGTTTCCCGAAGCCTTGAAGCATCTGGAGTAACATCAATGGATATTCTCCAGATAAATCTGCCACCCGGGCTTGCCAATTGGGGGCGTGATTATAAAGATGGTGCTGAAAACATTGGGGCAAGTGTAATTCCAAACTCTCCTCTCTCCCTTGCAAAGACTCTTATGGTGCTTCGAGACTACAAAACTACAACGCTGGTTACGACATTGGCATTTGCCGAGCAGCTTATGGAGTATATGTTTGAGAGCGAACGCAACCCAAATGAGTTTAATCTAAAGAGAATAGTTCTTGTAGGTGAACCAGTAGGAAGAGAGCAGATTCAAAACCTTGAAGAGCATCTTCATGTTGATGTTTGGCTAAATTATGGATTAAGTGAAATTCCAGGACCTGCAATTGCATTTGAGTGTCTGCACCACTTTGGTATGCACATAAACGATGACCATATTTTAGCAGAGATAATTGATCCAGTTACAAGAGAGGCTGTGGTTTCGGGTCAGGCTGGTGAATTAGTTTTAACAACCCTATCAGCAAGGGCTTTTCCTCTGATACGATTCCGTACAGGCGATATGGCAAGATTTATAAATCAGCCGTGTCAATGTGGCTCTGCTCTTACATCTATGGAGTGGCTAAAAGAGCGAGTTGATAACATGATGATAATATCAGGTGTTAAAATATCGCCAGAGCAGGTCAAAATTTATCTTAACCATGCACTTGGGGTAAATGAGCCAAAATGTGTCTTAGAAAAAATTAGATATGGCGGTACCGAGATACTGGCAATTGCCCTTGTTATTGATGATTCTCTATTTTCTGATGAGATAAAAAATTTAGAAAAACTTATGATAAATACATCTGAAAAATTAGAAGAGCTTGTAGGTGTTCCAGTTAAAATAACACTTACTGAAAAGAGATAAGGTAGAATTTTATGAAAAAATGGAGTGAAAATCTATCAGACTGTAAAATTTAATAAGAGCGACTTGTTCATTGCTTTTAAATTCCGTTGACATTTTGTTTAGCAGAATATATAAAAGAATAAATTTTGCGCCCGTAGCTCAGCTGGATAGAGTACCTGACTACGAATCAGATGGTCGGACGTTCGAATCGTCTCGGGCGTACCATATAAAATCAAGGGGTTATGAGTAAAATCATAACCCCTTTTTTATTCACTGTAGTAAAATTGTAGTAAAAGCTCATGGTGAATTTTGTTTTAATTCCTGCCCAATTGCCATTCCCAGCAAGTGTACGGAGACACCTTATCTCATAAATTTGGACATCTAATCGTGTAAATTCGTTTTTTTCTCAAAAATGTCAGAATTAGCATACTACAAATATTAAAATAATCTATATAAGACACTTCATCAAATTTTCAAATCTAACCCTAAATGTAGCAATGATTACATCAGGGACACCTAATCATATAAATTTGTGGACACCTAATCTCAGAAATTTAAGGGGAAGATATAGCAATTATGTGTCAATAAAATATTCCCCCAAGTAAAAAAGGAGTGGGGGTGGTTGACCTGTATGAGAAATAGATTTAATATCGCTATCATTAAATCGTTGAATGCCTCTATTTCTAATAGGAAAGAATAATGCACAGGGAGTGATAATGGAAATTAAAAACATAATTGTTCATGAGGTAATAAAAGAAAGTGGACAGAAAGAAGCTGCTATAATGCAAGCGGTCATAAATTGAGTTTTTATATTCTCATTTTTGCTTTGATTTGTTAATGTGGGTAGCACCTCACTCAACCGTGGTTTAAAAAGTTGCCCATTTTTTGATGCGTTCAAGTGTTTTTTTACTTCTTCGTCCTCTTCCCTTGAAAACCCATGGTTGAGGACGCACTTTGTATTCCAGA
>JADFZQ010000015.1 GCA_015232455.1 Desulfamplus sp. | reverse complement strand
AAAAACATAGCCATTAACATCTGTCGTGAAATTGGCTTTGATTCCATCAAAGCAGCGTCAATTTATTTTGCAAGTAATGTCAAAGAGCTTTTAAAAAAACTAGTGTAGAACTTAACAGCCCTGCCTTTCCATTGGGGTGGGGCAATAGGTCGATTCAAGAGTTTTTTTCACTACTCTTTAGCAATTCACCACTTTGTTGACTTTTTAGCTCTATATGATAATTAAAATCACATTGATTGATCCAAGTAACTCTTTATAATACTCATTTAGATTTATACAATGAAAATAGAAACAAACTTCAAAATTATCGTAGAGTATGATGGCACTCATTTTGATGGATGGCAGGTTCAAAAAAGTGGGATTACAGTTCAAGGAGAGCTTGAAAAAGCACTCTCCATGATTCTAAATCAACCAATCAAAGTTATCGGCTCAGGCAGAACAGACGCTGGAGTCCATGCTATAGGGCAGGTTGCAAATTTTCATGCTACAGTAGATAATGCTAAATTAGATATAATATCCAAAAATATTCTTAAAGGAGTTAACAGCATAATAAAAACTCCAATTGCTATAAGATCATGCAATACCGTAGATCATGATTTTCACGCACGATATAGTGCAACTTCTAAAGAGTATCACTACCACATTTTAAATAGCTATCTGCCATCTGCTTTAGGCAGAGACTATGTGTGGCATGTAAAGCAAAATCTTGATTTAGATAAGATAAATAGCTGCTGTGATATGCTAATAGGAGAGCATGATTTTAAATCATTTGAAGCAAGTGGAAGCCCAAGAGTCCACACAATAAGAACAATCTACAGTGCAAATATGGAGTATCTAAATATAAAAAATTTAAAAACAGATAGCTTAATTAACTCCATTCCAAAAATAGCCTTATCAGGTGAAGATGCAGATTCGAGCTTTAAACAAAATATTTTATTTAAGATTGTAGGCAGTGGTTTTTTACGTTTTATGGTGAGAAATATAGTTGGAACTCTTGTAATGGTAGGATTATCAAAAATAACACCAGAAGATTTTAGGAAAATTCTCAATTCAAAAAATAGAACCCTTGCAGGTGCAACTGCTCCTGCAAGGGGACTGTTTTTAATGCGTGTAAATTATCAGTAATTCAATATCTTACTCTATAATTTGAAATGAACCTTTATGAGAGTAAGCATTTATTTAGAACTATTTAGTTCCCCTTCCTTAACTCATTGACACCTTGAAGCACCATATCAAATAGAAGTTTTACTTGATCCTGTTCAAGACAAGAAAATGCAACCCTTATATTATCCTTTCCAATTGATATAAGACCAATACCATAATTATCAAGCATGTGCAGACGCAATGTTTCGGCATCTACATCTTTAAGGCGTATGCACATAAAGTAGCCAGAGTTAAAAGGATAGACGTCCCAAGCATCGCTATAAACAGGGTCTTTTAACACCTCTTTTATAGCCAATGCTCTTGCCTTTAGCAGATCAAATTTCTCCTGTTTGTATTTAGGATAGTTTTCATCTTCCATTGATTTTAGCACAAGTGATTGACTAAGATGCGAAGCATTAGAAACACACCCACGAATACAACCCGCAGTTTTCTTCTCCAAGGCAAAGTAAAGATCGCTTAAAGAAGGTTTTTTTAAAGAAGAGGAACATGAACACCCAGAAGCTGCAATTGGAGAGTTAGAATCTACACCAACTCCGTAAGTTACAAAACCAGTTCTAAGTCCCCAAACATAATCCTCTTTAGTTGCCCCATCTAATTTTACAGCAACAAGACGTTTATCTGCACCAGTAAGAAGAGAAAAGATAGACTCTTTCATAGTCTCTTGCTCGTAAAATAGACCAAAATAGGCATCATCACAGCCAACTACAACATTAGAGCCATGTTGTGCGACACCAATGAGAATTGAAGAGACCCTCTTTGCTTCATCAACCGATAGTGTATATCCTGTGGGGTTATGAGGAAAATTAAGCAAAACAACAATTTTTTTATTATTAGAAGATTCTCTTAAAATAGTAGATTCAAAAGAGTCAATATCTATATGTTTAAGATCAGGTGTATAGGTATTATATTGCACGATTTTGGCTCGATTTCTCACACCAAAGGTCATGCTATAATTGCCCCACATCATATCAGGCAATATAACCGTATCACCAGCATCAACCCATAGGTCTGAAAAAGTGCTTACAGAGTGAGTAATACCGCCTGTTACAACTGGGAGGCTTATCTCTTTTCCGACAAGAGAAGGATTTTTTTCAAAAAGAGCGTTTTTCCATTTTTCTCTGAGTTCAGGCACTCCAAATGATGATGCGTAAGGTAAAAAATTGTCAGGATCGATTCCATTTATAAGAGCTGTTATAGACGGCAGTGCCATCACTCTATTGTTCTGCTTTGCAATACCTATTGTTGCGTTTATTTTGTGTGCCTTTTGTTTGGCTTCAGCACTTTGAGTTAATATTCCTTTGGGGAAATAGAGTTTCTTCCCCATTTCCGATAGCATCTCCAAAATATGGGGATTCACATTTTCTATAATAGAATTTAGTTCTGCAGCAAGGGGATTCATATTAGATATTTTTCCTAATGTTGCTAATTTATATTAAGCCTATTTTCTCTTTGATGCCTTAATTGGATTGAGTTTCTGTTTCTTAACTTCAACAACAACTTTAGCATGGGTTGCAAGGTTGCAAATACCATTTTTCCATTTAATTGATGGGTCTGGAGCTGCGGTGCAGAATTTTCCATTAGCATTTTCTACAATCCTCTGACATCCTTCACACTTCTCAACTATAGGTTTACACTCTCCGCCATTATATTTACAGCCACTATTTGACATAAAAACACATTCATCACCGTTTCTTACAGTTGTACAGATCATTTGCTTAAACTCCGTATAGTTTTTTAAAAAAATAATGGAAACCAACTGGTTTCCCCTCTATTAATAACCATTTTTAATTTTATTACCCTTAAGTTAGATACAGGGCTATATATTAATTTTTGAGCAGAGAAATATACCATTATCAAAAAATATGTCAATACTTTGAATTTAGCATTAATACCTTTGGTTGGGTATTTTCAAGGATTTGTTCAGAATAATTTCACGCGGTCGGCTTGAGCGATATGTTGTGCGTATCTGCAATATTAAATGAATTTAAGTAATCTTTAAATGGATTCAACAATGGATGATCGAAGTTAAAAATATCTTTTTTATTTTCAATTATATAATCGAAATTAACCATACTGCATTTTTTGAAGGCTTGCCTCTTTTCTTTTGAAGAACATGTATCAAATCGAATATAATTATTAACCCAAAACTTATCGAATTCTTTGTCGGACAAGATTTCGTTTTTTACACCTATAGCTTCATGATGTTCTTCTAAACACCGTCTCCACTCAGATAGACAATCAGCATAGATAGAAGTTTTTGCTTTGATAGCTTTCATTAAGGTTTCTAATTCTCCCGAATTTTCAACACCGACTAAAAAACAAGATATCTTAAAATCATAACTATCTACTCCGATTTTAGTGGATATTTCTATAAATTGCCCCACATCATCTATCTGCATTTGTGAGTCAAAAACTAATTTAACAGCCTGATTTATTAACCCAATTCGATTTTTTTTTTTGACCGTCATTATCAAGAATAATACCAACTGCTTCAATGTCATTTTTTGGCAATGAATTTTTAAAAGCCTCTAACCTCAAAATTAAGTTATTCAGGCTGAGTCCTTCTAAACATTTATAGTCTTGAATAGAACAAATTGGTTTCCCAATATCAATATTTGTTATATTCAAATGATCTACTAATGCTTTGATAAAGAATTCATCATTTTTACTCTCAACTATCAATAGATTACTCACCGCGGAACTCCATTTCTTGCGATAACTCATATTTCAAGACTTCGATATCTCTTTTAATCGCTATTGTCTTATTTTTTTTTGCACTTTTTGCGATTTCAAAATATGCTCCAGTTTCACTTTCAAACTTATGTGCAATCTTTGAAAAAGATTTAATCATTTCATAGCTATGAGTAGTTGCAAATATTTGAATATTAAAGTTGATTGCAAGCTGAAATAGAATTGTCCATAAATCATCTTGACTCGTATAATGAATCCCATTTTCTATTTCATCTACCAGAAGAATTCCGTTCCGATTATTAACAATCCTTAATGCAAATTGAATTACTCGATAAACTGCTTCACCGAATAATGTAATGGGCAAATATTCGTTAGTTTGTTTTTTTAAATAGATTGATGACTTCCCGATATTGAGAGTTTTTATTTGCTCAATTGAACTATCAATACTTTGAACTATTTTCAAAATATCGTCAGAGTATCCTTCTAAATCAGCTTTATCAAACTCTTCTGCTAAAGCGGGATTTGTTATTCTCAAAAAAGAGGGGATAAAATTCACATCATTGAAAGATGAAATGTTTTGCGTTTTTGTGATAACCCCTTTCGAGTTTGCAATCATAGACGCGGAAAGCAATCTGTTCGTATCAGTGCGGGTATAAATATTTAAAACAGACCTCTTATTTTCATTCTCAATTAATATCGTTTTTAACTCTTCAATCTCTTGAGTCTCTTCATCTTCATCCTCATTTTCAAAAAATTCTTCAAATTGTTCTATGGAATCATCACATACTATTTCAATTTCTTTTATTTTTTCTTCTGACTCAGCAACAATTTTGATTATCTTTTTGAGTTTTGACTTATCAAAAAACAAATAATCCCATGCTTTTGCTGGAATGGTTTTTAAAAATTCTAATGATTCACTGCGAATTTGTCTTAAATTCATTATTGTTTTAGAGGACGGGGCACTGTTTAAATATAAAGCTTCTAACAAAGCTGTCTTTCCTGAGTTATTTCTTCCCCCAATCAAATTTACACGCTCAAACTCATGAATGTCGAAATTGTCAAAACAACGAAAATTTGATATTTTTAAATTTTTGATCATCATTGTTCTTCCATTATTTGCTTGTTTTTATGATTAAATCATAAAAATTTATAATATTATTCCTGAAAGACAAAACAAAATTGACAGCTTTTTCGCACAACGTGGAGTTCATAGGTGAGCTTCAGCGAGTCCAGTCAAACGACTTGTTATGTGAAATCATTTTGTTTCTTTGCAACTACAGCAAATTCAAATGAATCAGGATCGAATATATCTCCAGCAACATTTGCAAAATACTCTTTGATTACAAAGCCGTTGTTTTCTATCTCATTTTTTAGCGACTCTTTACTGAAATGTTGTAACCAGTTGTAAACAACACGTTTTCTATTTTTTTCTATGATGGTGTATTTATCTAAGCTGACCTTTTCGTTCTCGTATTTAAATGAATTAGCGAAGCAATAATACTCTTCTGGTGACCAAAAATTATTCAGATGGTTTCGTTCATATATTGCTGATTCAGTTTTTTGATCGAAACTGTTTATAGAATATACATCAAGTAAAATATAGCCATTTGGTTTAAGCAGCGAAAAAAATTTCTGAAGTAATGTTTTCCTTTGTTCTGGGCTTAACGCACAGAAATCGCACATTATTATCGTTATAAAATCAAACTTTTCGGTTGACTCGAAGGTTAAATAATTTGTGTTTACATAGTTGATTTTCAGATTATTTTGCTCTGCTATACGCTGGGCATAATTCAGAGAATTTTTTGAGAAATCAATGCCAGTAACTTTTGCACCTTTTTGAGCAAATATAGTTGTGTATAGACCTGGACCACAACCAAAATCAGCGATTGATGTTTTTTCGTTGACATGAAAATATGCAGTTATCCACTTGACAGAGCGTTCTATGAAAGTTTTCTTTCGAGAAGATATATCAACGGCTTCATTTAAGTGATATTCAAGCATAACCTTGGCAGTATGCTCATTTGTCCATAATTCATCTGCTGTGTAAAATTCAAAAGGCTTTGGTCTTGTATTTATTTCTTTGATTTCATCAAATGTCATTTTGTATCGCTTCCTTTTTCCATAAATATAACAACGAGGTAAGCTGTTATATTTATGGAAAATATCTGTATTTCACTTCACTAACAAACTCATTTTTTCTGCCTTCGGCAATAGCATTTGCCAAACCGATTTCTTCCAATGCCTCTAAAATGATTTCATAAAACAATTCTCTTTTATGTTTAATCATTTCAATAATTACTTCGGTAAGCAATTCTTTTGTCTTTTCATCACTGATAATTAATTCCATCCTATATATCCTCCCATATACGAAATACCTAAGTATTTATTATTATTGTATTTTCACTAAACTAAGTTATCATTTTTTTTCATCATTTTCATCATTTTTTGGTTTTGCTAAACCTAATGTCGCAATAATGTTGACTAGTTCTGTGCGAGACTTTTCTTTAGCATCTCCTTGGAGTGATTCGGAAATACTATTAGCTAACAAAAGACGTTGTGTTTGGTCTAATTTTTGATGAAAGTAAGCTAACTGAGTTGTTGTTCTACTGTATAAGTAAACAACCACCAGCTGAAAGCTGGTGGCATGGGTATCGGCGGACTAAACCGCCGACTGAAAGAGAAGACGTCTGAAAGACGGTGGTTTTCAACCACGGGTCGAGCGCCTTACGGCGGGCTAAAGCCACCTAATGGAAATAAAAATTTACACCAGATATTACTTCCACTAATGCACCACTGATAAGACTAATAGTCGCAATAGGTTGGATTTTATTGGTAAGCAAAAATACAATAGCAGCTAAGAAAAACAATAATCCAATACCTGCTGCAACTAAACTAATGCCCATTTAAAACTCATAGCGGCTTGAGCAAGAACTGTTTTATAGTAACTATCAAGCAGTTTTATTTGTGATGCTGCTATTAACTGAATATCGCCAGGTTGAGCATGTGATAGTTGCTCAATTACTCCGTAAACAACGGTTTCTGCTGGTCTTGGCTCTCCAAAAACAGTATGTCCTGCAACATAACTGTGAGGTTCTTCTGCTCCTGCTCCAATAGATGCTTTTCTTTCCATGATTCCGCTAATTCCACTTCATATTATTTGTTTTAAATTACAATACAAATATATAAACACCTAAGCCAAATTCAGAGGCAGCCCGAAGGCGACCCAGACAAACGATTAGGCACAAAGGAACACGCCATAGGGCTGTCCGCTGGAATGCTGGGTTATAAACATTCATTATAAAAATTCTAACAATTTACTGATGGTTGCTTGTTAGTTGTTATGTTTTTGATAGATGTTATATACGATACGAAATTACACTAATTGCTCCAGAAGATAATGCACATAATATAAGCCCAGAATTTTTTACTTTTGAATATTGAACTAGTTCTATTTTCTCAATGATTTTTGATATATATTTCAAGAATATATGATTATTTTTTAATAAAAGAGATAGTATTACTATTAACATAGGAAAGGCGACTGAAAATACAGATGGTATCATAAGCAAGAAGCAATAATTTTTACATAATATATGATTTGTAATAAAGCCTAAAAACAACATTTGTTGCATCAATGTAGTAGTTAACATAAAAAGTAAAAACAACCACTTAATCCCAGGTATTTCTTTGTAAATGTGAGAATAATATTCACTACTTAAAGTAAAAGGTAATGGAAGAATATAAAAAACAATTATCAACAATAAACTGCCATATATTATTGATTTAAAATTTTCTTTTTTGATGGATAGATTTATACTGAATCTTATAATTGCAACTGATATAAATTCATTGATATATGATATGATTAATCCAAATATTGTCATGGCTATACAACCATACAAGAAGTAATCTTGATCTTCTACCGTTACCGGACTTAATTCTGCATCTATAATAATTGTTGTGAAATTACTAAGGTATATTCCCCAAAAAAAGAATAAATTTAATAATAAAGTCAGTATTAAAATTTTAAAAAATGATATTTTATTATTATTGTCTTCATAAATAGTAGAGATAATATTTTTTGATAATTTTAATGCTTCTAAAAAATTAACTTTTTCAAGACAGAATTCATTTTTCAACCAAAAATTAGTTAAACTATCTCTAACGGCTTTACTCTCTAATATCAATCCAAACAGATACATAAACAAACCAGTTAAAAATATTATAGCTAAAAAGATGTATAAAATATCAATCATATAATTATTCATACCAGCTTAAATCTACATCAGCTTCACAATCTCACTTTAAAAAAATCTCCGCTCCTGCCGAAAAGCTTAATATAACGCACAGCTAAGCCGCCGCCGAAAGATGCCAGCAAAGAACCGCTGACGTTCTGGCTGTCGGCTTAAGTGAAATGTTATGCACTTTTTGATAATTGTCCCTGCTTTTTGCTCGTTGCTGTCCACACCGAATTTTCTTTTGAAATAATATTCTCTACTCTCTCTACCAGCATTTCAAATTTTCCTTCCACATCGTAAGGTGGGGTATTTGTAATATAGATAAATTTCTCATGTTTCAATTGCTCCGCAATTGTCCTATATCCAATCCAATTTTCATGATATTTGAAGAGACTACCTGTTGCTGCTGAAACTGCAATTAGCACTCCAAGCCCACCGATTAACCATGATGAATATAATATTTTATCACTCATGCCTGAAAAAAATGGAATTAATGCAGCAGCAATTATTTCTATCAATCTTAATGTTTTATAACATTTTTGATTATATTGGCTTTTATAATCATACCACATTAGTTGTTTCTCAAGTCTGTCCTTAAAATATTCATCTTCTTTCATTTCAAAGTATCCATTTCACGAATAATGTTTAATCTGCTAATGCAAATTTTTCAAATCTAACTCGTATTTTATGGTAGAGAGTAGTTTGCTCTCAAGGGTTTCTCGGCCGTTCTCTGTGTTTTCATATAGTATACACCTATGATGTCTTAAGTCGAAAGGAATATCTGAGGCATTTTGAGTAATGAGAATAACTTTTTTCCCAATTGTATGAGCCATTCCAATTTCATACATAACATTTGGATTTCTACCAGAAATTTCTGCAATTACGATGCTACATTCATTTAATACATTCCAAATATCTTCCATAACAGGCATAGTACCAAAAATTTCATCAGCACGCTGTATTTGCAGTCCAATTGTTTTGATAGGTTTGAGTATATTATCATTATAGATATTTGTATAACTCTCTGAAAATGGTCCAACATAAAAACAAAAATCATTTCTTATATTAAATTTTTTTTGTCTAAAAATAGGACGCAAACCCAACAATTCTAAATTTAACTCCATTATCGAAGTTTTTTGAGGTGTTTTTTCAGAAAACAACCCATGCAAATATTTCCAAATCCCTATCATGAAATAACAACTTACATATAATAATTCACTCCACAGAGGCTTTAAATGAAAGATTTCGGACAAAACCATAATTGGTGATGATAGTAAAATAACAACCACTACAATAAATTCATACATGGAACACAAAAGAGCAACTAACTTATAAAAAAAGACAGTAATTTCACTATTCCAGAATCGTCGAGTCAATTGAAAAAATGAATAGTCAAAAAATTGAATATTTGTACAAACAATATACAATGAACATATAGATACAATAAACACATATATCCAAGCAATAGCGTTTAGCAAAAAAGAATAAAAATATTTTCTTTCTTGATGTTTCTTCCAAAAATTTAAGTTGCTATTTTTAACAACTTTAAGCTTCCTTATGTTTTTGTAAGGTATTTTATATTCAAACTTTGTTCCTGAGGAATTGATTTTATAAGAAAACGTGTCATCATCAAAAGAAATGCTTTCAACTGTGTCTCTTGTTACAAGTAGATGCATTTTTGTTTCATTTCGAAATTTTTCTGGAACAATGACTTCTTTTTCTGTCGCGTTTACAATTAACTCCAATCCATGGTGATTATCATAACAACTGAATATTGACTTTCTATCAATATCTTCTGTAATGTATTTGGGTCTGTTTTTTTGCGTTATCGTAAACATTTGTATATTTTAAATAGTCAATTTAGTTATTAAACTTTTCATAAATTATCAAAAGATTAGCTAATTACTTACATTGAAGTATTTTCGAAAGCATAACACTAAGTTCAGCGGCATCAGTCCGCTGCAACCGTTGGTTGGTCGGCGATTAGTCCGTATTCGGTTCTATCATTCTTTCGGCTCTCGCAGTTCTTTTTCGGTTGTCTCTGTTCGCATCGATTAAATCCGACACCACTTTGATAGCATCTCTCTTTTTTCTCTTATTTGTTTTTCAACCAATGATGTCTCCAATCCTTTCTGTTCAGATATCGCTGCTACTAACCACATTGATAAATCCACAGCATCTTCTAATGACAGGGTAATAGAAGCTTCGTATGGAGCTTTGCTAACGTCTCCTGTTTTAGACATTTCCTCATAACCTGAAGATTCTAATAAGGTTATGAGGATTTCCGGATTTTGGAACTTTATTGCTTTAATTCTGTCGAATTTTAGACACATCTGAGATTCTTTACCCCCAAATACACCTTTTTCTGAAAAATAACCATTTGCATTAAACCTAAGACTCATGAAATTAACCTCCCCTAATCAGATATTTTTACGTGCTTGTTCCCCTACTTCTCTTTTTTATCACTATTTATCTAAATAGTAGTATTATCCTTGCCCGTTGAAATAACATTAAAAGATTCTGTCATTGATGTGCAAAATTTATCTAAAAAATCGACCATTACCCTTTTATCAAGGTCTGGAAGATCGCCATTTGGTATAGGTAACCCCATTGCTGAAAGCTTTTTGATTGCTGTATTGGCTTTTTGCTTAAGCATGAGATCCTCAACCTGAGCGGAATTTATAAAAGGGGTTTTTTCATCTTTATACTGGTATACATTAATTTTTAGATTGTGCTTAATTGAAACTTGGTCGTACCGCGTAAAGTGGTCAACTAAATGAGGATCGTCAACCATATCGACAATTTGATGAAAAGCCTCTTCTGTAAATATGATCTGGTTTCGGTCTGCCAAGCCCATAACCCTTGCTGCCAAATTTAAAACAGATCCAGCAGCATTATAATTGCCATTAAGGTCTTTAAATATTATCCCTCTGCCCTCAGATATACCAATTCTCAGATTGTAACAGGGGTGGCAGTTGCACCATCCATATTCATTAAATTTTTCGCACGAATTTTTTGTGTTATTTTCATGCGTAACCTTCAGCAATTCTTTGGCAAAATACAAATGCATATCATGGAGCCCATCAAATGAAAATATTACAGCAGCACCATCTCCTGTCGGCAATGCAATAACATCATGCTGTAAATTTAGTTCATTAGCCTGAGAGTACTCGATATATTTCTGAGCAGTAGACTTTAGGGCGGCTCCAAGTAAATGAGTAAAAGAATCAATGATTTCTATTTGTGTAAGAGTGCGCCTCTGAGAGTACTTTTCAATATCTAAGAATATCACTTGCAGATTTGCTATGCGATTATGCTTGGTCATAATTAAATCAAGATGTTTCGAAGTAACAGTCATAGAGGCCTCCCAGACTTTAGATTTTGTTTAGAGCTAACCATTGATTATCAGGTCATTCTTACCTGATAATACCTTAAATTCCCTATTATCAAGAAAACATTTCTTTGATAACACCCTAAATCACAACTTATCAGGTTAATGTGTCAAAAATATTATTAACGCTGATAGGTAACTTTTTACTACGTATAAAATATAAATATGTCAAGCACTCAAAATAAAGAAATAATGGATGAAATTCATGATGTAATGCGTATTACCAATTACCAATTCATACAGAACGTTCATACTGTAAGTGGATTAAAAGATATATTCAGTTTAATAAAATGAAATCGCGAGACGGCTTGAATGGAGAAGAGGGCAAAATAGAGCAATTTCTCACTTATCTTGCAATAGATGGCAGGTTTCGCCATCAACCCAGAATCAGGCTATGAATACCTTGGTGTTTTTATAAACAAAGTCCTAAAACAGCCAGAACAATCGCATGAAATCGTAAAAGGGCGAGATGAAATGACAAATATCTCTCACGACTTTTCGGAATATAAAATTTCATGCGATTGACCCGTTTAGCATTAATAACTCTAACTATTTAGTAACAGCACAAGAATAAATGACGCACCAATTTCATAAATGAGTATCTATGCAACTGGAATTACAGAGCTATTTCAAATGGTAAGTTATTTCGTGGAGTTTCTTATTATCACAAAGACAACTATCCACCTAAATAGGCTTTTTTAACATCAGGATTATTTAGAAGTTCAGAAGCTGTACCGCTTGCCACAATCTCGCCTGTATCCATAACATAACCACGATGGGCAAATTTTAGGGCAAGATTTGCATTTTGCTCAATCAAAAGTATAGTCATACCCTCTTCATTTAACTGCTTTAAAACTCTAAACATATCATACATCAAAAGAGGCGAAAGCCCCATTGACGGCTCATCAAGCAAAATAAAATCACAAGCTGTCATAATAGCACGGCTAACTGATAACATCTGTTGCTCTCCGCCGCTTAAAGTCTCACTTCTTTGGTAACGCCTCTCTGCCATCTTAGGGAAAAGGCTATAAACCCGCTCATAATCACGCTTCATGGAGGCATCTTCAGGTCTTGAGTAGGTGGCAAGTTTAAGGTTCTCTTCAACTGTAAGATTTCCAAAAATATGGCGTCCTTCAGGGGCAAGTGCAATGTGGTAATCTGATACTATTGAGTGTGCTTGAACATTTAGAATACTCTTGCCATTATAAAGAATATCTCCACCAGATACTTTTGACCCTTCTGGAGGTGGAACTCGTGTGATTGCATGAAGAGTTGTTGTTTTTCCAGCTCCATTAGCACCAATTAAGGTAACGATTTCACCCTTATCAACAGTAAATGAGATGCCGTGAAGTGCCTCGATATTTCCATATTTAACGTATAGATTTTTGATTTCAAGTAACATCAGATTTTATCATCTCCTAAATATGCTTTAATAACATCAGGATTATTTTGAATCTCTTCAGGTGTCCCTTGTGCAATTGTTTTGCCAAAATCAATTACCTGTATCCACGAACAAAGAGACATAACCACAGCCATCTGGTGTTCAATCATCCATATTGCAATGTCAAACTCTTTGTGAATCCAACTTATAAGTTTAATCAAATCTTGGACATCAGAAGAGTTTAATCCTGCTGCTGGCTCATCAAGTAGAAGAAGAGATGGCTTTACAGATAAAGCCCGTGCAATCTCTATTTTACGCTGAATACCATAGGGCAGATTTTTAGGCTTCTCATCTTTAAATTGGACAAGATCAAGCTGTTCAAGAAGCTGCATTGCAATATTTTTCATTCTCTTTTCATTATCCATGTAACGTCTATTTCTCAAAAAGAGATCAAAAAGATTGTATCCAAGATTATAATGCTGCGAAATTAATATGTTATCTAAAAGGGTCATGTCGTGCCAAAGCCTAATATTTTGAAAAGTTCTGGCAACACCCATACCAGTAACGCTGTGAGGTTTTAGTCCATCAATAGACTTACCTTTAAAGAGAATGTTTCCCTGAGTAGGCTTATAAAAACCACTGACAATATTGAAAACCGTTGTTTTTCCAGCACCATTAGGACCTATAAGCCCCATAAGTTCATTGCCTTGAAACTCTGTTTTAAAGTTAGATACAGCGGTAAGTCCTCCAAACTGCTGAGTCAAACCGTCTATTTTAAGTAATGACATAAATCATATCTCCATAAGATTTCACTTGAATTCATAGTATTTTTTAAGTTTTGGGAAAAAATCAGAAAGCTCTCTATTTCCCATTATTCCTTCTGGTCTAAATTGCATAAGAATAACAAGAATAAAAGGAATAATAACCCATTTTAACACCTGGCTTAAATGAAATGTATCAGGCACGATTGGGAGAAGATGAATCAAGGTATCTGCTGCTGGTATAATAAAACGGAGAAGCTCAATAAGAAGTGTAAAGAGAATCGCTGCAATCACAGAGCCGCTCAACGATCCCATACCACCAAGATAGACCATAACAAGACACTCAGTTGATTTTAAAATATTGAATGAGTTTGGATTTATGTATCCTAAAATATGGGCAAAAAGACCGCCAGCTACTCCAGCAAGTCCTGATGAGAACATAAATGCTACAAGTTTCATCTTATTGGTATCTACGCTCATAATTTCAGCAGCGATCTCATCTTGATGAATTGCAATAATACCTTTGCCATAAGTTGAAGCAACAAATCTGCGAATAAGAAAAACCACAAAATATGTAAATATAAATGTCCAAATAAGCATCCAAGGGATAAAAACAACATCTTCCATAGCAAACACAACCTGTTTCATACCCATAAAGCCTCTTGCACCACCAAGCGAATCCATATTTATAAAAAGGCTTACAATTATAAAATTAGCTGCAAGGGTGATAATAGCAAGGTAGTCATCACGAGTCTTAAAAGATGGTATTGCAACAAGAAGTCCTGTAATTGATGCAGCAATGCCGCCGATTATCATGGTTACAGGGAAAAACCATAGAGCAAGTTCTGGCGAAAGGAGTGGATCGCCAAATGTTTTACTGCTGGTAAAGAGCATGACATTGAGAATTGAGGTTATGTATGCACCAACAGCCATAAATCCAGCATGACCGCAGGCAAATTCGCCCATATATCCATTAATTATGTTAAAACTTGAAGATAGGATAATATTGACACCAATAAACATAATGATTGTCTGAATATATAGATCAATAAGCTCAAAGTGAGCAGCAACTACAGTGCCGATTGCAATAGCAGCAAGTAATAGAGGTATAGAAAATTTCTTCATAACTATCCTTAATTTATCTTTTTTCTTGTTTTTGTTGTTTTTTTATTATTCAAGAATTTTAATTAAATTTTAGTTTTAGCAAATATGCTTATGTATTTATATTTTTGTAGATTTGGCAACGCCAAATAGTCCTGTAGGCTTGATTACAAGAATTATAAGAAGTATTGAAAATGCAATTAAATCTCTGAAAGTTGATGGAAATACAGCAACCACCAAAATCTCAACAATTCCTAAAAGAAAACCACCAACAAAAGCACCTTTAATATCGCCGATACCTCCAACAACTGCCGCAATAAAAGCCTTCCACCCAATTAATGCACCCATAAAAGGATCAAGAATTGGGTATGACATAGCAAACATAATACCAGCAAGACCAGCAAGAGACGAGCCAAGTATAAAGGTAACCATTATTATTGTATCAATGGGAATGCCCATTAAAGGAATTGCAAATTTATCGTAAGAGATACCACGCATCGCCATTCCAATTTTAGTTTTAGAGATAATCGTATTGAGGAGAAAAAAGACAAGAATGGAGGAGAGTATAACCCAAATTTTTAGGTTGGTCATGCTTATCATACCAAAGTTATAGACAACCTTATCTATAAGTTCAGGAAAACTTTTGCGGCTTGCACCAAGAAAGGCAAGGTTTCCATTTTCCAAAATTAATCCACACATCAATGCGGTGATTACAACGTATAGACGGTTTGCACCTTTTCGCCTTAAAGGTTTGTAAGCTATTCTTTCAAGTGTAACCCCGCATACAGCCGTTAAAATCATAGTTAAAGGGATAACTAAAGCAAGAGTTGCTGTGCCTGAAAGGGCAAGAGAACCTTTAAAGAAGAATATGGCTATAAAATAGGCTATGTAAGCCCCTACCATAAATATATCGCCGTGTGCAAAATTAATCAGCCTTAACACCCCATAAACAAGAGTGTAGCCGAGTGCAATAAGGGAGTAGAAACTCCCCCACTGCAAAGCATTAAATAAATTCTGGATAATACTATCAAACACTTATACCTCCTTTGCAAATTTCTAATTTAATGTGAATCTGTTTAATTATTGAATCTAATTTTTTTATTTTAGCACTATTGGACTATCATTTTTGTTTTGCTATGACAACATATTTTCTGGATAACTGCAATTACATTCCCCACACAACAATTTTTTATCTTTTCACTTGTATAAGCCAATATAGTTACTAAATTTAACATAATACAGCATGGAATTATTTACAGTAAGTTTTATTCTAAGATGTTCTGAAAATTACAACCACAAGAGCAACTAAAAACTTTTAAAAAGTCTCAAGATTGATGGAAATAAGTGAGCAGAATATGAGGCTGAAATAATATGTCTTACAGTTAAATTAGGTAAAAGGTCTTAAATAGCATAGTTTTTTTACATTATTTACTTTTTGTAAGATACATTAAATAATATAATATACCTTAACATTATTTTTATTGACATTATGCTAAATTTATTTCTTAATAAAGAAATTTAGCAATTAGGCTACTTTTTTCTGAAGATAAATGCAGCCTATTATAATCCAATGGAATATATTTAATCTTAACTTTCTATCATGTAACCATAAAGGAAAAATTGCATGAAGGATCTGAAACTTGGAGTAAAAATCGGAATAGGTTTTGGGGTAATTCTTTTACTTACAATTGTTGTTGGATATTCAGGGTTCAGCTCTCTTAGGAATGTTGTTAGTGAAACAGATTTCTACAGCAGCATTGACGAGCTTAAAAACAGTTTTACTGTCGCAGCAGCATATAGTGATCGCTATCTTCTTTACAATTACAGTGAAGGTAGAAGCATTCAAGCTGATGCACTTAAAAAGTTCCAGACTAATATAAAAGATTGCAAAAAACAGACTGACTCTGTGGTTAGGAAGAAAAACACATCACAAGATATTGACACTATTGTTAAAAAAATCAGAAAAGAAATTGATATATTTGAAAAAAACTTTAATCAATTGACTACAGTTGAGAGTAGCAAGATCAATGATGCAGATGCTCTTTTCACATTGTTTTCAGATATTGAAAAGAATGCTCAATGGTTTGATACAGTCAAAGCAGGGATTGTTCTTATCAAAGCTGACTGCGAAGGTTATTTTCAAAGAACCACAGACGCCAAATGGAATGTAATTCTTGAGCATCTCAAATCACTTGATAAGGCTGTCAAGAATTGGGAAGAACGGAATGGAACAAATAAAATGATGAACAAGATGTTCGCTCCCGTGAAAGATGGTTTTCTCAAGGTTGAACCTCTTCTAAAACAGTATCATGCATCTGTATTGACGCAAGGTGAAATATCAGAATCACTTGACCAGTCAAAGACAGCGGTCAACAAAAGCCTTCTTGAAGTAAGAGATATTTCATTTAAAAAAATGGATACAGAAAGAAGACATTCTAACATAATAATTTTGGTTTCTATATTAGGTGCGGTTCTTGTCGGATTTTCTTACGGAACAATGACAACACGGGCAATTGTTAGACCTGTAAGGCGTGTTGTAAACGGCCTCAAGGATATTGCAGAAGGTGAAGGCGATTTAACCAGAAGGCTTAATATAAAAAGCACAGATGAGATAGGAGAGCTTGCCCGATGGTTTGACACGTTCATGGAAAATCTTCAAGAAATCATTAAAAACTCTGTGGAACGGGCTATGTTTATGGATAATTCATCAACTGAGCTTCTTAATATTGCATCTGTTCTTGCAAAAGGGACTGGCGAAACATCTTCTCTTGCTATGAGTGTGAGTAGTGCAACTGAGCAGATGACAGAAAATCTATCTGCTGTTGCAGCCGCAATGGAACAATCTGCGACCAACCTTTCTATGGTTGCAACTGCTTCTGAACAGATGACCAGCACTATTACCGAGATTACAAAAAACTCGGAACGGGCAAGGGGTATCTCGGATAATGCTCTGATTCAGGCAAAGGAGACATCCCAGCAGATGGAAGAGTTAGGAAAAGCTGCCCTTGACATAAGTAAAGTTACAGAAGTAATTAATGAAATTTCGGATCAAACCAATCTTTTAGCACTCAATGCCACAATTGAAGCTGCAAGGGCAGGAGATGCAGGAAAAGGATTTGCAGTTGTGGCAAATGAGATTAAAGACCTTGCTGGACAGACAGCCAGAGCAACACAGAATATAAAGACAAAGATTGAAAGTATTCAAGGAACAACTCAAAGTTCTGTTGCAAAAATTAAAAGTATCACAGCGGTTGTAGAGGATATTCATAATATTATCAGCACCATTGCTGCTGCGGTTGAAGAGCAGTCTGTAACCACTTCGGAAATATCTTCAAATATTGCTCAGGTTTCAGAAGGTGTGCAGGAGGCAAATAGAAATGTAGGGGAATCTTCAGGTGCTTCTGCAAGCATAAGTAAAGATATTGCCAGAGTCAATGTTGCAGCAGGTGAAGGTGCAAAAAGTTCGGCACAATTGAGGACTCAGGCTGAAAAATTAAAGAAGATCGGTGGAGAATTACAATTAACATTGGGGAAATTCAAGACTCAACAATAGCAGGGCTTTAAATAATATTACATAAGACTTTACAGTATAAAACTTATGCTGAAATATATCATAATTTGGCTTAAAAAAATCGAGCAATCTCCAAAAAACTGGTCTGTTAAATCAGTCCACCATAAAATATAAAAACTCAATTTATGATAGCTTGCAGCCCTACTATTTTACAACTATTCTAAGTCCGCTGCCATATAATATTACAAGCATTATATGTGGTAATAGTAATGATATAAAAATATCAATGGATTCAAAGGTTAGAATAGTTGTAAAATAAGAGATGTGATGTGCAAAAAGTGGATATAGAAGAAAAGCGGATAACAGCCACACATTTAGACACGGTTTTGCTACGCATCTGCTTATGCGTGGGACTGATATCCGCACCATTCAATCATTATTAGGTCATAGATGTTTCAAACCGCAATGATTTACGCTCATGTTCTGGGACAAGACAACTATGGCATAAAAAGCCCTTTAGATTATTTAAAGTAGAGCTAACATAATAAATCTTGTCTGAGAGTGTTCATCATCCAAACCTTCCAGTAACATAATCTTCTGTCAATTGGTGCAGAGGATTTAAGAAAACCTGATCAGTACTTCCAACTTCAATTAGATCGCCGAGATGAAAATATGCAGTTCTTTGAGAAACTCTTGATGCCTGCTGCATTGAATGAGTTACAATGGCAATAGAAAAATTCTCTTTTAGTTCATCTATCAAATCTTCAATCCTTGCAGTTGCAATTGGATCAAGTGCAGAACATGGTTCGTCCATTAATATAACTTCAGGACCAACTGCAATAGTTCTGGCAATACAAAGCCTCTGTTGTTGACCACCAGACAAGCTAGTTCCTGGTTGGTTTAATCGATCTTTTACCTCTTCCCACAACCCAGCTTTTTTTAACGATGTTTCTACAATTTCGTCTGTTTCAACCCTATTTTGGACTAAACCGTGTATTTTGGGTCCATAAGCCACATTGTCATAAATGGATTTTGGAAATGGATTTGGTTTTTGAAACACCATTCCAACTTGAGCTCTAAGCGGCACAACATCAACATCTTTATCGTATATATTTTTTCCATCTAATGAAATTGCACCAGTTATACGACAAAAATCAATGGTATCGTTCATTCTGTTCAAACATCTAAGAAAAGTTGATTTACCACAACCAGATGGTCCTATCATTGCAATGACTTCGTTTCTGCCAATATCAAGAGTTACATCATGGATTGCGTGTTTATCTCCATAATATACATTGACATTTCTACATGTCATGCGAGGATTTTCAACAATAGGGTGTCCCACTGTTTTTCTGTTCTCACGACTAACAAGAGGCTCTTTTTTGCTAATAAACTCTCTTTTGTTTTCCAACTCAGCTCTCTCTTTTTCTATGATCATAATGGTTATCTCATATTTCACTCTTGAACATTGGTAATATAATGTATAGCTTTGACAACTTTTAAAAAGTTGTCAAAGCTATTATTTATTATAAATCTCCACATGAAAGATTTTTGAGTGTCTGAACATCTTTGCTAAATGATTTTCTTTCATCATCTGGCATTGGAATCAACCCTTTTTCGCTCAAATATCCATCTTCACCCCATGCTTTTTCGCTTGCAAACTCCTTAAGATACTCTTTCATGCCAGGAATCACATCAACATGGGCTTTTTTAACATAAAAATAGAGTGGACGAGATACAGAATATTTACCATCTGCAATTGCTTCAAAAGTTGGAACTACACCCTCAACCGGTGTTCCTTGAATTTTATCACCATTTTGGTCAAGAAAACTAAATCCAAATATACCAAACGCACTTGGGTTTGCATCAAGTTTTTGAACAATCAGATTATCATTTTCACCAGCTTCAATGTATGCACCATCTTCTCTTATTGTATGGCAGATAGATTTGAATTTATCTTTATCAGCCTTTTCAAGAGCCTTAATCCAAGCAAATTCAGAGCCGCCCACCTCCATTACAAGCTCAACAAAGGCATCTCTTGTGCCTGATGTTGGTGGAGGACCCAGCACTTCAATTTTGTTAGCTGGAAGAGAGGGATTAATATCTTTCCAAGTTTTATATGGATTAGGGACAACTGATTCAGCTCCACCAGGTTCAGGAACATTAGCAGCAAGAGCAAGAAACAGCTCTTTTCTTGTAATATTCATAGCAGAGCTTTTCTTTGAAGCTCCAAGAACAATACCATCATAACCAATTTTGACTTCAAGAATATCTTTCACTCCGTTTTTATCGCACATTTCACACTCTGATTTTTTCATTCTTCTTGAAGCATTGGCAATATCAGGGTGTTGAACTCCAACACCTCCGCAAAAGAGTTTCATTCCGCCACCTGTGCCTGTTGACTCAATTTTTGGAGTTTTAAACCCTGCTGTTTTCCCAAATTGTTCAGCAACAACTGTTGCAAAAGGGTAAACTGTTGAAGAGCCAACTACACTGATATAATCCCTTGCTGAATCTGCTATTGCATTGCTGTTAAATGTTATTGCACCAAAAGTTAGTGCTGCTGCAACTCCTAAGCCTGCGAAAATTTTTTTCCCTTTCATCTTAAGATAAATCTCCTTTTTTATGAACTTATTAAAATTGTCGCTCTAAAGTACGTGATATACAGTAGAGCCTTATACGCTTTAAATTTTTACCACCGTTTTTCAAACTTTTTCCTCAATATTACTGCTAAAGCATTCATAGCTATCAAAAATGTGAGAAGCACCATAATTGCCGCTGAAGTCTTTTCTAAAAAACCACGCTCAGGGCTATCTGCCCATAAAAATATTTGGACAGGCAAAGCGGTTGCAGGGTCTGTAAATCCTGACGGAACATCAACAATAAATGCAACCATTCCAATCATAAGAAGCGGGGCTGTTTCACCAAGTGCACGAGCCATACCAATAATTGCACCAGTTAGCATTCCGGGAAGTGCAAGAGGTAAAACATGATGAAAAACCATCTGCATTTGAGATGCTCCAACACCAAGTGCTGCCTCTCTTATTGAAGGGGGAACAGATTTTAGGGCTGCTCTGCTTGCAATAATGATAACTGGCAGAGTCATCAAAGTCATTACAAGTCCGCCGACAAGTGGTGCGGATCGCGGCATTCCAAAGAAATTTAGGAAAACAGCAAGCCCAAGAAGACCAAAAACAATAGAGGGAACTGCTGCAAGGTTGTTGATATTTACCTCAATAATGTCTGTCCATCTGTTTTTCTTTGCAAACTCCTCAAGATATATTGCTGCTGCAACTCCAATTGGAAAAGAGAACAATAAAGTTACAATCATAGTGAAAAATGAGCCTGAAACAGCACCAAATATTCCAGCAAGTTCTGGCTCGCGAGAGTCTCCAGTAGTGAAAAATATTTTGTTGAACCTTTTTTCTATATTTCCATCTTTTTCTAACTTCTCAATCCAGCCAAGTTGGTTATTATTTAAACGGCGTTCCCCCTCTTCTACACCTCTTTCAACATGCCCCTTAATGAGCATATCAACATCATCATCTGCTGGAAGCCACACTTGGACTGTCTCTCCAACAAGAGCAGGGTTTTCAATAAACATATCTCTTACATAGTATGAAGCACCAGAACTTATGAGACTTGTAAGTTGTTTTTTCTCACTTCTTGATTGAACTTCAGGAAACATTTTTAAGAGAGATTGTTTAACAACTGCTGGAAAATTGGCTGATGCAAGACTCTCTTTATTTGTGGTATCACCCAAAATTTCAGGATCAAAATATACTGATAGACGTATAAAGGTTTGCTGAAATGCAGTATAGGCATTTGTGCCAATGCTTATAAATAGAAATGCCAAAAATATAAGGCTTGCTGCAATTGCACAAACTCCATAAATCCTAAATCGTTTTTCTGCTCCGTATCTCTTTTCAAGTCCTTGTTTAACAATATCAATGTTGGTTTCACTCATAAAATTATTCCTTATATTTTGTCTCATCATAGATTTGACAACTTTTAAAAAGTTGTCAAATCATCTTTCAAGTATAATCGTTTATTCATACTGCTCTCTGTATTTTCTAACCACTACAAGGGCAATTACATTCAAAATAAGAGTAACAATAAAAAGCATTAGACCTAATGCAAAAGCTGCTAAAGTCTTTGGGCTGTCAAACTCTTGATCTCCAACAAGAAGAGCTACGATTTGCACAGTTACTGTGGTAACGGTTTTTAACGGGTTAACAGTAAGATTTGCAGACATTCCAGCAGCCATAACAACTATCATAGTTTCACCAATAGCTCTTGATACAGCAAGAAGAACACTTCCCACAATTCCGGGAAGAGCGGCTGGAACAACAACTTGACGGATTGTTTCAGATTTGGTTGCTCCAAGTGCATAAGCTCCATCTCTTAGAGATTGGGGAACAGCGTTGATAACATCGTCAGACAAAGATGAGACAAAAGGAATAATCATTATCCCCATAACAAGACCAGCAGCAAGGGCACTTTCTGAAGAGACATCAAGCCAGAAGAATGCACCAGTATCTCTTATCATGGGGGCAACAGTTAATGCAGCAAAGAATCCATAGACCACAGTTGGAATACCCGCAAGAATCTCAAGCAGAGGTTTAGCAATTGATCTAAATGTTCGATTAGCATATTCAGACAGATATATTGCGGACATAAGCCCAATTGGAACGGCTACACACATTGCAATGGCAGAGATTAACATTGTTCCCATAAAAACGGGAACGGCTCCAAAAGAACCAGAAGAGCCAACTTGATCAGCTCTAATTGCCATTTGAGGACTCCATTCAAGACCTGTCAAAAAATCGGTTAAAGGAATTACCCTAAAAAATCTTATAGACTCATAAAGAACAGATAGCACAATGCCAATAGTTGTAAATATTGCAATTGTTGAACATGCAATCAAAATATATTTAATCATCTGTTCGACGTGGTTTCTTGCCCTAAGTTTTGGATTGATAGTTCTTTGTATTACCAACATAGCAGCAATTGCTATGGCTATTACAATAACTGTTAAAGATGCGTGGCTTAGTGAATTGAGTTTTTTGTAGTGTTCCGCTGCTGCCACCATTGAGGGATTTATGTCTACAGATGAGATGTTCCCGTTCACTATATTTTTTATGTCATTAACAATAAGATTAAGCCTATCTGCAGGAAGATTTTGAAGCTGGTCAGGTAAAGATGATATGACAAGGTCTGTTATTATGCGAGATTCAAATAAGAGCCAAAATGAGAATATAATCAATGCTGGAATAGCACACCATAGAGCAGTTAAAGAGCCGTAGTATGTTGGTCTTGAGTGAAGCTCACTAACTCCTCCAGCATCATTTGCCACAGCATAAGATCGTCTCTTGCCCATAATAAATCCCATTACAGACAAAAATAAAATTGTTAAAAGTAACATTGTTGGGTTCATGTTTGTATCCATAATCAAAATTAATCCTTAAAATTTTTAAATAAATCAGATACGCAAACAACCTATAAAAATAGCTTATAGACTTATTGTTGATTTTGAATGGATTATAACCCTCTTTTGTTAGGATTTTATTAGGATTGATTTAGAATTTTGTTTGGAAGAATAAATAATCAGATTCTGAACTGAAAAGGGAAGATCAAGAGTATCTGAACGGATGATGGGCGATAAATTTAAGATATTAATAGCCTTCTTTCTGCTGAAAGGAAAAAGGCTATTAAGTAACCCATTTATTGCTTGCGGATTTCCAACAATTTGCCCGTAGGTGTCATATTGTCAGCAGGTGGTTTACCTGTCTTTTTTCTTATTATTTTTCTCTGACACTTTTCTGATTTTGTTTGATCTTTACAGAACATGCTAATCCAACCTTCTTTTATGGCTTCTGAATTGCCTTTAAAGTTTAAGAAAAAACCGCATTTTTCCATCAATTCGCAATTTTCAGACATTATCATTCCTTTTCAATTATTACGTTATTTTATGCAGTGAATAGGGCTTCTGGCATTATGATAAACACCTAAAATCCTTATTTATATCAATAAATACCTAAAATCAAGTTTGATGGTCTCACACAAAGTTCTGAAACGGCATTTTGCCAGAGTCATTAATAGTTATAGTTCAAAGAGTATTCAGGCTGGACTTGGGAGAGGTAGAACAGATTGTAAATGCTTAGGTGTATCAGTTGAAAGTCTACTTAGTTGGTTCAGTTTTTCTGACGTATCTTGAAGCAGTTTTGTCAACTGATTGGCTATCTCATCCGAGTAACTGTGAACCTGCTTTGAGAGATTACGGGTCTGACTTGCTGCGTTACTTACCTCCTCAATTGAACTTGACACGTTTCTGGTATTTTCTGATGTCTGACCCGCAAGTCCTGCAATATCGTCAGTTACCTGTTTTTGTTCATTAACCGCTTTCATAATATTTTTTGTAACATCATTAAGAGCAATAATTCGCCTGTCAATATCATTAAGGTTGCCAACAAATACAGAGCTTGCCTGTTCTATTGCAGCAACTTTTTCCATTACTGATTTAGTTGCCTGCTGAGTCTTTATTGATAATGCTTTTACCTCGCCCGCCACTACAGAAAAACCTTGACCTGCAGAGCCAGCTCGACTTGCCTCTATTGTCGCGTTAAGGGCGAGCATCTTTGTCTGGTCAGTTATATCTCGAATCATTGAAATAATGCCGTTAATATCAACAACTGACTGGTTAAGCTGTTTTATATTAGAATGAGATTGGCTGTTCTTTTCGATAATGGAATTTACAAGCACATTTTGGCTTAATATCTGGGAATTAATATCTTCAACTACAGTCTGAAGATGGGTAGTTGAACGCGATACGTTGTCTGTGTGCATTGCAGTATCATTTGCCCTAAGGTGGACACTTTCAGATTGATTACCAGTATTTGTAGCCAATTCGTGGAGAGTGTCTGCACAGTTGACCATCTCTTTTGCTCTCTCTTCAAGGGTTTGAACAACTGAGTTAATCATCTCAAAAATTTCGTCAATTATTACACTCTCTTTTGCCTTTCGTTCATTTTCTTCTCTTATTGTAGAGAGTGCTTCTCTAAAATTTAAAATAGCACCTGACAATACCCCAATCTGATCTTTTCTATGCCCCCAGCGAATATCTGGATTTTTCCCAGCTCTTATTTCATCAATTGTATGGGTAAGGTGGTAAAGCGGTCGTTCAACAATTAGCCGAACAAGAATAAACAATACAATCATGTTTGCTAAAATCGCAGCTATACCCATTACTACAGTAAATTTTTTTTGATATCTCCTTATTTCATAGAGCTTATGCTCCATATTGTTTATGCTTTCAACGTGATCAAGAATTTCATTACGGGTCTTTTCTGCGTTCATAGCAGCATCAGCCACTATTGATCCAAGTTCAGCAATTTTTTGCTTTACAGCATCAGCACTGCCTGCCTCTTCATTAATCTTTTTAATAGCAGCTGTAAGACTTTCAGCTTCTGACTCAATATTTGATCCAATATTTTTCAAACCAAGCTCAAGAGATTCAACTGAATCTTTAAAATTACCAGCATCATCAAATATTCCAAATGATGCAGTTAACTTACCATTATCAACCTTTACTACGAACTGCCCCTTTGCCAAATCTCTTCTCTCATTACGAGAAAAAAGGCTTGTGTAAGCATCTCTACCCTCTATGGTATTTTTAGATAAAACTTTAAACTCTTTGTTTATTGTCTCAACTATTTTGGTATGTGGATCAGTATGGAAAAAATCAGGCAAGGATAAAAATTGATTTTGCAGCTCTACCAAAGCTGCTCTGAGGTTAGAGCTAAGTTTTTCACGAATTTCAAGAACTTCATTTACAGTATTTTCAACCGTTTTGCTTGAATGAAGATTAAAATAGAGAAGCCCACCTATAAAAATATTAGATGCAATAGCAACGCCGGCAAGAATCTTCATTCCAACTGTTACCCATCTTTTGTTTTGAATCCATTTTATTACAAACATAGCTATAATTTATCCTTAAAATATCTTAATTGAAAAACATAAACACCAATCACCCATTAGCTTAACCATTGCTTTTGCAGAGGAGTTAGGGGGGCAGTTAAACTTTTCTTAAATTGAACAATGTTTTTAACTTTATCAACGCTATTTAGCATATCAACGCCATTGAATCCGCCAACTCCATTTGGCTGAATCGGCAACATCTGTTGGTTAAAAAGCTCCTCAAGCTCATAGATATTTGTGTTGTAAACATGACTCGCACATCTTTTTGCTTTGCTTTTAAGAGTTGCCAAACATTTGCTTATCTCTTCAGTAAGGTAGATACGCTGGCGATTTGCAGGAATCTCTAAAATTACTATACTAACTGATAACAAGTTAAATCTCTTAGTATTTCCCTCTCTATCATAAGATAGTGTAAAGCCGTTTTTTATAGCCTCTTCATCATAGAAACTCTCTACATCTTTTCTAAATTTATCTGCAAGCTCAACCATTTCGTTATAGAGAGATTGAGAATTTTCTCTCCTAATCCCCATAAAAAAGTCGTCTCCACCAATATGACCGATAAAACGGTTTGATATTTGTGAATAATTTTTTAAAAGGTCTGCAAAATACAAGATAACTCTATCACCGTTTCTAAAACCATATTTGTCGTTATATGGTTTAAAATTATCAAAATCAAAATAGGTTAAGATATACTGCTCTTCTCTTTTTTGTAGAGCTTCTGAAATATACTCATATATTCTTGTATTTCCGGGTAATTTGGTCAATGGGTTCTGATCTCTTGCTGCTGCAAGATTCTTCTCATTTAAAATTTTTAATAAGGCAGGGGCACTTAAGAAACCAGCATACTTCATATTCTCAACAATTATAATACCCTCTATGGCATTGGCATATTGAGAGTAAATTTCAAGAATCTTCTCAACAGGTATGTGGACATCTGCAACAGGAAATTTACTTACAAATTTACTTAAATCTTTTCCAAATGATGGGTTTGTAAGAAGTCCTCTTCCAAATTTTGAATATGTGTAATCTTTAAAGCTGTTTTCCCTTATTATTCCCATTGGCTCATGGTTGGAATTGACAACTGGAAAAAATGTGTTCTCTTTTTTTTGTCTAAATTTTTCACACACAAAAAGGGCATCATTATCTTGAAGCACTGGCTCAATATATTCCATTTCTGAACTTATAAGCCATTGATCTTTAGATGCTTTTCTTCTATCTCTCTTGTTTAAAAGATGTATATGCTCATAATAAGGTATAAGACTATCAACTTCTATTTGCGGTCTCTGTACAAGGTAGCCTTGAACAAGATCGCACCCAAGATCACGGCATATAAAATATTCACTCTCAGTCTCAACACCTTCTGCAATAACGATAATGCCAAGAAGATGTGCAATATTGACAATATTAGATACAAAAAGACGTTTCTTAGTGTCTTTTGCAATATCTTGAATAAAGAATCGGTCTATTTTTATAAATTCAGGTTCAGTGTAGTAAAGCATTTGAAAACCTGAAAAACCAACCCCATAGTCGTCCATAGCAATGTTAAACCCTTGAGATCGGTATGTTTTTAAAACTTTTGCCGCCTCTCTTGGATTTACAAACTCATATTTTTCAGAAATTTCAAAGCAGATAGTATTTTTTGGCAGCTTGTACAGCTCCAGAATTTTTGATGTATTGCCAAACTCATAATCTCCAGACTCTAATATACGGCTGTCAAGGTTAAAAAATAGTTTTACACCATATTCATTTACAAGCATTGAGAATTTTTCAATCGCTTTTTTGCGAAGAATCATGTCTATATTGTGTAAGAATTTATCTGAATATGCTTGATTGAAAAAGCTGTCTATACTCTCAAACCCAGCCTCTTTGTGGTTTCGCAAAAGTGCCTCATATCCATAACAAACACCTGTATGGATATTTACAATCGGCTGAAATGCAAAATCAATTTTTGAAATTCTCTCTAACCACTCGTTATCATGCAATACCATTAAAACTCCTGTCTCATACTGCCAGCATATTAGGGGAATTAGCCTATTTTGCAGATTTCACTTGGTCCCATATTTTTGAGTAAAGAGCATTCTCTTTACCAAGATCAATTAATACCTCACACCTTTTTAACACATGGTCAGGCATCAATATTGCTGGATCAATTTTTATATCATCGCTTAAGTATTGATACGCCTCTTTATTTGGTGCAAGATAGTGAACATATTCAATATTTTGAGCAGAAACCTTACCATCTAACATAAAATTTATAAACTTGTATGCAAGCTCCACATTCTTTGAACTCTTCAAAATCACCATATTATCGCTTGAAAGAGTTGTGCCTTCTTTAGGAATAGCGTATCTAATATCTTTATTTTCTGTCATTACCTGAAAAATATCTCCGCTATAACCTTGAGAGAAGTAGAACTCTCCAGAGACCAAACCGTTTTTATACTGATCAGCCTCAAATTTGGCTAAATTTTTTTTCCAGCCAATCAGAACATTTTTTGCTTTTTCAAGCTCTACTGGATTTGTTGTATTGATGCTGTAACCTAAATATTTTAAAGCAGCCCCGATAGCTTCTCTCATATCATTGAGCATTGTCATTCTGCCTTTATATTTAGAGTCAGCAAATATATTCCAAGATGGTTCAAAATTCTCTTGAACTTTTGATTTCAAATATCCAATTCCAGTATTGCTAATCATGTATGGAACAGAGAACTCCTGATTTTTATCAAGTGAAAACTCAATATATTTTTCGTCAAGATTTTTTAAATTAGGTATTTTACTGTGATCAAGTTTTAGCAAAATTCCCTCTTTTGACATCACATTAACCATATAGCCAGAGGGAAATACAATATCATAACCAGCAGCCCCAGCCTTCAGTTTTGCATACATGGTCTCGTTAGAATCAAAGAAATCCAGAATAATTTTACAACTATTCTCTGTTTCAAATTGTTTAACAAGATTTTCGTCCATATAGTCAGACCAATTATATATATACAGCTCTTTTTTTTCAGAAGAACATCCTGAAAAGATAGTTATCCAAAGCAGTAAAGTTGTTATAAAAAAAGTTTTAACAATTTTTGTGATGTTCTCCATTAATTGCCTTCCTTAAATCCATTCTATTGTTTTGTGTTTATTCTTTGATATATAAGTGCAATCAAAAATGTTATTAAAAGAAATATTGTTGATAAAGCGTTAATAACTGGCGGAGTTCCAAATTTTATCATGCTGTAAATCTGCAAAGGTAAAGTGGAAGAACCCGGACCAGCAGTAAAGAAAGTTATTATAAAGTCATCTAACGAAAGAGTCAAAGCAAGCATTCCACCAGAAATCAATCCGGGGGAAAGAAGCGGAATATATATTTTGCGTAAAATTAGACTTGGCGATGCTCCAAGGTCTTGAGCAGCCTCTACTACACTAAAATCAAAGTCTTGTAACCGAGCAAGCACAGTTACTGCAACATAACTTACGCAAAATGTTATATGTCCCAATATTACTGTAAAGAGACTTAACTCAATTTTTAAAGCAATAAAAAAAAGTAAAAGGCTCATTCCCATTAAAATATCAGGTATAATCAAAGGGAGCGTAATCAATGTGTTATGAACTTTTTGAATACCAGATTTGAATTTAAAGAGAGCGTATCCAGACAATGTGCCTAATACCATTGAAACAGATGTGGATACACCAGCAACTATGAGCGTATTTTTAATAGAGTCCCAGATATTTTCATCACTAAATAGTTTTTCATACCATTTTAGAGAGAAACCACCCCATACACTTCCAAAACGAGAAGCATTAAATGAATTAACAACAAGAACAACTATAGGAAGATAAAAAAATATAAGAACCAATATTGTAACAACAAATGTAAATCTATCTTTTCTCATTATAAGCTCTTTAAAATTTAGTTAATTGACTCCGATTGAGCTTTTGTAAAACTATGATTTGCTCTTTGATTTTGTTAGATAAGAATTTATTTTTCTATTTAGTGGTGTGGCAGATATAGGTTTAATTTTTTTATACACAACCCTGATTAACCCAGGAAGAATTACAGCCAAAATAAGTAAAGTTGAAAGTCCGCTTCCTTTTGGAAGATTTCTGTCAACAAATACTCTCTGGGCAATTTTATTTCCTAACATCTCTCCATCTGGACCACCTACCATATCAGGGATAACATAAGAACCTAAAGCTGGAATAAAGACAACCATTATTGCAGAAATGATACCTTGACTTATTCCGGGTAGGAACACTTTTATAAATGATCTTATTTGACCACTTCCCAAATCCCGTGCAGCTTCAATTAATCTAAAATCAAATTTTTCAATGGCAGTATATAAAGGCAGAATCGCAAAAGGAAGATATGTGTAAACAAGGACAAGCAGGACTGCTCCTTCGTTATACAGAAGAGATGCGTTTTCTGAAACTAACCCTAAAGTCAAAAATAATCTCTTTACCAAACCTTCAGGATGAAGAACTATTTTCCACGCATATACCCGAATAAGAAAGTTTGTCCAAAAAGGAATTGCAATCAATAGGAGAAGCCAATTTTGAATCTTCTCTTCAGCTTTAGCCATGTATATAGAAACAGGCATTGCTAATGATAGGCAGATAACAGTAGTTATAAGGCTTAATCTTACTGTTCTCCAAAGTATCATACCAAAAGATGGGTTAAAAACATCAGCAAAACCATCAATCGACCATCCAACGCCAATTCCGCCTGATGGGTCTGAATTTCTAAAACTTATTAAAACCACTATTATTGTTGGGATCACAAAAAATAGAGTCAGCCATATTAAAGATGAAATAGAGATTTTAATTTCATTTGCATTCTTAAATTTCATGTTTTTTGAGCCTGTAAATCAAATTGTGTAAAAGTCCCGTGTTTTTGTTATATACTCAACTTATGACCTTGCTGGTATAACTATCTTTAATTTACCAACTCATCTTCAATATTGTCGCAATCACCTATATCTTTAGCCAGAAGGTCTCCATCTTCTGGCATTGTTAACATCTTTTCATCATCAATATGGTATCGCTCAAGCATAAATCCGTCATCTGCATGCCAACTCAAGAAGACCTCATCGTTCCATGTAAGGGGTTTTTCATCAAGTTGAAAATGGTAATGTTGTTGTTGTGCTGAAATCATCCATTCTCCTGCTCTTAACCAATATTTTGTATGACCTCCAAGATAAACAAGGTTTTCAACAACTCCCTTTATTACATTCATCTTATGATCAAAAGGAGGAGATTCTCTGTGCATCATTATTTTTTCAGGTCTTACACTTACATGAACCATATCGCCTACTGACCTTGTGCTGTCATTAAAGCATGTAGCATTTGGCAGACCATCTATTGCAAGCAAGCTGTAGTTATCTGGTAACGTCTCAATTACCCGCCCATCAAAGAAATTTGTATCACCTATAAATGCAGCAGTAAAGCTGCTGATTGGGCTTTCATATATTTCAACTGGTCGTCCTATCTGCTCTATTTTTCCTTCATTCATAACTGCGATACGGTCGCTAAGACTCATTGCCTCCCCTTGATCGTGAGTAATAAAAAGAAATGTGATACCTACTTCGTCGTGTATCTGGTCAAGTTCGATAAGCATTCTCTGTCTTAGTTTAAGATCAAGTGCTGCTAAAGGTTCGTCTAATAAAAGCACCTGAGGTTTATTAACTAACGCCCTTGCAATTGCAACACGCTGTTTTTGCCCCCCGCTTATTAACGCGGGTTTTTTATCTGCGTGATCTGTCATTTGTATCAGATCAAGCATTGAATCAACCTCTTGTTTAATTTCAGATTTACTTTTTCCAGCTACTTTAAGACCAAAAGCTATATTTTCACGCACAGACATGTGAGGAAAAAGAGCATAGTTTTGAAATACAGTGTTTACTTTTCTTTTATTTGGCGGAAGGTTTGATATATTAACTCCATTAAGAATTATCCTGCCTTTATCAGGAGATTCAAATCCTGCACATAAACGCAGCAGTGTTGTTTTTCCGCAGCCACTTGGACCAAGAAGAGAAAATATTTCACCTTGACCAATTGATATTGTAACATTATCAACAGCTTTATAATCACCAAAAGATTTATCTATTCCGTCAAACACAAGAAACTCTTTCACTTAATTACTCCTGATTCTAAATATTTAAAACAACCTTTGATTACTCTAAACTGTAAATGTTAGGATAATATTAGATTAGCGTTAAATTTTCATTATGTTTATTAGAAATGAAAAAAAATAACACCATCAATTTCTACAAATTGAGCAGAGACCTGCGTCCGTCGGTCTCTACTATCAGGGATTAATTAAATTCCCATTCCTTAGCCATATAGCTAAAGGTTAAATGTATGCCTACATATAATAAATAAAAACTTAAACCTAATCAAATACTAACGTATTTCTAACATTTATCTAACATTTTTAATGTAAAAAGATTTTAGCATATAATGCTCTTTTATGAAGGATTATATTCACAATTTTATTTATAATCCTAAGATTAAAGCTATAGGCTTAAAAATTGAATGATAGCATACCTTGTGACGGTTTACAGAGATACTAAAACATTTTTTTGTACAAATACTCTTTATTAAGGAACTTATTATGAAAAACCTATTGTTAGTAAGACACGCAAAAGCAGAACCTATGCGAGAATTTGATTATGATTTTACCAGACATTTAGTTAAAAAAGGGTTGAAAGATGCAAAAAAAATGGCGGACAAGATAAAAAATAGGCTTTCAGGTAAAGTGCTTTTTATCTCAAGTAATTCAGATAGAGCATTTGAAACAGCTCATGTTTTTGCTGGAAGGCTCGACTATCCAACAACAAAAATTCTTCTTAAAGATTTTATATATCACGACCCAAAACCAGAACAGTTTTTGGAGTTAATAAATGCGACTGACGATTCCTATGACACCATTATCTTATTTGGACATAACCCCTCTTTAAATCTCTTTGCATCATCTTTAATAAAAGATTTTGAGTTTGATATTCCAAAATGTGGTGTTGCTGCTTTTGAGTTTGATAAAAATTCATGGAAAGAGATTGAAAAGCAAGGCGGTGTGTTAAAATTTGCCGAGTATCCTGTCAGAAAATCAGAAGAGGTAAGTGCATTTGAAAATACTTTGATAGTAAAAATTACACAATCAATTATGGAAGCATTAGAAAATATTAATCCTGATGCTGCAAATAATCTCCTTAAATCCATTGCAAAACACTCTGCAAAATTAGCTGGAAATTTCACAGATACTTTGAAACGTCATAAAATTGCAAAACACTCTGAAAAATTAGCTGGTAATTCCACAGACACTTTGAAACGTGATAAAGCTGATAAAAAATCTTGCCATAAAACAGATGAGAAAATTGAATATAAAGCAGGTGAAAAAAATAAATTAGAGAGAGACGAGGAATCAGACTGCAAAACTGACAGAGAATCTGACTGTAAAGCAAAAGCGGATAAAAAAAACAACCACAAAAAAGATGGTAAACATAAGAAAGATGAGCATAAAAACGATGAAAAAGCTAATATTGAGTTAGACAAAGAAGCTGATATTATATCTGATACTACAATAGATGAACAACCCGCAACTGATGTTATAGTAGATGAAGAAATTGACATCAAGGAAGAAACTGACGTCAAGTTAGAAGAAAAATTTGATAGCGAATCAATTAAAAAAACAGACTCCAAAGAAAAATCAGGTAAAAAAGGTGAGCATAAACAACACAAAAAATCAGGGCATAGCAAAACAGTTGAAAAGATAGAGCATGAGTCAGATGTGCTTTCTGATTGGGACACTGATGAGAAAAACGGTAGTGAAATTGACACTAACAACGAATTCAACAACAAAATAGATAAAAAAGATGATTGGGGAATAGATGAGCCATCAACTAATCAATAAAGAGATAAGCTGGCTCTCTTTTAACGAAAGAGTGCTTCAAGAGGCTGAAGATAAGACAGTTCCTTTAATTGAAAGAATCCGCTTTCTTGGGATATTCTCTTCAAATTTAGATGAATTTTTTAGAATAAGAGTTGCTGTATTAAAACGAATCTCAAAACTTGGGAAAAGTGCAAAAGATATTATAATGTTTGACCCAATAGAGGTTTTAAAAGAGATTCAAGATTCTGTTCTTATTTTCCAAAAACGTTTTGAAGCTGTCTATCAGGCAATTTTACACGAACTTGCAGTTGAAGATATTTTTATTGTAAATGAGACTGAGATTAACCAAGAGCAGGCAATATTTGTTAGAAATTATTTTCAAAACGAGGTGCGTCCAAAACTATTTCCAATTATGATGGATCAGGCTGAGGAGTTTCCTGATCTCAAAGATCATACCTTATATTTAGCAGTTGTGTTAAACCAGCAAAAGGTATCTAAAGCTACATTTGCTATTATTGAAGTTCCAACCAATACTCTTCCGCGTTTTCTTATTCTTCCTAAGATAGGCAATAAAAAATTTATCATGCTTCTTGATGATGTAATAAGATTTGGTCTTTTAGAGATATTTCGCAACTTTAGCTTTACCACAGTAGATGCTTATGCAGTGAAAGTAACCAGAGATGCAGAGCTTGCTATTGAAAGCGATATTTCAGAAAGTTATATCAGCAAAATTTTAAAAAGCGTAAAACAGCGTAAAGAGGGAAATCCTGTAAGATTTGTTTATGATCAAAATCTGCCAGAAAAATTTTTGCAGATATTTGTTAAAAACCTTAAATTAGAAGGTGCTGAAAACATTATACCGGGTGGAAGGTATCATAATTTTAAAGATTTTATGAGCTTTCCTGATTTTGGCATTAAACATTTACAGTATGAGAGACCGCCAAAACTCCCCCATAAAGATATTGCACCTAATAAAAAGATATTTGATTCGATCAAAAAAAAGGAGAGCATAATATATACATGCTATCAATCATTTGATTATCTTATAGATTTGTTAAGAGAAGCTGCTATTGAAAAAGATGTTGTCTCAATTAAAATGACCTTTTATCGTGCTGCAAAAAAATCAAGCGTTATGAATGCCTTAATAAATGCTGTGAGAAATGGTAAAAAAGTTACAGTGATACTTGAACTTCAGGCACGTTTTGATGAAGAGGCAAATATCAATTGGGCAGACAAACTGCAAGAAGAGGGAGTTAAGGTTATATTTGGTGTTCCAGATTTGAAAGTTCACTCTAAATTGTGTCTGATTACCTTTAAAAAAGATTTCAAATATGCGGTAATCGGTACTGGAAACTTCAACGAAGATACATCGAAAATTTACAGCGACCTATTTTTATTTACAACAGACAGAAGATTAACCTCTGAAGTTGACAGCCTCTTTGCATTTTTTAGGAGAAACTATAATACCCCAAGTTTTAAACACCTTATTGTATCTCCATTTCATACCAGAAATAAGATTATCAGCTTAATAGGGAATGAGATTAAAAATTGCCAGCAAGGTAAAGAGGCATTTATTACTTTTAAACTCAATAACTTAGTTGATCCAGAGATAATTGATAATCTATATCATGCAAGCAAAGCTGGGGTAAAAATTATATTGATTGTCAGGGGAATGTTCTCAATAAAGGCGGGTGTAAAAGGTCTAAGTGAAAATATTGAAGCATTCAGCATTGTTGATAAGTATTTAGAACATGCCCGTATTTTTGTCTTTGGAAATGGTGGAAACCCTAAATATTTTATCTCATCAGCAGATTTGATGACAAGAAATATGGATTCAAGAGTTGAAGTTACCTGCCCTATTTACAATAAAGAGCTTAAAAAAGAGTTGCATAAATTTTTAGAGATTCAATGTTCAGATAATACAAAAGCAAGAGTATTGAATCTAAATCAAGATAATCAAATAAGAAAAACAGATTCAAAAGCTGACACAAAAGCTCAAGATGAATTCTATGAATTTCTTAAAAAAAGGCATTTAAAATAGAGGGGTTATAATAAATTTTATCTAAATGCAGCCCAATTTAAACAAGATTGATTCAAAGAGAGAGTCAGAACAAACATATTCAGATATAGAACTTTCAAATACAGAAAATGGACAGAGCGTAAAACTTTATGCTTTCTACATTGCAGAGTCTATAAACCTCAAAGTTCTTAAAGCTGATTTTACTGGGAAGCTCTTAAATTCAAGTAGTTCTGAGCTGTTCTATGCCGTTGGAGATAACGGATATATATATATATTTAACTATGGTGCTGTTGTATTTGCGAACTTTTCAACAATTGAAATGAGTAAAACTATCAATTTTCTTAGAACATACTGTTCTATATTTTTTGATAAAAAACTTGATGAAAAATATGAAATTATAACTCAAAAAGATGGTGGAACTGTATTTACATTTAACTCTCTTTTTGTTCCTAAAATAACTGAAAATGTAATCAAAATAACCATGCTGAATTTAGCTCACTCTGTCTCTTTAGATTACTATACAGATGTCTCTGAGGAGCTTCTCACATCTATAAAGAATTTTAGTATTGAACTTGAAACTAAGGGGAAATTGTATATTAGCAAAAAGAATATGCTTAAATTCATTGGTAAATCGCTCAATACTAAAAATAGGATCGCTGAAAATCTCTACATATTCGATGCTCCTGAAATTGTATGGGAAGATGAATATATAGATAAGATAAACAAGGGTCTTATAGATTCATTTGAGCTTAGAAATAGGCATAAAGAGATTGAATTTACATTTAAAAACATTGAAGATAACCTTTATATGTTTCTTGAAATTAATCAGCATAGTGAAAGTAATAGATTAGAATATATCATTATTATCCTAATTTTGATTGAAGTTATAAACATGTTTATCTCAAAAATTCATTAGGTTATCTTTAAACTATTAATTAAATTTAAAAAGCAATATGTAATAATAAAGCAGGGGGGATAAAAAAATTGAAATTTGCATCTATAGATATAGGTTCTAATGCGGTAAGGCTACTTTTAGCTCAGGTATTAAGTAACGGACGCCCATTTTTTTCAAAAGATTCTCTTGTGAGAATCCCAATAAGATTAGGCGAAGATGCCTTTACAGATGGTGTTATTTCTGAAGAAAAAAGAGAAAAACTAATTACAGCCATGATTGGATTCAAATATATCATAGATGCCTATAAACCATTAGATTATATGGGGTGTGCCACTGCTGCTATGAGAGAGGCATCAAATAGCCAAGAGATCATAGATGAGATCAAAGAGAAGTCAGGAATCGAACTTCAGGTTATAAGCGGAAGAGAAGAGGCTGAAATTATCTGTTCTAACCATATTGAGCAAAATCTTTCATCAACTGGAAAATCATACCTTCACATTGACGTTGGTGGAGGAAGCACAGAGATGACCCTTTTTTCTAAAAATAAAACTATTGTTTCTGAATCGTTCAATATTGGAGCCGTAAGGATAATTAAAGAGAAGGTCAGTGAAAGTCAGTGGGATACTATGAAGGACTGGGTAAAAGAGCAGATTAAAAAGCACAATAGACCCATAGAAGCTATTGGAAGTGGTGGAAATATCAATAAGTTATATAAATTTGCTGGTAAGAAGGATCAAACTTATCTTTCAATCAAAAAAGTGGAAAAGATATTTAACTATTTGGACTCTTTTTCTTATGATGAACGAATAAGAGTATTAAATCTTCATACTGATAGAGCTGATGTAATAATTCCAGCAGCTTCAACATTCCTTAAAATTATGAGATGGGCAAAAATTGATAAAATTCATGTACCGCAAATAGGACTTGCAGATGGACTTATCCATACTCTTTATGAAAAGCACAATGTAAAACAAGAATTTTAGCTCTAACCGAGCGGAGGAACAATGGTTATTGATGAGTTTAAAAATTACTATCTTGCAAGAGAATCTGCGATTAATAGGCACTTTAGTAGTGCGTCTGAAAATGCAAATGAGAACTCTATCCATGAGCTAAGGGTTGAAATAAAAAAGATGAGAGCTTTTCTTGAGCTAATCAAGGGTATTAAGCCCTATTTTGATTTCAAAAGAGCTTATAAACCAATAAAAAATCTTTTTAAAACTGCTGCCCCAATACGCGATGCTCAAGTGCTTCAGACAATGACAAAAGAGTATATTTCAGAAGTTGATTTAGATGTAAACTTGAGCGAATATTTTAATATTTTAAAGCAGCAAGAGATGATCTCAAAGAGATATTTTTTTAAACTTTGTAAAAAATTTGATCTCTCAATTTTCAAAAACAATTGGTTAAATATAGAAAAAGCTCTTGTAGGTTTTACTAAGTCTGACAAGAACGAATCACAACTTAATAATAAAGAGGATAATGAAGATAAGATAACAGAGTGTTCAAAAAATTATATTCAAAATCTGTTTACCAATTTAGACTCTTTAAAGAGCAAAGAGATGCTTGAAGAGAAAGATTTTCACGACATAAGAATCCAGTGTAAAAAGGTGAGATATACTTTAGAGATACTATCATCTATGGTCTCACCTGAATCATTTGAGGTTGTTAATAATAGCCTTAAACTTGTTCATCAGCCGTTAGGTCAATGGCATGACACAGAGGCTGCAATTTTGTTAATAAATAATATTTTGCAGGACCAAAGTTTTGAACCTGTTTTTAGTGAATCTTCTTATAATGATATGCTCAGCTCTTTTAAGGTAAGAAAGCAACATTTTAATGATCTTTTCATAGAACGTTTTAACATGCTCAACACGCAGCTAACATATTTATAATGTTCAAGGTCATAAATTCAGTTTCGCCTAAACTGTAGAGACGCACGCCGTGTCTCCCTACTTAAATATAAAAAGCTCAATTTATGCCAGTTTAGAGTATAACTATTAACATAATTAATTACAAAAATCCCATTTTCTAAAATATAAGGAGACTTATAAATGGCGGCAAATTTACACAAAGAGATGAATAAAATAAAAAAATCAATACTCTCACTTGGGGCAATGGCAGAACATCGGTTTAGAAGATCAATAGATGCTGTAAAAAAAGGAGATAGAGATATTGCTCAGTCTATTATAGATTCTGATGTTGAAATTGATGAACTTGAAGTTGATATTGAAGAAGAGTGCCTCAAAATATTAGCTCTTTATCAGCCAGTAGCAGTTGATTTAAGATTTCTTATAGCTGTAATAAAGATAAACAATGATCTTGAGAGAGTTGCAGATGAAGCTGTCAACATCGCACAGAGGGTTAAAAGTATTTCTGGAAAAAATATAGGAAAGTATAATTTTGACTACTCTCGAATGGCAGAACTTGCAGGTCTTATGCTCAAAAAAAGCCTTGATGCTTTAGTTCAGATGGACTCTGATATAGCAGAATCTGTCCAGACAACTGATAAGTTAGTAAATGCAATCAGAAATGAGGCTTATGATGCCATGAAAGATGCAATTATAAGCTCACCTGAATATGCAGGGCAGATTGTCAACCGTTACCTTATCGCAAGACATTTAGAGAGAATCGGAGATCATGCGACAAATATTGCTGAAGAGGTAAGACACCTTGTAAATGGGAAAATTGTAAGACATGAGACGTAATTGGTGGTCAATATCTGTTTTTTGTTAATCTTCTTTTTTCTTACCAAATATTAACATAAACCTAATCAAATCCTAATCTCTTTCTGTAATAGTGCCACTATATAATTATAGCCAAACCCGTTTATTATGATGCAGATAATTTTGTTGCAGCCATTTTAGCGGGGGCTTTTATCTCTCTTAACACACAAACAGAAGGTGATTATTATGAAGATTAGCCAAATAGAAGATTATTGTCAGTCTATTGATTATTTTCCGTCTGAAGATGAAGAGTATCTGAACGAACAACAGCTTCGTTACTTTGAATGTAGATTATTGGAGCAGAAAAAAGAGCTAAAGGAAAAGATCCAGACCTCCATCCAAAAACTTAAAACTTTAAAGTCTGAGAGTTCTGAATTGATTGAAAAAAGCCATAATGAACACGAAATTGGATTAGAGCTAAAGGCTGTAGAGAGAAACTCAAATCTATTGCGTTTAAGTGAAAATGCTTTAAGGCGGATTAAAGAAGGATATTTTGGCTATTGTGTTATAACTGGTCAGGCAATTGGTCTAAAGAGGCTCAATATTATTCCAACAACTACAATGTCTATTGATGCTATGAGAATGTTTGAACAAGAGAGAACTATGAAACGCGGCTCTGTTAATGGATATAACTCTAGCTTATAAAATCCCACCTTCTTACAATAAACATACCTTGTTTTTTCCGTTTGTTTCAAAAACTCCTGACTGTAGTTTGACAATTTATCTTTTGCAACTTTTCAGGAAGGAGTTTTTATAAGCCTAACTGACGATAAATGTCAGTTGCTAAATCCATGCTTCTCAATAGAAATCAACGTGGAACACCTCATGTCCAATCACCATACAATAACCCATCTTGTAAAACCATCTCTTACAGCAGATATTTCAACCCTTATTCCTGATGTTAAAAAGAAGTTATGTAATAGGCTTCCTATTTCAAGCATTGTTGTTATCAAATTTGGTAAGGTAGTTGGACTTGTGATGAGCCACCATTTAGATAGCTTGCTTGGAACACGTTTTGGATACGACCTGTATTACCGAAGAAATATTTCTGTATTGATGGACTCATCACCTCTGATACTTAGCCCTGATACACCTCTTGAGGAGGCAGCATCTTATGCAATGGGTCGCGAAGAAAAAAAAGTCTATGATGATATTGTTGTTGTTGGAGATAATCAGCTTATTGGTGTTGTAACTATAAAAGAGCTTTTACTTGCCCTTGCTGCACTTCAAAAAAGTAAAACTCAGGAGTTGACTATAGCACTAAAGAAAGTTGAAGAGTATGCCATGAAGGCTGAAGCAGCTTCTAGGTCAAAGTCAGCGTTTCTTGCAAATATGAGCCATGAGATACGAACTCCAATGAATGCCATAATAGGAATGGCAGATTTGCTTGTAGATTCAACTCTTAATAGCGAGCAGAAAGATTATGCAATGACCATTGTAAACAGTGGAGAGATGCTTCTTCAATTGATTAACGATATTCTTGATCTTTCTAAAATCGAGGCTGGCAAGCTAACACTTCAACCTGTCCGTTTCTCTCCAGCAAAAGAGATGGAGAAGGTGAGCAACCTTTTATCGTTCTCTGCCCGCGAAAAAAATCTATCTCTACTACTTGATATAGATAGTAATATTCCAGAATTTGGGATAGGCGATCCTCATCGACTTAGGCAGATTTTGACAAATTTAGCTGGCAATGCCATAAAATTTACTAAAAGCGGACATATAATAATTAAGGCTGAGCTTGTTAAAGATAGCAAAATAGAGTCTCTTGATATTGATTGTAACGGGGTTGAACTTCAAACTGAGAAGACAAAGAGTGGAAAAACAACAGTTGAAGTGGTCAAAAGAGATAATCCTCACGAATGCAAGTTGAGTTTTGAAGTGCATGATACTGGAATTGGTATCTCTAAAGAAGAACAAGATAAACTCTTTAAACCTTTTTCTCAGGTTGATGACTCATTGACGCGAGGTATAGGTGGAACGGGTCTTGGTCTTGCAATATCAAAACAACTTGTAGAGATGATGGGTGGTTCTATTGCTCTTTCGAGTCAACCTGGTGTTGGAAGTTGTTTTTATTTCACTATTACTATCTCAAATCCTGAGTTTAAATCTATTGATTTAGATATTAACTCCAAAAATGATAAACAGATTAATTGTCTTGAAGAAAACAATAACAATAAAATTGTAAGGAATGACTTTTCAGCCAAAATACTTCTTGCAGAGGATAACCCTGTAAACCGCAAACTTGCAGAGATAATGCTCAAAAAAATGGGGCATACAGTTGTATCTGTTGAAAATGGTAAAATTGCTATTGAAAAGCTAAGTGATGAAGAGTTTGATATTGTTCTTATGGATGTTCAGATGCCAGTTATGGACGGTTTGTCAGCTTCACAGTCAATAAGGAGCGGGTTAGGAGTTGGAGGAGAAAAAATAATTAACAACTCAAAGAGTATCCCTATTATTGCAATGACTGCCCATGCTATTGAGGGTTTTCATAAGAGGTGTATTGAAAGCGGTATGAACGACTATATTGCAAAACCTGTGCGTCCAGATGCCTTAAAGAAAATATTAATAAAGTGGTGTGAAAACAAAAACAAATAAAAAATGGCGAAAATTGACGATACAATTTCTTTCAATTGAAATTATCAGTAAATAGATATAATTTCAAAAAGCTGATGCACTGACACCTAAAATATAAAGCCCTTCTCTCAAAAGAGAGAAGGGCTTTATAGAGAAGAGAGGAGAAGAAAGTTTAATGAGTTACAAAGTTTTTTTATAATTTACATGAATTTTCAAAAAGATTTAACGCTTGACTTGGGAGATAAACCTTTCCTGTCTTTTCAGCATACACTGTAATGCCTTCCATTTCACAAGTTGAGCCGCCTATTTCCATTATGTTTTTAGCAAACGGTATTTTTGCGGTTTTGCTGCCCTTGTTCACTACAAGACACATATTATTAGCATCTGATTTATCAATGCTGATAGAAGCACCGATAGATTTAAAAAGCTCTTCAGATTCTACAAAAAGACGATTATCAACTCCATCTAACGAAAATCCCATAAACAACGCTGTACCAAGGGCAATATCGCTATTTTCAATGACTCTAAGGGCTGAGTTTAAACCATAGTAATAGAAAAACAGGTCTTCTCCTGTATGACCTGATGTTGTCCAACCTATTAGAGAGCGGTTGCTTATCATTGGACCTACTACTGAATTTAAAGAGCCTTTTTTATAAGATTTGATAGCCTCAATCTCTTCTGCTGTTAAATCTTCAATTCCATAATATTGTGCAACTTTTGCCTTTATATTATCTTCTGTTAAATCGCCAGCAAGCATAGCTTCAAGCCCTTCACCAGTTAGAGATGCTTTTTTAAGAGGTGCTGTCAAAGATTCTAAAGGCGTGCTTGAGTATGTCTCATCTGATTTTTTATTTCCAATTGACATGCCACCATTGCCATGGTCAGAAAAGGCTAAAATCAATGTATTTTGGTCTTTTTTTGCAAAATCAAGAGCAACTTTAGCTGCTTCATCAAACGCCAATACATCGCTTATCACTCCAATTGGATCGTTTGCATGTGATGCCCAGTCAACCTTGCTTGCTTCAACAAATAAAAAGAAACCATTTTGATTTTTTGACAATATCTCTATTGCTTTTTGAGTCATTTCACCAAGAGAAGGTTCGTTTGGACGGGTAGTTTGACGGTCAAATTCATAAGCCATAGAGTCGTCAGCAAACATACCCCAAACTTTTGAGACATTGTTTAGATTCAGCATCTCATCTCTTGTCTCAACAAATGAATAACCATTTGATTTTAGGACAGAGATAAGATTTTCTCCATCTTTTCTTGCCCCGCCTTCTGATTCAGGCAAGAGATACTTTTTGCCTGCTCCAAAAACAACATCAATATTTTGATATACCTGCTGTTCAGCTATCTCTGTGTAGTTACTTCTTGCGTGCCAATGAGATGAATAAGCTGCTGGGCTTGCGTGCTGAATATTTGATGTAGCTACAAGACCTGTTGATCTACCCAGAACTCTTGCACCTTCAAGCACGGTGGCTATTGGCTTGTATTTAAGATCATCAGCTATCTGTTCTACACCGGGTATAGTTGTTTTGCTTGGCAATACCCCTATAAACTTATCTTCTGATTTATGCCCTGTAGCAAAAGCAGTTGCTGCTGGTGCTGAATCAGTTATTATTGAATTTGAGCAATAGGTTCTTACGGCTCCTACATTCATCTCATCAAGAGCCATGTTTGAACCTTTATACCACCTTGTAAGTGTGGTATGGGTTGAGCCAGTTCCATCTGTCATAAGAATAATGACGTTTTTGTAGTATGAATCTGCATAAAGATTACAGACCATTAGATTAAAAAGGGTTAAAGATATAAAAAGAATTATCCACCTATTTGTTTTACTGTTCTTGTTCATTAATACTCCTTTTTTGAATAGTTTTTAATGTTGAAAGTTAAATCTTTAGCTTTCAAATAATGGGGATTGAGGCTTTAAAAAACAGGTGGATAATAAAACAGGTTTGTTAGGTGGATATTAGGATTTAGTTAGTTTTATTTAAGGATTTTGCTATTTTTAATCAACACATAAGTAGAGACGCACGGCAGTGCGTCTCTACAGTTTAGATAGGCTCAGTTTATGACCTTGAACAGTATATAAAAAGCTCAATTTATGCCCGCTTGGAATATATTTAAGAACTACAACTGAAAAGTGTAGTTTAAAGGGGAGTGATCGGCAAGAAATTCAGGTGGTTCAAACCATGCTCTCTCATGGTGAGGTGATTTAGAGCTATTAAGATAATAGGGTTTGCCAACGTGCATCATACCGGGAAACGGGGAGACACCAGCTACAATGTCATTAGGATTTACAACACGATAAATCTTTATATGTTTTGTAGAATATACAAACTCTGCATTACCAATCATAGGCGAACCAAAAGTATAAACAGCTTCTGGTTGTTTTAAAGATGCAGCAAGCACTGCAAGGGCACCGCCTAAACTATGTCCTGTGTAGTATATTGGGTTTTTTATAGATTCTAATTGATGATTGATCTCTTCCCATGCTTCCATTAAAAGCAGCTTAAAACCCCTATGCACCTTACCTCCAGACAGCCATGGTGATAATAGGGTGTTGAAATTAAAAAACCAGTTTGAGATTCTTCCTTCAGTTCCTCTAAAAACTAAAACTGAAAAAGATCGCTTTTTATGTTTAGTTAATGTTCCAATAATAGCACATTTAACATATCTGCCATTATAAAACCACTTCTCTTCAAGCCCCATTTTATTTAGAAAGCTGTTTCTGGATACAGTTACATATTCTGTATCAACCTCGTTTGCATCTCTAACATATATAAGACGGGACAGCTCAGAGAGCCACCATGCGTTGGTTCTGCTGAAACTTAATTTTTTAGTTTCAAAAGGTTTGGGATTATTTGAAGAGAAGAAATCTACAGCTTTTCCCGGGCTAAAAATGTCTTCCCATAAGTAACTATAAGGCATCTTAAATATCTCTTTGTTTGATTTACATTACTTCAACATCTTCTAACACGAGCCAGCACACATTTCCACTGCCGTCAAATTCAAATTTAACTGTTAAATCACTCCATGAACCATTTAAAGGGAGATCAGCATGTGCATAGTTTGCTTCATATCCATCTCCTTTCTTGCACCAACAAATACAGTATGGGAATTTAGAATGAACAACACTCACAAAGTCATCATCTTCAAATTCAAGAGATCGCCTTTTATTAGGGTGCAAATTTATAGCTGAATAAGCAGAAGTTACTTTTTTTCTTGGTTCATCATCAAAATAAGTTTCAATCGTTTCTTTAAGCTTTTCTGGAGTATATTTAAAATATTGATGTTCTTTAAATAAATGAAAGGCTTTTTCATAATTATTCTCAGCAAATAACTCAACAATCTCTTCAAGTGTTTTCAAAACAGATTGAGAATCACCTAATTGGAATGTTTTCATTTTCTGCTCCTTAATAAAAGCCATTTATCTTATGAGATAACTAACACTAAAAATTACGCAATATATATTTTAAGAGAGTTTCTACTGTCAAGCAAATATTAGGATTGTGTTAGGAAATAACAGCGTTTTTTTACCAAATATTAACATAAACATAATCAAATCCTAACATCTATCTGCGATCCTATTTAGAACTCTTTTGATAACGGTGCCGTATATACCATTAAAAAAATTGTAAGCTATCTTACCTAACTACAAAATGTTTATCATAACTCTTTCAAGTTTGTAGGAAGTTTTTTAGGAGGAAAAAACAGATACTATGACGTTGTTATTACATGAACAAAATCAACAAGATAGATTATTTAAACAAGATGCAGAATCCCACGCTGATTTAATCAAAAGGGTGTGTAATGCACTTAAAATTGATCTAAGTTCTGATGAAAATTTTGTTGAGTCAATGCCCTTCTCTGACAATGACGCAACATGCGGATGCGAAAATGAGTTTCAAGCAACTGTAATGGGCAGCTCATACAATGTTGATCTTCCTATTATAATAAGAGAGTCATCTTGCTATAAAAATCTTCTTAAAAGAAGTAAGCGAGATGGGGAAAATGGCAAGAAAATCGAAGGTTTTGAAAAATATCTAAATTCATCAACTTATGAGTCAGCTTATGATAGCTCTCAACCACTTTTACCCATTTTACCAGATAGCAAAATCCCTTTACAAAACGACCATAACGATTTTACAGATGTTTGGGAAAATAGCTGGGTAAGATTTCCAAAAGAGCTTTTAAACCTCTATGCAAGCCAAATCTTAGACAGCGACCTCTATTTTGACAAACAAAATCCCTCTGCTGGTTATCGTAAGGATATAAATTCATTTTTCATTAAAAAAGATGGTAGAGAGTATCTGCGTATCCCTGTAAGCTATCTTTTAAAACTTGCACTTGCTAATGCTGTTGGAAGTCCTAATATCCACTCATCATTAAGAACTACTGCTAAAAAGATGATGTCCTGCTATATAAATGACAACTCATCTCCTGAGATACTATCTTTTTTCCCTTCCCCTTTAAAAATAGCTGCAAGAAGAGGGATAAAGGCAGTTAGAGAGACTGCTGTCAGGTTCTTGCTGATTCAAATTCTTACAAACTATGCAAACAGACGATTTAAACTTATTGAAAATGGTCAAAAAGCTATGGTCTATTTTGCATCTCATGCACCTCATAGACAAAAAGAGTTTAATACTGTTATCCCAGATGCTTTTTACAGAGAGCTTTTTATGAGTCCATGCCTTTCAGGGTGGGATCAAGGTGAATATAAAATGGCATATATGCACATCTGCCACAGAGTTCTATCAAGAAGCCGTCTAAATGCAGTTAGTAAACTTAAAGATGCTGGAATTATCACATCAAATTTAGTTGTACTGCCTAATATTTCAGATGTGAGCCTTGCAAACAACGGCACTCATATAAGCATTGGCAGCAAAAAAATTTCAAAACTTTTAAAAGAAGATTCTGCTGATTTTAAAATCTCAGACGAAAAATATCTTGGAGATTTGAGCATAAAAATTTGTGAACACTTTTTGCCTCTTTTTGTAGGAACATACAGTGCAGCTCCATATCGTCTTGATTTTGAGGATTTCCACCCTGAAAATATATTGGGGTTCCTTCCGCATGAACTTGATTTCACACATTTAAGAATGATCTGGAGAGAGTGGAGAAAAAAAGCTAACTTAAAGATATTCTCCCAGCCGATTACTCCTTTTGGACCTGAAACTTTAGATCAATTTATCCGCAAAATGTTTTCGTTAAAAGGCGATATTATCCCTGATTTTAGATTAATCGACTATTTTGCGGCTGTAATGTCAACTGACGAAAATAGTGTTCTTAACGGCAAAGAGGGAAATGAGAAAAAACTTGCAATGGACCTTCAAGACATGGGGATATTTGACGCAAGAATGTCTCTTTATATGCTGCTTAGACTTAGAAAAACCTCTGTTCATGGTTTTTCAGGAATTGAAGCCCGATATTACAGCACTTTTGAAAGTCTGTTTAACGACCTTGGAGATGCGATACAGATTCAGCGTCTTATTATGATGCTTGCATGGAAGTATATTCTTGAAGAAAAGATAACCCACGACGATATTCCAGACACTCCTGAAGTGGAAAGCGAGAGACGCCAAATTTTCTTTGGTTCTGCAATAGGCATAAAAACTGTATTTATAAAAGAAAAAAGTCCAAATAAATTTCTCCAAACTATTCTCTCAACACTCCAGCAAAGAACCAAACTAACTAAGAGCGTCAGATATACAGGCTATTATAAGCTCAAAATAAAAGATTATCTCATAGCTCTTTTGGATATGATTGAAAAAGATGGTGCTGCATTGATTAAGCCTCCTGAGATTTCAAGGTGTGTCAAAGATTTAAGAAAACGCATAGAGTCTCCAGTTGGTAATCAAGTTTATAACCGTATGATCTCTGAAATCTTGCAAAAAGAGAATGTTAAAGACCCAATGAATATGAGGGCAGAAGATTTCAATCAAGCGTGCGAGCGTTATTTAAGAGATGATTTAAGAAAAAAACATACAGCAGAAGGGTTAAGGATTCTTGAAGAGGATATTCAGATGCTTGATCTTTGGGCATCTTTTAGAGACCCTGACTGTAGGGCTGTTCTATCTTCAATCTTAGGAAAAGATGAATCAGCCTCTAATTTTTTGTCAAAACATAAAGAGAATTTACTAAATGAAAGTTTAACAGAGGATATTCTTGAAAAACTTATCCAGCTTATTGTGCTTACAGTATCAAGAAATATAGATTTCACATCAGGAAACATCTAAATGGAAAATATAATAAATCATCAATATATTGATAGAAAAACAGGAAAAGTTAAAACAGAGCGTCTGTTTAAAGACAGCATTATCAATTTTTTTTACTCTACAGTAAGAGAAAACGCAGATTTCTGCTTTAACCTTATAGTATCAGGAAGAAGCACATCGCTTTTGAGCTATCTAAATTTTGATTTTGCCTTTAGAAGCAACAGAGAAAAGGCACAAAAATTCATAAATGAGCTCAATATCAATCTTGAGGAGTGTATTCTGTCTCCAGAAAAATTTATGACTGCAAGGCAGGTTTTTGAACGCCAGATACAATATTGGAAGTATAGACCAATGCCAAATGATAAAAATATAAATTACGATGAGATAAATGGCTATTTGTTTATAAACAGCGATCTATATCAAAGTCAAAATCAATCTAATACTATAGTTGATGATGGTATTGTGGTTTCTCCTTCAGATTCAAAGGTACTTGTTGGTTCTCTTAGAAAAAGCCAGCAATTTTTTATAAAAGAGAAGTTTTTTCAATATAGCGAACTTCTTGAAAAAGAGGAGCTTCTTAAAATTTTCCAGAATGGAGATTTTGCAATTTTTAGACTCACTCCTGATGAGTATCACTACAACCACACACCTGTATCTGGTAAGGTTGTTGATTTTTATGAAATTAGAGGACAATTCCACTCATGCAACCCTTATGCTGTAGTTCAAGAGGTTACTCCATATTCTAAAAATGATCGCGTAGTTACAGTTATAGATACAGATGTAGATGGTGGCACCCAAATCGGCATGGTCGCTATGGTTGAGGTTACTGCAATGATGATAGGCAGAGTAGAACAGTGCTACAGCCATAACTATTATGAATCGCCTCGCAAAATGACACCTGAAATGTATCTGCGTAAAGGACAGCCTAAAAGCCTTTTTAGACCCGGAAGTTCAACTGTTATTCTGCTTTTTGAAGAGGGAAAAATTAAATTTTCTGATGATATTGTTAAAAATATGTCCCGTACTGATGCAGACAGCCGTTTTACTATTGGATTTGGCTCTCCGCTTGTAGAGACTTCAGTTAGAGTAAGGGAAGAGATTGGAATAGGTTCAAATATATTCTAAGACAGCATCTTCCAATTGTCAGGGAGGGAGTTATATCAACCCCTCTACTAAGCAGGAGAGGGGTTTAGGGGTGATGCGAAGTAATATAACAAAGTAGAAATAGATAAGGAGTTTTTATAATAATGACCACAGTAAATCTGTTATTTATACTATCTTTAGGTGCTATACTTACCGCTTTTATGGCATTTGGATTTAAAAATTTTCCAAAAGAGAGATGGCAGATATTTGCAACTGTTCCTTTAGTAAAAGATAAAATTGGAGGCTGGAAAGGTCTTAATCTCACCTATTACGGCATCTTATCTGCAAATGCCTACGCATTTGCCCTTACTATACTTATAATTCTTCTTGGTGCATACCACATTCCTATATCAATCCAAATGAGATATATAATTCCAATTCTTATGGTTTCTGTTCCAGCAGCAAGAGTTGTAGCTTGGATTGTGGAGAAAAAAAGCAGCACTTTTACAGTAGGCGGAGCTTCTTTTACAGCTATAATGGTTCTTCCTTGGGTTGTTATAGGCATAAATGGTTTTTCTGATATAAAGATGCCTATTTTCTGCTTTTTTGCTGCAATATCAATAGCATACACCTATGGCGAAGCATTAGGAAGACTTGCTTGCATAAGTTTTGGCTGCTGTTATGGAAAACCTCTATCAGAGACAACTCCTCTAATTAAGAGGCTTTTTGGAAAGTTTAACTTTGTGTTTAAAGGAGAGACCAAAAAGGCTGCTTATGCGTCAAATTTAGATGGGGAGCCGACAATACCTATACAGGCAATAACCTCAATTATATATACAGTTGCAGCTCTCATTGGCACAGCACTTTTTTTATCAGGATATTTTAAAAGTGCAATGCTTTTAACCATTGTTGTTACACAATTATGGAGGGTTGTTTCAGAGTTTTTCAGAGCTGACTATAGAGGAGATTCAGGGTTTTCAGCATATCAGGTGATGGCTTTAGTTGCTGTTTTATATATGGTTGCTATATCAATATTTATGCCTGATGTTGTGTCATATAATATAACTAATGCCGTACCACAAAATATGCCTGATGCTCTAATGTATAACCAATTGGCAGCTTACTCTATACTTCCAAATATTATTTATGGAATAGAGCAATTTTGGAATCCAACAACCATTATCTGTATGCAGATTTTTTGGCTTGCAGCATTTTTATATACAGGTAGAAGTTTTGTAACCAGCTCAAATATCTTTTTTCATATAGTAAGAGATAAAATTTAATCTATTCAATATATAACTTACTTTTTATAGTTTAGCTGCGAATTTCAATTTATTTAACCGTTTGAATTAGAAAAATATTCTTTTAATTGACTATAAATTTATTAACAATATTCTTTAACTGAACAGACATATCTTTTAATTCAAGCAGATTTTTGTCTAACTTGTTACTGCTTGCTGATATATTTTCTGATGCTTTATTAACAAGTGCTATTTCTTGGGATATTTGAACAGCAACCTGCGAACTTTGGGCAACATTCCCATCAGCTTCAACTACAGCCATAGAAAGATTTTCAATATTAGATGAGATTTCACGAGTAGCAGAGGTCTGCTCCTGCAAAGCAACAGAGATAGATGAGATGATTTCTTGGGTTTGGTGAAGTATTTTAGTTACCTCTTTAATTGAAATGTCAGCATTTAGCGAGGTTTTGTGGACATTGGCAATCTGTTTGTTAATTTCAAGTGTTGCACCTGCTGTCTGTTTGGCAAGCTCTTTGATCTCGTTTGCAACCACGACAAAACCTTTTCCAGCAGCCCCAGCTCTTGATGCTTCAATAGTTGCATTCAATGCTAAAAGATTTGTCATCTCTGATATTTCTTTAATTGTTCCGGATGTTTTTTCAATTGCATTGGCTGTTTTAGAAAAATCGTCCATCAACTTGCTTGCTTCTAATGTTCTATCTAATGCTTTGAGCGAAATATCCTCTGCTATCTTTGTATTTTTTGAGATTTCACTGATTGTGGTGTGCATCTCCTCTGATGCTGCTGCTACAATATCAGCATTGTTTGAAGATTGGCTCATTGACGCTGCGGCATAAGCCATGTTGCTGCTCATCTGTTCAGCAGCAGAAGCAACTGTTGCTGATTTTTCTGAAGTTTCTACTGAAATGTTTATAAGGTCAGAGGTAACTGACTGCAAAGATAAAGAAGCATTATCAATATTATTAACCTGACCAGATATTTGGATAATTATTTTTTGCAGCTTAATTATAAATATATTAAACCATTGAGCTAACTGCCCAAGCTCATCTTTTGATTTAACAACTATCCGCCTTGTAAGGTCTCCTTCTCCTTCTGCAATATCTTGAAACGCTTTTATAAGCATATTTATAGGTTTTGTTATTATAAAATTGGAAAGATAGAATACAATAAACAGGTTAAGAAGAACCGTTACTCCAGAGATAAGAGCAATATTTATATTTCTCTGTCTTTTGCCGCTATCAAGAGCTTTTTCATTTTCTGCTATTTTGTCTGTATAATTTAAGATCTCAATTCTTCTTTTTTCAGCAGAGATCATCTCATCAGCCAACATAAGATTCAACTGGCTGATTTTATTCATTACAGCATCTTTATTATTTGATTGTTCCTGAATCTTTAGAATCTCCTCAGCAGTTTTTTTTGCATCATCAGTTGGATTTTGGCTTTTAAACAGCACTCTTTCAACAGTGTCGGTAAATTTTCCTTCGCTATCAAGAATACCCCAGCTCACAATAAACTTATCATCATCTGTTGTAACAGCAAATAACCCTTTTGCAATATCACGCCTTTGGGTTCTATCATACTGCTTTTTATAGGCATCTCTGTCTGTTATCTTCTCTTCTTTATCAAGAGTATAATTTTCTTTAACCCATTTTATAATATCAGCTTTTGGGTCAACTTTTAGGTTCTCTGGAATAGTCAGCATCTTTAGCTGAAGGTTTATAATAGATGATTTAAGGTTTTCATTTAAGGCTTTTTGTATATCGAGCAGGCTTGAATATTTTTGGCTGATTTGGTTGTCCCAATACCAATTTGAGTAGATTAGAGTGCAAAAACAGAGCGTTGAAGCAGTTGCAACGCTTATTATAATCTTTGCACTTATTGATGATCTTATGGAAATATTTTTTAATTTTATTGACATCATTTTTTTTAATTAGCCTCCTGTTTTTATCACTTAACGTAAATTTTATTACGAATATGAATGACAGGAATACTTTTGTAATGTCAAGCAAAATTTTTGGTAATTAACGGCGACTGAGTATAATTCCTCCTATTATTGCAGTAAAAGGAGCTACTGAAATAAGACCGAAACTGCCGACAACTGTATGTAGTATTTCAGCAGAAACATATTGAATATTTAAAATATTTGCAATAGGCACGCCTTGAGCAATGAAAACCATTAAAAGAGTAGAATAACCGCCAGAATAGGCTAAAAGAAGGGTGGTTGTCATGGTGCCGATTACAGCTCTGCCTACGCTGAATCCAGCTAAAGTTAAATCTATAAATCCAATTTCAGGTTTTTGAGATTTAACCTCTGCCATAGATGCAGAGACATCCATTGCAATGTCCATAACTGCACCTGATGATGCTAAAAAAATACCAGATAGAAAAATATCTGAAAGGTTCAGCTTAATAAATCCAGTGTAAAGCAAAGTTTCAGAAAAAGGCTTTATCTCTCCTGGAATTGCAAAGTATTTACCAAATAGAATTGACAAAACAGCAGTAAGAATAACTCCAGCAAATGCTCCTAAAAATGCTGTCCAACCTTTTTTAGTAAAACCAGCAACAAGAAAAATAATAGTTCCAGTTAAAAGAGCTGTAACAAAGAGAGAAAATGGAATTGGAGAGTAATATTTAAGATAACCCGGTAGAAGAATCTTCCAAATAATAAGGGCTGAAAAGAAAAATGAGACAATAGATTTAAAGCCGACCCAGCCCGCATATATTAAAAGGACGAGAATAAAAATAGCTATCAAGACAAACTCTACTCTGATGCGGTACAAATCAACAACCTGTGCCTGATTCATCTTGTCGTATGATTCTCCTTGTATTACAGCAAACACTTTGTCTCCTTCACGGTAAAATTTATCAATATCAAGTTTACCCAAAAAGTGATTTATACATTCAAATTTTTTTCCTTTTAAATCCCCTTCTAAGGCTTCGATTACAAGCCCTTGTTCACCAGTTCTTATTAGTCCAATTGTGTGAACATGGCTGTTGTCAACCTCAATAACTTCAGCTTCAATAGGCAGTGAAAACAATGAAGTTTGAACTCCTGCTTTCTCAAAACCTGTGGGAATATAAAACATGATTATACAGGCAGTTATGCAGATTCCAACAAAAATAAGCTCTGCTCGTGTAATGCTGCTAAATCCAAAAAATTTAAAGAGAGCATTAAGCGTGGTTTGATTGAATTTTGATTTCATAGATAGTTATGTTTTAACTTCATAGAGTGGTTAGGTTTCAGTTTCATAGAGTGGTGATAGTTTGATTTAACAGAGTGGAAAGCTGCTTCAAGAGTGGTTGGTTTATTAAATTTGATGGAGGAGTTCAGCTCTGACATGAAATTCCTTATTTTGTATGGTTAATTAACCCTCTTCTAACCTAACAAAAGGAAAAGAAGAGGGGGAGGGAGAGAGGAGAGGGAGTTTTTATATTTTCATAAGTGATACAAGTTTAGAAAAAATTTCTGTGTTGTCATAGTAGCCGTCAAATGTCTTTGCACCTGCTCCAAACGCATAGGTCGGTACTGGCACACCTGTGTGTGAGTAAGATGTCCAGCCTATTCCAGCTTTACGGTTCAAGATATGGGTTATTGTAACAGTCAGCGGCTCATATCCGCCATAAGCAATATAAGCACCGTCATCGCTTGAGCGGGCATCTTCTGCTTTCATTGTTTCGGCAAAACTATCTTTTAAAAGGCTGATTTCATATTCAGTCAAATCCATTTCTGATTTACCGCCTTTGTTTGTAAGTCCAAATGATTCGGTTATTAAAGGCATTACATCTTTAAGTTGAGCATTTGGGTTAGAACTTTTAAATTGACCAAGTTTTTGGTCAAATTTGACATAAGATATTTTCTGGTGCTGAAGTTTTTGGAAGAATGTGTCATATTTAGTTCCAGCAAATCCTAAGGTCATACCGCCGCACTCATGGTCTCCAGTTACGATAATTAAGGTTTCGTCAGGATGGGCATTTGCAAAATCAACCGCTTTTTTAACAGCATCATCAAATGCAAACACATCTTTTATTGCACTCATAGCATCATTTGCATGGCAAGCCCAGTCAATCTTACCTCCTTCAACCATTACAAAAAAACCGTTTGGATTATCTAAAAGCTCAATTGCTTTTGATGTGTAGTCAGAAAGAGAAACCGCATCTTTTGGTCTATCTATCTCATAAAGCATAGCAGATTCATCTGCTGGCATCTCTGTTACTGCCCAAACCTTTGAGCCGTCTGGTTTAAGAGCAGAGAAAGCCTCTTTATTATCAACAATTTTATAGCCTTTTTGTTTAGCGTACTCAATTACGTTACCGGGCTTTTTTTCCATTTTGCTCTTTTTGCCGTCAGGATCAACAACACCTCCTCCTGCAAAAAAATCAAATCCGCTGTCAGCAAGCTGCAAGCCAATTTCATACATCATTTTACGAGAAGGAACATTTGCATAGAAAACTGCTGGGGTAGCGTGATCAATTGAAACACTTGAGATGATTCCAACTTTCATTCCTTTTTCTTTTGCCATAGTTGCAACTGATTTCAACTCATTTTTCTTATCAACATCCATTGATATTACGCCATTGAGAGTTTTATTGCCAGTTGCAATGGCAGTTCCAGATGAAGCAGAGTCAGTTATAAATGAGCTTGCGTCATGTGTAGTTGTTAAGCCTTGTGCTGGAAATTTTGTAAAAGAGAGCACTCGGGGAGCTTCAGGATATTTGCCAGACTTAAGTGCACTTGAGTATATTTCAGCACTTGCAACCTGAGGCAGCCCCATGCCGTCACCTATAAATACAAATACATATTTTGCAGGTTTGGCAGAATCTGTACTTGCAATTACATGCTGTGCTGAAGAAAGGCACATAAATGCAGCCAATATAAAAATTACATATTAGTGATGCTAATTTTACTTATATTCTTCATCAATTCTCTCCTGTGCTTAAATTAAGTCCTGTGTTTAAATTTATTGCCAACAAACCGATATTATTTAATTATTATTTCTATAAACCTTTGCAATTGGCATAATAAGTTACTGTACCTGCCCAATCTGAAAAGATTCCAATAACACCTACATCTTTTGCCAAAACATTCAAAACTTCCATTACATCGCCATCATTGTCAATGGCATCTTTAATGCTCTCGTAATACCAGCCACCGCCTTCTTTTAAAAGCCCTGAACGCTCAAGTGTCCATGTGATTATATCAAGACCAGCGGCTTTTGCTTTTTTTGCATATTCTGACGGCACAACTTTTCCATCTTTATCTATACTTAAAAGCATCCACATTGGAGGAGCAATTATTCTTACGCCTTTGGCAAACAGCTCTTCCATTGAGGGAGACCATGTAGCTGGATTTTTATAATCAAACTCTTTTAGATCATATCTATCATCAAGAAACACACCCTGTCTGCCAAACTGTGGTTCATGTTTTAACCAGTAAAGCAGATCATCAAGTTTAAAAGATTGTGGAAAAACATCTTTAGGATTAACTCCAGCACTCTTGTATTCATCAATCATCTGTTGAGCAAATGCTTCTTGGGTGTAATTGCCGTCAAAAGGCATTGTTACACTTGGGGTTTTTAATTCTGGTGTCATTTTTACCCCTAACTTTTTAAAAAGCTCAATACTCTCTGCATGAGTCATTAAAGTTCCAGGTGTTGAATAGAGGTCTGTACGCCATTTAGGAGTTGAGTCCATATACGCTTCAAGTGTAGTTGCATCAGGGTTTTCTGCATCCATTTTACCTGTAAGTTTTTTGAACTCTTCAAGTGTAATATCGCTTGTGCAGCATTTTGCCGAAGCTGGTTTTATGACTTTACCTGTTTTTGGATCAATCTGGGCAGGTGTAAAAGGCTCTGAGCATTTTGCAGCAAGTTCAGGAATTGCAAGAATATTTGTGGTTGTATGAAGATCGCATTGTGAATGGCGGCAGACCAACTGTTTATCTTTGGTAAAAGTTACATCACACTCTAAAATTCCAGCCCCCATTCTTGCAGCAGCCATATAAGACTCTTTTGTATGCTCTGGAAACTGCATACATGCACCTCTATGACCTATTGAAAAATCGGTTTTATAAAAAGGACCTTCTGCACACTCTTGAAGTTCTGTTTTAAGCTCACTTGGTTTCATATCCTCAATCAAATAATAAGGACGAGGACCTACTTGAATGTTTTGCTCATCATTATCGTTATCTGCAAAGGTAGTGTTTCCCATGCAAAATGCCATTATAAAGCTGATTGAAATCAACCTGATAAATTTATTTAACCTAATAAATTTTTTCAAAACCATAAGCTCCTCCATTGGTATTTAACCTTTAAACTGTTTAGTTAATAATTTTGCGATTTCAACGAATCTTGATGATCTGCCTTAAACAAAATACCAAATACGGGTTGCTTTAATAATCTATAATTATTAGAAAAATATTAGGTTTGTAATAGAATTTCATTAGAATTGCAGCAATTTCAATTTTTAATCTGAATCTAATCTGAATCTAACACAACTCTAATATGGAATATGTATATCAATATTTTTAGTTTTCTATTTTTAAAGATAACAAATATTTATAAGTGTTAAATTTTATAGACTTTAAATGAAGAGAAACTTCTAATGGAATCAGAAAAAAAGGTTGTAAATGAAGAGAAACCTCTAATAGATTCAGAAAAAAAGGTTGTTTCAAGAGTTGGATTATCCCTTAAACTTATTTTGATAGTTAATGGGATTGTATTTGTAAGTTTTTTGATATTTGGACTCTATGCAGCGGAAACTGCGACTAAAATAACAACTTCATTAGCTAAAAAAGGGCTGTATGATATTACTGAATCAACTCTTAATCTTGCTAAATCTACTGTTGATTCTGCAATAAGAAATTATTTAAGAGGCATTGCTGAAAAAAATAAAGATTCAGTAAATGAGCTTTATAACCAATATAGAATGAGTGTGGTTTCAGGATATGATTCAAAGAAAATTTTTAGTTATAACGGAGCAATTCTTAATAACAGCAGAAATATATTCTTATTTGAGACTGAAGCTAAAAATCTTGCAAGAAACCTGTTGTTAAGCCAGAAAATCGGTGAAACTGGTTACATATACTGCATAAATTCCGATGGAATGGTAAAAGTCCACCCAAAACTTCCGCACAATTTTGATGCCTCGCTGTTTTCTTTTGTAAAAAAACAGATAGTAGAAAAAAACGGTTATATTGAATATGATTGGAAAAACCCGGGTGAATATTTTGAACGCCCTAAAGTTCTATATATGGAATATTTTGAGCCTTGGGATTGGATTATATCAGTATCTTCATATAGGTCTGAATTTCTATCTCTTGTTGACATAAAACAGTTAAAAGAGCGTATCCTTTCTATAAAAATAGGTGAAACAGGCTATGTGGCAGTTATGAATTCAAAAGCAGATATTTTGATACACCCTTTTCTTGAAGGGATTAATGTGATGGATTCAAAAGACAGCAGCGGCAGATATTTTATAAAAGAGATGGCAGAAAAAAAGAACGGTGAGATTACCTATCCTTGGCAGAATAAGGGAGAATCCAGACCAAGAGAAAAAATTTCAATATTTAAGTATTACCCTGAAATGGACTGGTTTATCCTTGCCGGAGTATATGTTGATGAACTTTATGTTGAGGCTCAGAATCTTAAGCATAAACTACAGATTACAACTATTATTGTGCTTATGACTGTAGTTTCAATATCTACTCTTGCAGGATTAAGGCTCTTTAAAATTGAACAAGCAAATAAACAGCTTGAAGCTGACATCGAAAAGAGAAACAGAGAGCTTGAACAGCAGAGGCTGCACATAATAGAGTCAGAAAAAATGGCATCGCTGGGTCAGATTGTTGCAGGGGTTGCACATGAGATAAATACTCCGCTTGGTGCTGGCATATCTTCAGCTTCATACATTGAAAAGATAAATAATGAGTGCCGCCTGAAATTATCTCAAGGCAGAATGACAAAAGATGACCTTAAAAATTTTATGGAAAGTGTTGATGATACAATTCAAATTTTAAACCATAACCTTACAAGAGCAGCAGAGCTTGTAAGAAGTTTTAAGCAGATAGCAATTGATCAAAGCGGCAGGGTTTTTGAAAAATTCAACCTTAAAGATTACATAAATATAATACTTCTAAGTTTAAGGCATGAGTATAAAAATAAAAATGTTGAGTTTACGGTAGATTGTGATCAAGAGATAGTTTTAGAGAGTTTCCCGGGTGATTATTCGCAGATATTTACAAACCTTATTATGAATTCTCTAATACACGGCTTTAAAGAGAAAAAAGAGGAAAAGGGAAAAATAAAGATAGATTGCGAGATTACAGGCGGAGTTTTGCACATAAATTATACAGACAACGGAAAAGGTATTGGGCAGGAACATATAACCAGAATTTTTGAGCCATTTTTCACAACTAATAGAGCTTCTGGAGGAAGCGGTTTGGGCTTAAGTGTTATTTACAATATAGTAACTCAAAAGCTAAAAGGAAGAATTCGCTGTGAAAGTGTTTTAGAAGAAAGCACAACGTTTTTTCTTGAATTGCCGATACATTTTTGATTATGGAACTCTACTCAAAGATGGAATAAATTGAGTTTTTTTTATTCCTTATCTAAAATTTATGGAGAATATTTAAAGATGAGCAGTGAAAATATAGTTTTAAATGAAATTGATTTTGAGCTTGATTTTCTAAGTAATGATGCTCCAACGGCTGAAAACAGAGCAAAAGCTGGTTCTGGTGTTTATAGAGTTCTAATATCAGATGATGACGAAGCTGTGCATCAGATAACTAAAATGCTGCTAAAAGAGTTTAACTTTGAAGGTAGAAGACTTGAATTTATAAGTGCATATTCAGGGCAGGAGACTAAAAAGATACTTGCAAATAACAGCAGCATAGCAGTTCTTTTGCAAGATGTAGTAATGGAAGAAGAAGATGCAGGGCTTTTGGTTGTAGATTATCTTAGAAACACGCTTGAAAATAAAATTACAAGAGTGATCCTAAGAACTGGTCAGCCCGGAAAAGCACCAGAAGATCAGATAATTGCAAATTATGATATAAATGACTATAAATCAAAAACAGAACTCACAGTCCAAAAACTTTATACTTCTATGTATTCATGCCTTAGATCGTATCGAGATTTAGTAACCATTCAAAGAAGCAAAAAAGGGTTAGAGAGGATAATAAGGGCAAGTTCAACAATATTTAAGACCTGCTCTTTTAATGAATTTCTAACAGGAATACTCCAGCAGTTAGCAACATTTTATGATGAAGAGAGCGAGGGGCTTTATTTTAAATGTAATAATAAAAGACAGCCAGATGGGTTTGTAGCAAAAGATGATACACAATGCTATACTATTTTAGCTGGCACAGGGAAATACGAAAAGTATATAGGCAGTAATATCAGCCAGATAGAAGAGCTGAACCATTTTGAAAATATTTTGTGCGAATTAAAAAACGGCTCTGAAATGTATGTCAGGCATGTTCAAGATAAAGGATATATCGCGTATCACAAAGGTTTGTCAGGCTCTGGCAACTATATTTTTATGGAAGGCAGCAAAGATGATATAGAAGTTGAGCTTGTAAAGGTCTTTTTATCAAACTTTTCTATGGCTATTGATAATTTCCAGCTTCATAAAGAGATGATAGCAACCCAGACAGAGATTATCTTTACTCTTGGCGAGCTTATTGAAAAAAGATCAAGCGACACTGCCAACCATGTAAGAAGAATATCTGAAATCTGCTATATAATCGCCTCTGCCGCAGGCTTTACAGAGGATAAATGTGAAGAGATAAGAATAGCAAGCACAATGCACGACATAGGAAAAATTGCAATACCTGATCATATATTAAAAAAGGCTGGAAAACTTACAGATGAAGAGTTTGCAATAATGAAAAGCCACTCTGAACATGGTTATAATATTTTAAACCACTCAAATATCGGGGTTTTAAAAACAGCGGCAGTTATCGCAAAATACCACCATGAAAAGTATGATGGAACAGGTTACCCCGAAGGAATCAGAAAAGATCAGATACCTGATATTGCAAAGATAACCGCAATAGCTGATGTTTTTGATGCTTTAACCCATAAGAGGTGTTACAAAGATGCGTGGTCAATTGATAAGGCTTTGTCTCTATTAAAAGAAAACAGCGGGAAACATTTTGATCCCCGCTATATCAACATATTTTTTGATAATTTTAAATCTATAGAAAAGGTCATAACAACTTTGGCTTAAGTTTAGCTGTTATAGATAAATCTACTGAAAAATATCGCATTACCAGAGATTTATACAGACACTTTAATTTTTGGTGTTTGCAATCTCAAGTATTGAAACTATTGCATAAAACGCAAACAATTCATTTGCTAACACCTTTATATCTTTATGTTTTATTAACTCTTTACCCATTTGTATTGGTTTCATGTTTACAATCCATTTTGCTGTGAAAGCTGCTATTTTGTGCTTGTCTGCTAACTTAATTGATGAGTGATATTCTTTGATTCTGTCAATATCATCAAAATATGATACCACCACATTGAAAACTATCTCATGGCACAAATATATATCTGTAAAACTGCTGTATTGTTTGCAAAACTCTTATCTGTTTTTGGGTTATACTGTCTGTAACTTCACCAATCTTTTTAATAAGGCGTGCTTTATCCAAAGTTCTAATTTGATGGCATAGGATAATTGAATCTTTTTTTAATCCACTATCAGAGGTTGAGATAAAAGTTTTATTATAGAAAACTCCTACAATGACAAGATAAATTTCATCTAAATTACTGCCTTACTAACACGTAATGCAGCACGGAATTATTTACAGGAACAGAGATTTTGCTGTTAGAGACAATGGTATTGAGTGAACAAGAAGAGGCTGCTGAAAATAACGACCATGAAACAGAAAAAAAATTGTAGTGTGATCACACAGCTTTAAAACAGTGTGATCACAAATGCTAAATAATGCTAAATAAGGTTACTTAGCAGCTTTTGGAGAGAGATAAAGTGAGCTATACTCTGTAATTTTATAGATGCTTCCCACTTTTTTCGCACTGGCTGGTCTTGCACTGTCTGCCCCAAGTGTCTCTACAAAAACCTTGATTCTTACCAATCCATCACTGCCTGAAGCATAACTGTAAGGATTTGTAAACATATTAAGGGTATATGGCGGACCTGATGGAGTGTATGAATTTGTTGGAGATGCACCTGCAAAGTAGATTAGTGGAAGATATGGATATTGTTTAAGATTCTCCTTTAATCTGCTGATGCTGCCTGTTGAAATTATGCTACCTTCATAACTTCCTTCAGCAGTTGAATCAGATATAAGCGGGTCTGTGCTGGTTGCTGTTAAACAGGTTCTTCCTAAAACAGAGTCCTGCTCGTAAATTCTCATTGCCAAAATCATCATTACAACTGCACCTTGAGGGGTGTGGGCTATTTGGCTCTGCAGGGCTAAAAACTCATCTAAGGTATTGGGCATACTATTTATGGTTATTGATGTTATAGATTGATTCTCATCATACTCTGATTCATTAATATCTCCTGATATTTGAGCATCAACAGAGTTTGGCATAAGAGCCAACACCTGATCAATCGTTCCAATCTCTAAGATACATTGATTAGAGAGGGGACCAATATAGACAACTTTTGCCGTATTGCTTTGTAAGGTAGCTAAAATCGTATCTGATCCTGAGTAGTATCTATAACAAAGAGCACCATCAACAACTGAATCAGCCACTGGATAGACAATATCTGGAAAAGAGATCTCTAACCAGTTGTAGATTTTGTTGACATTACCTATCTGGCTATCTGTTAGAGCTGATTTCATAGGATTGCTAACAAGCCAATCCTCAATACAACCAGCATCTGCTACAAATGTCTGCCCAAGAACTACCATAAATGCCATAAATTGAACTGTCATTTTTCTGAAAAACATTGTAAACCTCCTTAAATTGTTATTATGTGTTATTAAAATAAGAGCCTACATTAATGTTAGTTGGCTCTTGTTATATTTTAAATATTTGATACTGTAAGAATCAGTTGGATATTGCAGATTAATACCTATCTGATATACAAAATGTAATGCTTTTTTCTCTCATCGTTTCTATCTCCGACCATTTTAAACTCTTTCATTATTTTTCTTTGTAATGTGTTCGGCATTGTGCAATTTCTATATTATTGTCTTTTATTCTATAAATAAGCCTGTTTTTCTCGTCAATTCTTCTACTCCAAAATACTGATAGATTTTCTTTTAAAGGCTCTGGTTTACCAATTCCGTCATTATAGTTTCTATTAATGTCTATAATCAAATTATTGATTCTTTTAATCGTCTTTTTATCTTGAGTAAGCCAATATAAATAATCTTCTCATGCTTCATCGGAAAATATCTTATTCACTTTCCACCTCAATTAATTCATGCTTCCTGCCCTTTCCGTTATCAAGTGCCTCAATTGATTTTTTAAGTCTGGTCTGATTATATTCATTGTAAAAATCTTCTTGAAAATAATGGTCTGGTGCGGATATTTCAAAAGGTATTTTTCTTTCTCTCACAACTGCTTTTGCAAATATTGTAAATGCTGTTGTCATATTCATTCCAAACTCTTCAAAGAGCTTTTCTACTTGTTTTTTTAAATCTTTATCCATACGTATATTTACATTTATAGATTGTGCCATGATAAGCTCCTAAATTTTTTGGTAGTGCTTAACATGTAGTGATAGATGATTTTAATATAAACAAATTTGCTCAGGTTTGATATTCCAACAAAAATTATTAATATATTTTTTTGTTGGAGGCTGACAATGAAATGTCCTGTGTGTAGCTCATTGAATATTATAAAAAATGGTTCAATTCAAATGGTAAACAAAAGTATTCTTGCAAAGATTGCCGTAGACAGTTTGTTGAAAACCCTGAAAATAAAAGAATCGCTCCTGAAATATGGGATTTGGTGGATAGACTGCTTTTAGAAAAAATATCGATAGCTGGAACTGCAAGAGTAGTTGGAATTTCTGAGTTGTGGTTACAAAAATATATCAATGTTTTGTATCAAAATATATCTAAGATAATTGAACTTCCATATGCAATAGGGAAAATCATACTTGAATGTGATGAAATGTGGTCATTTGTGGGTACAAAAGAAAACAAACAATGGATTTGGCTTGCCATAGATAGAAATAGCCGCAAAATTGTTGGAGTCCACGTTGGCAGCAGAGACCGTAAAGGATCACAAGCTCTTTGGGACAGCTTACCTCAGGTGTATCGTGAATGCGATGTCTGCTATACAGATTTTTGGTCTTCATATAACACAGTAATTCCAGACAAGTGTCATAAAGCTGTTGGGAAAGAAACTGGAGAGACTAACCATATTGAACGCTTTATACTCTAAGCCGGCATAAATTGAGCTTTTTATATTTAAGTAGAACTCAATTTATGACCTTGATAAGTATACTAATGAAATAGGAGTGCTATAGTTATCAAAAGCTTAAAGTGGAAGCTAAATTTAAGTTACCTGTCAACCTGACAGGTTGCTGCTACTTCCTAATTCACGAACCACATGAAGCACCCATTTCTGATGCTTTTTTTGCTCCTTTTGCAATCCAATTCAAAAATCGTTTTAAAAGATTCTCTTTGTTATTGTTAAAAGATTCTTCTTTATAGCCATCTGCTTTATTTACTCTATCTTCTGACATATTCTCTATCTCCTAATTTAGCTGTTAATAACAATTCTAATCGCACAAATTAACTTCTAATGGCATAAATTAACATTTTAATGGCACATTAGCATTCATTGAAAGATTATCCTTCTTGATATATAAGCATTTAATAAATAAAAATAAACAACCATTACTCTATATTTTTTATAAAATTTTTTATAGGTGTATTTTTGGGAATAAAATCAGATACAGAGCTAAAATCAAAGGCTCTCAAAGCCAATATGGAAGAGACTCGTGTTCATGTTGAAATAGAAGAAAAATATAAGATTATTTTAACTGTTCTTAATAGGTATCATGGGCTGCAAAAAGAGCTTATTACATTTTTAGAAGAGCTTTCTAATCCAATGAGAAACTGGCAATTTATTGTATCTGAAGCCAGACGATATGCTTTTGATCATATTTATCTATTTATATCTAACTCTAATGCAGATGAAATTATTAGTCTATTTATAGATATATTCCATGAAGCGATTGAATCTAATCAAGAAGATAATGAACAAAAAAGCAGAGGCTGGTTTCAATCTGGACATATTAATGCTAAAGCCGAGATACAGTCTGAGGCTGCTGATAATCTGATGCAATTTCTTCAAAAAATTATTAAAGCCTCAGAAAAGAATTTTGAGAACATTGTACATGTTTTTAATTCATTTTTTCAGCGTATCGCTAATAGCAGTGATCAGATATTGCTGCTCTTCTCAAGAAGCTATTATAGGCTTAACAGAATAGTCCAACAAATTATCAAAAATAGAACTAATACAAAATTGGATTGGGAAGCTCTCAATCAACTTATGTTCCGCTACCATGAGACAACATATAAAAGCTGGTTAAATGAAAACGATCCTTTTTCATGGTTTGAAAAAGAGATTGAGAAGATTGCTAATGAGCGGAATAAAGGTAGTGAACGGTATAGAAATAGTGAAATAACAGATAGATTGGCAATATCAGAGAGAGTTATGCCAAAAGAGCTTTTTGAACCCATTTCCCATAAAAAGATGGAAATAGAGTTAAAGAGGCTTGCATGTTTAAAAGAACTCCATAAAGAGAATTTAAAATCCCCAAAGCTAACAGCAGAACTTACATCTTTTCTTGAAAATAATGAGATAATAGAACTTTACAAAGCTATGCCAGAAAAATTGCTTCAAGCAGGTTCTACAAGCAGAGAGGGAAACCACTGGAAGATTCTTTTCTTGTTTCATATTCTAAACATACCCGCTCTCTCAATGATTCATATAGCAACATTTCAAGATATTAATAATACATTAAGATTCCTTATTGAAGTTGAGAACGCAGCCTACATTCAAAAGCTTATATGCCAAACATTTAAGATACTTAAACTTAGATCAAAACATTTTTCTGATCTATTTTCTGATCTATCTGATTTAACAGATCAAACTATAGCTCAACCTCAGTTAGAGCAGCCGCAGTCAAAAAACAATTATCAAGATATACCTTCGCATAGCTTAAGACAGGCTGCTGAAACTATTTTTGACTCTATTTTGAATATGGGTAAAAGCGTTTACAATACTGGAGATAGCGATCTTGTTCATTTTTTTCTTGATTGTGTAATTGATGCTGGATTTCATATTCCAATCATACAAGGTGTTAGCAAAGATTGGCAACTTAAAGACAATGCAGCACATATAAAAAACTTAAGAGTTTGGATTACATTAATATCTATAAACCCATCATGGTCAATTAGACTTATCTCACATCTTATAATTTACATTTCTGTTTATGGAGTATTAATTAAAGATACAGATCTTTTTCCAAGAGAGATAACAAAGCTGCTAAACAGCCCAATTGAGCCGGTCTATAACCTTATTAAGCAACTTACACGTCTTTTTCCTGTCTATTTTAATGAGATAGGGGCAGAAGGAGCTATTAGAGACACGTCAACATATTTAGATGAAATATGCCAAAGAAAAGATATAGTTATCCATTTTTATCGTAAGCGTATTCATGTTGAAAGCAGCAACCGTATTATCTCTATGACCGAAGCAATTTTCAACTATTGGCTCACATGCGACACAAAATATCTAACTCCTTATCTTCCAGAGGATTTTATAAACCAGCTTAAGAGATCAGATGAAAAGTCTGGTAATAGAGGAGAATTTATCGCAGGCGTCCATTCTGATATAAAATATCTTAAGCAGAGAACCATTAATAAGCATAGTGAAGCCCAATTCCCAACATATCTTCTTAATATGTCAGGCAGACAGATAAGAGCAACTCTTGCAGAAAATCCCTCTAATAAAGTATCACAATATGACCACGAGAGGGTTATATCTCTTATCACTCTTTACAAGCTGCTTTACCAAAAATATACACCATCATTTACAGAGATAAATAAATATTTAGAAGTCATTAATACAGCCCATCTTCCTCATATAGATAAACTTAAAGAGGCATTAGCTGAACAGGAAAAGCCTGATTCAAAGGTAAAATGGAAACTCCAACAACTACTTAACTACCTAAGATTATTAAAAAAAGAGCTGCTATCACAAGAACAGCATAAAGCAAGAGAGGATATTTTTAAAAAAAGGCATGTAACTACTGATATTCCATCGCTTTATGGCAGTTACCACGAACCCAAATTTGATGCACTTGGACTTACATTTCGTTTGGAATCTATGGTTAATCCTCTTTTTGAGGAGTTAGTTGAAGAGCTTGATCTGACCCTTATAACAAGAGAGACTGTTCACAAGATCAGAAACAGGCTTCTTATGTTTTACGCAGCTTTAAATCTTGATGGCATAACATCAACTGAATATGAATTTCAAATGGACCTTTTAACCCACTCTCTTGGTGTACAAGGATTTACATTTACTCAATACCTTGATATTTTTCAGGCATTAAATAAGGCTGTTAAAAATATAATCAACGACTACTTTCACACTACTCATCAAGAAAACTTAAATAGCATATTAGGTAAAATACCAACAAAATATCTGCTTGCTAAATACAAAGTTCATAAGAATAATAGCGAGCCAAACAATAAAGCTACTTTTGAGATAAAACATAGAGTTGCAGAAGTTTTTTTTCGCGATCTTATGGCATCTGCTTTGGGGCTGCAACAGTTAGACAATTTTTTGACCAAAATTCAAAACACCCTTTTTCAGCAAGCCCAAGGTCTTCCATCTGAACATCTCCAAAAACTTTTGATGTATGACCCAAAAAAGATCATAACCTCTCTTAACGACCCAAAACCTTGGGTTTTAGGTGCTATGGACCTTGGCAATAAAGGCAATAACCTTATGACTTTGTCTTCTTGCGGACTGCCTGTTCCACCAGGATTTATCATAACAACTGAGGCATTTCGCTATCGTGAGCTTATAGATTATTATCAGCCAGCAAGATACAATTTCAGAGAACAGGTAAAAGTAGAACTTGAGAGGTTAGAAAATGCAACTGGTAAGAGATTCGGCGATCCATCTAACCCACTTTTATTGTCAGTACGAAGTGGCTCAGTTATTTCACAGCCCGGAATGATGGACACATTTATTGATGTTGGAATAAATGAAGAGATTGCAGAAGGAATAGCAAAGCAAACTGGAAATGTCTGGCTTGCATGGGATAATTATCGAAGGTTTTTACAATGTTTTGGAATGGCAAAAGGTCTAAAAAGAGATGCTTTTGATAGTATAATAACTCTTCATAAAAATAGATGGGGGATTCCATATAAAAAAGATTTCACAGGCGAGCAGATGAAAAGAGTTGCTCTTGCATACAAAGAGCATATTATCCAATCTGGATTTGCAGTAAATTCAAGTCCATTTAACCAGTTGCTAAGTGCTATTAAAATGGTATTTGAATCTTGGGATTCGCCTCGTGCAAAGGCATATAGAAGAATAATTGGTCTTTCTCAAGATTGGGGAACTTCAGTTACTGTTCAAGAGATGGTTTTTGGAAATATATCTTATAACTCTGGCACAGGCGTTGTTCTAACGCATGATCCACGCTCTCCTCGTAACCAGATAAGCCTTTGGGGGGATTTTACAAGAGGCAGTCAAGGCGAAGATGTTGTAGCAGGTCTTGTAAATACATTCCCAATATCAGTTGCACAGCAAGAGAGGGAGATGCGAAATACTGATACTACTTTAGAAACTCATTTCCCAGAAATATATCAAGGTCTCATCAACTGGGCAGTAGATATTGTTGAAAAGCGAGGATGGAGTCCTCAAGAGATAGAGTTTACTTTTGAGAACCCAGAGATTAATGCTCTTTATATTCTACAATCTCGCGATCTTGGAATAAGAGAGAAAAAAACAAGACCTGAGTTTGATCTAACTGCCAAAGAGGCGGCAATTGAAGCAGAACGTTATTTAGGGAATGGCATAGGTGTAAGTGGTGGAGCAATGAGTGGACGGTTGGTTTTTACCCTTAAAGATATAAAAAAATGGAGAAAACTTGAGCCAAATACATCTTTAATATTGGTACGAAATGACACAGTGCCTGATGATATACGTGAAATCCATGCTGCAGATGGACTTTTAACAGCACGCGGTGGAATGACATCACATGCCTCTATTGTTGCTTACAGACTTGATAAAACCTGCGTTGTAGGATACAGAAACATGGTTTGCCATGAAACTGATAAAAGGTGCGTTATTGATAATTTGACTCTCTGCTCTGGAGATTTTATCAGCATAGATGGACACGAAGGAGCAATTTTCAAAGGAGAGCTTCTTATTAATATTACTAACCAAACATTGTAAATTGAGTTATACCTAACTGTAGAGACGCACAATTGTGCGTCTCTACTTAAAATAAATTGGTAATTCCTATTAGCCCCACCCCCGTCCCCCTCTCAATTGGGGAGGGGGACGGGGGTGGGGCTAAATAATTATCTGGAAAGCTATAGAATACAAACAATAAATTATTAACAAAAATAAGTTGCTTTATGAGGAATTTTTATGACAAATCAAAATGAATCAACAATACGTTTTTCAGGTTCTACAAAGTATGTTTTAGATAGTGAGCTTGCATCTATTGTCAATATTTCAATGGCTCTTGAGATGCCACTTTTGCTCAAAGGTGAACCAGGAACAGGCAAAACCATGCTTGCTTACGCAATCGCTGAAAGTCTTCAAATGCCGCTGATTATCTTAAATGTAAAATCAAGCATGAAACTTGTTGAGGCATTGTATCAATACGACACCTTGACAAGGCTAAATGACAGCCGTTTTGGCGATTCTAAAAGAGATGTCAGTAACATTAATGAATATATTAAAATGGGGAAAATTGGTCAGGCATTCACAGCAGAGTATAGAACAGTTCTCTTAATTGATGAGATAGACAAAGCAGATACAGATTTTCAAGATGATATGCTTGATGTTCTTGACCAGATGCAGTTTGACATAATTGAGACCGACCAAACTATAAAAGCAAAACAAAGACCCGTTATTATTATTACATCAAATGCGAAAAAAGACCTATCAGACCCATTTCTTGGAAGGTGTAACTTTCACCATATTGCTTTCCCTGATCCAAAAATGATGAGAAAAATAATATCTGTTCACTTTCCCTCAATTGACAGCAAACTTGCTGAAAATGCCATTACAGCATTTTATACAATGCGTGAACTTGACGGCATTGAAAAAAAACCTGCAACAAGGGAACTTATCAACTGGATACGTGCACTTAACGCTGACCCTGATTTTCGTGCAAAAGATATTGTAAAAGGCGAACTACCCTTTCTCGGTGTTCTTTTTAAGAAAAGCCCAGACTACGAGAGGGCACAAAACATTACAGCGAGGCGTAAATTCTTTTAACAAATTGGTTGCTCCTACAATAGAACTATAAGCACAAGGTAGAAAAATGAAAATCTACTCTTTAGGATATTGCCATAAATATTACTTATCCATAATTATTGTTGTATCTCTATTATCGATTACAACAAATAATTTATACGCTAATACTCAATCAAAAATATTTATCCTTGACGATCGGCTTACAAAACAAAAGATCACACAATATCTTTACTATTATATTGACGATACCTCTAAAGATGACAGCAATAACAACAACCAATCTAATGAAAAGCATATCTATAAATTAGATATAAACACCATTGCATCAGAGCAATTTTCATCATCTTTCAAACCATTAGAAGGTAAATCAAGTTTTGGATACTCTCCTTTATCATATTGGTTTAGACTAACTGTTGAGAATAAGGCTGACCATCCAATTGAGTGGTTTATTGAGTATCCTTACGCAGTCGTGGATGAATTTATTTTTTATAAACCAATTGATAATGAAAATGGCAACTCTCAAGGTTCAATCTTAAAAAATTTAACTTCTACAGATTCAACTTCTCTTGATTTAAACAATACTAAGCCAATAGATCAGCTTTTTTCTATAATAAAAAGCGGAGATAAATATCCTTTTTCTGAACGACCAGTCAATTTCCGCACAACAATTATTCCAATAACTCAGATGCCGGGTCAAACAACCTATTATTTTAATATAATATCAGATGGGGCTATTGTTGTGCCGCTTTTGGCATGGGGAAAAGATAGGTTTGAGAGACATATAAATGCTGATTCTGCGGTAAATTGGTTATACTATGGAGTCATGCTTGCTGCGGTTCTATATAATTTTTTTATCTTCCTATCTGTAAAAGAGTGGACATACTTACATCTGATTATATTTGTGGCTGGTGCATCTTTGGCAACAATGACGCACAATGGACTATCTTTTCAATATCTTTGGTCAAATTCTACATGGTGGGCAAATGTGTGTCATCCTTTTTTCGGTTTTATAACGTGGCTTGGTGCTATTATGTTCACCATATCCTTTTTATCGACAAAAACAAATCTTCCACGTCTCCATATTTTTCTGATGATACTCATCTGTTTAAGTAGCGTAATGTTGCTTATTCCATTTATACTTCCATATTACATTGCAACACAGTCTATGCTTATTTTTTCAGGTGTGAGTGTCCTTGCCATGTTAGCAAGTGGCTTAATCCTATGCTTTAAGGGACAACGTCAAGCACGATTCTATATTTTAGCATGGTCAAGCATGTTGATAAGCTCCCTTTTAATGGTATTCAAATCTTTTGGAGTTCTTCAAAGCAATGTGTGGACAGATTCAATTATTCAAATGAGCATCGCCCTTTTTGTTACCATACTCTCTTTTGGACTTGTAGATAAAATAAATACTATTAAGCAAGAGAGGCAAAAAGCTCTTGAAGAAAAACAGAAGGCTCTTGAAGAGAAGCAAAAGGCTTTTGAAGAAAAAGAGAAGGCTTTAAAGATGGTTAGTGCGTCTGAAAAACAGTATCGCCTTCTTGCCAATAGTGTCAAAGAGGTTATATGGACATTAGATTTAAGAACTTTGGAGATGACCTATGTAACTCCTTCTATCTTTCAGATGACAGGATATACTGCTGAAGAGGCAAAAAATAATTTTAGTTTTAAGAGAATGCTATCTCCAGACTCTGCTAAAAAGACAATGGAAGCTATTAAAATGGCAACCACTATTAATGATAGTGGAGATAATAGGCAAAATTTTAAAGAGATGCCACAGCTTGAAGCTGAATTCTATACAAAACAAGGCGATACTATATGGACAGAAACGACTCTCACCTTTTTACGTGATGAAGATGGCGTACCTTTTGAGATGCTTGGTGTAAGCCGCGATATTACTGAGAGAAGAAGAGCAGAAAGGGAGAAGAAAAAACTTGAAGAGAAGCTCATTCAATCCAATAAACTTGAAGCTATTGGAACGCTTGCAGGTGGTATATCCCATGATATGAACAATATTTTGACCGCAATTATGGGTTATGTAGAGATTTCACTCTCAGATGTGCCTGAAGGATCAAGAATCAGACAGAGACTTGATCGGGTTTTAAATGCCTGTTATCGAGCAAGAGACCTTGTAAAACAGATACTTACATTTAGCCGCCAAGATAGTCAGGAAAATATACCTGTAAATATAAACATTATGATAAAAGAGGTTTTAAAGCTAATAAGAGCTTCTCTTCCTGCAACCATTAAAATACAGCAAAATATTCCAAGCGATAAATATATCCTAATAGCTGACCCAACAAAGATTCATCAAATAATAATGAATCTTTGCTCCAATGCTGGCTATGCTATGCAAGAACAAGGCGGACTTCTTGCCGTTTGCACCGAACTTATGGAGCTTGATCCAGATAGTGCTGGTAAATATCTTGATCTTAAACCCGGAACATATATTCGTATGACAGTAAGCGATACGGGGCATGGTATGAATAAAGAGATAATGGAAAGGATATTTGAACCGTTTTTCACTACAAAACCAAGAGGAAAAGGCACTGGTATGGGTCTTGCTATGGTTCATGGCATTGTCAAAAATCTTGGAGGCAATATCTATGTTTATAGCGAAGTTGGAAAAGGCACTACATTTCACCTATTTTTCCCAAAAGCACCAGAAGGAAGTCAGGTATGCACTATTGAATCAGTTTCTATTGCAACTGGAGATGAAACTATTTTGTATGTTGATGATGAGATTCCAATTGTAGAGATGGCACAAGAGATGCTCACAACACTTGGCTACAAGGTTGAGGGGGTAGTTGGAAGTGTTCAGGCATTGGAAAGATTCAAACAAAGTCCTGAAAAATTTGATATAGTCATAACTGATCAGACAATGCCCAACTTGACAGGTTGTGAATTTGCAAAGAAAATATGGGAAATTCGTTCTGGAATACCTGTTATTCTATGTTCGGGATTTAATGATCTTGTAAACCCTGAATTTGCCAAAAATATTGGTATTAGTGAGTATGTAATGAAGCCTTACAGTAAGCAAGAGATGGCAATTAAAATAAGAAAAGCACTACAAAGAGAGCAGATTGCACATAACTAAATTGGAAGTAGTTATTTTGACATGAAAATAAATCCATTAACAAAAAAAAGATGGAGACGATTTATCTCCATAAAAAGGGGATTTTTCTCCTTTATTGCATTAATGGCGATGCTAATTATCTCCATATTTGCGGAGCTATTTATAAATAGCAGGGCAATTGTTGTCTATTATAATGGAGAGTTATGGTTTCCTACCTACCAAAGCATGATTCCCGGAAAAACTTTTGGTCTTGATTATGAATATGAGACAAATTACAGAGAACTGAAAAAAAAATTCCAAGAAGAGAAAGATAGTAAACTTACCCCTCATAAGAATATTAGCCCCACCCCTCACCCCCTCCCCAATGGGGAGGGGGATAATAAACTCCCTCCCCTTGGGGAGGGGCAAAATAATTATCTGGAAAGCTATAGAAATATTAGAAAAAATTTTGTCATAATGCCTATCGTGCCATATAATCCCTATGAAAACGACCTTAAGGAGAATAGTTACCCTCCTTTTCCGCCATCATTTTCAGAGAGACATTTTTTTGGAACTGATAATGTTGGAAGAGATATTTTAGCAAGATTGGTCTATGGTTTTAGAACTGCTATGCTCTTTTCTTTTGTGCTTCTGATTTTAGATTATGTGATTGGGATAACGCTTGGGTGTTCTATGGGCTACTTTGGTGGCAAATTTGATCTCTTTTTTCAAAGAGTTCTTGAGATATGGAGCAATATTCCATTTCTATATGTAGTGATTATTGTATCATCAATCTTAGTTCCCAATTTTATTGTGCTTCTCTTAATTATGGCATTTTTTGGCTGGATAAATATGACATGGGTAATGCGAACAATGACATATAAAGAGAAAGAGAGAGAGTATGTTCTTGCTGCAAGATCGATTGGTGCATCACATTTTAGGGTTATTTTTCATCATATAATTCCAAATACTCTCTCTGTTATTGTAACCTATGCCCCATTTTCAGTATCAGGAGGTATTGTTGCTTTAACCTCTCTTGATTATTTAGGATTTGGGCTTCCTGCACCTACACCAAGCTGGGGAGAACTCTTACAGCAAGGTTGGAGCAATATGAGTGCATGGTGGATTTCTGCTTCTGTAGTATCAGCTCTTGTTATAACTCTTATGACAGTAACTTTTACAGGGGAAGGCATAAGAGAGGCTTATGATCCTAAGATGTACTCTTTTTATGAGTGATGTTTTTTATGAATTATAATAGTAAATTGTTATCTCCCAGACTCTCATCAAAATTAGATTCGTTGTGTGATAAGCAATTTTAGGAATTGATAGTTATGAAGATAATAATAACTGTAATGGTTGTTGTAGCAATGCTTATGCTTAATGGTTGTAGCTCTGTAGTAGATGATGTAGAGGGTCCGGCTGATACCTATATTGATACTGGTAAAGGGGTTTTGAGCGATTCAGAGTTTGTCAAACAAGAGTTATATAATCAGCATCGGCAATGGAGAGGAATAAAATATCGGAGCGGAGGTTTAGATAAAAGCGGAATTGATTGCTCTGGTCTTATCTACATTACATTTAAACATAGATTTGGTCTTATTCTGCCAAGATCAACAGAAGAGATGGCAGATATTGGAGAATTTGTTGAAGAAGGTGATTGGCGTGCTGGTGATCTTCTATTTTTTAAAACAGGTATTGTTACAAGGCATGTTGGAGTTTATATAGAAGATGGACGTTTTTTGCATGTATCAAGCATAAAAGGTGTAATAATATCAAGCCTTAACAACAACTACTGGCGTAACACCTATTGGAAGGCAAAGAGAATATAATTTGCTTTGAATTTTCATATCTGATAGAAAGCACGGCTCAATAAAATAGTTAATAAGTTGGTCCTAAATTAAAACAAAATATAAAATTTTATATAGTATTCCAGATAAATAAATTTGCAATTCCTATTGCCCCACCCCCGTCCCCCTCCCCTTGGGGAGGGGCAAAATAATTATCTGGAAAGCTATAGTTTCTTAACAGGAGATTTTTAAATGAGTAATATACTACCTGAATTTGGATTGTCATTTGATGATGTTCTGCTTATCCCTGAATATTCAGCCATTTTGCCTGACGCTGTCCAAACACATACACGATTGACCCGTGATCTAAATATAAACATACCAATTGTAAGTGCTGCAATGGATACTGTAACTGAAGCATTGACATCAATCAGCATGGCAAGAGCTGGCGGACTTGGATTTATCCACAGAAATTTAACCATTGATGAGCAAGTAGTTGAGGTTGATAGAGTAAAAAAATCTGAAAGCGGTATGATTGTTGATCCAATAACTATCTCTCCTAACGCTCCAATCTCAAGTGTTCTTGATATTATGGCAAAATACAGAATTTCAGGAATTCCGGTAACTGAAGGTGATAAATTGGTCGGTATTGTTACAAACCGTGATTTACGATTTGAAACAGAGCTTCAAAAGCCTGTCCGTGAAGTTATGACCAAAGAAAATCTTGTTACTGTGCTTGAAGGATGTTCTCTTGAAGAGTCAAAAAAGGTGTTGCATCAACACAGGATAGAAAAACTACTTGTTGTTGATAAAGATGGAAAACTAAAAGGGCTTATTACAATAAAAGATATTGAAAAGATAAAAAAATACCCAAATGCCTGTAAAGACTCAATGGGGCGTTTAAGAACTGGTGCTGCAATTGGTGTTGGCTCTGATATGATGAATCGTGTTGAAGCTCTTTTAAATGCTGGGGCTGATGTTCTTGTTATTGACACATCACACGGACACTCCATGAATGTTATAAATGCTGTAAAAAATATTAAACACTCTTTTCCAGATTCTCAAGTTATTGCTGGTAATGTTGCAACTGCTGCTGGTGCAAAAGCTCTTATTGACGCTGGCTCTGATGCAGTCAAAATTGGAATTGGACCTGGCTCTATATGCACAACCAGAATTGTAGCTGGTGTAGGTGTGCCTCAGTTCTCTGCAATCTTAAACTGTAAAGAAATATCTAATGAGACAGGAGTGCCTATAATTGCAGATGGTGGTATTAAATTTTCAGGAGATATTACAAAGGCAATTGGTGCTGGTGCACATTGTGTAATGCTTGGAAGCCTTCTTGCTGGAACGCAAGAGAGTCCGGGTGAAGTTGTAATTTTTCAAGGAAGAAAATATAAAGCCTATCGTGGTATGGGTTCTGTAGAGGCAATGAAAAAAGGAAGCAGCGATAGATATTACCAAAAAGACCATAAAGATGATGAGACTCTTGTGCCAGAAGGAATTGTTGGAAGAATTCCATACAGAGGCACAATAAGAGAAAATCTTGTTCAGATGCTCGGAGGTCTTAAAGCTGGAATGGGCTATCTTGGTGCATTGACTATTCAAGAGTTACGAGAAAAAGCATCTTTTGTTAAGATTACTGCTGCTGGTTTAAGAGAGAGCCATGTCCATGACGTAATTATCACTAAAGAGGCTCCAAACTACAGTGTTGATAGTATGAAGTAAAGATTTTATTTAGTCTATTTACATAACCTAAAAAGTCATAAAGTTAGTTTTAATCTAATATTTCAGCCGTAGGTTAAAAAGCCCATCGGCTGAAATGAAAAAATTCTCTATAAAATCCTTTAACATCTCTAACTTAAGGAGAATAAATGAAATCAAAAACCCAAATTATAGCCTGTAAAGTATAATTAGAATTTCTTTTTATAAACATGACAATATGGTTTCTTGTTTTTCTTGTCGTAGTAGTCTTGATGGTAATCTTCAGCTTTCCAAAATACACTCGCGGGACGTAGTTTTGTAACAACGTCATATCCCATATTTTTGAGTATATTGATCAATTTATTAGCAGTTAGCCTCTCATCTTCATTATTGAAAAATATAACAGATAGATACTGTTCTCCAATATCTGGTCCCTGTCCATTATCTTGTGTAGGATCATGAATCTCGAAAAAAAACTTAGCAAGTTCTTCATAACCAACTTTATTTATATCATAAGTTACTTCTACGACCTCTAAATGCCCACTCTTTCCATAACTCACATCTTGGTAAGAAGGATTCTCTTTACTACCTCCCATATAGCCCGATACAGCAGAGATAACCCCCTCTTTTTGCCCAAAGAGATACTCTACACCCCAAAAACACCCTCCTGCAAAATAGGCTTTTGCTATATTAGAATCTTTTTTTTCAGGCACAAATGTCATGGAGATAGAATTTACACAGTGCCTGACATTTTTTTCTGTGAACCCCTCGCCTTCAAAGACATGACCCAGATGAGCACCACAATTTGCACACAAAATTTCAGTTCTCTGCCCATCAACATCTATTTCTCTTCTGATAGCTCCTTTAATTTCATCATCAAAACTTGGCCATCCGCATGAAGATTTAAACTTATCGTCTGAACTATAAAGCAAGTCACCACATCTCTTACAAAGATATGAACCTTTTTCATAAAAATCATTGTATTTGCCACTAAATGGCAACTCTGTCCCTTTATGAATGATTACTCTTTCTTCTTCTGTAGAGAGTTTGTTATATTTTTGTTTATCCATAGTCGTATTCTCCTTACATGATGAGACAAAACCAAACATTAAACCCGTAAAAATCAAGGTTATCACAATATAGATTTTCATAATGCTCTCCTTTGATCTTTGCAGACAATGGCGTTTAGCTATAATTGGCAGACAAAAACCGTGAAAGGCTAAGGCTGTCGTTAACTTTTGTCATAATATCCTGATTATAATGCGTAAGCAAATGAATATAGGTATGCTATGCATGAAAGAAATATTGTTCAACTAAAATCTCCGATCCTGCCGAAGGCTTAATATGACGCCCCGATAACCCGCCTCCTTGAGAAGTGTGCAAAGAGCAACTCATTTGATGACGCTATAGTTTACTGATATGGTTGGCACGGGTTTAATCTTTGTTGTTTGTTGGGTAATAGTGTATTGAGGAACATAAAATATCTATAAAATGCTTCAAATGCTCCTTACTCGTCATTAACCTGTATTGTTCAAATATACCTTCTGGCAAATTTGTTAAAAATCTGATCAATAATAGGTTGTCATCTCTAACTCCGATATTAATGTTATCAATCCAATTTGTGCTTAAATTAGAATTAAGATGCAACTCCATCGGCGGATGTTTTTTTTCTTGTTTATCCATTTTGTATTCCTTTATTGGATATATTTACGATATTCTTGATTTTCTAAACTTATTTCTTTTTCTGTACAAAAAGGATTTTGGTAGTTTTCTATATTGCTTGTATAAAGAAAACTACTATGGTTCGTAGAAGGTCGGACGTAAATATATTCAACTTTTTTAACTATTGATTCCGTAAGATTAAATCTTCCATCTTGAGTTTTTTGGAAAAGCTGTACTGATTTTTTATTATATAATCTTTTCCCTCCTATCATTGCAGAGTAAATAAAACCCTTTTTAATTCTGCTGTGTTTATGGAAGGCTTGCCTTGTAATGCCTAATATACCAGCCGCTTCAGTTGCTACAATAAAATCCTCAACTGGCAATTTTCGGATTAAATTATTACGTATTTCTTCTTCTTTTATCGCAATTGTTTTTGCTGTTTCCTTTGGGAATAACAAAACATCACATTCTGAGCACTTATAATACTTTGCTAAAAAAATATTGTAACTTCCAATAGTTTTATTGTTTAATTCTAATGTCCCTTCATGTTCACTATATATATTGCCGCATGAATAGCATTTCATTATTAAACCTCCTATAAAAAGTCTACATTAAATTTGTTAAAAACAAGCGCTTGGTTATAATATCTATCCAGCTAAGGCCAATGGACTTTCAACCGGAACATGAACAAGCTTCTTTATATCAAGCTCCATCTTTGT
>JADFZQ010000014.1 GCA_015232455.1 Desulfamplus sp. | reverse complement strand
TGCAGTTGATTCAGACTGTCAGAAGAATGAGAGATGAGGGTAAATTTCTTGGAGGCGATGATATTAAACGTCCACCAAAGATTTTTGTTGGTGCTGCTGCCAACCCGTTTGCTGATCCGTTTGAAATCCGTGTTCCTCGTCTTGCCAAAAAAGTTGCGTGCGGTGCTGAATTTATCCAGACCCAGTGCATCTACAACCTTGATAAGTTTGAGGAGTGGATGAGAAGAGTAAGAGAAAGAGGCTTGCATGAGAAAGTATTTATAATGGCTGGTATGACTCCAATGAAGTCTGCTGGCATGGCAAAATATATGAAAAACCGCGTTCCTGGTATGGATGTTCCTGATGAACTTATCAAACGAATTTCAGGAGTGGCAAAAGAGAAACAGGCACAAGAAGGTCTTGATATTTGTGTTGAATCTATTCAGAGACTAAAAGAGGTTGAAGGCGTTTCAGGATTCCACATAATGGCAATTGAGTGGGAAGAGAAAGTGCCTGAGATTGTGGAAAGAAGCGGGCTTTATCCAAGACCTAAAGTGTAATGCAATAAAACTTAGATATAATTTCAACGATCATATATAATTAGATTCTTAGAGGGGGCATGGCAAAAGCTATGCCCCTTTTTTATTTAAATGTTAGAATCACTTAGGTACAACAGAATATTGATTCTGATTTTATAGAGTTGCAATTTCCATAGAAAAATATATAAGTTAATGTTAAATAGGTAGATAAAGTTGATCTAACGTCAACTTTTTAATCACCATTACAATAACAATGAATAATTTTAATTTTAACAGAAATTGGAGAAATTTATGCAAAAAAGTAAATTTATAGCACTTTGTTTAGCCTGCTTATCTGTTTTTATTATAGAGAGAAATTCATGGTCAAAAGATACTGTGATGTGGGGACATAACTGCATTCCACCTTTATATGTTTGTGAAGGTGATAAAGTAACTGGAGTTGCTGCTGATATTGAAAATATCATTTTTGAAAACCTTAAGGACTACGATCATCAAAGGTTAAGTAGCAATGTTGAAAGGCTTATAGATAACCTAAAAATTCAGGATATGTTTTTTTGTAATGTAGCTATGGCTAAAAATCCTGAGCGAGAAAAATTTGCTCATTTTTCTATTCCAATGGCTATTGTTCCGCCAATCCATATTTTTATTAGAAAAGATGATCATGCTATTTTCGGAGGTTCAGATATTGTATCATTAGAGAGTAGTTTGAAAAATACAAAATTAAAATTTGGATACCCTGCCTCTCGTAGCTTTGGTAAAGAGATTGATGCCATAATAAATAGTCATGCAAAAGATTCTCATGTATCTGCATCTTATTCATCTGCAGTAGCGGATCAGCCTATTAATCTGTTGATGGACAAACGTATTGACTACACCATTGGCGGGTATTTTGCATTAAAAATTGCTGCCAAAAAGCAAGGTATAGAAGATAAAATCTTATCGCTTAAAGTAAGTGAAAAAAAGGACTATTTAGTTCTTTATGTTATATGTCCAAAAAACGGTTGGGGTAAAACTATGATCGATAAAATAAATACAATTTTAAAAAAAGAGATGCCTACACAAAGATACTTTGATCTCTTCAAACCTTTTTACGATGATAATACAAAAGATGAGTTCAAAAAACAGTATGAAGAGTTGTTGATTAAACCACTCTCAAAATAGAGCTGACTACTAAATAATTTTTTAAATAGAGACTCTCAAATGAAACCCATTTTTCGCAACTCCATTTCCCAACAACTTATAATAAACCTTATTTTTATGATTTTGGCTGTATCCGCAATCTCCATTTTTTCTCTATATATTTTAAAAACTCGTGAATCAATAACCGAATTGGATAAAAATGCCTTAGAATACTTAGAATATCTGACTGATGCTCTAAGAGAACCATTTTGGCAGATGAATCAAGAAGCAGTCAAGGGCATAGGTAGTGCTTTTGCCAAAAATGACTTAATAGTTAAGCTGACTATCAATGATCGTGCAGGCAACAATATTCTGAGTATAGATAAAAAAGAGAAGTGTAAGTGCATAGAAAAGTCAGGTGAGATTAGGCATCAAAATATACTTCTTGGTAGTATCTTTATAAGTTTCACAACGGATCTTTACAGGGAAAAAAATTATCAATTTTTGCAGTATTGCCTTATGACACTCATAATTGTCCTGATTACGCTTATTTTTGCTACAGGATTTTTATTAAAACATTTTTTTAAAAAACCACTTGCTAACCTTAATGCTATAGTAAATTCTTACATATTGGGTAACTATAGTTTTTCTATTGATTATGTCCCTTTCATTGAATTTGAACCATTTATAAATGTTATAAAGGATATGGGGGAGAAGATAACAGCCCATATAGAGGCATTGAAAATGGCGGAAGAGAAATATCGTGGAATTTTCAATAACTCTCTGGAAGGGATATTCCAAACAACCCCTGCTGGAAAGCTTCTTATTGCTAATCCAGCTTTCACACGCATTCTTAAGTATGACTCCCCAGAAGAGCTTATCGCTTCTATTAACGATCTATCAAAAGACCTTTATGTCGATGCGTCAAGAAGGGTAGAATTGTTAGAAATTTTATCCAAGCAAGGATATATAAAGAACTTTGAATTCAAGGCGTTGTGTAAAGATAAAAGCGAGATTGATGTTTCGATAAATATTCAGGTTATCTCTGATAGTAACGGTAACCATCTCTATTATGAGGGTATGTTAGAAGATATATCTGAAAAAAAACGGATTGCAGATTTGAAACTTGCCAAAGAATCTGCTGAGGCTGCCACAAAGGCAAAAAATGAGTTTCTTGCCAATATGAGCCACGAAATTAGAACCCCAATGAATGCTGTTATAGGTTTTTCTGGACTTGCACTAAAGACCGATCTTACCCCAAAACAGAGAGACTATATTTCAAAAGTTGACTCATCTGCTAAATCTTTGCTTGGACTTATTAATGATATTCTTGATTTTTCCAAGATTGAAGCTGGCAAATTAGAGATGGAGTCAATCTCTTTTAACCTTGAAGATGTTATGGACAGTGTTTCAAATATTGTCTCTGTAAAGGCTTCTGAAAAAGAGATTGAATTTATAAGCACCATAGAAGCTGGTGTTCCTATCTATTTAGTTGGAGATCCACTCCGATTAGGTCAAATTTTGATAAACCTTTGCAATAATGCAGTCAAATTCACTGAATCAGGGTATGTCTTTCTAAAGACCGAATTTGTTAAAAAATACCCAGCAGCTATAGAAAATGATATTCAAGTGTTGGCAAATGAACTTGATTTGACAGATACGAATTTTGGCACATCTGTCAAAGAACATGAGATGCCAGTTATAAAAGATGATAGTGCGATACCAGTTCTAAGCGATAATGAGACACTTATTCTAAGCGACAATGAGACACTTATTCTAAGTGATAATGAGACACTTATTCTAAGTGATAATGATAAATGCCAACTTAAATTTTCTATTTCAGATACAGGAATTGGCATGAACGACCAACAGATTGAAAAGCTATTTAGTGCTTTTTCTCAGGCAGATACCTCAATAACTCGCAAATTTGGAGGAACTGGACTTGGTTTGACAATATCGAAAAATCTTGTTGAAATGATGGGTGGAGACATAAATGTGTCAAGTCAAATCGGAAAAGGAAGCACATTCTCGTTTACAGCAGATTTTATTTATAAAAAATTAGAAAAGAAGAAAGATTATGCAATACCTAAAGACCTTAGAGGGTTAAGAGTTCTTATTGTTGATGATAATAAAAATGCTCTTGAAATATATGAAGCACAGATAAAATCTTTTGGGTTTATCGTTACTACGGCTGACTCAGGTAAAAAGGCTATAGAGGAACTAAATAGAGCATCTTCTGAAGGTAAAAGTTACGACTTAGTCTTGATGGATTACAGAATGCCAGAGATAGATGGAATTGAGACATCAAAGAGGATAAAGCAAAATCCTAATTTAGCACATTTGCCTCTTATTGTTATGATCACAGCTTTTGGGCGAGATCAAATTGTAAAGCAGGCAGAAAAGGCAGGAATTAAAGCATTTTTGATGAAGCCTGTAAATGTTTCGCTTATGTTTAATACAATAATGGAGGTATTTGGGCGTGAACAGGCTCTTGACCAAAAAAATAGTGGAACAAATATTTATGAAATAGAAGATACTCTCTCGCGACATAATAATCATAATGGCAAAAAAAATGATGACTCTTTAGTTTATTCAAATCAATATAGCAGTCAAAATAATGATATTGCTAAAAAAATGAATCTGATAAAAAACTCAAGAGTTCTTCTTGTTGAAGATAATGCACTAAATCAGCAGGTTGCCCAAGAGATATTGCTTGATGTGGGAGTATTTGTTGAGATTGCAAATAACGGTCAAGAGGCAATAGATGCGATAAATCAGAAAGAATCTGTAGTAAACGAGAAACAGTATGATCTCGTGTTTATGGATATTCAGATGCCTGTTATGGGCGGATATGAAGCTACAAAAATAATAAGACAAAATCCAAAGTTTGATGAGTTGCCAATAATTGCAATGACTGCACATGCCATGACAGGTGCAAGAGAGCAGTGTATTTCATCAGGCATGAATGATTACGTAAGCAAGCCAATCGATCCTGACGAAATTTATAAAGTTCTTATTACGTGGATTAAACCCAAAATAAGAGAAACGGAGAACATGGTTATTGAATCTATTGGATCAGTCAAATTGTCAGGAGCAACTAACCCTGAAGAATCTCAATTGTCAGAAGCAACTAAACCCGAAGAAGCTCAATTATCAGGAGCAATTAAGTCCGAATATGTTGAACCATTAGAAGTAGTTAAACCACCTGAACTCGTTGATTTACCTGATGATTTAGTTGGAATTGACATTCAATCTGCTTTAAAAAGACTCAGAGGTAATAGGCGATTACTTAAAGAGATTCTTATTGATTTTGGTCAAAAGTATGGCTCTATGACACAAGAGATAAAAAGTGAAATAGGGAAAGGTGATTTAACCACTGCTGAACGAATGGCTCATACGCTAAAAGGGGTTGCTGGAAATATCTCTGCTGATGAACTTTATAAAGTAACAGCTCAATTAGAAAAAGCTATTAGAGAGAATTTACCCGTTGATATTCTTGAACCTCTATTATTAGATTTTGATATAGCTTTACAGCAAGTTGTAAAGTCTTTAAAAACTTTAGATAAGAGTCAGGAAATAGCAGAAGAAAGCAATACAGTGGTAGAATCACACGAAAAACAGGCTTTTGATTTTGAGATAGTTAAGCCAATTGTGGTTGAACTTTATGAGCTTATTAAGAATGATAGCCCAGATGCTTTAGATACTCTTATGCGTTTTAAGGGTTCTATTGAAGATTTTACAATGCTTATAACTGATGGCTTAACAATTGCTGAAGATATAAAAGAACTTGATGAACTTATAAATAACTTTGATTTTCCTAATGCTTTGATTTCCCTTAAAAGTATTGCTAATAAGATAAATGTTGCATTATAGTTGCTTCGTTGCTTTAAAATATAGACTCTAAACAGCATAACCCCAAATAGCCTACAAATATTTTTTGGAGTTTTATAAATCACAATGGATATAAATAGCATAAAATCATCAATATTAATTGTTGACGATGAACCGTATAACCTAAAGATATTAAATGAGCTTCTGCGATCTGATTACAGTACTCGTGTAGCAACAAATGGCGAAAGAGCGTTGGAGATAGCAATGTCAGATAACCCTCCTGACCTTATTCTGCTTGACGTGATGATGCCAGGAATAGATGGTTATGAGGTGTGTAGAAGATTAAAGTCAGTTGCAAATACTCAAGATATTCCAGTTATTTTTATAACTGCAAAAACAGACGAGCAAGACGAAGTAAGAGGATTTGAAGCAGGTGCTGTTGATTATGTTACAAAGCCTTTTAGACCAATTGTTGTTCAGGCAAGGGTTAGAACCCATATTGATCTTAGAATCAAAACTCAACTCCTAAAAAATCAATCTCTACGTGATGGTTTGACAGGAATAGCAAATCGCCGCCGTTTTAATGATTATCTTGAGACTATGTGGAGCTGCGGTATTCGCGATCCTTCACCATTGTCTCTAATTATTCTCGATATTGATCATTTTAAATTATATAATGATAAATATGGACACCAAGAGGGCGATTCTTGTCTTATCAGAGTTGCTGATTGCCTTGAAGCATCAGTAAGACGGAAAATAGATATTGTAGCACGTTATGGCGGTGAAGAGTTTGGCTGTATTTTGCCAAAAACAGATTTAGAAGGTGCTTGTCAGGTCGCTCAAAAGTTTCAAAATGAGATACTCTCCCTTGAAATACCTCATATTGATTCATCTACAAATGGCTACGTAAGTGTAAGTCAAGGAGTTGCAACGTTAGTTCCAACTCGAAAATCTTCATCTGACGAGTTGTTAAGAATGGCAGATCAAGCTCTTTATAAGGCAAAAGAGAGCGGTAGAAACAGGTTTTGTACATACTAAGAAATGGTATAAAACAAAATCGTAAATTTCTCCAAATTGAGTAGAGACCACGTCCGTGCATCTCTACTATTATTTTTTTTGCGACTATAAGTTTAGTGATTAATTAAATTCTCATTCCTTATAGCATTAATAATGAAATCAAAAGAATAACCAAATTAAGCCTGTGTAAAGTGTATATAGTAAAAATATTAGAGATTAGGCTGCCTTGTTTTTCCTTGACTCAATAAATATGTAAAAGTATATAAACAAAACTCATTTATTTGTTTGGTCAGTAAATAGTTATTGTTATTAATCCATAGTTTTATTTGTTAATTCATCATTAAATTTTAATTATTTTAAGGAGATTGTTATGAAAAAAAGATGTAAATGGTTGGCTGTTATTACAGTATCACTTTTTACCCTTGCTTTTGTAGGAAGTGCAATTGCAGGAGACACAATTAAACTTGGTATTGCTGGTGCACATAGCGGAGACCTTGCCTCTTATGGTCTTCCAACAGTTAATGCAGCTAAACTTGTTGTTAAAAAAATCAATGAAAGCGGCGGAGTTCTTGGCAAACAAGTAGAATTGCTTATTGAAGATGATGTTTGTAAACCAGAAGTTGCTGGAAACACAGCAACAAAATTAGTCTCTGATGGTGTTAATGTTGTTATCGGGCATATCTGCAGCGGTGCTACAAAATCTGCTCTTGGCATCTACAAAAATTCAAACATTATAACAATTTCACCATCTGCAACAAGCCCCGATTTAACTTTAAGCGGCGAATATCCAAACTTCTTTAGAACAATTGCACATGATGCTGTTCAGGCACAAGTTCAGGCAAAATATGCTCTTGAAGTTCTTAAGGTAAAAACAGTCGCCATTCTCCATGATAAGGGAGATTATGGAAAAGGTCAGGCTGAACTTGCACAAAAATATTTTACAGAAGCTGGTGTAAAAGTAGTTCTTTTTGAAGGTGTAACACCTGGTGCTGTTGACTATTCTGCTATAGTAACCAAAGTTAAAAGCAAAAAACCAGAGCTTGTAATATGGGGCGGATACCATCCAGAAGCATCAAAAATTGTTACCCTTATGAGAAAAAAGAAAATGAAGACCACTTTCATGGGTGGCGATGGCATCAAAGACGACACCTTTATTAAAGTTGGTGGTCAATTTACAGAAGGCGTATATGCAACTGGTCCAAGAGATATTTCAAAGAACGCTCTTGCTATTCAGGCAAAGAAAGAGCATCAAGATGCTTATGGCTCAGACCCCGGTGCTTTTTATGATAACGCTTATTCAGCAACCCTTGCTATTTTAAATGCAATCCAAAAAGCTGGCTCAACAGACTATGCTGCTGTTGTAAAAGCTCTTCAGACAGAAGATGTTGAAACTCCACTTGGAAAGATCAAATTTGATACAAAAGGTGATGCAACTGGAATTGGTTTCTCAGTTTACAAAATTGAAAAAGGTGCTTTTGTTGAACAAAAATAGACTCTTTTCTTGATCTTACCCCCTTTCCCCCTCTCTACTAAAAAAAAGAGGGGGAGACACTCCCCCCTCTTTTAAAAAGCAGGAAAATTTATGGACTTTGAATATTTTACACAACTTTTTTTTGGTGGATTGACCAGAGGAAGCATTTATGCACTTATTGCCTTAGGATACACTATGGTTTATGGCATAATAGAGCTTATAAATTTTGCACATGGCGAAATTTATATGATAGGTGCTTTTACAGGACTTATAGTCTCAACTGTTCTTACAATGATGGGTATGCCAACTCTTGCTGTAGTAGTTCTTGCTGGTATGGCAGCAATCATTTACTCTTGTGCCTATGGCTATACTATGGAGAAGATAGCCTATAAACCTTTACGAAACGCACCAAGGCTATCTGTGCTGATAAGTGCTATCGGCATGTCTCTATTTTTACAAAACTATGTTCTTCTTGCCCAGACTTCTGATTTTTTACCATTCCCAAGTCTTGTACCAGAGTTTGAATTTTGGGAACCATACTCACACATTTTAACTTCGCCTGAGCTTATGATTTTATCAACAACAGTAGTTGTAATGATTTTACTTACAATTCTTATAAAGTTTACAAGAATTGGAAAAGCTATGCGTGCAACTTCTCAAGATAAGATGATGGCAGCACTTCTTGGAATAAATGTTGATCAGGTTATTTCCGCAACTTTTGTTGTTGGCTCTGCAACAGCAGCAATAGGAGGCGTTTTAATAGCATCTCATATTGGTCAGATAAATTTTTATATGGGTTTTATTGCTGGCATTAAAGCATTTGTCGCAGCAGTTCTTGGAGGTATTGGAAGTATTCCGGGTGCTGTCTTAGGGGCATTGGTATTGGGTTGGACAGAGAGTTTTTTCACGGGCTACATATCAAGCGATTATGAAGATGTTTTTGCCTTTATATTTCTCGTAGTTATTCTAATATTTAGACCATCAGGAATACTTGGACGGTCCCAGATTCAAAAGGTGTAGATATGACAGCAAAACAGGAACTTAAAAAATCAATTATAGCCTCAGTATGGTTTATGTTTCTTACATTTCCCATTATGGTTATTAAAGTAAATACAGTTACCCACACTATTGATTGGCGTTGGCACAATATGGCACTTGTGGGCATTGGATCGTTTTTTCTATCCATGTTATGGCGTTACCTTCTTAAAAAAAAGGAAGAGGGTGGAAAAAAAGATAAAAAAGCTGGTCTATCATTTATCCAAAGACTTTTGCAGGAAAAACAGTTTGCCCTTCCGGGTATTTTGATAATAACTCTTATAACAATTCTTTTTCCTCATATATTTTCCATGTATCAAACCAATATTATGACATCTGCTCTTATTTTTGTGGTTCTTGGGCTTGGGCTTAATATTGTAATTGGTCTTGCTGGACTTTTGGTGCTTGGATACGCAGCTTTTTTTGCAGTTGGTGCTTACTCTTATGCTCTTTTAAATCTCCATTATGGCGTTGGATTTTGGATTGCTCTGCCTATTGGCGGTATTCTTGCCGCTCTTTTTGGGATTTTGCTTGGTTATCCCGTGCTAAGACTTAGAGGCGATTATCTTGCTATTGTAACGCTTGGTTTTGGTGAAATTATCCGCCTTGTTCTTGAGAATTGGAATGAATTTTCGTTTGGTCCAAGTGGTATAAAAAATATCCCCAAACCAGGATTTTTCGGCATTGAAATGTCAATGCAGACAACCACTATCTATGTTTTCTACATAGTGGTTTTATTGGTTGTATTTACCATTTTTGTTATTAACAGGCTAAAGAATTCCCGTATCGGAAGAGCTTGGGTTGCTCTAAAAGATGACGAAATTGCATCTCAGGCAATGGGTATTGACAAGGCAAAAACAAAACTTCGTGCATTTGCACTTGGTGCTACATGGGCTGGAATGGCTGGTGTTGTATTTGCGGCAAAAACAACATTTATAAATCCTGCAAGTTTTACTCTATGGGAGTCTGTAATTATTCTCTGCACTGTTGTTCTTGGCGGCATGGGCTCAATTGCCGGGGTTATTGCTGGTGCCCTTTTATTAATTCTTCTTCCTGAATACATGAGAGATTTCGGAGAATTTAGAATGATAACCTTTGGTGCAGTTCTAATACTTATGATGATTTTCAGACCAGGTGGAATGATTGAAGATGTTCGTAAAACATACAAATTTGAGAAATAGAAAATATGAAACCAATTCTTGAAGTAAAAAGTATGACAATGGATTTTGGAGGGTTGCGAGCAATTGACAGCGTTGACCTATCCATTGACAAAGGGCAGATTGTAGCCCTCATTGGACCAAACGGTGCTGGTAAAACAACCTTTTTTAACTGCATCACAGGCATCTATACCCCAACTGCTGGAGATATTTATATCTCTTCCAACGGTGCAGCAGATGGGAAAAATGAGCGTATTAACGGCTTAAAACCTAATGTTGTAACCCGTAAAGGTCTTGCCAGAACATTTCAGAACATACGACTCTTTACCTCCATGACAGTGCTTGAAAATGTAATGATAGGGTGTCATGCAATTACAAAAGCTGGAATAATGGGTGCTATATTTAGAGGTGCATCAACAAAGAGTGAAGAGAAGCTAATTGTTGAAAAAAGCTATCTAATATTAGAAAAAATTGGTCTTTCAAAGTATGTTGATGAGTTAGCAGTGAACCTACCTTATGGGGCACAAAGAAGGCTTGAAATTGCACGCGCACTTGCAACCGACCCATTTTTGCTGCTTTTAGATGAGCCAGCCGCTGGAATGAATCCGCAAGAGACAATGGAGTTAGACGAGCTTATTCTCAAAATCCGTAACTCTGAGGGAATCTCAATTTTATTGATAGAACATGACATGAAACTTGTAATGAGCCTTTCAGAAAAGATTTATGTTGTAGATTATGGTAAAAAAATAGCAGAAGGAACTCCAGAAGAGATACGTCATAATCCTGTGGTTATCAAAGCATATTTAGGTGAAGAGGTTGCAAGTTGATTACAAAACCAGAAATCAAAATTAATTTACCTCTTGATTTATTTAATATGTAATCTGCATACAAATTAAACAACATAATTAAAATCTACCTATGGAGAAATAAAGATGCTTAAACTCAAAAATGTTCAGGCATTCTACGGCAATATTCAAGCTCTTAAGAATATAAGCATGGATGTTAAAGAGGGTGAAATTATAACATTAATTGGTGCTAATGGTGCTGGTAAATCAACAACTTTAATGACTATCTGCGGTATTGTTCCTATAAGATCGGGTGAAATCTTATTTGAAGGGCAAACAATTAATAAAATGCCCCCTAATAAGATTGTTGCACTTGGCATAAATCAAGTTCCAGAAGGACGGCACATATTTCCATATCTAACTGTTATGGAAAACCTTGATATGGGGACATTTTTAAGAAATGACAAAGATGGAATAAAACAAGATTTAGATTATATCTTTACCCTGTTCCCAAGACTTGCAGAGAGAAGAAACCAAGCAGGTGGAACATTAAGCGGTGGCGAGCAGCAGATGCTTGCTATATCAAGAGCTATAATGACTCGTCCAAGACTTCTGCTTTTAGATGAACCTTCACTTGGGCTTGCTCCTATCATAACTCATCAGATATTTGATATTATAAAAAAGATAAATAAAGATAATAAAACCACAATATTTTTAGTTGAACAGAATGCCAACCTTGCCCTTAATGTTGCAGATCGCGGATATGTAATGGAAAATGGAGTGATCACAATGACAGATACAGGCAAAAATCTTTTGGCAAATGAAGATGTTAAAAAGGCGTATTTAGGGATATAATGCAAAAATAATATGCCGACATTAGTAGCAAAGTTACCAGATAATTCTATAATTGAGTTTGATAGAGGGGCATTCGATGATTGGTGTGTATATCTGAAACGTCATAATCAGACACGATATGCTCCAAAAGATATTCAATATTTTGGTATTCTTAAGAACTTAGGCACAATTTATGGTAATAGGCAGATATATGATGATTTTGTAAAAATATACAACAACACAAATTGGCAGATTGATAGCAAAGTTATAAACAATATAATTGAAATTTCATCATATTATAGAGAACACAGCAATGAAATCTGTATCTGGCTCACTGTTATCTATGCTGGTATGATAGCTGAAGAGAATAAAGAAAATGCAATTTTAAAAAAACGAATAAAACGATTAGGCTTGCATCAAGTTCTTATAGAAGGTTTTGCACCTGATTATGCTGCAAATTTCAGTCGTGGCAGAAAATGGAGAGAACTTGATACTATTTGTAAATCAAAAGGATTCTAAATATACTTTATTTAGAATAATAGTAAATATTAAATGGACAGAGCAAAACCTTTTTTAAAATGGGCGGGCGGAAAAAATCAACTTCTTAAACAGTTTGACAATTACTATCCAGATGAGCTGCATCAGGGTAAAATTGAAAAATATATAGAGCCTTTTGTTGGAGGAGGAGCTGTTTTTTTTGAAATTATACAAAAATACAATGTTGCCCACTCTTACATATCTGATATAAATAAAAATTTGATCCTAACATATATTGTTATTCAAAAAAAAATTTTCAAATTGTTAGAATTTTTAGATAAATATCAAAAACAGTATCAAAACCTTGAGGAAGAACAACGCAAACCTCTCTTTCTATCAATTAGAGAAGATTTCAATTCTCAACAATCCAAAATAAATTATAAAAAATTATCAGATAAATGGGTTACCGTAGCTGCACAACTAATTTTTCTTAATAAAACCTGTTTTAATGGATTATTTCGTCTAAATTCAAAAGGTGAGTTTAATGTGCCTTTTGGTAAATATAAAAATCCAAATATATTGGATATGGATAATTTAATATTAGCATCTAAAATATTACAAAATACCGAAATCGTTATTGCAGACTATAAGAGCTGTTTTAAGATTGCCGATGAAAAAACATTTATCTATTTTGATCCACCTTATAGACCTATCAGTAAAACATCAAATTTTACCAATTATTCTGCTTTTGGATTTACTGACAAAGAGCAGATTAAGTTATCCAATTTTTTCAAAAAATTGGATACTGAAAAGAGTGCTAAATTAATGTTAAGTAATTCAGACCCAAAAAACGAAAACACAGATGATATTTTTTTTGAAAAACTTTATGATGGTTATAAATTCAATCGTGTTTATGCAAACAGAATGATAAACTGCAACGGTAAGAAACGGGGGCAAGTTAGTGAATTAGTTATTACAAATTACTAATCGTACTAATTTTAAAAAGAGATTAAAGAGGAAACCCCAAATTATTAATCCATTTAATGTATAAATTTAAAGATATAACATGGATATTCGTTTTAAAACAGGAATACAATCAGGCATAAAAAGAGGATTATCAGGTTATCTGTGGCTCTTAAAAATCCTTACTCCAATATCATTTGGCACAGCACTTCTTGTCTATTCAGGTTGGCTATATAAAATTGATTTTCTAATAGAGCCGGTAATGGGAATTATCTCCTTGCCCGCATCTGCTGCATTGCCTCTAATAATAGGAATGTTTACAGGGATTTATGGTGCTATTGGTGCAATGGCAGCTCTTCCCTTGACGGTTGATCAGATGACCTTGATTGCTATATTTTTACTAATCTCTCACAACCTTATACAAGAGAGCATTGTTCAGGGGCAATCTGGCTTAAATCCTTTTATTGCAGCGGGTTTTAGGCTGATGGCATCATTTATTGTAACCGCTATTGTGGCTTTTATAATAGACCCTGAACATAGTGAAGAAGCTGTCGTATCTGTTGATAGCCTCCATAAGGCTATCCCTTTTGTTGAAATGCTGAGAAATTGGCTTATCGACTTTCTGCCGCTTGCAGTTAAAATTTTCACAATCATCATGCCGTTGATGGTTGTTATGGAGTTAATGAAAGCATTTGATCTTATACGCCATATTGTTAAAACCATTTCTCCTATACTCTCAATTATGGGACTTAGCCGAGCAACTGGAGTGTTGTGGCTCACTGCCGCCTGCTTTGGTCTTGCTTATGGGGCGGCTGTCATTGTTGATGAGACAAAAAATAACACATTTTCAAAAGATGAGCTTATACGCCTGCACCTCTCAATTGGCATAAATCACGCCATGATTGAAGACCCTGCTCTATTTCTGCCACTTGGAATTGCCCCTTTTTGGCTTTGGATTCCACGCCTTTTAGCCGCTATTTTCACAATTTACTTAATCAACCTTATTAATCTTGTTAGAAAACTCAATGCTGATAGAAAAAGCCATGCTGATAGAACTTGCCATAAAAAACTTTGCAATCATTGATGACATCAAAATCTCCTTTTCAAAAGGGCTTTCTATCTTAACGGGAGAGACAGGTGCTGGAAAATCAATTATCATTGAGGCTGTTAATCTCCTTCTTGGAGGTCGTGCTTCTGCTGATCTTGTGAGAGCTGGAGAAAAATATGCTGAACTTGAAGCACATTTTTTGATCGAACCAAATTCAGCTCCTGCACGTATAATGAAAGAATATGATTTCAATCCTTTAGAAGGTCTTAAAATACGCCGAATTATCAACCTAAACGGAAAACACAAAATATTTATCAACTCTCAGAAATCAACCATACAGATACTAAAACTTGTAACAGAAAATCTTGCATCAATATCAAGTCAACATGCACATCAAGGGCTGTTAAATGAAGAGAACCACCTTGATATTATTGACACCTTTGCAGGAACTTGGGCAGATAGAAGAGAAGTTCAGATTATCTACAACGAGCTTGTTCCTCTGGTTAAAGATATTAGTAGTCTTAAATCCAATATCGACAAGATAAAAGAAGAAAATGAGCTTTTAAGATTTCAGATAGATGAAATTGAGATGGCTGATATAAAACCTCAAGAAGATGAAACTCTTGAGATGGAGAAAAACAGGCTTAAAAATGGCTCTCAGATTTATTCGATAATTCAGTCTGGTATAAATGAGATATACTCTAAAGATGGATCAGTTTTAGAAAAACTTGGGTTGATTAAAGCAGATTTTGAAAAGTATAGCCAAATTGATAAAGGACTTGGTCGGAGTGCTGAAATCCTTAGCCGAGCTATGGTTGAGCTTGAAGAGTTAGCAGATGAATTAAGAAAGATGTCAGATAATATTGACCTTGATCCGGAAACTTTGGAACAGACTCAGGCTCGTCTTGATCTCATTCAAAAACTTAAAAGAAAATATAGCAGCATCGGTGTTAATAGAGGCACTGGTGTGAATAGCAGCAGCGGCATTGGTGCAAATAGAGGCGGTGGTGTTGTTAATGTCTTAAATAGTGGCTCTCTTGATGATCTGTTCAGGAACTTTCAAGCAATGAAAGAAAGAATAGCAGAGACAGAAAATATTGCCGAAAATATTGAAAAGATGGAAAAACAGGCTTCTCTTTTATCTGAAAAGATTGGAGAAAAAGCCATTACGCTATCTAAGAAGCGTTCAGATGCTGCAACAAACCTTGCCTATCTTGCTGAAAATGAGCTAAAAGAACTTGAGATGGAGAACACAAAGTTTAAAGTTCTCGTTAGCCAAACAAAGGCGGTTGATAAAAGCAGTGGTACACAGATTGAGCTGTCTCCTGATGAGAGCATATCCCACCTGCTTTCTGTGCATGGAATGAAAATATACCCAACAGGTATTGATCGAGTATCATTTTTGATGGCACCAAATCTTGGTGAGCCACCAAAAGCTCTTAACCGTATAGCATCAGGCGGTGAACTATCACGAGTTGTACTTGCATTAAAGGCGGTTCTTTCTGCAAATGAGTCTCAAGGAACATTAGTATTTGATGAGGTTGATTCAGGAATTGGCGGGAGAACTTCTGATAAAGTGGGGATTAAACTTAAAAAGCTATCTGAGAAATATCAAGTTATATGTATTACACATCTTGCTCAGATTGCAAAGCATGGAACTACGCATTACAAGATTGAGAAAAAGGTGGTTAATAATCGGACTTCTACTTTTATCACGCCTCTTATTGACCATGAAGAGCGAATAGGTGAGCTTGCGAGAATGATGGGTGGAACAAATATCTCACAAGCAACCCTTGATCATGCAGCAGAGATGTTAAACTAATCGTTTTTATTCAAATTAGAGATTGTAAATTAAATTTTGTAAATGTTTAGAGTGTTTAATATTTGCATGAAAAGAGGAAAAATAGAGATTAGATGAAAAATAGCGACAAATATTTAAAAAGCAGCTCATTTAAAATCATAGCAATAATACCGTCAAGATATGGCTCAAAAAGGTTTGAAGGTAAACCTCTTGCAACTGTTGCAGGAAAGCCAATGATACAAAGAGTTTATGAGCAAGCCCTTAAAGCAGACAATATTGAAACAGTTCTGGTGGCAACAGATGATCAAAGAATATTCAAAGCAGTTGAAGAGTTTGGTGGAAAGGCAATTCTCACCGAATCATCTCTTAGATCAGGCACAGATAGGGTATCAAAGGCTGCAACTCTTTTGGGTCTCTCCCCTGATGATATTGTGGTAAATATCCAAGGAGATCAACCTATTTTCAACCCTCTTTGCATTAACCAGATGGTTGCCCCATTTAAAACAGAACCTGACCTTTTTATGTCAACTCTTGCCTGTAAAATAACCAACCCACGCGAGATAACAGACCCAAAAGATGTTAAAGTTGTTATGGATAACAATGGCTGTGCCTTATATTTTTCAAGATCACAAATTCCATTTCCACGAGATGGTGGAGAGGTCTGTTACTATAAACATCTTGGGTTTTACGCCTACAGAAAATCATTTCTTGATGTTGTTGCTTCCCTTGATGAAGGTTATCTTGAAAATATTGAAAAACTTGAGCAGCTAAGAGTTATTGAGAATGGGTATAAAATTCGTGTGGTAATCACTGAACATGACTCACCAGAGGTTGATATTCCTGAAGATATTGAACGTATTGAGAAACAGATAGTAGGTTGACATTCAAGTTTTGCAGGAAATCTATTTAACTGAATGAAGTTTAAAGTAGAACCCCTTAAGATTCATAAGCATATCATGGTTGCCAGACTCAATCACTTTGCCATCTTTAAGAACAATTATTTTATCCGCAGTCATTGCTGATCTTAATCGGTGGGCAATAGTTATTGATGTTCGGTTTTCTCTCAATTTTGCTGTGGCAATCCTTATTTTCTCTTCAGATTCTGTATCAACATAAGATGTAGCTTCATCAAATATTATTAAGTCTGGCTGGTGGGCAAATGCTCTTGCAATTGATATTAATTGACGTTCACCACTTGAAAGAGAAGCTCCTCCCTCAGATATTAGCGTATTAACTCCATTTGAAAGATGGTCAACAATTGACTTTAGATATGACAGCTCAAGTATTTCATTTAATTGCTCATCTGTAAAACTACGATCAGGCGGCGTTATATTCTCTCTTATTGTTCCTGAAAAAAGGTATGGGTCTTGAGTTACAATAGCCACTTTTGACCTTATAGCATAAGTAGAGTAGCTTTCAATCTCCTTACCATTAATCAAAATATCTCCACTTCCATGTTGGTAAAATCTAACAATCAGATTCATCAACGAGGTTTTTCCTGAACCTGTGGGACCAAGTATTGCAAGAGACTCGCCTCTGTTTACCGTAAATGAGACATTTTTAATTACTTCACTATCTGACCCATTTGCTCCAATTTCATACTTAAAAGAGACGTTTTGGAATTCAAGGCTATCAATAGTTTCAAGAGTCTTCGTGCCTCCTCTATTCTCCTCATCAGTATCTAAAATTTGGATAAGTCTTTCACCTGAAGCAAGTGCATTTTGGAGAATATTATGCTTTTCTGATAGATCTCGGACTGGACGAAAAAACATCTTTGTATATGAGATAAATGCCACCAGAGTTCCAAGCGTTAAATTATCAGATGCTACACGACCTCCACCATAAAAAATCACAGCAGCAAGTGCGATTGAGCTTAACAGATCAATAATTGGCATGAATATTCCAAATACCTTAATCTGATCCATGCCAGCTAAATAGTTCTCATGGTTTAGCCTCTTAAAATCTCGTATCACTTTTTTTTGCTGTGTAAATAGCTGTATAACCTTAATTCCACCAATACACTCTGAAAACATTGAGTTTATCTCTGCAATATTTGAACGAAGACGCCTATATATTTCACGGGATTTTGCAGAAAACGCCCATGTTGACAGCACAACAAAAGGTATAATGATAAACATTATCAATGATAGCTTAATATCCATTCCAACAAGCACAAACAAAATAGATATAAGCAAAAACGCATCCTTAATCACAAATGTGATGATAGAGGTAAACAACTCCTGCATATTTTGAACATCATTAGTTACGCGGGTTGAGAGTCTTCCTACCGTGTTTTTTGAAAAATATGAAACGGGCTGATTTTGAATACGAGAAAATATTTCAAGGCGTAAATCGTGCATCATCAATTGTCCAGCATACTCCATTACAAAGTTCTGAAAAAAATTTAGGACAAAAATAACAATGGAGAGAATAAAAAGAGTCAGCCCTGACATAGCAGCATTAAATAGATATTGAGCTTTATCAGATTGAGTTGTACCTTTTGCCATTCCCGGAAGAATGTAGTCATCAACAGCAGTTCTTGTGATAAAAGGAACTGCAATATCAGCAATAGAGAGCATTATCATAAGAGCAATAGAGAGCAAAATTACCCTTCTATTTTGTCGAATAAGAGGGATAAACCGTTTTAATAATTTAAAGTCTCTCTGCTTATTAAGTTCTTCTTCAAGCTCTTGATACCCGCCAAGACCGCCTTTCATATATTTACCTCTGCTACAACCTATCTTAGTATTCTGTTTTATAATTTTTGGTATTACCTTACTTATTATTTTACATCATCTTCACTATCTTGCATCTGCCAAGCTCTTGTATAATATCCATTTTGTTCAATAAGCTCATTATGAGTTCCTTGCTCAATAATTTCTCCTTTATCAAGCACTATAATATGGTAAGCTTTTTTGAAAATTGAGAACCTGTGAGATGCAATAACAATAGTTTTGGGAGGAGAAGAATTCATAAAAGATTCAATAACTTCTATTATATTTGATGCTGTCTCCATATCTACCTGACTTACAGGGTCATCAAGAATTAAAATCGGCGATGATTTTAAAAATGCTCTTGCAAGTGCAATCCGCTGTTTCTGCCCACCTGAAAGCATCACCCCTTTTTCTCCAATTATTGTATCAATACCTTTTGGAAAAGATTTAATTGTCTCTGTAAGCTGTGCCATCTCAATAGCTTTTGCAATCAGTTCTGAATCTGCATCAGGATTACCAAACAGAAGATTATCTTTTATTGTGCCAGAAAACAAAAAAGGCTCTTGCGGCATGAATGATATTGATTGCCTAAGAGTCTGAATTGGAATAGAAGCTATATCCATACCATCAACTCTTATTACATTATTATTAAGTCTTTGTTTAGAATCAATTGTAGAATGTAAGGTTTTATTATCTCTTTCCATTACCATATTCACGCTATCATTATCTAAATTATAGATACGTGGAATAAGGCTCAATAGCGTGCTTTTCCCGCTTCCAGGAGGTCCTGCAATCCCAAGCATAGTCCCCTGCTTTATTCTAAAATTTACATTACTTAAAACATTCAAATTGGTATTTTTAACATCTCTTTGAAGAACCCTTGAAATATTTTTAGAGGAATTTTCAATATCAGATACCTTTTCGTTTAAAAAATTTTTTGTTGGATATGAAAAATAGACACTATCAAACTCAATATCTCCTTTAATTGATTGTAATGTATTATTATAGCTTTCCAGATAATTATTTTGCCCCTCTCCAGCCCTCCCCAAGGGGAGGGAGTAATTATTATCCCCCTCTCCATTGGGGAGGGGGACGGGGGTGGGGCTAATAATAGGAGTTGCCAATTCTATCTCGCCTTTAATATCAAGTATGGCATTAATGCGGTTAATAGATGCAGCTCCTCTTTGAATCATGTTTGTAACCCAGCCAACTGCCATAACTGGCCATGTCAGCAATCCAAGATAGCTGATAAAGGCTACAAAATCGCCCGGTGAAATTTGGTTCAATATAACCTTTCTGCCGCCAATTCCAAGAATAATAGCAAGGCTTATCTGCGTTAAGAAAATAACTAGAGGAAAAATAAAACCCCTTAACTTTACTAAATCCATATTTTTTTTAACAAACGCTTCAGATTCCCTTTTCATTACAGAGAGTTCAAACGCTTCACGGTTAAATGCTTTGATAATTCTGATTCCAGCAAACCGTTCCCTTGTTGATTCCATAAGGTGAGAAAAACCAGCCTGCACATCCATGTAAGCTGCAAAAAGTTTTTTGCTAAATATCTTTGTAAACAGGGCAATAAATGGCATAGGTAAGAGTGATAAAAGGGTAAGCTCTAAGTTAATATAAGCCATAAAAAAGATTGCTGTAGAGCCAAGCACAATAGTGTCAGTCAGACCAACAAGCCCCATACCAAGAGCCATGCGGATATTGGTCATATCATTAGTTGCGTGTGCCATTATGTCTCCAGCACTGTTTTTATCAAAAAAAGAGGTCGGAAGAGTTTGAATATGGTTAAAAAATTCTTCTCTTATTCCCTCTTCAGCTCTCCTTGCTGCTCCCATTATCAAATAACGCCAGAAAAACCTAAACACGCTTATCAAAATAGCTGATGCCACAATGTAAAAAGCATATTTAAGCAACTCTCCTCCAGCAGCCACTTGGTTGATAGATTTTTCATTAACTCCTACAGCCCCATAGGTTAGCGTGATGGAGTCAATTGCCCATTTTATGATTCTGGGAATAACAAGTTGAAGAATATCAACTATTAGAAGTGATATAAATCCCGCAACAATATGAAATCGACATTCAATGATATAGGGTTTTAATAACTTGTATTGTTTCAATTTTTTAACCTTGATTCTTTAATATTTTATAAGAGTGAATTTATATTCAGATTAAACCAGATAAGAGTTGATATCCATCTAAATTGTTCTTTTGGAAAAAATAAAATTATAAATCCTCTCTTTATTAAAAATCTTGAAATATTCAACAAAAAAAAGGATAGTTGCAAAACTTATTTTCAATTTAAACCTAACTCTATTGGACTAAGAGTTATGAAGAGCCTATGCTAAGTGCCATCTTTATAGGGATTTGTATGAGTAAAAAAGATAGAAAAGCCGAAGAAAGAGCTGGTAAGAGAAAAAAAGATAGTGATAAAGAGCAGAAACGGCTACTAAGTATGGGCGTAACAGAACTCGTAAAAGAGGGAGACATTTGCTTTGATGCTGGCAATATAAGAGATGCAATTAAAATATACCAAATCGCAATTAAACAGATGTCATCAAAATTACCTAACAGTGCCTCATCAAATAGAGATCAATATACCAAATCTCCTATAAACGAAGTAAAATCAAAACTGTTTATTGCTTATATAACTCGTGCAAATGAGCTGAAAAATAAAAATATGCTCTCTGAGGCAAAGGCAATTGAAAAACAGGCTATGGCATCTATCCATAGCCCTTTATGTTTAGATGTTACAGGCATGGGACTTTTCCTTAAACTATCCACTCCAGAAGATGTATTTAAGTCATACAATGATTTCTATACTAATAAAAAAAGAGAACAACAATCTTTAGATTTAACCCCTTTAGAGAGGATACTTGCTGAGATACTAATTAAGCATAATTGCTGGGAAAAAGTTGGTATTCTTAATGATGATATTTTAATTAAAAGAGATGCTCCTGTAGCAAAATCAGCAGTATTGTTTATGAATTCAGGTGATTGGGACGCAGCTTTAGAGAGCATGAAATCTATCTCACGTTCTTCCCCATTTGCACATATTAGGCTCTTTTGCAAAGCAATGAGTGCTTTTTATAAAGATAATGACAAAGAGATGTTAAAAGCAATTTCAATGATTCCAAAAGAGTCTATGTTTATAAAAATTACCGATACATTAAAGTATGGCGTTAGTGATAACAGACTAAATACAAAATCGAATTTAGCAATTAATAAATCCAGTTTAGCAATTAAAAAATGTCTCTGGAGAGGATCGTTTGATATTTACGATAAGTTGGAAAACATCATAACTAACGCTAAAAAAGAGAATTATAACGACTATCTTCAAAAAAATATTGTTGAGTTTGCAACCCTATTGATGCCTGAACACACTGACTCTGTAATACAGTTTATTCTCGAAACTTTATGTCAGCTTCACTCTAATAATGAACACCATTTTTTAAAGATGGCTGACAAACTTCTTAAGAAAAAGGGTAAAATTTTTAGACTTAAAAGAGATGCCATATTTACAGTAGAGATATTTTTGTCAGGATTGGAATATTTCCAATATCTTGAAGAGGAGTTTACGACTTTAGAAGAGCAAAAAATGGCAAAATCTATGGTAATTTACCATATAGCAGCAACAATTTTTGCGAATAGAGCATATTCTGTTGTTGCTAAAATTATAAAAAAAGAGCCACGATATGCTACGCTACTTGGTATAACATCTAAAGATGGTGATGTAGCAACTCTTCAGATGATAGCATTTGGGGTTAAGATTGACCCTAACAACAGTTCTCTTTACGATCTTGCACTTAAAATTCCAGCATTAAGCAATGAATGTAAAAAAGTTATTGAGACTATTTCGCTTGCTAAGTGTGAGGCATTTCCAGATGATCCAGAGCCTCTTTTGCAAATTGCATCGCTTTACCATGCCAAGAATGCCTACAGAAAAGCTGAATCAGCACTACAAAAGGCGTTAGAGCTTGCCCCGCACGACAGCAGAGTATTAGATTTACATGTAATATCTTTGCTTATCTCTGCTGATAAAAGTGCTGCTAAAAAGAAGTTTAATTTAAGTTTTCAAGATGTTGAGAAGGCAAAAAGATTTAATTCAAAGCAGTGTGCTATTTTAATTGCTGAAAAATCTATATTCTACAAAATTGCTGAAAACAGCCAAGCCAATCCAAATGAAATTGAAGAGCAGTTTAGCTTATTTTCTCTGTCTGAAAAACTTAAGTGTTATGCTCTTCTTATGGCAGATATGGAGTATAGACTAATGCTTGGGAAATTTGAGTCTCTACCTTCTTCATATAGAAAATCTAATAAAGTTAGTAAAAATAAAGCAGAAAGCCCAAATAGTTTAGCTAATGATCCTTATAGTGTAGTAGCGTTAATGTTTAAGGATAACCTAAAGAGATTAGAGGAGTTGACCTCATGGGATATATTAAATCTTCTTCTACCTTTACCCAATGAGTGGATTCGTCTGTTTAATAGAATAGATTTATTTACCTATTTTGATCTCAACAGCAATAAGTTAATATTAAAACGACTTGAAGATAGAGACTTGCTCACGCTTATCGAAAAAATTGATGATTATAGAGCATTTAATCGTTTTATTGAAGAACTTGATAATAGAATTAAAGCCGCAAATAAAGGAAAGGTGGATAGAAAGAAAAATAGTTCAAATAAGAGCTTAAACTTAAATATTGAAAACAGTAAGTCAGACAATAAAACAATTGAAAACAGTAAGCCAGACAGTAAAACAATTGAAAATAGTAAGTTAGACAGTAAGATATTGGAATTTTACAAAGTTACTCTAAAAAATATTTCTCAAACGTATCGTATTTCAGATCGAGTTATTTATAATGAATACTCAGAATTAATAAGCAATCTTGATCCTGAAACAGAAAAAATATTAAAAGATGCTTCAATACGACTCTCTAAAAAAACTACAGGACGTTTCAAAGATGCACTTGAAACATTTAGGTTTGATATTCTATTACATCCACCCATGATGCCGCATAATTTGTTTGATGACTATTATGATGATGAATATTATGATGACGATGACTCAGAAGGCGATGATTTTGATCCATTTAGCAGTAAAAGAGGATTTAACCCATTTGCTCAACTTGACGAGCTAGCCGACGACTTTGATTTAAGTGCTATTCCTTCTTTTGTTCTTAAGATGGTTCAAAAAGATTTAAAAAAACTTCTTAATACTCCTGATGGACGTGAAATAAGAAAATCTTTAGATGAAGCTATTGTTGAGCTTGAGGAGTTAGTTGATAAACTTAATTTAAGAAGTAAGAGTGATAAAGAGTTGAATGAGACAAAAAAGAAAATTCTTAAAGAGCGAGATTATAAAATGAAAATCATGATGATAAACGTATGTTATAAAGAAGAGGCTATGAAAAAATTTTCAAAAGAGGCAAAAATTCTTTTTATTATATGATGGTCATGGTTATTTCCAGCAATTCTAATTTTGCAAATTGTATAGAGAAAATTTAATCAAAGGGATTTAATATGTTAAAGTCATTTCTTACTCTTGATCTTCCGATAGATGCTTCGGATCAAGATATTAGAAAAAGGTATCTTGAGCTTGTTAAGAAATTTACACCTGAACAGTATCCTGTAGAGTTCCAGAAGATTACATCTGCTTATGAATCTGTGAAAAACCAAAGAAATAGGGTAAAATCAAGGTTATTTTCTGCTTTGCGTGATGTAGAGTTTGATAATACACTAAAAGAGCTTGCAGACTCTGTTAAATTTGAGAAGAGAAAGATCGGACTAAGAGAGTTGCTAAGAGCAATTGAGGAATGAAAACATTGAATAACAATATGGCATAATTATACAATTAGGGATATGCGTTTGTGTCTCTCTACTTGCATATAAATACTTAAAAGAACAAGTCTTTTCAAAACAAAATAAAATTAATAAGGATAGGTAGATATGAACTTTAAATCAAGTGAGCTTATGGGTAGAGTCTCTATGTTTATGAACAGATTTGTATTGTTCATTAAAAACATTGTGAAAAATATTGCGTTATTTCTTAATGAAAAAATATTTAAACCAATAAAAAATTATTCTACAAAATTAATCATCTATATAAAAAATTTCATAACAGATAAAAATAATTTTAGATTGCCTAACTTTTTTAAAGGAGTAGGTATTTTTTCTAAAAATAAAGAGCATTTAGTAGAAGAACAACAACCTCCTATAACTGAGGTAGAGTGGAAGATTAATGCACTTGAAGATTTTAAATTATGGTTATCCGAGATACCTTCAGAACAGCCGCCTGTTATGACAGCAACTCCTGATGCCTGTGATCTCTATACAATGTTATCTGAGTTTACAGCACTAAGGCAAGAGATCAAAATGCAAAATAGAGAGCAAAATAGAACACTTAACGCCCTTAATAGTGTAAAAGGTGTTACAGATGAATATGGACAAATCTATACTCTCTTTAAAGAGAAGACAAATCAGATTGCCCAGCTTGAGCAAAATATTAGATTGAACAGTGAAAAAAAATCTGCTTCTTCTTTTTTTGACGTGCGTGATTCATTAGTTAGAGGTTATCGTGCAAGTGTTGAGATGGCAAATAGGAAAGGTTTTTTTTACCGTCCGCCTAAAGATATACACACAATATGCGAAGGCTATGAGATGGCAATTAACCGATTTGATAAAGCTCTCTCTATTATGGATATTGAGCCGATACAGACAGACAATGTGCCATTTAATCCAGAAACTATGAAAGTTGTTGAAACAAGAGATGCTGCTGGTTTAGAGAATGGAATGGTTATTGAAACTATATCTGGAGGATTTGTAAGAGGTCGAGAAGTATTGAGATTTGCTAAGGTTATTGTTGCTCAGAGTTCAAGCTCTTAAATTTTTAAGTGGCGGTAATATAAAAAATATACTCTAAGCAGGCACAAATTGAACAGTATAATCAGCAGTTAAATCTTAGGGGCGATTGGCTTTATCGCCCCTATTTTCATATTATATTTTAAACGGCCATCATATTATATTTTATTCTCTAAGCTGGCGTGAATTGAGCTTTTTATATTTTAATAGAGACGCACGGACATACATCTCTACAGTTTAGGTAAAACTCAACTTACAACCGAGAGCATTATAAAAATATTACTTTGTAATGGAACTTTAAGGAAAAATAGTTAATGGAACCAGTAATTGGTATAGACCTTGGGACTACAAACTCAGAAGTGGCATTTATTATCAATGGAAAACCCGAAGTAATCAAAGAAAATGACTATGGAATTGTTCCATCATGTGTAAGTCTTGATACCTCAAATAACATTATTGTTGGTAGAATAGCAAAAAATCAAGCTATTCTTTATCCTCAAAATACAGTGCTTTCAATAAAAAGGTTAATGGGAACAAATGAGCAGATTGCCCTTAATGGACAATTTTACACTCCTCAAGAAATATCAGCTTTTATTCTTCGTGAACTTAAAGAGCGTGCTGAGAGAGCAATTGGTCAAAAAATATCAAAAGCAGTTATTACCACGCCAGCCTATTTTACTGATGCACAACGTCAGGCAACAAGAGAAGCTGGAGAGATTGCGGGGCTTACAGTTCTTAGAATCTTAAATGAACCAACAGCAGCGGCTCTTGTGTATGAAACTGGAGAGTCAGAATCTCAACGCATTATGGTCTATGATCTTGGTGGTGGAACATTTGATGTCTCTATTGTAAGAATTGAAGATGGAGTTGTAGAGGTTTTAGCATCAACTGGTGATAACCATCTTGGTGGAGACGATTTTGACTATGAGATTGAAAAGATATTGATCGACCACCTAAAAGAGCGGTTTAGTGTTGACATCACAAATCAGCCATCAGCAATGGCAAGAGTGAAACAGGCTGCGGAGCAAGCAAAAATAGAGCTATCCTCAGCTCCATTTGCCATGATACAAGAGGATTTTATCGCAAAAAGAGATAGTGGTGCTGATGTCCATCTCTCCTTTGAGCTATCAAGAACAGAGTTTGAAATGGCGATTGACGATTATCTGCAAAAGACAATGGAGTCTGTAAATCAGGCTTTAAAAGATGCAGCAATGCTGCCGTCAGCTTTAGATAAAATTATCCTTGTGGGTGGCTCTACCCGAATTCCTGCTATTTCAGAGATGTTAGAAAAAAAATTTAACAAAGTGCCGCATCAAGGAATTGATCCTGATCTTTGTGTTGCAATGGGTGCTGCAATACAAGCAGGTCGTGAGATGGGCATTGAATCTGACACGCTGCTTTTAGATATTACGCCATACACTTTTGGAACATCTGCTTTTGGTGAGTTAAATGGTATGTTATGCAGAACTTTATTTGTTCCACTTATTAAGAGAAATTCAAAATTGCCTGCTATTAAAAGTGAAGCCTTTGGTACTATGTATGATGGTCAAGAACAGGTCGAAATTCTTGTTTATCAAGGAGAAGAGCCAAATGCTCTTGATAATGTGGAGATTGGAAAATTTAAGTTTAAATTGACACCTAACCTACCAGAACAGAGTGTAATCATTCTAAAATATGAACTTGATATAAACGGGATATTAAAGATTAAGGCTGTTGAGAAAGATAGTGGCAAAGAGATCAATGGAGTAATTCAAAATGCCTTTGCAACAATTGAAGAAGATAGGCTAAACTTATCGAGAAGTAAAATAGAGAAGGTTTGGTCATCAAGTTCAGATCAAGATGATTATCAATATGGTGATGGCTATGAAGATGATCTTGCTTTAAATCGTATTGGTGGAAAAGAGAAATTTGAATCAGGTGATTCAAATTCTGGAAACATTGCAGCTCCTTCTGACCTTGAGATTCTTATGAACAATGCAAGAGAATCTATGGACAAGGCATCAGATGAAGATAAAAATGAGATTATAAATTTAATAGAAGATATACAAGATGCTTTAGCAGAAGGCGATATATCCAAAGCAAGGGAGATTGGACAAGAGCTTGAAGATATTATCTTTTATATTGAGTAGTCAGTCGGCTTTAGCCTACTATAGTTATTGCTGACATTTAGAGATTTGACAACTTTTCAAAAGTTGTCAAATATATTTTTATAATAACCATTTTAAGAGTAATCTAACAAGGATTGTTTATGACATTATGCCCTGTATGTAATGCACAGTTGGAAGATTTAAAAGAGTGCCATCGATGCAAAACTTATCTTGGACAAATTATGGATATAAAAAACCAAGCAATGTATCATCAACAAAAAGCTATTGCTGCATTTGAGCAAAGCCATTTCCACGAGATGTTTTTTCATGCACGCCGTTCGCTTACCCTCTTTTACTCTCCTGAATCTGCAAGGCTTCTTGCCTCTGCTTCTATCCTTATCAATAAGTTTGATTTAGGATATATGTTATGGAACAGAGTAAAAACTTCTCAATTAAACAACCCTGAGTATAAATAGCCTATAAAATCATATACTCTAAGTGGGCATGAATTGAGTTTTTTATATTTAAGTATAGACGCACGTCCGTGCGTCTATACAGTTTAGGAAGAACTCAATTTTATGACCTTGAACAGTATAACTTATCAGTAGAGTAACTAATAAAATTCTTAATTATGAATAAAATTGCCGTAGTAGGAATCTCTTGTATATTTCCCGACTCTCTTAATACAAAAGAGTTTAACCGCAATATCATGGAAAAGAGAGAATCCATAATTGATATTCCACAAGAGCGTTGGATTATAGATGCTCAAGAGGTAATTGCCTCAGATTACAGACCAGACACAGCTTGTTCTAAAAGAGCAGGAGTTGTAGATAGATTTGAATTTGACTCTTCTGATTTTTTGATTTCTTCTGATATATTGCTTGGACTTGATCCACTGCACAAGATGGTTCTCCATACAGGGCGAGACGCTTTATCTCAATGTTGGAGTAATCAAGAGATAAGAAAAAAAACAGGGGTTGTTTTAGCTGCAATTGCTCTGCCGACTGCCAAATCATCTGAACTTGCTTGGCAGATAGTTATGGAACAAAAAAGAGCTTGCCCGCCAAATGGTATGCAAGCCTTTTTGACCATAAATCCTAATTTCAATTCCATTATTACTCCTAATTTATCCATTGCAAATTCTAATTTAGATTCCATTACAGCTTTAGATGCCCTTTCAGCAAAAATGGTCTCTGCACCAGCGGCTATTCTTGCACAGGCAATGGGTTTGATGGGTGGAAGTTTCACCCTTGATGCAGCTTGTGCATCTTCGCTTTATGCAATTAAAATTGCCTGTGAAAAATTAGATTCTGGTAAGGTTGATATGATGGTTGCAGGCGGAGTATCACGACCAGATTCTCTTTATACTCAAATTGGTTTTACACAACTTAGAGCATTATCTCCATCAGGCAGATGCTCACCTTTTGATAAAAATGCAGATGGTCTTGTGGTTGGTGAAGGTGCTGGGATTGTTGTTTTAAAGCGTCTTGAAGATGCAATTAAATGCGGCGACCATATTTGGGGAGTTATTGCTGGTGCTGGTTGGTCAAACGATATTGAGGGTAATCTTGTTGCTCCAGCGTCAGAGGGGCAGGTTCGTGCTATGAAAAATGCTTACAAGAGTGCTGGCTGGCTGCCTTCTGATGTCCAATATATTGAGTGTCATGGCTCTGGAACACCAGTTGGAGATAATATCGAGCTTAATTCTTTGGCAGCTCTTTGGCAAGATGCTGGATTAATTGAAAGTTATAATGTTGTTAAGCAAAATAAAACAAGAATGGAATCTCAAAATATAAAAGCTGATTTCCATAAAGCAGGAGATAGAGTTTTTCACAAAAAAAGAGATGGTGTTCAAAATATTTGTGCAATTGGTTCTATAAAGTCAATGATAGGTCATCTTCTAACTGCTGCCGGCGTTGCTGGATTTATAAAAACTTTGCTTGCCATAGATTCAAAAATGCTGCCTCCTTCTTTAAATTTTTCTGAACCTTCCCCTGACAGCCCGCTTCACACAACTCCATTTTATGTTCAAACAGAGCCGCAAGAGTGGAAACCAGCTCTTTTAAATAGTGGTTTGCTCCCAAAATGTAGTGCCAACAACGATTTACTAAGAGGTTGTAAAAAGAATAATTTTGCAGCAAGAAGGGCTGGTATTAGTGCGTTTGGTTTTGGTGGAATTAATGCCCATATTCTTGTTGAGGAGTTTTGCAAAGAGAGAGTTCAGGTACAAGTTCCCATATCTAAGGAAAAATCTATTCAGAGAAAACCAATTGCAATTATTGGAATGGAAGTTATCACATCTGCTGCAATGAACCTTGAATCTTTCAAAAAGCAACTATTTAGGGGCGGTATTAGTAGTATTGGAAATAAAACCAATTATGATGGTCTCTCTAATTATGATAGCTGTTATGAGAATCCAAATTTTGAAAAGCAATCTATTTTTGAAGAGCAACCTATTAAAGAGTCAAATGGTTTATGGATAAAGAATTTAACCACATATACTGGGGAGTTTCACATTCCGCCAAATCAGATAAAAGATTTACTGCCTCAACATATCATTATGCTTAAAGCCGCAATGGGTGCAATTAAAGATGCTGGAATATCTCCAAGACCAGAAAAAAAGAGAATCCGCACAGATTTTGGTGCAGCAATTGGAATTGAATTTGATTATGGTGCAACCAACTTTCATCTAAGCTGGAAAAATAGACAACTAAAAATCAAAGAATCTGACAATACTTGTTTGCACAAAGAGTTAGAAAATAGAGAAGATAATAATAATATTTATCCATCACTCACAGCAGAGCGGACACTTGGGGCACTTGGTGGAATTGTTGCAAGCAGAGTTGCAAGAGAATTTAAAATTGGCGGACCATGTTTTACAATCTCTTCAGGTGCAGCATCGGGCATGAAAGCTATTGAAATTGCAATAGAATCTTTACAAAGAGGCGAAACTAATACATTCCTTTGTGGTTGTGTTGATATGTCAGGAGATATAAGGCAGGATACATTAAATCGGACATTAAGAAATTACGCTAATTCCTACGATGAGTCTGCCCCACTTGACAGTAAAACAAAAGGGGTTTTTCCTTCCGAAGGTGCGGCAGCTATAGTTCTTAAAACTCTTGAGCAGGCTCAAAAAGATGGTGATAGAATTTATGCTGTTATTAAAGGAGCTGGAACAGCGTCAGGTGGAGTGGTGTCTGGTAAGAAAGATAATAGTTACACAACCTCACTTTTAAACACTCTAAATGACGCTGAAATCTCAATTTCTGATGTTGGGCTTTATCAAGCACACGGAAGCGGAGATTATTACGAAGATTCTATTGAATTAAACGCTCTACAAAATTTAATTACTAAAAGCCAACTTGAAACGAATCAAACCAAAACAAGTAAAAATCACCTTGCAATTACTTCAACATCGGCAACTTTTGGAGATACAAACGCCGTTTCTGGTCTTCTTTCAATAATTCAATCTTCACTTGCAGTTTATCATCAAATTATTCCATCTTTGCCAAAATTTATATCTCCTGCGACCTCTTTGGCTACAACTAAGGCATCAGAGAATATTAAATTGGAAAATACTAAATTGAGTACCAACCCATTTTATTTTCCCAAATTTCCAGCTTTTTGGATGCAAGAAGAGGCAGGAGATAATAAAGTAAGAGAAAAAAAGAGGCGGATAGCAGTTGCAGCTTCACTTACAACTGATGGTTCATCTTCTCATGTTGTGCTTGAAGAGTTCATCGTTCCACCTGATTATTTGGCGAAATCAAAGATAGATAAAGAGAGAGAAAATCCATTTGGAATAGAGCAAAATAAATTTTCTAACTTTTTACAAAAAGATGTCACTCAATTAATTGATAAGACTGAACTAATTGATAAGACCAAATTAATTGGAAAAATAAGCAAGTTTAGAAAGATTGCTAAAGCTGGAAAAATCGCCTTTTTATATCCTGGTTCAGGCAACCATTTTATTGGAATGGGACGAAAACTTGGAATTATGTTTCCAGATATTTTGCGGCAGATGGAAGAGTCTGGTGCATCTTTAAATAGACGAATATTGCCAGATTTATATTATCCTAAACGTTTATCTTATGAAGATGGTTGGGAACAAGATGCGTTAAATCTTATCAACAGCCATGCTCACAATATGATATTTGGTCAGGTCTCTTTTGGCGTTTTTATGACACGTATTGCTGAAAAATTTGGACTAAAACCTGATGTTTGCATTGGTCATAGTCTTGGTGAGACTGCTGGATTATTCTCCTTAGGAGTATGGAGTGATCCTGAGGATATGCTAAAAAGAATGGAGAAATCTGATCTTTTTACTAAAAAACTTTCAGGAGATTACATTGCGGCTAAAAAAGCGTGGGGGTTAAAAGATAGTGACACTCCTCAATGGCGGGTTGCGGCTATAAATAGAAGCAAAGATTTTGTTAAAAGTATAATTAAATCTGCTCAATCTGAAAGTAAATCAGGTAGATATGACAAACTCTATCTGCTTATTGTCAATACTTATGATGAGTGTGTAATTGGCGGCAGTGCCGAGCAGCTTGAAAATTTTATTAAAGAGACAGGCTGTGGAGCAATGTATCTTGATGGCGTTGTTACTGTCCATTGCCCTATTGCAAAAGAGTGTGAAGAAGAGTACCTAAATTTGCACAAATTTGAGTGTAACCCGCCTGAAAATATTGATTTTTATAGCTGTTATTCTGGCAAAAAATATACTCCTTCAACAGAGGCAACCGCACAATCTATACTAAATCAGGCTCTTTATGGATTTGACTACACAGAGCTTATTGAAAACGCATGGAATGATGGTGTCAGAATCTTTATTGAGATGGGTCCGGGTTCTTCATGCACTCGAGCTGTAAGTAAAATACTTGCAAACAAGCCACATCTTGCGGTCTCGCTATCTGCAAGCTCAAAAGATGAAGATGAGGAGATAACTCTTTACAAGGCTCTTGATACTCTTTTTAGTAGTTCCGCCTTAATTGAAGATGCTGGATTGTTAGATTCTAACCTAAATGCCATATTAACCAACGAACAGGTAGAGATTAACGAACAGGTAGAGATTAACGAACAGGTAGAGATTAACGAACAGGTAGAGATTAACGAACAAGTAGAGATTAACGAACAAGTAGAGACGCACGGCATTGAGTCTCTACAATATAATATTAATAAAAACCCTGCTCCAGAAATTTTTAAATCTGGAAAAATAACCGCAGATGCCCATGTCAAATTTTTAGAATTTTCACAAAAAAATATGCTGGCATTGGAAAGGCAATTTTCATGTTTAACTCAAATTGCTTCTCAGTTGATTGAATCGCCAGAAATTGTTTCTCAATTGAGTTCACCAGAACTTACTTCTCAATCGAATTCACCAGAATTTGATTACCAATTGATTCACTCATCTGAAACTGCTTCTCAATTGCTTCACCTATCCCGGCCACAAACACTACCTTTAGAACCAAAAGAGCCATCTCCTCTTTTTGACCGGAATATGTGCATGGAGTTTGCAACTGGTTTAGCTTCTAATGTTTTGGGAGACTCCTTTAAAATTATTGATACCTATCCCGTCAGAGTCCGTCTGCCTGATGAGCCGCTTATGCTGGTGGATCGCATCATGGATATTCAAGGTCAGATGTTATCTTTAAATTCTGGTAAAATTATAACTCAACATGATGTCAAGCCTGATGTATGGTATTTAGATGGTGGTAAAGCTCCTGTTTCAATCTCAATTGAAGCTGGGCAAGCTGATCTTTTTCTATGCTCATGGCTTGGAATTGACCATGCTGTTAAAGGCAGACGCAGATACCGCCTTCTTGATGCTAAAGTAACCTTTCACAGAACCTTACCAGAACAAAATGAAACTATAGAATATCATATCGAGATTGAGAGGTTTTTAAAGCAAGGCGACATATACCTTTTTTTCTTTCACTATCAGGGATTTATTAATATTAGGAATAACACAAAGATAAAACCTGAACTTTTAATCTCTATGCGTGATGGTTGTGCTGGCTTTTTTACACTTGATGAGGTTAAGAACTCAGGTGGAATTATCCTAAAAAAAGAGGAGCTTGAGCCTATTACAAAGGATAATATAAAGAGCTGTATACCACAAAAAGAGGTGATTAAGTTTTCACCCGTAATTCCTGTTTACAGAGAAAGTTATACAGACGAGCAAGTTGAACATCTTAGAGTTGGAAACCTTGAGGCATGTTTTGGAAAGCAGTTTGAGAAAATTTTACTTGGTAAAAACTTAAGACTTCCGGGCATTAGGGTCTCTGAAAATAACATTTCAGAAGAGTGCATAGAAGAGAAGCTAACCAATAATAAAGGCAGAATGCACCTAATTGACAGAGTTCTTGAATTAGACCCAAATGGCGGAAGATTTGGATTGGGTTTTATAAGTGCAGAGGCTGATATTCACCCTGACGATTGGTTTTTAACCTGCCACTTTGTTGATGATATGGTTATGCCCGGAACTTTGATGTATGAGTGTTGTGCCCATGCTTTACGCATCTTTACCCAAAGAATTGGCTGGATAACTACAAAAGATGAGCCGTTTTATGATATTATTCAGGGCGTTGAAAGCGATTTAAAATGCAGAGGTCCAGTAACAACAGAGACTAAAAAAGCAAGATATGAGATTGAGATTAAAGAGATTGGGTATAAAAGTGTCTCAGATGATAAAACTGGCTTGCTAATTGCGAATCAGCTACTCTATGGGAATAAAGAACATTTTATTGAAACCATAGAAGAAGTTTATGAGCCATATATTATTGCAGATACCCACATGTTTTCTGATGACCACAGAATTGTTCTTTATAAAAACATGGGAATGAGAATTGTTGGTTTACCTAAGAGAGAGATAGAGTTATTTTGGAATAAAAGATAAGCTTTTTTAAAAAAATAAAGCGAGTAAATATATAGAATCAAAGAGAAAAGGAGGACTTCCCGTTGATTTGACAACTGATAAAATCTTAACTTTTAAAATATACTTAATGAAAAAACTAAGGATTGAAAAAAATATATTATTGTTCTATTATTCAGTAACATTTTTAGTTAAAGTCATTGATTTGACATTAAATTTACACAATAAAAGCCAATTGGAGGTCCATTATGAAAAAGTTTAAACTTACCTTAGGACTACTTGTCATCATCTTTGTAGCACTTGTTATTTATCAAAACAGAGCATATTTCTTTGCAAAACAAGCTCTATCTTTAGTTCTTGTTCCTGAAAAATTCCAATGGACAGCCCCTGCTATTGAGAATGTTGCCTATTTGGGTGGCTGCTTGATTATAGGAGTCTTAATTGCTGGTTATGTTGGTTTGGTCTCAAAATTTAGATCAATGAAAAATATCAAACAGCTTAACAAAACTATTCTTTCACAGACTGACACTATTGAGTCTCTCAAAGCTGAACTTGAAACATTTAAGCAAAACAACTCCATTGAGGGTAGTGCAATAAATAACGACAGCTTGCTGCCTGAAAGGGAGTCAACTTTAGTAGAGAATCAAGATACAAACTATAACCAAGAAGAGGTTCAACAATCAGTAAATCTAAATAAAGCATAACTCTTTCAAACCTCTCACCTCCACAACCCCTTCTTAAAAATAGAGGGGGCGATTTAAAAAGATGACCATTCAAAAACATACCCCCATGATGGAGCAATACTTTTCCATCAAAAAAAAATACCCTGATTCTATTCTATTCTACAGAATGGGTGATTTCTACGAGATGTTCCATGATGATGCAATAAAAGCATCTGCAATCTTAGAAATTACACTAACTTCCAGAAATAAACAGCAAGATGATGCAATCCCTCTTTGCGGCGTACCTTATCGTGCTGCTGATGCCTATATCTCAAAACTTATTGAAAATGGCTGCAAAGTTGCAGTTTGTGAACAGGTTGAAGATGCAGAAGATGCAAAAGGTTTAGTTCGCCGTGAAGTTGTTCGTGTTATAACCCCGGGTATGATTTTAAATGAGAATCTGCTTGATAGAAATTCCAACAACTACCTTCTTGCACTCTCTCTATTTGAAAACGATGCAGGATTAGCGTGGCTTGATATTTCAACTGGCACTTTTAAGACAACCCAAACTAAGACAAATAATGGAAAAATTCCTGATGATCTTTTAGATGAAGTTTTACGAGTTGATCCAAGCGAAATTTTGCTTCCCATTAATTTCAAGAGTGACCCAACTTACAACTATATTCGCAAACGCTTTTCTCACAAAAGCATTACATATCTTGAAAAAAACAACTTTAAGTTTCCTGATGCCAAAGATAGGCTTATGGATAAATTTAAAACTCGAAGTCTTAAAGGATTTGGCTGCGAAGAACTTAATGCTGGAATCTCTGCTGCTGGAGCAATTATCTCATATATTCAAGAGACTCAACTCCAAGATACCAAACATATCACATCTATCCAATCATACTACTTAAACAGCTTTCTCGTCATTGATGATCGATCGTGCAAAAACCTTGAGCTTCTTAAAAATATTGAAACTTCTGATAAAAGAGGCTCTTTGATAAGTGTTCTTGATAAAACCGTTACAGCTATGGGTGCAAGGCTTCTTAAGAATTGGCTTCGTTATCCGTTAAAAGATAAAGCTGAGATCGAACTAAGGCTTGATGCAGTTCAAGAGGCTTTTAAGGAAAAACAACTTAGAACAGCATTGCGAATAAATCTAAAGTCTGTTTATGATCTTGAGCGTCTTGGAAGTAAAATCTCAATGGGTCAGGGTAATGCACGAGATTTGCTCTCTCTTAAAAACTCTCTCTTAAAGTTACCTGAAATTCTAAATAATCTCAATCAGTTCCATTCATCTCTGTTAAAAGATTTAAAGCATGGTGAAGTAGTTGCTTTAGAACTTATGGAGATTGCAAATCTTATTGAATCTGCTATTCGTGAAGATGCCCCAATGGTTCTAAATGAAGGGCAGATGATAAAAACAGGATTTAATGGCAAACTTGATGAACTCATTGAACTTTCAGAAAACGGAAAAGCGTGGATAGTAAAAGAGGGGTTAAAGGAAAAAGAGAAAACTGGTTTAAGTTCTCTTAAGATAAAATTTAACAAGGTTTTTGGTTATTTTATAGAGGTCTCAAAGGGGCAAGCATCATCAGTACCAGCTCATTACATAAGAAAGCAAACACTTGTAAATGCTGAAAGATTTATCACAGAAGAGTTAAAACAAGTTGAGTCTAAGGTTTTAAATGCTGAAGATAGAAGAGCAGCTCTTGAATATGAAATATTTTCTGAAATAAGAGAGCAGATTGTGGCAAAGACATCGTCAATATTGAAAATGGCTCGCTTCTTAGCAACTGTAGATGTATTGCTTTGTTTTGCTGAGAATGCAGATTTAAGTAACTACACAAGACCTAAAATTAACAGTGAACAAACTATCTCAATTATTGATGGACGCCACCCAGTTGTTGAAAAGATGATTGACGGAGAGCGATATGTGCCAAACAGCGTAATCTTAAATAATGAGACTAACCAGCTTTTAATCATCACAGGTCCTAATATGGCTGGCAAATCAACTGTTTTGCGTCAAGTTGCTCTTTTAGTTTTAATGGCTCATACTGGCTCGTTTGTTCCAGCATCAGAGGCATCTATTGCCATTACTGACAGAATCTTTACAAGAGTTGGGGCACTTGACAATCTCTCTCAAGGACAAAGCACATTTATGGTTGAGATGGAAGAGACTGCAAATATCTTAAATAATGCGACCGAAAACAGTTTGGTGATTTTAGATGAAATAGGAAGAGGGACAAGCACATTTGATGGTTTAAGCATTGCATGGGCAGTTGCCGAGTATCTTCATGATCTTAACGGTATAGGAGTCAAAACTCTTTTTGCAACCCATTACCATGAGCTTATCGCTCTTGAGAAGATAAAGCCAAGAGTTAAAAATTTTAATATTGCTGTCAAAGAGTTTAATGACAATATAATCTTTTTAAGAAGACTTGTTGAAGGTGGCACAAATAAAAGTTATGGGATTCAAGTTGCACGTCTTGCAGGTGTTCCAGAAAAGGTGGTAATGAGAGCAAAAGATATTTTGAACGAGATTGAAAAAAGGGGCGAACAAGAGAATATAGATGTTAGTAACCATAAGCCTTTTGAGCTGCTTGAACCGAAATTTAATACTCTTGAACATAGAAAGATAAAACGTAAAACAAAACAAAAAAATGAAACTGTATCAGAAGAGCTAAATATATTTTCAGATGAGAATTTCTTTTAAATGTTGAAAATTTGTAAATGATTATTTTGCCCCTCCCCGCCCTCCCCAAGGGGAGGGAGTAATTATTATCCCCCTCTCCATTGGGGAGGGGAACGGTGTGGGGCTAATAGAGGTAAGTTCATCAAAAAAGTCAGGATAAGACCCATGATACAAAAAACAGTTGATCGTATTAAAGTTGGAATTAGCCAATGTCTTTTAGGTAAGAGTGTTCGCTATGACGGTGGACACAGCCACGACCTTTTTTTGACTGAAACTCTTGGACAATTCTTTGAATATGTGCCTGTATGCCCAGAGGTTGAATGTGGTATGTCTATTCCTCGCGAATCAATGCGTTTAGTTGGAGATGTTGGCAATCCTAAACTAATGACTACAAAAAGCTGCATTGATAAAACACCGATGATGGAAAAATGGATTACACAAAAACTCAAAATTCTTGAAACTGAGGATTTATGCGGTTTTATCTTTAAAAACAAATCGCCAAGCAGCGGTCTCTATAAAATTAAGGTTTATGGAGAAGATGGACAAATTAAAAGTAATGATGGAGTTGGACTTTTTGCTAAAGCATTTACAAAACACTTTCAAAGAGTACCTGTTGAAGATTCAGGCAGACTCCATGATCCAAAACTTAGAGAAAATTTTATTGAAAATATCTTTACCTTAAAGCGGTGGAGAGATTTTATGAGTGGACCTAAAACAATAGGTTCTCTTGTGGATTTTCATACAAAAAATAAGTTACTTATTCTTTCTCATAGTGAAAAGATATATCGGCAGATGGGAAAACTTGTAGCTGAATCTAAATCAATTGAACGCAACACTTTGCTGGATCGATATGAGACTCTTCTCCTTGATGCATTACGGCTATTGACAACCAACAAAAAGAACATAAATGTTCTTCAGCACATGATGGGATATTTCAAAAGAGAGCTTGATTCCACTGAAAAGGCTGAATTACTAACAAGTTTTGAAAATTATGGTTTAGGATATGTTCCTCTTATAGTGCCTATTACTCTTATTAAACATTATGTTTTAAAATATAATGATCAATATTTGAACAATCAGACATATCTTAATCCCCATCCAATTGAGTTAAAACTTAGGAATTATTATTGAAGTAATATAAAAAAATGGTGCATTAAATAGATGTCAAATAACAAGCTACCAATATCAACAGATTTTGTTTTACTATTTCGTTATATAGCTTTGATAGCAATATACATATTTATAATAGAGATTAGTCTCTCTGTATCTTCTCTCTCTTATGGAGCCACTCCAGAAGATACAGAGAGTGCCTACATAACTGATCTTAGGTATTGGACAACTCCTGACTATACAAGAGTCGTTATAAATGTCTCTGAAGAGAGGCGATATGTTTATCAGCTTCTTGATGAAAATCCATCTATGAATCAGCCCAAAAGGCTCTATCTTGATATTAAGAAATCTTTGATTGGTAAAAATCTTCCTGCTCATACACGCATAAATGATGATCTTCTATTGCAAGCACGGGCTGGACAGCGAACAGATGACACTGTTCGAGTTGTTGTAGATATAAAATCATTTGATAGCTATAAAGTTTTCTCAATGAGAGATCCATTTAGGGTTATTATTGATGTATGGGGTAATAAGTCTGAAAAAAACAAAGAAAATCCAATATCTAAAGGTGAAATTTCAAAAGATCAGACAAAAGAGCTTAAAAATAGTTCAGAAACCACATCATCGAATGACTCTAAAACAGAAACTACAAAAGTTGCTTCTGAAAAGTTAAACACAGACTCTTTGCTAAATAAAGCAGATGCTGATGTATCCAATGATGTGTCAAATCTACCTATCAAACGCTCAACCAAGAAATCAACAAAAATATATGGCATTGCATCTACTTCTGCCATCTCGTCAGATGACTCTTTAAACTCAAATACATCATCACCTTCTTCTTCACCAAGCGAGTTATCTCCCAAAATATCTATAAAGACAGCTACTAAATCACAGTCAATCTTATCAGTAGGAGATTCAGAAAATTCATCAAATAAATCAGGTTCAAGTTCGTCAGAAGGTGCAAAAGAAGATGCAAAATCTTCATCAAAATCAAAAACATCTTCTTATGAAGAGCCACCTGAAATTACCTCAGAGACTAACTCTGAAGGAACATCGCACCTACCAGTTAAAAAATCTCTAAAAGCTTCAACTATGGTTCTATCTAATGCTACAAGAAAGCTCTTAAGGGAAAATCTTGCTAAAAGTTTAGAAGAACAATCAAGGAATGAAAAAAATGTTTATAAAAAAGGGTCAATTGAATCCACCAAAGAATCTATAAATATTGTTTCTAAATCCAAAAAAAATGAAGAAAAAGAGTCTGAAGAGAGTTCTAAGACAGCAACTAAAGGAACAACAAGAGTAGTTCAGATTGCCCCGGGTTCAAATGTTGATAGAATAAAAGCATCATCAATTGCTAAACAGCTTGCATTAGGTGTTAGAACCATTGTAATTGACCCGGGACATGGTGGAAGAGATCCAGGTGCATCAGGATATACTAAAGGGGTTTATGAAAAAGATGTAGTCCTTTCAATATCCAAGAAACTTGCAAATAAAATAAAAGCTCGACTTAACTGTAATGTTATATTGACGCGATCAAGCGACACATATTTAACACTTGAAGAGAGAACTGCAATTGCAAATACAAAGAGTGCAGATTTATTTATCTCTCTACATTGCAATGCCTCAAATGATAGCTCTCTTGTGGGTATTGAGACATACTACCTAAATCTTGCAACTGATGAGAGGGCAATTAATGTTGCAGCAAGGGAAAACGCTACGTCAAGGAAAAACATAAGCGATCTTGAGTCTATTCTAAATGACTTGATGAAAAATGCAAAAATAAATGAATCAAGCAGACTCTCTTCTGTTGTTCAAAGCAATCTTTACAGAGGCATGGCAAAAAAATATTCAAGAATTAGAAATCTTGGTGTTAAACAAGCACCTTTTTACGTTCTACTTGGGGCAAGTATGCCTTCAATACTCATTGAAACATCATTTTTGAGTAATCCTGAAGAGTGTCGGAGACTTACCGATTCAGCTTATCAGAACGCTCTTTGTGATTCTATAACAGATGGTATTGCAAAATATATAAGAGAGACAAATCCGCAGAGGTTGTGATTAAAAATAGTTAAAAATTATAATAGGAGAAGAATAATGGCTTTTGAAAATCTTATTTTTGAAGTTGACAATGGTATTGCAAAATTGACTTTTAACAGACCTAAAGCATTAAACGCTTTAAACAAAGCACTTCTTGATGAGTTTAGCTTGGTGCTTGATGAAGTTCAAAAAAATCCAGATATTAAAGTTCTTATTTTAACTGGCGGTGGTGAAAAGGCTTTTGTTGCTGGGGCTGATATTTCGGAACTTGCAAAGATGAATCCACTCTTAGGTAAAAAATTTGCAACAGTTGGGCAAAAACTTTTTTCAAGGTTAGAGAGTCTTACAATTCCAGTGATTGCAGCAGTAAATGGTTTTGCTCTTGGCGGTGGGACGGAAGTTGCTTTGGCTTGTGATTTTATTTATGCCTCTGAAAAAGCTGTATTTGGTCTTCCAGAAATCACACTTGGATTAATTCCGGGCTTTGGCGGAACTCAAAGACTTTCAAGACTTATCGGCACTAACTTGGCAAAAGAGCTTATCTTTACAGGCAGAACCATTCCTGCACAAGAAGCAAAAGAGTATGGAATTGTTAATAAAGTTTTTGCTCCTGAATCACTTATGGAAGAGGTTATGAAAACTGCTAAAGCTATTGCTTCTAAAGGTGCTGTATCAATTCGTGCTGCTAAAGAAGCAATAAGTTGCGGAAAAGATGTTGATCTTGAAACAGGCTGCCGTTTTGAAGCCGATGCTTTTGCCCTTTGCATGGCAAGTAAAGATGCGGCAGAAGGAACATCAGCATTTCTTGAGAAACGAAAAGCATTATTTACAGGAACTCTTAACGATTAATTCTTTCATTATACCAAGCAATCAGTTTTTAAACGTTACAAGCTATAAAAGCTATAGGAGTAAAAGCAATGCCAATTTATAATATGGATTTTGAAACCATGCCCAGAGAGGCACTTGAATCCATACAGTTAAGCCGTCTTAAAGCCACTCTTGAACGAGTTTATGCCACAGTTCCATTTTATCGTGAAAATTTTAATAAAGCTGGCATTACACCATCAGGTATTAAAAGTTTAAAAGACCTTCAGAGGATTCCGTTCACAGTAAAGCAGGATTTAAGAGATAACTACCCTTATGGAATGTTTGCGGTTCCAATGGAAAATGTTGTGAGGATTCACGCATCTTCTGGAACAACTGGAAAGCCAACAGTTGTTGGATACACAAAAAGAGATATTGCAACATGGGCAGAACTTATGGCAAGAAGCCTTGCTGCAGGTGGTGCTACAAGTAAAGATATTGTCCATAATGCCTATGGATATGGGCTTTTTACAGGTGGTCTTGGTGTCCATTATGGTGCTGAAAGACTTGGAGCTTCTGTAATACCTGTTTCTGGTGGAAATACGAAACGCCAGATAATCATAATGAAAGATTTTAAACCCACAATTCTTACTGGCACACCTTCATATATTTTGCATCTTGCTGAAGTTGCCCAAGAGATGGGAGTCTCTTTTGAAGAGCTGCACTTTAAATCTGGAATCTTTGGGGCAGAACCTTGGTCTGAAGATATGAGAAGAGACCTTGAGGAAAAACTTCATCTTAAAGCTATTGATATTTATGGATTAAGCGAAGTTATGGGTCCGGGCGTATCTATTGAGTGCTACGAAGCTCAAAAGGGCTTGCACATATTTGAAGACCATTTTATTGCAGAAATAATTAATCCAGAAACGGGCGAGCCGCTTCCTTATGGTGAGACAGGCGAGCTTGTATTTACCTCAATAACTAAAGAGGCATTCCCTGTTATCCGCTACAGAACAAGAGATATAACTTCACTAAATCCAGAACCATGCGTCTGCGGTAGAACTCATGTAAGAATGCAAAAGGTATCAGGTAGAACTGACGATATGCTCATTATAAGAGGCGTTAATGTTTTCCCATCTCAAATAGAGAGTGTCTTGATGAAAAGTAAAGATATTCAGCCTCATTATCAGCTTGTAGTTGATAGAGTTGATAATCTTGATACTTTGACTGTAATGGTTGAGGTGGGTCAGGAGTTCTTTTCTGATGAGATTAAAACCTTGCAGAATATGGAGCATAAACTATCTAACGATATTAAGGAATATTTGGGTGTTTCAGCAAAAATAAAATTGGTTGAGCCTAAAACTATTCAAAGAAGTGAAGGTAAAGCTGTAAGAGTCATTGATAAGAGAAAGTAAACTAATTAATTAACTTCAATTGTAGAAATTTTAGATTTGCTTTTAGATTTGACAATTTTTTAAAAATTGTCAAATCTATGCTAATCGATTCTTATTCATGCTGAAATTGATTTCTTTGTTGTAAAAATAAAATAATAACGGAGGTATAAACCTATGAAAGTTGAGCAGATTTCAATATTTCTTGAAAACAAGGCTGGCAGGCTTGCTGAAGTAACCGCCATTTTAAGAGATGCTAATGTAAATATAAGAGCACTTTCTCTTGCAGATACAACAGATTTTGGAATACTTCGACTAATCGTAAATGATAACCAAGCAGCAGAAATAGCTTTAAAAAAAGAGGGCTTTACAGTTGGAAAGACCAATGTTTTAGCAATTGAGGTTGCAGATGTCCCAGGTGGGCTTAACAATGTCCTTGATCCTTTAACGTCAGCAGGGATTAATGTTGAATATATGTATGCGTTTGCAAATACAAAGGGACATAATGCTATTATGATATTTAGATTTCACGATTTAGATAAAGCTATATCTATTTTAAATCAAAATGGGATTAAGGTTATTAAAGGAGAAGATGTCTATAACCTCTAATTTTCTTTTGATAAATTTCTTGACATTAAAATTTCAATATGTAATTGATTATCCCAATATTTTAATCTAAGAGTTTGTGGGTGGTTAAATTGAGGATTATTAATGGTTAAAACAGCACAAAAAAATATACTCTTTATTTTCGGACGTTTCTTTTTTAGAAACGTCCATCCGGTATAGATATGCAATTTTAATACAATATTGCTATTATACCCTGGATGGACATTTTAGTCTATCCAGGGTTTTTTATTTTTAATGCTCTGGAGGCAACGCTTTCAGGGCATTTTTTATTTTTACGAAGATATTTCGAGGTTAAAACTATTTGTTAGTTACAAAATAATATTTTAAACTAAATTTTATAAGGAGAATTAGGAAAATGATACTTGTATTAGAAAAAGGAATCACGCAGGTAAAAAAGAGCCAACTTAAAAGCATTTTGGCAGAAAAAGGCTACATGGTACATGAACCGGGTGGAAGCGGACAAAATATACTTGGTGTTATTGGCAAGAAAAATCTAACTAAAGAGTTTTTGATGTCCATAGAGGGTGTTGAAGATGTTGTGCCAATATCTACTGCTTATAAACTAGTTAGCAGACAGATGAAACAAGAAGATACTATAATCAGAATTGGCAATGTAGAGATTGGAGGAGATAAAATTACCATTGTAGCTGGTCCTTGTGCGGTAGAGAGCCGAGAACAGGCAATGATAATTGCAAAAGAGGTTAAAAAATATGGTGCTACTCTTTTCAGAGGCGGTGCATTTAAACCAAGATCATCACCATACTCTTTTCAAGGGCTTGAAGAAGAGGGGCTTAAAATTTTAGCTGAAGTTCGTGAAGTTACAGGACTTCGAGTAGTTACTGAAATAACTTCCCCAATGCACGCAGATTTGATGATGAAATATGTTGATGTAATTCAAATTGGTGCAAGAAATATGCAAAATTTTGAGCTTCTTAAATGTGCTGGCAGAATGGGAAAACCAGTTGTCTTAAAACGCGGTCTTGCCTCAACAATTGAAGAGTGGCTCATGTCTGCTGAATATATTGCAGCAGAAGGAAATAGAAACATAATTTTGTGCGAACGAGGCATAAGAACTTTTGAGCCTTACACAAGAAACACCCTTGATTTATCAGCAATACCAGTTTTAAAACAGTTGACACATCTGCCAGTATTAATTGATCCAAGCCATGCAACTGGAATTAGAGAAAAGGTAAGCCCAATGGCAAGAGCTGCAATTGCTGCTGGTGCTGATGGCTTAATGATTGAGGTGCACCACAAGCCAGAAGAGGCTCTATCTGATGGTCCTCAAAGTTTATATCCAAAGCAGTTTGGACGGCTTATCAGAGATATTTATGTAATCGCCCCTGTTGTAGGCAAGCAGCTTATCCACGACTATACAGGCTATAGTTCTGAAAATAGAGACTCTTTATCAACATTATTCTCAGGAAGAGCATTATCAGAATGGGAAACTCAAGGGATAGAATCAGGAATATCCAGAAAAGAGAAGCGTGTAGTCTATCTTGGAGAGCAAGGAACTTTTAGCCATAAAGCAGCTATTCAATATTTTAGCAGTGATGTTGAAAATTACCCTGTTCCATCATTTAGAGATATTTTTGAGCATGTAAAAAATGGTAGTGCTGATTTTGGAATAGTTCCAATTGAGAACTCTCTTGCTGGAAGTATCCATGAAAATTATGATCTTCTTCTTGAATATGAGCTTTTTATAACTGGTGAGTTGTCAATTCGGGTAATTCACAATTTAATAGCTCACAAAGATAGTAAATTAGAGGATATAAAACAGGTATTTGCACCAACTCCAGCGTTGCAGCAATGCAAAAGATTTTTAGATGCAAATCCTGACATTAAGATGATGCCAGTTAATGCAACTGCAAGTGCTGTAAAGTCCGTTGTAGAGTCTGGAAATCTTGAATCGGCTGCAATTGGAAGCGTTGAAGCAGCTCAACTTTTTGGTATGGCAGTTCTTGAAGAGGCAATTGAAGATAACCCAAGAAATTTTACACGTTTTGTAGTTATTGAAAGACAGATGGCTAATAAAGAAGAATCTGGTAAGATAAATTCATCGCCAAAATCATCAATTGTCTTTTCAACATCTAACAAACCAGGATCACTTTTTGAGGTTATGAAGGTATTTTCAGAAAACCAGATAAACCTTGTTAAGTTAGAGTCAAGACCAATTCACGGAAAACCTTGGCAGTATATGTTTTATGCCGATTTAGAAAGCGATTTAACAAATAGCAGTGCTGAAAATGTGATAAAAGCAATTGAACAGAATACTGAATTTTTTAGAATACTTGGAAGTTATAGTTGTGGGAAAAATGGGATAGATTAAATTTTATAGCTTGAATCTTTAAAGATGCTCTAAGTTAGAATTGTTTTGTGAGTCAATCTTTACCTTGACAAAATGGCAGTTTCATCATAGTATCCAGAATTTTTTTAAAGCCAATGTTAGCAAATAACCCAATACCTTAAGTGTGGTAATTGAGTATTAAATAATAGAGCAAGGGTTAAATATTTTATAAATATAAGTTTAGGGAGTATATAAGGAGATATATAGTATGTATGCAGTAATTAAAACTGGTGGTAAACAGTATAAGGTGGAAGAGGGGAAAATCTTTAGATTTGAAAAACTTGAAGGAGAAATAGGTAGTGAAATTAAGTTTAATGATGTTCTCCTCTATTCTGACGGAGAAAAGATGACTCTTGGTTCACCTGTTATCGAAAATGCAGTTGTAAGTGCCAATATTATTGAACAAGGCAAAGGTAAAAAAGTTATTGTTTTTAAATATAAAAGAAGAAAATCCTACAAGAGAATGAAAGGGCATAGACAGCTTTATACAGCAGTTAAAATCAACTCTATTCAAATATAAAATAATAGACAAATAATCATAGATGTAAAAAATACTTAGAATTAATTTAGCAAAAACTAAATAGCATTATTTATTAAAGGCACGGATAGAAAGGGAGTTTTTTAGATATGGCACATAAAAAAGCAGGTGGAAGTTCTAAAAACGGTCGTGATTCAAACGGCCAAAGGCGTGGAGTTAAAATGTATGGCGGACAGAGTGCTGTTGCAGGTAATATCCTTGTAAGACAGGTTGGGACAAAAATACATCCTGGCAACAACGTAGGCATGGGTAAAGATTATACTCTCTTTTCATTGATTGACGGCGTTGTAACGTATGAAAGACAAGGTCGTGACAAAAAGAGAGTGAGTGTTTATGCAGCGTGAAATTCATAGATGAAGCCATAATTACTGTCAGGTCTGGCAACGGTGGAGCTGGCTGTGTCAGTTTCAGAAGAGAGAAATTTATAGAGTGGGGCGGACCTGACGGCGGAGATGGAGGAGATGGAGGCAGTGTTATTCTCCGTGCTGATCAAGGTAAACGAACACTTGTTGATCTTCGCCGCCAAAAAATAATTATTGCCTTAAATGGAACTGCTGGTCAGGGGAGACAACGGCATGGTAAAAACGCTCCTGACCAAATAATTGATGTGCCGCCAGGCACCATCGTAACTAATGCCGATACAGGTGAACTTATTGTAGATATGACACAGTCAGGTCAACAATATGTTGTAGCCCAAGGTGGAATGGGCGGACGTGGCAATAAACGATTTGCAACCTCCACCAACAGGGCACCAAGGCACGCTCAACCAGGAATTGCAGGAATTGAGCTTCGCCTTAAACTTGAACTTAAACTTCTTGCAGATGTAGGAATTGTTGGTCTTCCAAATGCTGGAAAATCAACACTTGTAAGTTCTATCTCTTCAGCTCGCCCCAAAATTGCAGATTACCCCTTTACAACATTAAATCCATCTCTTGGAATGGTACAGCCAGAATTTGGTGAACCCTTTGCAGTTGCCGATATTCCGGGTCTAATTGAAGGGGCACATGACGGTACAGGACTTGGTATCCAGTTTTTAAAACATGTAGAGAGAACTGGTATATTAATACATCTCATTGACGCTTCCCAGATCAAACCAGAATCTCCTCTTAACGAGTTCAACCTTATTAACCGAGAACTGGCTCTTTACAGTGATACTCTTGCACAAAAAGAGCAGGTTATTGTTCTTAATAAGATTGATATTACTGACACAGACTCTAAGGTTTTAGCTTTTAAAGATGCGTATATTAAAGAGATTGTAAACAAAAATCGAGAATTATTAGAAATAACAGATAAATCCCTACCACAGATTTTCACAATTTCAGCAGCAACGGGCAAAGGCACTCAAGAGTTAATAGCCTTTCTTGCACAAAAAATTAACAAACAAAACAAATAGTTTTGAGAGTTTTTCCATGAATGAGCCAATAAATTATGATAGATCAACTATATTTAAACGAGCCAAAAGAGTTGTAATCAAAATTGGAAGTGGTGTTCTTACCTTAAATCAAGGTCTTAATATTGATATAATAGAAGAGACAAGCCACCAAGTTCACCAATTACGCCAAAGTGGTGCTGAAGTTATGATTATCTCTTCTGGTGCCATTGCCTCTGGTGTAAAAAAAATAGGTCTTGAAAAAAGACCAGATGGAATTCCTGCAAGACAAGCAGCAGCGGCAGTTGGTCAGGCAGGGCTGATACTTGCGTGGGAAAAGGCATTTGCACAATTTGACAGCAAAGTAGCACAACTCCTTTTAACAAGAGAAGATTTAAGCCACAGAAGGCGATACCTAAATGCACGCAACACTCTAAATCAACTTTTAGCGTGGAATATTATCCCAATAATCAATGAAAACGATACTGTTGTCTTTGAAGAGATTAAACTTGGGGATAACGACAATCTTGCAGCCATGATAACCCTTCTTATGGATGCTGATATTATGATAAACCTAACTGATATTGACGGACTTTATGACAAAGACCCAAGGGTTTATCCTGATGCAAAATTATTATCAAGCGTTCGCTCTATAACATCAGATATGGAAGATGCAGCAGGAGGTATTCCTGGTAATCTTGGAACTGGAGGCATGTTAAGCAAAGTTAAGGCTGCAAAAAAGCTCTCAAGGGCTGGAGTTCCAATGATTATAGCAGGTGGATTAAATCCTAATATCATCACTGATATTGTTGCTGGAAAGGATAAAGGAACTTTCTTTATTCCGGGAAACAGACATCTTAACAGCAGAAAATGTTGGATAGCATTTAATCTTAAATCACAAGGCAGTATTGTTGTTGATAAAGGTGCAGAAGATGCTCTTGTGAAAAAGGGAAAAAGTCTTTTACCAATCGGTATTACTGATGTAGTTGATGATTTTTGTATGGGTTCACCAGTTGATATATGTTCTTCTAATGGGACAATCCTTGGCAGAGGTCTTGTAAACTACTCATCATCAGATATTCGTAAAATCATGGGTCTTAAAAGCGATAAGATACGTCAAGTTCTTGGTTCAAACCCTTTTGATGATGTTGTTCATCGTGATAATCTTGTGATAACTTAATTTACGTATTATAAAACTGCATCTTACATATAATTACCTTAGAAAAGGGGGGGGTATTATCAACAGAGGGATTGACAGCGGGTATGAGCTGTGAAGGAACACTTAATGGTGAATTATTTTTGTATTTTGGGGCGTTTTTTTAATTCCGCAATTAAAAAAACGGATATGTTATCGAATAAGCCAGAACTGTAATATTATTCGGAAATAGGTTTTTTAGGGCAAATTTTACATGACAGCTAAACTTTGAAGCAACATTAGATAGGAATTAGTAAAACTATGGAATTTTATGAGGGTTTTAAATGGGCTGTTCCAAAGAATTTCAAAGATGCTGTAGCTAATTGTTTTTTTGAAGAAGGTGATATGCTTTATAATACTCCAATTGCTTATGAAGGTAAATGGGGTGATGCTGTTAAACATATTGAACACGCTCTTCAAGTGCAGCTTCCTAAATCTGGTACTGTGATTAAAACAACTGACGAAGAAAAATCAAGGTTTGCGGCAAACTGGAACAGCCTTGTTAAAATACATTTTTTGATTGGTGGTGGTGACTATAACAATCAATTGATAAATACAACACAAGGTCGATTGTTTACGTTTCTAAGAACTGGTAGTTTTGCTATTTTAAACCCGAACACATCACAGCCTCAACCGCCTTTGCTTGCAAGAGAATTACAGTCAAAATTAAGAGAGACATCTATTATCAATGCAATAAGCAATGACATTATTAAAAAAAATAATAATCAAAATATTTATATTGTTCCATACGATGAAACAAGCACCCTATGGTCTCAGAAAGCAGATTTGGGACGATACTGCCTTATTAATTTTCAGCCCATTATAATAGAAAAAAATCCCTCTGAGATTCCATTTTTACTCGCTTATGATTTTCATCCACTGCTATCATTAAAAATTATCCTTTTTGAGAAAACTTCTCCTGAAATCCTTGATCAAACAATAAAAAAACGCATGGTAACGTTGGGTTATAAAGAATCTGAAGCGAAAACAATATATAAAACAATAGAGAAACAAAATAACTATCTATAAAAAACGGGAAACGATACTCAATATGGCTAATGATTTGATTGAAACCCTTTTAGAGTCAATTTCAACCAAAAATCCAGTCAGAGTAAGGTATTTTGGTGGAAGTTCACCGGGTATGGAAAGAGATATTATCCCAACACGACTATTTAAAGAAAAAGTAAAAGCTGTCTGCCTTATAACCGATAAAGAAAAAATGTTTTTCTTGAAAAAAATGGAGTTGGTAGTTCATGGTGAAAGCTCTGTGTTATCTGAAATATATCCTATAAAACCTCCCGAACCGATATTTGAAAACCTTAATGATTTTTATGAGGGAAGAAAAGCAGAATGGGAATCTATGGGATGGATACCAATACTCGAAGAAAATCAGCTATTACTTTATAGAAAAGCAAAACGAGGCAATAAAATACTTAAGAATGCTTCAATGTTTATACGTTTTGAAGAGATGACATCTGATATTGTGTTTGATGGAGAAAAAATGGTTGAACAAAATATCAGAAAAAGAATTCGTCCATGGACAGTGACAGGGCATACTTTTGGACTATTTTCTAAAGCTCAAGAAAAATTTGTTGAGTTAGTAAGGGAATTAGGACCAGTCTAAATATGCAAACGCTGATGAAAAGGAGAAAATCATTTTTATGGAATCTACTATAAAAGATATTGCAGTCAGGGCAAAAGCTGCATCAAGAAAGATGGCTGTGGCATCAACAGAGCAGAAAAATCTTATACTTCACGCTATTTCTGATAAACTTCTCTTGTATAAAGATAAAATTCAAAATGAAAATCAAAAAGATATAGAGTATGCAACATCTAAGGGGCTTTCTGCTGCTATGATAGATAGGCTTAAAATCAGTGATGGAACAATTCAATCCATGATTAAAGGGCTTAAAGAGGTTGCAGAACTGCCTGATCCTGTTGGACAGATAACAAGGCAGTGGAGACGTCCAAATGGACTTGAAGTTTCTAAAATGAGGATTCCGCTTGGCGTTATTGCAATGATTTATGAATCACGCCCCAATGTAACTGTTGACGCAGCAGCATTGTGCCTTAAAGCTGGCAACTGTGCAATTTTACGCGGAGGCTCTGAAGCATTTAACTCAAACATTATACTTGCCGAGATTATTCAAGAGTCGTTGGTAGAGATAGGACTTAGATATAGAGATTCAAATTTAACAGCGTCAAAAGATGATATTCAGATATTAAAAGATGCTGTCCAAGTTATTCCAATCCAAGATAGAGAGGCTGTAACCCACCTTTTAAAGCAAGAAGAGTTTATTGATCTTGTCATTCCAAGAGGCGGTGAGTCTCTTATTAGATTTGTAGTTCAGCACTCAACAATTCCAGTTCTTAAACACTACAAAGGTGTATGTCATGCTTACATTGATAAAGTTGCGGATATAGAGCTTGCTGTAAAGGTCTGTTTTAACTCAAAAGTGCATCGTCCGGGTGTTTGCAATGCAATGGAGACTTTGCTTATCCATAAAGAGATTGCCCCTAAATTTCTACCAATAATGGCTCAAAGATTTGCAGAGGCTGGCGTGGAAATTAGAGGCTGCCAGATAACTCTTGATTTGCTTAAAAATATCTCCCAAAATCTCAAGGTTGCTGAGGCTCAAGAGGTGGATTGGCACGCTGAATATCTTGATCTAATCCTTGCTGTCAAAATTGTTAATAGCATGACAGAAGCTATCGAACATATAGCAGCTTATGGCTCTGACCACACTGATGTAATAATAACTACTGATATGGATAGAGCTGAAAAATTTATAAAAACGGTCTCCTCTTCAATGGTTGCGGTTAACGCTTCTACAAGATTCAACGATGGAGGAGAGTTAGGATTGGGGGCTGAAATTGGTATCAGCACCTCAAAACTTCATGCTTTTGGTCCAATGGGTTTAGAGGAGCTTACCTCAACTAAATTTGTAGTCAGAGGCACTGGGCAGGTTAGGATTTAACAAATTGTGTTTTGCTATGTGTATGTTATTATAGAAGGCTGAAAGTCGGAATGCCAAAACACTTCAATTATCGTAAGCTTGCTTTTGAGACCTATGATCCTGTATGTGCTCACTGTGGTTTCGGCATTCCAGCCGTCTTGGAAGTAGCTCACATTGATTGCGACCGCAGCAATAATGACATCAGCAATCTTGTCATTCTTTGCCCAAACTGCCATAAGATGCATGACCTCGATATTATCTCGACCGAAACGATTCTCCAGATGCGTGATCGCCCTAAAGTGGTAGATTGGAAAAAACGGATGAAAAATGCTGGAGAGAAAGCAGCTTTAACTCGTAAGCGGAGTATGGCGGCTAAGAAAGCGGCAGAAACACGGCGTCGTAATATGGCAGCCGAAGGAACAGTAGGAGATGCTTTCGAGAAATTGTCTTTGGCTGAGGCAAAAAGTAATTCAAAAGTAGGATAAATTGCCATGACAACTGCAGAAAAACTTAGAGAAGAGGGTTGGCAAAAAGGTTTGCAAAAGGGACGTCAGGAAGCGGGTTATTCAATGCTGCAAAAGTTGGTGCATAATGCTAAAAAGCAAGGTTTCTCTGAGGATATTATTGCAACCATAGTAAATCTTGATATTCCTTCTGTTAAAAAAATTTTGAATAATGAAAAGATTGAAATCCCTTGGCATCTTTTAGAACCAGTAGATAAAGATAAATAAGGTGTCAGAAAACAATGAACATATCCAGAAAGCCAATTCTGCAATGGGAGTAAACTATGAATGTCGGCTTATTTGGAGGAACATTTAACCCAATTCATCTTGGGCATATTGCCGTTATTACCCACGTTAAATCAGTGTTTAATCTAAACACTGTTCATATCATTCCATCTGCAATTCCACCGCACAAAACAACAACAACCCTTGCCACTGCAAACGAGCGATTTGAGATGGTTGAACAGGCAGTTTCAACTATTTCAGGCTTTATGATCTCTGATGTTGAACTTATGAGAAGAGGTAAATCTTTCTCAATAGATACAATCAAACACTTTAAAAGTTTAATAGACAAAAATACAAAACTCTATTTTATAATGGGTTCTGATGTATTTTTTGATATAAATACTTGGAAAAACAGTGTTGAAATCTTTAAGCTAACTGAGATAGTAGTAATGTACAGAGCTGGAGATATCAGAGGCTTAAAAGATATTGAATCATTTTTAAAAAGAGTCATATCTTCTCAATATGAAATTTCTCAATCTGAAAATATTATCAAAAACCATGATATAAAACAGGGATTTAAGACGGTTCATATTTGCGAAGTTCCAGAGATTCATATATCTTCAACACTTATCAGGGAAAAAATAAAAAGAGGTGAATCTATAAAAGGGCTTGTTCCACCTGTAGTTGAATCAATAATTTATCAAAAAAAGCTCTATTTATAAGATCATCTGTTAAGTAAAAATTAAGTTATTATGCTAACATAACTCTAAAATTAATACGCTAACCCTATTCTAATTTCTTTATTACAATTTACCATATTAAAAGGATCAAAATAACTCAATGACCACAAACGAGATAGAAAATATAGATTTTAAACTGACTTTAACCCCTTATTTAAACGAAATTTTTGCAAGAAAAGCAGAGAAAATTACTGTAATGGATGTAAGAAGGCTTACATCTTACACTGACGCAATAATTGTTATAACTGCCTCATCTTCAAGACAGGTATCTTCAATTGCTGAAAATATCCATATTAATATGAAAAAAATTGGTAATTTACCACTTGGCACTGAAGGTATGAAAGAGGGTGAAAGTATTAAGGACGGAACATGGGCTTTGCTTGATTTTGGCGATGTTATTATCCATGTATTTAATAAAGAGACCAGAGACTTTTACGATATTGAAGGTCTTTGGGCAGATGCTCCAAGGTTAGATATTTCAGAGATGGAAAATGATTTTAAGAAAAACAGTTATAAGAAAAATTCTGTTGATGCTCTTTTGATATTAGATGGCTGGGGTGTCAATCCAATTACAACAGATAATGCAGTTGCCCTTGCAAACACTCCCTTTCTTGATATGTTAGAAAAAAACTACCCATGCTCAAAACTTTTATGTTCAGGCAGAGCTGTTGGGTTACCAGATGGTGTAATGGGTAATTCAGAAGTTGGACACATGAATATCAGTGCTGGAAGAACGGTATTTCAAGATTTAGTTAGGATCAATCTTGCAATTGAGGATAAATCTTTTTTTGATATTCCAGAGCTTGTGAAGATGATGCAGATAGTCAAAGATAAAGATTCTTCACTTCACCTTATGGGGCTTTTATCTGACGGAGGAGTTCACAGCCATATTGATCATCTGTTTGCACTTATTGAGATGGCATCTAAATTTAAAATTAACAATATCTTTATTCATGCAATACTTGATGGCAGAGATACTCCTCCTCAAAGCGGAATTAGTTACCTAACTCAGCTTGGAAAATATATTGAAAGTAAGGATTTTGAAAATATAAGTAATAGGAGTGAGAATAATACTACAACCCAATTTAGCAACAATGAAATTGAGAATAAAATAGAAGAAAAAAGAGCAAAGATAGCTATTGCAACTGTTTGCGGCAGATTCTACGCAATGGATAGAGATACACGTTGGGATAGAGTCCAAAAGGCTTATGCACTATACACTGCTGGAGTTGGCTTAAATAGAAGAAGAGTTGACCCATTGAATGCGATCAAAGAGGCTTATGATGCTGGTCAGACAGATGAATTTGTAAAACCAATATTGATTGCAGATAATGATGGGATAGTAAAAGATGAAGATGCTATTATATTTTTCAATTTTAGAGCAGACAGGGCAAGAGAGATTACAAGAGCCTTTACAGAGGATAATTTCACAGGATTTGAGAGAAAAATAGTTCCAAAGCTTTCAGGGTTTCTTTGCATGACTCAATATGATGAATCATTTTCATTGCCTGTAATTTTTAAGCCTCAACACTTAAATAATATTCTTGGAGAGGTTGTAAGCCGTGAAAATCTTGCTCAACTTAGAATTGCTGAAACCGAAAAATATGCACATGTAACCTATTTTTTCAATGGAGGAGACGAAAAGGTATTTCCATTGGAAGAACGGATACTTATTCCATCTCCAAGAGAGGTTAGAACATACGACGAAAAACCTGAAATGAGTGCCTACAAAGTTGCACAATCGGCTTGCGAAAAGATTGATAAAGGAGAGATAAGATTGATGATTCTCAATTTTGCCAACATGGATATGGTAGGTCATACGGGCAATTTAGAAGCAGCAATCAAGGCTTGCTCTACTGTTGATGAGTGTGTAAAAAAGGTTGTTGAAGCTATCTGGAAGAGTGGTGGAACTGCAATGGTAACAGCAGATCATGGAAATGCTGAACAGATGAAAGATAAAGATGGAAATCCTCATACAGCACATACCCTAAATCCAGTTAAATTCATACTTGCTGGCGATAAATACAAAAATATAACACTTAATAGCGGTATTCTTGGCGATATTGCACCAACAATATTAAAGGTTATGGGACTTGAACAGCCAAAAGAGATGTCTGGCAAACCTCTTTTTTGATAATAAATATGGATGATTATTATGAATCTTACACTAATTGACTACATAACAGGAAAAATGGTTCCAGATATTGGGGCTGAAGGCAGCCGTCAGCTTTTTGAAAGATTTCTTGTTGAAAACAGAGGATACGAAAAACAAGATGTTTTGGTTGATGTGCCTATCAAAATTATGTTTAAGGATGAAGAATATACCTCAAAGATTGATCTCATTGTCTGTTGCAACGAAAAACCACTTATGGCTATAAGGTGTATTGCTGGCTCACTTGCATCATACGAGCGTGAGATACTTGCAGCAGCAAGGTTAGTTTATGATGTTCAAATACCATTTTCCGTATCAACAAATGGGAAAGAGGCTCTTGTAAGAGATGTTATATCTGGCAAGGCTATATTGGGTAATATTGTATCCGATCCTTATCTAAGTTATAGTTCTAATAAAGAGAAAGATAAAAAAAATAGATATGAAAACAAAGTAGAAGGCTTAGAGCTTATTCCAAGAAAAAATGAGGGTATAAAGTTTCTTGAGTCGTTTAAATATATCCCATTTCCTTTAGAAAAAAAGGAGCGAGAGATGACTATTTTTCGCTCCTATGATCTTGAAAGAAACGAGCAAGAGTGTGATGCTTCGCCATTTTTAACGGGACAGATACTTTAGGAATAACAATTTAATAATGTCCGAAATTATACTGAGCAAGGAGATGTCATAGGTAGGTAGGGAACAACGATCGCTGTTCCCTACGATCGTTGTTCCCTACTCAATTTATTCAATCTCTGGTGTTATTAAATTACAAACATTCTAAAATTTCGGATTTGAGCCTTTGATTTTATTGGATAAAAATAGTGAAACCTAATATTTTGATTGTTGATGATAATCCATTTAACAGGATGTATGTAACAGAGTTACTTAGTGCCGAAGGTTTTTTAGTAGAAGAGGCTATAAATGGAAAAGATGCTCTACTAAAGCTCAACAAGAGCGACTTTAAATTGATCATAATGGATCTGCTAATGCCCGGTATGGACGGGTTTGAAACAGTAAAAAAGATAAGAGAATTAGGATTTACTATCCCTATTGTGGCAGTTTCAGCTCTTGCACTAAAACAGGATCGCCAAAGAAGTTTAAGGGCTGGGTGTAATGATTTTCTTCCTAAACCTGTTGATTTTAAACAGTTGCGAGCAATAATTGAAAAATATCTAAAAGAGCCGCCTAATGCAGAAGATAACTCTAACGCAAAAAAATATTATACAAAATGTCAAGATTCTAATAGAGAGGAAATTGTTAAAAACTCATCTCAAGTAAATGAAGAATCTTTTGATAAATCTTGTCCATTTAAGGGCTATAGTTTACTTGTAGTTGAAGAAAATAAACAGCTAAGGGATAGTTATAGTGATTTTTTGATTCAGATTGGTTTTGAAGTTTATAGTGTTAGCAATGGTTCAGAAGCATTAAAATTTATTGAAGAAAATAGAGATAAGATTCTTGATATTGTTGTAAGCAACATATTTACATCAGGCATTGATGGTCTTGGTTTATTGACAATTATAAAAAGGCAATTTGCTCATATCCTTGTATTTCTCTATACCCAATCTTACGATCCTTCCACATTTCAGTATGCTGTTCAGCAAAAAGTTGATGGAATTATACCCCAAGCTCAAATCACAAAAAATAATGCTATTGAAATCATTGAATCTGCCCTCTCCCAATTAATGTTAAAAGGTTCTCGTCTATCTGATGCCAAAACAGCATCTTTAGTACGACAAGCTCAATCTCAACTATTTCGAGCAGGTTGTATTAACTTATGTCAATTGGTTGATTTTACATATCTACCTTTGCATGAAGCTGGCGGAGATTTGATGAGATGCCATAGATTTGGTCTTGATGGAGATTGCGGTCTTGTGATTGCAGATGTTTCAGGTCATGATGTTATAAGTTCATATACAAGTGCAACTTTTACAGGAATACTCACCTCATTTTGGGACAGCCACAAAGAGCCAATATCTTTGCTTAAAAAAATAAACAGAGAGTTGATTAAAGTTGGAAACGATAAATCTCATGTCTGTGCAACTGTTATATTTTGGGAACGTTTATCAGGAAAACTTAAGATAGCCTCTGCAGGTAACCCGGGCGGACTTCTTGTCTCTTTTGATTTAAACAATGAACCAAGTTATAAACTCCTCAATGGCGGAGGTATGGTTCTTGGTATTTTAGATGACGATGATCTTTTTATATTTGAGTCTGAGAAGTTAGAGCCTAACTCTTATCTCTTTTTGTTTTCAGATGGTATTGAAGTAAAGGAGCTTATAGATGCTATTGAGAGCAGTTCCGAATTTTTCAGTAAAAACACTATAAAAGGTATTTGCCAACATATTCTTGATAATATATTAGATAAAAAAGAGCAAGATGATGATCTGCTTCTCATTTGCATTAACAATCCTCAAAAAAATGGCAGCCCAACTTTTCATTCAGAATTTTTATCAACATATAATGAAGTTGACAGAGCATGTAGCTGGATAGAAAATATTTTACCAATTGAAAAAATACCACAAGGAAATGACAAAGATATTGTGCTTTTATCTGTCAGAGAGGCAATGCTTAATGCGGTTGAGCATGGAAATAATTATAAACCAACTGCCCATTTTGAAGTTGATATATATCTTAAAGATAACGAACTAAAGATAATTATTTTAGATGAAGGGGCGGGATTTGATTTTAAAAAAAATGTTCGTAAGCAGACAGATTTAACTCTAACGCAGATCGGAAAACGTGGCTTAACTCTTATGACTTCAGTTGGTCAAGAGGTGATAGTTGATGGTAATGCGGTAACTTTGATTTTTAAAACAAATTGAAAAATATGACTTATATGAATAGCAAGCAAGGAGGAATCAATTATGATGGAAGATGAGTTGGTAAAAGTTTTTGCGAAAGAGTCTTTGGTGCATTTAGATTCAATCAAATCTGATCTGCTTGAACTACAGAAAAATATAGATAACATTGATTCTGATATTTGGAATGGAATATTTCGAGCAATGCGCACTATAAAAGGTGCGTCAGGTTTTTACCACTTTCTGAAAATTGGAGAACTCTCTTATACTATGGAGAGTCTGCTTTCTCAATTGCGTTATGGTAAGATAAAGCCAAGCAAAGGGCTTATTCAATCATTTTTAACTGGCGTGGCTCTTCTGAGTTCTATGCTAAATGATATAAATAAAAGCGAACAATATAATATTAAGGAAGAGATAGAGCTTTTAACATCTTATTTAAAGCAAAACGATAAACCAGTTAAGATAATTACTATCCAAGAGAGCAGCGGTAATAGTAGGCAGTCAAACAAGTTTGAAATTGCTGAAGATAAATTGGAAAACTTCCTAAAAACAGGATTGAATCTTTATTCTCTTAAATTTGATCTAAAGAGAGATTTAACACTTAAAGGCAAAACTCCTTTTGATATAATCAATGAAATTAACAAACACGGAGAGTTCATTGAATCAAGTTTAGATGTTGACAGTGTTCAAGGGCTTGAAGATTGCTTAGATATTGATCTCCCCTTTATTGTTGTTTTTGGAACTGACTTTAGTTCAGAGTTTATCTCAAATTCTCTTAGTATTCCTGAAGATCGCATCTCACCTATTGATTTGACAGAGCAGAAGATAAAATATGGATTCGTGCTCCAAAACGATCTAAATCTTGAAAAAGACACTCTGTTTTTAATGCCAACAACAGATTTAGTTGCAAGCCAAATTGAAAAATTAAGAGACTTTTTCTTGCAAAAACTTAAAACATATCCCAATGTCTCTAAGGTTGTTTTTAAGGCAGACAATATTGAGAATGTCGATTCACTTGGTGTTAATTTGATTATTGGAATATATCGCCAAGTTAAATCTGAATCAAAAACATTTGAGATAACTGGAGCTGGAGAAAAATTCTTAAAAGTTGCAAAGTTTTTCCAATTCCCATCGCTTTTTAGCATAAAAAGTAAGGAGTCAGCAAAATGATGGATCAGGACGAGTTGATTAAAGTTTTTGTTGAGGAGTCTATTCAGCATTTAGAATCAATTGAGCCTGACCTTTTAGAGATGGAAAAAAGTATTGATAACATTGACTCTCAAATCATCAATGGAATATTTCGTGCGGTTCACAGCATAAAAGGTGCATCTGGCTTTTTTGGACTTAAAAATATCGGTAATCTCTCGCATGTTATAGAAAATCTCCTTTCTATGCTTCGTGAGGGAAATATTAAAGCAAGCCCTGAATTTATTGATGCACTTTTTTCAGGTATTGATGCACTCAAGTCGATGTTTGATGATATTGGTAACAGTGAAAATTTTAACATAAAGCCTGAAATTGAGAGATTGACAGCTATTATACACCCTTCTAATAAACTCTCTAACACTGTTACAACTCAAAACAATAACGATTTTGTTGCTGAACAGGTAAAAGAAGAAAAGATAATTACAATTAAAGAAAAGAGTCCAACTGGTCAAGAACCCAGAAAATTTGATGTTGCTAAAAATGAGTTAGATAAATTTGTTAGAAATAGGCTCTGCCTCTACACTATAACAGTCTATTTAAAAAAAGATTTAACTGAAAAGGGTAAAACTCCGCTTGATTTAATCAACAGCATTGTCTCAAATGGCGATTTAATTGAATCAAGACTTGATATTGATATGATTCAAGGTCTTGCTGACTGTTTAGATAACGAAATTAAATTTGTATTTGCCTTTGCAACATTTCTTGAAGAAGAGTCTCTACCAACTGTATTGGGTATTCCAAAAGAGAGAATTATCCCGATTGATATTCAGATTCAGATTCATGCTCAAGAGCATCATCTTGAAAAAGCTGAAATCAAGATGGAGCCTGAATTGAAAACACCTCCTAAGAATATTACAGATAAAGTTAATAAAGCTGATAAAATATATACAGAATCTCAATTACCAATAATAAACAAACATCAATCAATAACTTCAACAAAACCTGAACTCAAAATCACAAACGAACAACAATTCATACCTTCAAAAGAGCCTGAATTCAGAATTACAAAACAACCTCAATCTACACCTACAATTGAACCTGAATTAAAAATCACAAACACAATACAAACAGAAGAGAAGATAAAAGTTGGGGTTAATTTCTTAAACGATCTTGTAAACCTTGCTGGTGAGATGGTTTTGGGGAGAAATCAGCTTAACCAGATCGCCATGCCGTTAATAAAAGATACTCCAGGGCTTAACTTTGCTATTCAGCACATAAGCCGCATCACAACAGAGATGCAAGAAAAAATTATGCAGATGAGAATGCAGCCAGTATCTATCATTTTTGGTAAGTTTCAGAGAATAGTTCGTGATCTTGCCAAACAGTTAGATAAAGAGATAAGGCTTGTAACACACGGGGAAGATGTAGAGCTTGATAAATCAATTATTGAAGCACTATCTGACCCTTTAACTCACCTTATTCGTAACAGTGTTGATCATGGGATTGAAGAGCCAGATTATAGAGAAAAATCGGGAAAACCAAGACAAGGAACAATCCAGCTAAAAGCATATCATCAAGCTGGTCATGTCTATATTGATATTATTGATGATGGCGGTGGTATTAATTGCAAACTTGTTGGAGAAAAAGCTGTTGAAAAAGAGATAATTACTAAAGAGCAGATGAACGAAATGGGAGACAAAGAGCTGATGATGCTCATTTTTAAACCCGGTTTTTCAACTGCAAAACAGATTTCAGCCGTAAGTGGACGAGGTGTTGGAATGGACGTTGTAATGACCAACATCAAGCAGTTAGGCGGAACAGTTGATATTAACAGCACACTTTATGAAGGGACAACAATAAGCCTTGTGCTGCCATTAACATTAGCAATTGTATCTGGTCTTGTAATACAATCTGGAGGACAATGTTTTATTCTGCCAGAAGCAAATATTGACGAGCTTGTGCTTATCGATCCTGATGAAATAAAAGACCGTATTGAGCTTGTTCAAAAATCACTTATTCTCCGTTTGAGAAATATGTTGTTACCTCTTATTTCACTCAAAGATGTGCTCAATATTAACGAGAGTGGAAGAGAAAAAATAGATATTTATGGCTCAACAGAGCCTGCAAGGATAGTTGTAATTAAACATGGAATGTCTCAATTTGGGCTTTTGGTTGATGCAGTAGAAAATATTGAAGAGATTGTTGTAAAGCCTTTGCCACGCTATCTTAAAAGCCAGAAGTGTTTTAGCGGTGCAAGCATAATGGGAAATGGTTCTGTTTCGCTTATCCTTGATGCTGCTGGTATATTTGAAAAGGCAAAACTGCATCATATTGATTTAGAAAAATATAGAAAAAAAGCAAAAGCTGATATTAAACATAAAACAGATACAAAACACGATGGAAAAGACCTCCAGACACTTTTGCTCTTTAATAATAATACCCCTGAAAAGTTTGCCTTGCCTTTAGAGCTTATCTCCCGCATTGAAAGAATCAAGGCATCAACAATTGAAAAGATAAAAGATCAGCAATACCTTCAATATCAAGGTTCAAAATTAAGACTTGTCTTTCTTGAAGATTATCTGCCTATAACACGCCCTGAAAGGTTACCAGATGAGACTATCGGAGTTATTATTCCAAAGCAGATGAAATACCCTATGGGGATCATAATTCATAATGTAGAGGGGACAATTAATGCTGTGGTTGATATAGATACCAAGTCAATAGCTGCCCCGGGTCTTTTTGGCTCTGCAATATTGGAGAATAGAATCACACTGCTACCAGATATGTATCTCCTCTTTGAGTTAGCAGCCCCTGAATGGTATCGCAATAAGAGTAATCTAAAGCTTAACTCTGATTTAAAAAAGATTCTGATTGTAGAGGATACTCCATTTTTTAGAATGGTTGAAAGAGACTATCTAATATCTGCTGGATACGATGTTATTGAGGCGGAAAATGGCAAACAAGCTCTTGATATTCTCTATGGACAGAAAGTTGATGGTGTTATTCTTGACATTATAATGCCTGAAATGGACGGCTGGCAGACTATTCGTGCAATCCGCTCAGATATTCGTTTTAAGGATTTGCCTGTGATGGCTGTAACATCATTGGCAGAAGATATAGACCCTCAAAAGGGTTTTAAAGCAGGATTTACTCAATGGGAAGCAAAGTTGAATAAAGAGAGGCTGCTTGATAAGCTCTACAAAATGTTAGAGAACAATAGGCTTGATAATAGTATGAATAATAGACTTGATAGTATATCTGATAGTGATTCAGATTCATGCTCAGCTAATCAAAAAAATGAATTGGCTCATGAAGGAAAATATAAGAAGGAGGTGGCATAATGAGTCGGCAGATTGCTACATTTATTCTTGGAAATAGCCGATTAGGAATTGATATTTTGTTGATAAAAGAGGTTTACCGCCACATGTCAATTACTCCAATTCCTGATTCACCTGCTCATTTAAAAGGTTTGATGAACTTAAGAGGTCGTGTTGTAACTGTTATTGATCTAAATATTTGCTTAGGCAGAGCCGCATCTGAAAATGTTGCTACCAGCCGTCTTTTAGTCTTAAAAACTGACGATGATATTGAAAAATATAAAAAAAGTGGAATGGTTGGGAACATCTCTTTGGGAAAGGATATTGTAGGATTATTAATTGATCAGATGGACGATGTGATAACTATAGAAAATTCAGATATTTTTCCAGCACCTCCCAATTTAGAAGAAGCTGAAGAGGCTTTGATTGAAGGGGTAATAAAAAAGGGAAAACAGCTTATTATCATTCTTGATGTGAATGCAATGTTAGAAAAGATTATGCTTGATGCTTGCATGTAACAGCAACAGGAATAGGCAATAACTTAAAAATACGAATTAATAGAGATATGAATTAATTTTAAGAAGGAGTAGAAAAAATGAATATCAAGGCTATTTCACTGCGAAGTAAATTGATGGGTGGATTTTTTACGGTTCTTGCCCTTTTAGGTATTGTATCTGGTATAGCTTTTCTTGCTTTGAACAGTTCATCTACAGGATTTCAAGATTATCGTAGGATGGCTCGTAATTCTAACTTGGTAAGTCAACTGCAATCTAATATGCTTATGGCGTGTATGAATGCCAAAGATTTTATCGTTACAGGAAATGAAGAGTTTCATAAACAATATGATCAATATTATGAAAAGATGGAAGGTTTTTTAAAACAGGCTCATCAAGATATTAAAGACCCTGAACGAGCCAAAAAAATAAATCAGATTGATGAGTTTCGCCTTAAATATAACTCAGCTTTTAACGAAATTGATCTCCTTCAAGAGAAGGGCAATGAAATAATAAATTCAGTTCTTATTGTAAAAGCTCCTGAAGCTGAAAAGGCTTTAAATGCAATTATGAGTGGTTCTCAAAAAGAGAATAATATCATGTTAGCTTTTCATGCTGGTCTGGCTATCCATGATCTACTCTTAGCTCGACTTCATGCTCAAAAATATTTAACAACTAATGAGCTGGCTTCTTTTGATAAAGCTATAGAAGAGTTTGACTATATGCAGGAGAATCTAAATATAATTAATAGAGAGTTACAAAATTCAGATATGCGTAAATTATTAGAGCAAGCTATTGCAGCTAAAGAGGCATATATCACTGCAATTACTAAATTTGTTGAGATAACAGTAAAACGCAATACTTTAAGAGATGAAATTTTAAATAAGACTGGACCAGGAATCATAGCTTTAGTTGAAGAGATTAAGGTAAGTATTAAAAGTGTTCAAGACCAAATTGGTCCTCGTGTTGAAAGCTCTAACAAAAAAGCCGTTAACACAATTATTATTGCAAGCGTAGTAGCTTTATTTGTTGGGATATTGCTAATTGTTCTAATAACTAACAGCGTTGCAAATCAGTTAGGCGGTGATCCTGCAGAAATAGCTCAAATTGCTGATAGAATCGCAAAAGGCGATCTTACGTTTACATCAAATAAAGATGGTAAAAAGATCGTAGGCGTTTATGCAAATATGAAGCAGATGACAGAAAATCTCTCTAATATTATTAAAGATATTGCCCAAACTACACACAATTTATCTGGCTCTTCTAAAGAACTATCTTCTGTATCTACTCAAATGGCAGCAGCAGCAGAGGAGATGAATTCTCAATCTGGTATGGTTGCAGCAGCTTCTGAACAAATATCTGCAAGTGTGAGCATTGTTGCCTCTGCTGCAGAGCAATCAAGCTCGTCAGTTTCTAATATTGCTGCTATGACAGAAGAGATGTCTTCAACATTCTCAAATGTTGCTGAATCTGCACATAGGACAGCAGACAATGTTAAAAAAATGGCTTATGACAGTGACTCAATAGCAATGGGCATTAACACGGTTGCCGTTGCAGTTGAAGAGATGACAGCCTCTCTTAATGAAGTTGCTAAAAATACAAGTCAAGCAAGTAGAGTTTCACAAAGTGCAAGTAAGGCAACAGAAAAAATTAATGAAAAGATGCAAGCGTTAGTAAATGCCTCAAAACAGATTGGCAAAGTGGTTGGAGTTATTAAAGATATTGCTGACCAGACAAATATGTTGGCACTAAATGCAACAATTGAAGCTGCTGGAGCTGGTGAAGCTGGTAAAGGTTTTGCAGTTGTTGCAGGAGAAGTTAAGGCACTTGCAAAACAGTCCGCAGAGGCAACTGATGAGATTTCTGGACAGATTGAGCAGATTCAAAACAGCACCAATATGGTTGTTGATGCTATTTCTGAGATAAGTAAAGTAATTACTGAAATCGCGGCTATTAATGAGACGATTGCATCAGCAGTTGAAGAGCAGACATCTACTGCTGGAGAAATTTCTCGCTCTGTTACAGATAACGCACGTACTGTAAAAGAGGTTGCACAAAAGGCTGGTGAATCATCTGAGTTGGTCAATGAAATTGCCCGTTCTACAGATGAAATATCAAAAGTTGCATCAGAGGTTGCCCGTCATGTTGGTGAATTATCTAACGGTATATCAGAGGTTGCCCGCTCTTCTGTAGAAGCTGCTAAAGGTGTTAATGATATATCTCAAAATATTCAAGGTATTAGTGCTGCTTCAAAAGAGACTGCAATTGGTGCAAGTCAGACTAATGAATCATCAAGAGAGCTATCTAAGATGGCAGCATCATTGTCTGAAGTTGTAAAGCAGTTCAACTTGTAATGATAGTAGAGACGCATGGCTATGCGTCTCTACAGTTTAGGCGAACTAACTTTATGACCTTGAATATATGAGCAATAATTTAAAAATACTTGTAGTTGATGATACTATCTTTTACAGGCAACTTTTATCAACTCTAATAGAAGAGATACCAGATATTGATTTAATGGGTGTTGCTTCAAATGGCAAAATAGCTTTAAAAAAGATAGAGCTATCTGAGCCAGATTTGGTAATTATGGATATTGTAATGCCTGAAATGGACGGACTTGAAGCTCTTGGTCATATTAAGGCAAAATATCCAAATATTAATGTTATTATGGTTAGCGGCGTTGATAAAGAGGGGGCTGAACTTACAGTTAAAGCATTAGAGAGAGGGGCATTAGATTTCATACCAAAACCAAAGGCAGCATCTCCTGATGCTGCCTTTGCAGAACTAAAATCTCTTTTGAACCCATTAATAGCTCTATCTAAAGCAATGAAAGCCTCCAAAGAGGCACGTAGGATTTATCCAGTTAGGGAAAGAGAACTCTATTTTAAAGAGCAAGTTGACACTACAACTCAAGTTGATACTCCAAATCAAGTTGAAACTCCAACATCTACTAATAGCCAAACTAACAGCCAAATTAAGATTCACGGCTTTAGCAGCAAGGTTCAATCTGAAGATACTTCTACTAACAAGTTATTAACACCCCTACCCTCTCCTTCTCCTATATCCAAATTTAAAAAACGAGAGATTAAACGAATTGACGTTGTAGCAATTGGAGTCTCTACAGGTGGTCCTAACACATTAAAAAATATAATCCCAAGAATATCAAAAGATTTTCCCGTCCCTATTCTAACAGTTCAGCACATGCCCCCAATATTTACAGCCTCTTTAGCTGAAAGTTTGAATAGAACTTCAGCAATCACTGTTGTCGAAGCTAAAGAGAATCAGCTTTTAGAGAGTGGAACAATGTATATTGCCCCAGGAGGTCATCATATTGTTGTAAGAAAAATAGAAGAACCTCAAGCTCAAGCTACAAAAAACTCTGATCTTAAAATTGGTTCTGCTATTAGAGATAAATCGTTAATTAAAAATAGTTCAACTATTCAAATTGCTCTTGTTGATTCACCACCAATTCATAATTGCCGCCCATCTGTAGATGTGCTGTTTCGTTCAGTTGCAATGGTATTTGGCGGAAATGTGTTGGCAGTTATCCTAACAGGTATGGGGCATGATGGTTTGTCAGGAGTGGCTGCCATTCGTAGAAAAGGTGGTTACTCTTTAGCACAAGATGAAAAAAGCTCCGTAGTTTGGGGTATGCCAGGGGCAGTTGTAGAAGCTAACGAAGCAGACGAAGTTCATTCAGAAGACCAAATTGCTGAAAGAATAATGGAACTTGTCAAAAAAAGCAGGTTGTAATCAACAAAAAACGCTCAGCTAATCCAAATTTATCAACAAAAAAGCTCAACTAACGCAAATTTATTAACATCAACAAGCCCTTTATCAGTTATCTTTAAAGCTGGAATCACGGGCAAGGCAAGAAATCCAAGTGCCATAAATGGGTCTGATAATTTTGAGCCAAGAGATTGAGCGGCTTTTAAGACTCTACCCATTGATAAGTTGACTGATTCTAAAGATTCCTCTGACATTAAACCTGCCACAGGCAAGGGAAGATTTGCAATCACCTCTTTTTTGCACACTACAACAAAACCTCCGCCCATCTCTTTTACAGCATTTACAGCACACAACATATCGTCATCATCTGCACCAGCAACAATAATATTATGAGAATCATGTGCAACTGTTGAGGCAATAGCCCCTTTTTTAAAACCTAAACCATTAACAAACCCTTTTGCCATGCCTGTCTTTCCTGAATAGCGTTCAATCACTGCAATCTTTATCATATCTCGGCTTGTATCAGACATAGCATAGCCATCTTTTTGCAATACTTCCATGCAACTCTCTTCTGTTATGATTTGATTAGGTATAATTTTTATAACTTTTGCTTTAATTGGCAATTCCTGTTGCCCCACATCCTTCCCCCTCCCCAATTGGGAGGGAGAATAGTCATCTCCTCCCCTTGGGGAGGACTGGGGAGGGGGAAAATAATTATCTGGAAAACTATAGCCTTTGCACTTAATTGAAAAATCAATTTTATTTAGATCAAAATTCATAACAGTTGGTATCTCTTCTGATTTTTCTACTTTAATCGATGAATTAACACAACTACCATTCTCAGCAACTAAAACCCCTTTTACAAAGACCTTTTCAATTATTGGATTTTCAATATCTTTAAACACAACCATATCTGCTCTTCTTTTTGGAGCAATTGCACCAATATCATCTATTCTAAAGTAGTTAGCACAATTAATTGTTGCCATCTGAATCGCCCTAACTGGATTAATGCCTGATTTTATAGCTTTTCTGATAATGTAATCAATATGTCCTTGAGTCAGTATCTCTTCAGGGTGGCGGTCATCGCTGCACCACATCATCTTATGCCACGTTTGTTCGTTTATTGCTGGCAAAAGATCATCAAGATTTTTTGCACAAGTTCCCTCTCTTACCATGATATGGATTCCAAGCCTTAACTTCTCAAGAGCTTCTGTAGCAGTTGAACACTCATGGTCGCTGTAAATTCCAGCAGATGCGTAGGCATTAAGATTTTTACCAGTAACAGAAGGAGCATGTCCATCAACTCTTTTCTTAACTTTGTGGGCAGCATCTATTTTTGCCATAACTTCAGAAGCTGTGAAGATAACTCCCGGGTAGTTCATCATCTCAGCAAGAGCAACTATTTTTTCATTTTGCAATAGGTTTGCAACTGTTTTAGCATCAAGGACAGCACCAGAGGTCTCCATATCTGTTGCTGGAACACATGAAGGAGAGGCAAACAATATATTCATCGGCTGATTCTCTGCTGATTTAATCATATATTGAACACCTTCTATACCCATTACATTTGCAATTTCGTGAGGGTCAGCAATAACAGTTGTAGTTCCAAAAGCTGCAACTCCCTTTGCAAATTGGGCAGGAGTAACCATTGAACTTTCAATGTGAACATGAGCATCAATAAATCCTGGGGCAAGATACATTCCTTGTAAATCAATGATCTTATCTGCTTGATATTCTAATCCTGCTACATCTATGTTTAAGTTTGGATTCTCTTTTTTGCAAATCCCACCTAATCCACAAATATAACCATCTTTTACAGCTACACTCTGTTTGAGTATTTCACCTGTAAAAACATTAATAACCTTACCATTTATAAAAAGAATATCAGCCTTTTCTCTGCCCGCTGCTGCTGAAATAAGAGACTCTAATTTCATAAAAATTTAATCCTTGTTTAGATTTTAAAAGATTTTCAATTGTGTTATTCTTTTATCAATTTCAAAGTTCATCAAATATAGAGTTCCTGAAAAACTTAAATTACCCCTTTGAGTTTACTGGATAGATAATGGGTTTTGCAGGAGTTCAAATATTTTAATTAAACCATAATTATCAACTTAGACTTTAAACCACAGGACCATTTTATTGTATAAATATCCAAAAAAATTTCCCTTTAGGTTAGCTACAACATCATTTATATATCCTGACAAAATAGTTCCAAATGTTGTGAAACTTGGCTCTTTTTTTGATGAAATTGAGCTTCTGCTTTTTGAAAGCAAACCCTTTATTGTTAAAGATAACATAAATGGTAGCAAAATTGTTGAGGTTCTTCCATCAAAAGAAGAGATAAGCGAGTTAGAAGAACTCTCAAAAAAGTTTGATCTGACCTACAATATCCACCTTCCAGTAGATATTTCACTTACAGATAGTTCTAAATCTGTCCGCTTTGAATCTATAGAGACTGTCAAACAAGTAGTAGCACTTTGTAAACCATTAAATCCTACCACATACACGCTACATCTTGATTTTAATATTAATGAAGATAACCCTCAAAATAATATTAACCTTGAAATATGGCGGAAATATGTAAAAGAGAGCCTTCAAATTCTCTCTTCCTCTCTTGCAGACCCGTCAATCATATCTATTGAGACTTTGAACTATCCATTTGAATATATAGGAGATATTGTAGAGTCTTGCAAAATGTCAGTCTGTATTGATGCTGGTCATTTAATTAAATATGGTTACAGCATTGAAAAACTATTTGAAAAATACAAAACAAGAGTTCCAATAATCCATCTTCATGGAGTAGAGTTCCCATCTCTAAAAGATCATCAAGCTCTTAATAAAACTCCTCCACATATTTTAGCACCAACTATAAATATTCTTAAAAGTTTTAAAGGCGTTGTTTCGCTTGAACTATTTAATTATGAAAATCTTTCTGATTCGTTAAGATTTCTAAATACTTTTTTTAAGTAGCTCTTTTATTCAGTATATTCAAAAAAAATCAAAGGTATAATTATAATGATCTATATTAAACTTTTTTTAACCGCTGTTTTGTGGGGAGGAACTTTCATAGCTGGCAAAGTAATAGCAGGCACAGGAAACCCTCTTAGCCTATCATTTGTCAGATTTGCAATTGCATCTATCTTTTTAATAGCCATTACACGGCATATTGAGGGTTCTCTTCCTTCTGTAGATAGAAAACAGATTGTGCCTCTGTTACTTCTTGGGGCAACTGGCGTATTTTCTTACAATATCTTTTTTTTCTATGCTTTAAACTATATTCAAGCTGGTAAAGCATCTTTAATTATTGCCAATAACCCTATTTTGATAAGCCTTTTATCAGCTATAATCTTTAAAGAGCGACTTGACGCTATTAAGTGTGTCGGCATCTTGTTATCTGTAACTGGTGCAATTGTAGTTATATCAAATGGTCATATTACAGAGCTATTTGATATGGGGCTTGGCAAAGGTGAGATTTTGACATTTGGCTGCGTGATAAGTTGGGTTGCTTACTCTCTTATTGGTAAACAGGTTATGGGTGGATTATCCCCTTTAGTCTCAGTATGTTACTCATCAGTTGCTGGAACAGTGATGTTATTTTTTCCTGTTCTTATTCATGGAAGTTTTAGCGAGATATTGCACTATAATGGAATCGTATGGTTCAATCTATTCTATCTTGCATTTTTTGGAACAGTGGTTGGATTTTTATGGTATTATGAGGGTATAAATAAAATCGGGGCAATGAAATCAAGTGTTTTTATTAACTTTGTGCCTGTTAGTGCCATTATATTCTCATATTTTATGCTCAATGAACCAGTTGGTAAATCGTTGTTAATCGGTGCTGGGTTAGTCATTTCAGGAGTATTTTTAACAAACGCCTCAATGATGTTTAGAAAATTTTTAGGAAAACCTGATAAATAGAGGGAATTACAAGATGCCAAGTTACATCAGTCAATACTTTAACTTAATATCAGATAGCACCATTATAGCGGCTATATTTATGTTTGGTGCATCAATTGGAAGTTTTCTAAATGTCTGCATTTACAGGATACCTAAGGACGAATCGATTGTTTTTCCGGGTTCATTTTGCCCAGCATGTGAAACTCCAATCCCATTTTACCTAAATATCCCAATTATCAGCTTTATTATACTACGGGGCAAATGTAGGAATTGCCGTAAATCTATATCTTTTAGGTATCCAATAGTTGAATTTATTACAGCAATGTTTGCTGTAGCAACTTTTCTTAAATTTGGACTGACAGTTGAATCTCTTTTTTGGTTTTCATTTATTGCCGTATTGATTGTCATATCATTTATTGATTTTGACCTTCAAATCATACCAGATATTTTATCCATACCCGGTATTTTTATCTTTGCATTATCCTCAGTTGTAATACCTGAGATGACTATAAAAGATACTTTACTTGGAATAGTTATGGGAGGCGGAAGTCTATATTTGGTTGCTGTAAGTTATTATCTTATCAGAAAAGATGAAGGAATGGGAGGAGGCGACATTAAACTTCTTGCAATGATAGGAGCTGCTATTGGCTGGAAAGGAGTTGCCTTTACAATCTTTGCCTCATCTCTTCTTGGAACAGTTGCTGGTATTATAATAATGATTATTACCAGAAAAGCAGATTCTAAACTTAGGATTCCTTTTGGACCATATCTTGCTGCTGCTTCCTTGATTTATATTTTTAAGGGAGAATCTCTTATCTCTTGGTATTTTTCTATTCTATCTTAGGGGCAATATTATAATTTGGGCAGTCCCGCAATTAGGTGATGTTTAATTGAGTAATTTATCGTGTTATTAATTACCAGTCCTAAATTGACCCCAAAAATAGTGGCTTCGATGAGATACAGTTAAAAATACGATTTGAGAAATAATAAGAAAGTAGGAAAATGAATGAATGATTTCTTTAAGATAGAGTCAGTTATAAGTAACGCATTTGGAGACAATATTGAATTATTTCCGAGTGTAAATGAATTATTTGAATTGGAATTGGCATATTTAGAATATAAATGTTTACCTAAAAAACAATTATTAACAAGAACAGCTTACATAAAATCTGTTGATAGTCAGTTTTCAAAGCATTACTTGTTATATTCACGACAAGCCGAAGCATTACACAAAAATAGGTCAATGTTAACTCAGGCATACTTTGAAGAAGGGCAATTTTCAACAGGTTATGCAACACACGGATTGTTTCCATATCGTGGCAAATTTCACCCGCAGCTAATAAAAGGATTGATCAATATTTTAGGAATTGAAAATGGAGAAATAATTTTAGATCCAATGGCTGGAAGCGGAACCACAAACATAGAAGCTGCTTTAATGGGAATTGACTCTTACGCAATTGATGTAAGTCCATTTTGTCAATTGATGATAAAAACAAAATATGAAGCCTTGACTATTAATTTAAATTTATTGAAAAAATCACCTTTAAATGCTCAGAAATTTTTTTCGTATTTTCAACAAGGGAATGTATTAGAACGAATTGAAAGAATTGGTGATCCTGATAAAATTAAAATTTACAATCTTGCTTTTTTGGCTTACTTAGATGCACTTGGTTATTCCAAGCGTGTCGTAAAGGCAAATCACGAACAACTTTTTGAAAAAGTGTTGCCACGATATATAGAAACTGTAAAATCATTTCTTGCAAATCCTCATTATGACCAAAGCACTATTGGTAAACTAAACATATTATATGATTCAGAAGCATTACAATTAAAAATTGATAACAAATCTGTTGATTGCGTCATAACTTCACCACCATATTCATTTGCTATTGATTACGTTGAGAACGACAAAGAACAATTGGAATTGTTAGGGTATGACACGAAAGAGTTAAAAAACAAACTTATTGGTTTAAAAGGGAAAACAAAAAATCAAAAATTAGAGAATTATTTTTCTGATATGGATGTTTTCTGCTCAGAGGTTTCAAAAGTTCTAAAAAAAGGCAAATACTTTGTTTTAATAATCGGTTCGAATACTAACCAAACAGGCGGTATTCGATTAGAAGAAACTGTGATTAAATCTGCTAAAAGATATGACATGCCATTGGTAAAAAGTATCATTAAACCTATAAAAGGTATGAGAAATACAATGAAGGATGAGTATATATTAATATTTGAAAGGCAATGATATGATTAAAAGCGTTAATGAGAAATTTTTAACAGTAATTCAAAAAAATACTTTTTATTTCTTCAATTCCAAATTTGAAGAAAGCTATGAAGGTTACATCAATGCCCTAAAAGAAACACTATTGATTGTTAAAAATAAAGTTGAAACAGAGGGGCTTAAAAAAGAAATTTTTGAATGGTTGTTAGCAGATAAAGAAAACGGATTAAGAGCATTATTAGCATTGACAGGTTTTTCAAATGAATATCTTAAACGATTAACAACAATAATTAGAATTGTAGAGAATTCCGAGTTAGACAAACTTGTTTATAAAGAAAAGTGGTACAATGAAAAAAGTCCTGACAATATTAAAGAATGGTCAGACAGTACAATTTTAAAACTCATACAAAAAAATGAATATTTCAGAAAAGGGTTGGTAAATATCTTTTTTGAAGGAGCTTCCATACCGTTTTTGGCAAATACAATTCCGTTGTTTGAACTTAAAAAATTAAGTATTTCTAAACTCAAATTTGAAATTCCAGAACTCATTGATACCCTCATACGCTACAAAGAGAAAGGAAGTTATTCGGGAATGAAGGGGAATAATCCAGAAATAATTGTTGCTGAAATCTTAGAAAAATTAGGCATTCCGTTTGAAACAGGTGACTTGAAAGAGTTAATTGATAATGCCCCTGATAACAAACGGACAATGGATTTTATTATCCCAAACAAGAAAAATCCATTAATTATTGGAGAAAGTTCTTTTCTTGCTACTACTTCATCAGGGCAAGGAGATAAATCAAAAACAGAAATTTCAATCGACTCATTGATTAAAGAACACTATCCTAAAACAAAATTTATTGGTTTTGTTGACGGAATAGGATGGTATGTTCGTAAAGGAGATCTAAAACGAATGGTTACAGCCTATGAAGATGTATTTACATTTCACAAAGACGAATTACAAAGATTTGAAAAACTATTAATTGAAACTTTCAAAAAATGATAGAAAAATATACCAATAGAATCTTGCAGGGTGATTGTTTAGAATTGTTTAAGAAAATTCCTGACAATTCGGTTGATATGACTTTTGCCGATCCACCGTTTAACTTAAAAAAAAAATATACAAGTTGTGCAGATAGTCTTGAGTTTCAGGAGTATTTAAATTGGTGTGAAAAATGGATTTACGAAATGGTTAGAGTTACAAAACCAACAGGTTCAATATTTTTGCATAATCTTCCAAAATGGCTGACGTATTACGCTACTTATCTTAATAAATTCGCAAATTTCAAACATTGGATTGCTTGGGATGCTCCTACAGCACCAATGGGAAAATCTTTACAGCCCTCACATTATGGCATTTTGTTTTATACAAAAGACATTAAAGGTGCAAAAATCTATGAATTACGCTATCCACACAAACGAGATAGAAAACAGGGCTTTTTGTGGAAAGACTATGGTGGTAAAAAGGATTTATTACACCCTTTTGGACCTTTAGTCTCCGATGTTTGGACAGATATTCATAGAATAAAACATAACACTAAAAGAGATCAGCATCCTTGTCAATTGCCAATACATCTAATGGATAGATTGATTTTAATGACAACTGACGAAAATGATATTGTATTTGACCCTTTTTCAGGCACGGGTACTACTGCAATTTCTGCAAAACGTTTGGGTAGAAAGTATATTGGCATTGAGATAGATACAAAATATGTAGAGATTTCAGAAAAAAAATTAAAAAACACTAAACAAAATTTCAAAGTTGGTGACACTTGGGTTAGCTTTTATCTAAAAGATATCGTAACTATACGAAACAATGATTGGAACAATCTTGAAAAATATTTTATTATCCCTAATCCTTTACGATCCATTGATTATCAAAGAGTAAAATTAAAAGATAAAAAAATAATCCCAAATGAGAATGGGTTCTCGCTGGAAAATGATGAATTTGATAAAATAAATGGAGAAGATTTGAAAATATCGATAGGATCACTGGAAGAAAAAGTGTATTGAGATACTATCAAATGGGTTACTGCTTATGTAAAGTAAAGCGATAAAATGAGAATAAATTACTATTTCTACTACTTTAATTATTCTTCACACACACCCTCTCGACACGTTCTTCCTTTTAAGTTGAAAAAAACTTTAACCCTTTTTTGATTTTATCTGAGAATATTTTAGGAGCAAAAAGTTCTCCCGCAACTTTTTTGTTAATCTCTCCCAGTCTAGGATATGGGTGTATTGCAGATGCATTGCCGTATTAATTGTCATATCATTTATTGATTTTGACCTTCAAATCATACCAGATATTTTATCCATACCCGGTATTTTTATCTTTGCGTTATCCTCAGTTGTAATACCTGAGATGACTATAAAAGATACTTTACTTGGAATAGTTATGGGAGGCGGAAGTCTATATTTGGTTGCTGTAAGTTATTATCTTATCAGAAAAGATGAAGGAATGGGAGGAGGCGACATTAAACTTCTTGCAATGATAGGAGCTGCTATTGGCTGGAAAGGAGTTGCCTTTACAATCTTTGCCTCATCTCTTCTTGGAACAGTTGCTGGTATTATAATAATGGTTATTACCAGAAAAGCAGATTCTAAACTTAGGATTCCTTTTGGACCATATCTTGCTGCTGCTTCATTGATTTATATTTTTCAGGGAGAATCTCTTATATCTTGGTATTTCTCTATTTTATCTTAGGCAATCTCTGACAAATTGGTAGTCATCAGTTTCAATAATACATTTTAATAACATGCCCTGATAATAGAGCTAAAATCGACTTATCAGGGAAAATTGACCTGATAATAAATGGTTATGTGCTTAAATAAATTTGGAGGTAAAAATGACAACAAGCTTTTGGCTCATGCTGGGGATATTTGTAATTGGGTTGGCTTCATTAATTGGCTTTTTTATGACAAAGACTAAGGGTTATGGTCGTTTTGCAACAAGCACATTTCTAATATTAATTGCACTTGTAGTATCTTCCTTAATGTATGCTGCTGATAAGCTTGACGCGCAGATAATGGCAAATATTATATTTGCAATAATAGGATTTGCTGGTGGATTGTTTACAGGAAAAGAAAAACCATCAGAAACGGCTCATAACAAGGCTAATTCAGCCGACGCAAAAGGCCGCGCGGCTGATTAGCGGCGTTAGCCATTTTGCATCTTTTGTTTTTCAATGATTTTTTATATAAAAATTCAAGCACGTTATATTCAATATGAATAATAAAAATGCAGACATAATAGAAGAAATTTTTTTTGAGCTTGATTCATTTTTTGAGATAGAAAGTAACCCTCAACTGATAAGGCAGCGTTTCTTTAAATTGATATCGCTTCATAATCAAAAAGACCTATATATAATAGGTGCTCTCATTAAATATGTAAAAAACAATGCTGACTTGAGTATTGAAAAATATCAATGCCTTCTTTGGTTTCTTGACAACTGTAGGCTAATCCTGACACCAAGAAGACAAAAAAAATCAAAATTTTTCTTAAAATCAGAACAATTCAAGAATACTCCAGCAGGAAATTACAATAAAAAGTTTCTTCTTTCTCAAAATATGTCAAGAGGTATGCTTTGGGAAAAGGTTTATTTAGATTATATTGTATCACAAATAGAACAAAGCAATCCAAGCGAGAAAACTGAAATTCAACTAGATAGAAAGATATTTGACACATTTGTAGACGGTAAAGCATTAAAAAAAAGAGCTGATATTTATATCCCAAAAATTCGTATTATTGTTGAAATAAAATCTGGAAGAATCACATACGGTAAGTCAACTAGGAATCAAATTGAAAAAGATGCGTATTTATTGCAAAATCGAATTATTGAAAGATCTATTTGGTTTTTAAATTATGGTGCATCTAAAAGGGTACTTCTTGATCTTGACAAATATGGAATCGAATTTTCTGATATGGGTTTTAATGATTTTGAAGATGATGGTGAAATACATGAAGAAAAACCATTGTCAAAAATTCGAATAAAAGCGGATGAATTTGACGATACACCTGGAAAAGAAAAAATATTCTATAGCAACGAAAAAAATAAAAAAACGAGCAATGCTAGTGTTACTTCTGAGAATAGAGAAGAGTTTAGAGAATACGTAGAAAATATAATTCCATTTTTTTTTAGACCCATGATACAAGAAATAGAAAATTTTTCAAATCTATTAAAACTTGGTTTTGAAGAGATGAAAAAAAATGAAAACATTGAGAATCCCGAATTATTCAAAGCCATTAATGCACTTGATTCAAAATTAAAAAAATAGTCTTTCGGGCTTTGAAATAATTGATTGTTTGTTCGCACTTTGGAAAAACAGTATGTAATAAAATACTGTTTTGGCTAACAAATCGTTCGAGTGGACGCCGTGAACGAGAGCGGTTTCCGCGAAGGCAGTTGGCGACGCCACTCAACTCAGCGTTGGGTAAATATATTTACTCCATTAAAATCAATTTTGAATTCAAAGGCTTATAGAAATGTATGTATTTCTGTCATATAGTAGTAAGGATAAGCAGTTTGCACAAAAGATTGCTCAAGACTTGAAGGATAGTGGAATTAAAATTTGGTTGGATGAATGGGAGATTCGAGTTGGAGACTCAATTAGTCAAAAAATCCAACAAGGCTTGGAAGATGCAGATTTTATAGCAGTTTTGTTAACTTGTCATAGCGTTGATTCTGGATGGGTTCAAAAAGAATGGCAAAGCAAAATAAATGAAGAAATAAAAGATGAAAAAACAGTGATTCTTCCCCTGAAAGTTGAAGAGTGTAAAATTCCAGTACTCTTAAAAGATAAAAAATATGCGGATTTTTCAAGGAATTATGAAAGCGCAATTCAAGAGTTAATTCAAACAATCAAAGGGAATTCTCCAGTTAAGCAGAAAAATAGCAATATTTTTAAAGAAAATGTATCAAAAAACATTAATACTCTTGGACAAATCAAAACAAATTTTCCAACACTTTTGTTATTTTCAAAAAAGCCATCTATTCAGATAGAGATCACTAATGTCAGCAAAGAAATATGGCACGGTGTTAAAGCAAATTCTTATGTTTCTTTTTTCATAAATCCCAAGGAAAAAGACAAGCAACTACCTGAAAAAATGTTTTATTTAAAAGAAATGGAAGAGCCCATTTTGAAGCCAGGTGATTCAATGTCTATGGATGTCTCAGGGCAAACAATTAATTATTTACAACAAATAAACTCTGCCTTGACAAATTCTACTTTATCAGGTTTCCCAAATTTATTTGATTTTTATTTCAGGCCAACAATTTTTTTTTTAAATGATGAAGAACAACAGAAAATGTCATTTAAGAATTTATATTTTTCACAAAATAACATTGCATCAACGACATCATCAGTTCTTAAAGAAATAAAAGAGATCGTTTTGGCAAAAGAGTTGCTTCCCAACTATTCTATTTTTTCAATTCGGGGAGCAGTTTCAGCTTTTATCCGATATTTAGTTCTCTTTGAAGGAGAAGCTGAGCAAACTCAATTCAAGAAACTATTGATGTTTGATTATGGTTGGACAATTGATCCCAAATCTCAAAATTTTATTCAAGATTTTTCATTTGTATCTTCTGGCTATGATTGTGGTATCGATTTATTAAAGAAATCCTACGAAAATTTTGATAAATGGAAAGCTAATCAATCAAGCAATGTGTATCTATCTAAATTTGATCACGATCCAAAAGTTGATGATGCTATTGTCAGAATATCAGCCAAGGTAATATCAATATCAGGGCAAAGACTGGAAGTATTTAAATTTGTGCCGACTGGCAAATAATGATACCCAACATATCGCTCAAGCCGACCGCGTGAACGGGAGGCGTTTTCCGCGAGGGCTGTTGGTGCGGCGGCTTAGCTCACCGTTGGACTTGAAGTCTCAAGGCTCGATGATTAAAAACAATCTGGATACCCATACAGAAAGGTGCCATATTTGGAAACTTATTGTATAGCTCAGAATAGATAGGCGAGGAGGAGTTGGTTCGACTCAGCAGTTGTAATTATCATCAAAAGTATAGGAAAATGAATAATGAAAATTACTCGGTTGGATGTAGAGGGTTTCCGCTCTCTCAGAAATGTAAGCTGGTATCCTGGGGATCTCAATGTGATTATCGGTCCTAACGGAACTGGCAAATCAAATTTATTGCGATTAATGGAATTAATTGCCGTATCCGCACAGGGCAAACTCGGTAAGTATATTCAATCGTTGGGCGGAATGGATCCTATTGTTTGGGATGGTACTGCTACTTCAATAAAGTTTGTCCTTGAATCAGCCACTGAGGGCGGAGAGATAGGACCTGAACATTATGAACTCGAACTAGCGAGGCTCGGGGTAGGAAGCTCGTATAAAGTTGAAAAGGAACTTTTGATCAACTCTCATAAATTAAGGAGCAATATTGAAAAAAAACCTTTTAAATTTTTAGAAAGACTCTCAAAGAGAGCTGTTATTTTTGATGAGACTGAGCACACATTTACTACTCCTGAAGAGTTTATCTCAGAGGAAGAAAGTCTTCTTTCAATAGCATCAGGACCGTTTATCAACAACCACTACATCCCGCCTTTTCAAAGAGAATTGGCATCTATCGCTGTTTATCATGATTTGCATACCAACAAAGACGCCTCTGTTCGTCAACCTGCCATCTCTCGAATGGAAAAACGAGTTGATCCTGACGGACAAAATCTCATATCTGTTATGCATACTCTTTACACGGGTGACCGTGATTTTAAAAAAGATATAAATTCGGCCATGCGGGCAGCATTTGGTAATGATTTTGAAGAGTTGGTTTTTCCTCCTGCGTCTGACCAGAGAATTCAAATGAGGGTTCGGTGGAAATCACTAAAGCGTGAACAATCATCTGCTGAACTTTCGGACGGGACACTACGCTTTTTGTTTTTGTTAACGGTTCTGGCAAGCCCATCACCGGCTCCAATTATTGCAATCGATGAACCAGAAACAGGGCTACATCCATCAATGTTACCATTGGTTGCCGAGTATGCAGTTGACGCAGCAACCAGATCTCAAGTTATTCTGACGACGCATTCCCCACAATTTCTGGATGCTTTCGCGGGAACTAAGCCCACCACTACTGTGGCAACGTGGGAGAATGGTGAAACCCTATTAAAAACGCTAAAAGGTGAAATCCTCGACTATTGGCTTAAAGAATACTCTCTGGGGGCTCTTTTTAAATCAGGAGAATTGGAGCAGATGATATGAGATTTATTCTTTTTGTCGAAGGTTATACCGAAAACAAATCGTTACCACAATTTTTAAAAAAATGGATTGATCCAAGAATAGGACAACCAGTTGGAATTAAAACCGTCCGCTTTGAGGGATGGCCTGAACTACTAAAAGATGCACCCCTGAAAGCAAAAATGCATCTGAATGGGCCAAATAAAGATGATATTATTGCCATTATTTCCCTGTTGGATCTATACGGCCCGACCTTTTACCCCAACCATATAGAAAATTACAATGAACGTTATGAATGGGGTAAAAAACATATTGAGGACAAGGTGGCTCACCCTCATTTTTTTCAATTTTTTGCAGTGCATGAAGTTGAAGCATGGCTTTTAAGTCAACCAGATATTTTTCCTGTGAAAGTTAAAAATGCGTTCCCTCCCAAGATTCAAACTCCGGAATTGATAAATTTTAATGAGCCACCCGCAAAATTATTGGAACGTCTTTATCCTTTGCATGTAAAAAGATCCTACAAAAAGGTTGTGAACGGAAAAGAGCTTTTCGATAAACTCGATCCGAATATCGCATATGATAAATGCCCCAGACTCAGAGAGCTTTTGGATAAAATGTTAGAACTGACCCAACAAAACGCTTAATATGGTGAACTGATTTAACAGACCAGTTTTTTGGAAATTGCTCGATTGTTTTAAGCCAGATTATGATATATTTTAGCAGGAGTTTTATACTTTAAAGTCTGATGCAATCTTCTCAGATTATAAAACTCAAATCCCTGAAATCAGATTAATCTGTGATTCAGAATCAGGATTTACAGGATAGAAGGATAAGGCGGGATAAAGATACCCATGATGAGGTATTTAAAAAAAATCAACGGGGGGAACAAATGCTTAATGTAATAATTCCAGAGAAACTGACATTAAAGATTAATCAATTTGCGGGCATGTTTCATCAAACACCTGAAGAGTTCATTATTGAGATATTAGAAGAACGTCTTGAGCATGATAGTGCATATAAAGAGACTCTCTATTTGGCTCAATCAAATGTTAATAAACAGCGTCTTGATAAGGCTGTTTCAGATATAGCTATTTGAGCCGCTTTCACAGACTAATTGGCAATTCTGTATGCACAATATAAAGAGAGGCTCTTAAGGCAATATTATAATTGGAGGTAAGAGTTTATCATTTGTTTTCATTTATTATACCAGTCCTATATGAAGGCTCATCTATAAACATCTGTATTAGTAAGTTATGCCAACAATTTTCAGATCATCTCTTTGAGATCATTGTTGTAGATGGAGATTCTGAAAAAAGCACTATCAAGCACATTAAACCAACCTTTTTATCTTCCTATCCTAAAATAAAATTAGCTACCAGCCAGCCGGGACGCGGAATACAGATGAATAGAGGGGCAGAACTTGCTGATGGAGAGATTTTGATTTTCCTACATGCTGATACAAAACTTCCCTCAGATGCTTTAACTCATATTGTTAGAGCCATAAACATAGATCAATACAAAGCTGGTGCATTCAAATTGCGGTTTGATAGCCAACGCAAGATTTACAGATTAATTGAGTTTTTTGCATCACTGCGTTGCCGTCTGACACATATCCCTTACGGAGATCAGGCTATATTTATCTCAAAATCGTATTTTCAAAAAATTGGCAATTTTTCAGAGATTCCAATTATGGAAGATATTGATATTATGCTCAGAATAAGGAGGCTTAAAGATAGGGTTTTTATTAGTGATAAATGGGTTCAAACATCTGCAAGACGTTGGGAAAAGGAGGGCGTTTTATATTGTTCTCTCCGATCATTTATTTTGGCATTACTCTTTAGGATTGGAATATCTCCTTATCGTCTGCTAAAATATTATAAAATTTTTTTCTGATTATAACGGATTTGGGGGATGAAAACGACACACCCAAAGATGCTGAAATTAAAAGATTGGTTAAAATCAAATATTGGGATTAAATCTGTCGTAGGATTTTATTTGCTCCCTTCCAACACCATGATACTCAAATCCATACTCCATGACCTCTTCTGGATCATAAAGGTTTCTACCGTCAAAGATTATTTTTTGTTTCATAACCTTGGATAAAATTTTAAAATTGAGCTGCCTAAAAGCCTTCCATTCTGTCATCAACACAAGAGCATCACATTGATTTAGAGCATCGTATTTATCTTCGCATAGTTCTATTTTATTATTTTTATTAGAAATAACTATAGGAAACTCTTTTTGAGCTTGCTTCATTGCAACTGGATCGTATGCACGTATTGTTGCACCACTATTTATAAGCTCATTAATAAGCATAATTGAGGGAGCTTCTCGCAGATCGTCAGTTCCTGGTTTGAAGGATAACCCAAGCACACCAAAAGTGTAATGTGACAAATCATCACCGAAACGTTTCTTTATTTTATCTGACATAACCTTTTTTTGCATAATGTTTCTTTGTTCTACAGATATAAGCAATTTTGGCTCAAAACCGCTGTTTCTACTTGTATGAATAAGTGCCTTAACATCTTTAGGAAAACATGACCCTCCATAACCACAACCAGGATAGATGAAAGAGTATCCTATACGACTATCAGAACCAATACCTTTTCTAACATTTTCCACATCAACCCCAAGCCTTTCGCAGATATTAGCAATCTCATTCATAAATGATATTTTTGTGGCAAGCATCGCATTTGCTGTATATTTGGTCATCTCAGCATCTCTTACATTCATCAAAATTATCTTATCTCTATTTCTTGAAAAAGGGGCGTAAATTCTTTGCATAATTTTTACTGCTTTTGGACTGTCTGCTCCAATAATAACTCTATCTGGTTTAAGAAAATCCTCAACCGCAGCCCCCTCTTTAAGAAACTCAGGATTGCTGACAACATCAAATTCAATATTAACCTCTCTTTTATAAAGCTCTTCGTTGATAGCGTTTTTGACACAATCAGCAGTGCCTACTGGAACAGTTGATTTATTTACAATAATAGCATAATCATTAATATTGCAACCTATTTCACGGGCTGCTTTGAGTACATATTGTAAGTCTGCTGAACCATCTTCGTCTGGAGGAGTTCCAACAGCAATAAAAAATACACTGCAATCTTGGCAGGCATCTTTAATGCTTGTGGTAAATTTTAGAAGTCCCTCTTGATAGTTTTGCACCACGAGTTTATCAAGCCCTGGCTCATATATAGGGATAATTCCTTTTCTAAGGTTTTCAATTTTTTGTTCGTCAACATCAACGCATGTAACCTGACTGCCCATTTCAGAAAAACAGGCACCAGTTACCAATCCCACATATCCTGTTCCAATTATTGTGATATTCAATTATATTAGCCTTCTAATGTTTTGTTTATAAACCTCAATATGATAAAAACTTAACACCACGGGTTAATCAATTTTATAATAAGTTTTATACCAAGAGATAAACCTCTCAAGCCCTGTTTCAAGCTCAAATTGAGGAGTAAATCCTACAGCTTCAACCAGCTCATTAATATCAGCGTACGTTTCAGGAACATCACCCGGCTGCATATCGTAAAACTCTTTTTTAGCCTTTATTCCAAGTATGTTTTCTATAATTTCGATGAACTTTATCAGCTCTACAGGTTTATTATTTCCAATGTTATATATTTTATATTTTGCCCAAGATGTTCCTGGATCAGGTGTTGCTATAATTTTATCCAATGATTGATTTGACAAAGGAGCTTTATCAATAATCCGTACAACTCCTTCAATAATATCATCAATATATGTAAAATCTCGTTTCATTCGTCCATGATTAAAAATTTTTATGGCATCTCCCTCAATAATTGCCTTTGTAAATAGAAAGTATGCCATATCAGGTCTCCCCCATGGTCCGTAAACTGTGAAAAATCGGAGACCCGTACAAGGAATATCATATAGATGTGAGTATGCGTGTGCTATCAATTCATTCGATTTTTTTGTTGCAGCATAGAGGGATACGGGATGGTCAACATTATGACTAACAGAAAACGGCAACTCTTTGTTTGCCCCATAAACTGAACTGGAAGAGGCAAATACAAGATGCTTTATATTATACTGCAAGCGGTCATAAATTGAGTTTTTATATTCTCATTTTTGCTTTAATTTGTTAATGTGTGTTTATGACAATAGAACTTGAATTCACACCAGAAATAATAGAAGAGATAAACTATGAACGT
>JADFZQ010000013.1 GCA_015232455.1 Desulfamplus sp. | reverse complement strand
TTGTTACAAGCTCCGAAGAACAAAGAAAAAATTGGTTGGACGAAGTCCATCAAGACGTTATCAAATTTTTTCCGAAATCATAAAGTGAACCCATAACAAATTGCCCAAGCTGACGCCGACACACACCGATTTAACCAGTAAAGCAGCGTTGGCACAGATTAGCTCACCACTGAAAGGACTCTTTGCACAAAAAAATATGGGAAGAATGAAATGATTAGAAAAGCAAATCAAAATGACATTAAATCAATTGCACAAATAATTGTTAACGCATGGCAAACTGCATATTCAGGAATTGTAAAAGAAACATATTTAAAAACAATTGCAAAAGAAAAGTACATAAAAATTTTTACAAATAACATTACCAATCAATTGGAAGATATTTTTGTCTATTGTGATGCAAATGATAATGTATTAGGATTTGTTTCAGGAAAAGTAGCAGAAGACCAAATAAATACTGCTGAAATTGTAGGTTTTTATATCGAACCAAAATATCAAAACCAGAAAATTGGAAAACAACTATTCAAACACATAATCAATTTCAATAAAAATGAAAGAAATGTTGATAAGGTGTTTCTGTGGACATTAAAAAATGCAAAAAATAATGAATTCTATAAAAAATTGAACGGAAAAATTCAAGAAGAAAAGAAAATCGAAATTGGAAACATCGAATACGATGGAATCAAATTTGTATATAATATATAGAGGGCATTCAGCTAACATTTGCTTCAACTAAACGCCTTTGGTAAAAGTAATAATTTGAATTTAAACGTTGAACTCATAGGCTCATTCCGCGAAAAATTAAATAGTAACTTAAAATTTATCTATTATAGTCTCTAAAGTAGATGAACTTGAAAAGCTCGCTTTAGATGTAAACATAGTGGTATCTAAAAAATTAAATCAAATATCTTCTACATCAGCGTCTGCTGTAGAAGAACAAACATCTGTAATTAATAAGGTTGCTAATACTGTAAGCCAAACAAGTTCTAGTAGTAGTGAAATAGCATAATTAAGCCTTAGACTAAAATCTATGGTTCTGTGATAATCAGCATTGAATATTAATACGGAGATGATACCAATGAAAAAAAGATTATTAGGCAGTATTAAACAAGAACTACCAGCTATAGGTCTTGGCTGCATGGGACTTTCAGAATTTTACGGACCGCCCATGCAGCAGAACGCAGCAATAAAGCTACTGCACGAAGCGACAGAACTGGGGGTTGTGCATTTCGATACAGCAGAAATGTATGGAATTGGCGGGGCAAATGAGACGCTGCTTGGCGAAGCGTTCGCAGACCGCCGCGACCGCGTATTCATCGCCACCAAATTCGGACCAACTCGGGACTTCAAAACAGGTGAGTTCACTGGGATCAATGGTTCTAGTCAAAATTGTCGCCGTGCCGTAGAAGGCTCACTGAAACGCCTACGTGTCGATGTTATTGATCTCTACTATCTTCATCGTGTTGATCCTAAAACTCCGATTGAAGAAACGGTTGGCACGATGGCTGAACTTGTTGGCGAAGGTAAAGTGCGAGCCATCGGTTTATCTGAGGCATCAGGCGATACGATTCGACGTGCGGCGAAAATTCACTCAATTTCGGCGGTGCAATCAGAATACTCGATTTTCAGCAGAGATATCGAAGCGGACGTTATACCTGCCTGCCTTGAAGTTGGTGCATCGCTGGTGGCATACTCACCACTTGGCAGAGGTATGCTGACAGGACGATTCAAAACAAGTACGCTGGGTGAAGGTGATTGGCGGTTGACTACACCTCGTTTTCAAGGCGAAGCTTACACTGCCAACGTGATGCTCGTTGATGAGATCGAAGCAATAGCCCGCTCCAACTCATGCACACCAGCACAAGTTGCTCTTGCATGGGTTCTTAGTCGTGGTGAACACGTAATGGCTATTACGGGAACAACGAAATTAGAAAACCTCAAGTCAAATCTTGGCACTTACGGGCTGGAACTGTCTAATGATGAATTGGCAACTTTAAATGCGTTGGCAAATCGCGTCAAGGGCGATCGCTACGACAAATGGGGTATGGCAAGCATAAACGGTTAAACCGTTATGCAAAAACATTTTGATTGAGATAGAATAGCCTTAGAGCTGTCTCATAAGATAATGAGAGTATTAATGGAAGAAGTGCAATATTTAAATTTTCAGAACTTTTTACAAGGAGTGATCACTGGGCTTACGCTATTTTTGCATACAATATGTATCGTATCTGATTTTTAAAATCATACTACATATTGTTATTTTTCATTGGTCTGGAATGGTGTTATCCCAGTGCCTACAAGGGTATATAAAACTTAAAACAACTCCCCCTACCCTCTTCTGTATCAATGTTCACCTTACCATCTAATTTTTCAAGCTCTGTTTTAACAGCACTAAGACCCATTCCTCTGCCTGACATGGCAGAAACAGAATCTTTTGTGCTAAAATCATCGAGAAAGATAAGGTCGAGCAACTCATCTTTTCCAATTTTTTGGACTTGTTCAAGAGCTATAAGACCTTTTGAAACAACTTTATCTTTAACCGCTATAAGGTCAATACCTCTTCCATCGTCTGAAATTGCAATCTCAACATAATCTCTATTGTTATCAAAAAGCTCTAATTTTCTAACTTGACACTCAATTGTTGCATACTCATCTTTTTCAGCTTCTATACGTTCATCTGGCTCTTCAATACCATGGTCAATTGCATTTCTAAATACATTCACAAGCGAACGGATAAATGGAGCAAATTTGTCTGGATGAACACTTACAAAATCACCCTCTACTTTAAACGGGTTTATATATTTACCAAGACGTTCGGCAAGCCTTAATGCACCTTCTACATGAGGAGTTAAAAGCAATTTTATATCAACATATCTAAGACGTTTTACCTGCTCAAGAATGTTAAGTGTCTCATTGTCAATGTTTTGCCCTATCTTCTCAATCAAAGAGTTTGCTATTGATTCTATTTTTGAGGCAAGTTCGCTGCTTATAACAACATCACCTCTTCTCTCAACAAACTCATCTCCAAGAAATGCACAGATAATCACCAAATCTTGCTCAAGCACATTTTCATGCTGGAAATGTTGGACAAAATTTCCTACCTCTTTGCAAAGTTGAGCAAAATAGAAATTTGAGTCAGTAGAGCCAACAATATTTGAATCTTTGATATTGACATCTACTTCATCAATATTGTTATTTCCATTTCCATTAACTACCACTATTCCAGATAGTTTGCCGATTAGTTTAGATATTTTGGTCTCCATCTCATGGAGAAATTCAGGAAAAAATATAAACTCTTGCTGGGCAAATAACCCCTTAAATGTGTGAATATGACGATATATTTCATAAAGTATCTCATTAATAAAATTTTGATGATCATTTATGTTGTTAATAAAATCTTGATGTTTACTTATGGCACAAGCACTATGTTTCATGCGTGTAAATAGATGAGGCAGGGTACTTTGTTTGAACTGATTGAGTTCATCAAGAATTGCAAAAAAGTCTCTGGTCTCACGAACAGCAGTGATGACAAATTTAAGCCGTTTGCGTTCATTTTCAACATGCTGTTCAAGAATTTTCTCACGAGTAATATCAGTTAAAACCAACATCATTTTGGTATTATTTGCAATAAGCTGGTATTTTGCTTTAATGTGTTTATCCCCAATCTTATACGTTGGTTGAAGCAACGATAGGTAAAGTTCTCTTTTCAAATCAAGAGTCTCATTGAAAATTAACTCTATTGTCTTTTCAAAACATTGTTTCTTAGCATAATCTTCATCTCCAAAAAGAAGATCACTAACATTTAAGCCTTTTATATTATTGTTTACGATATTTTTATTGTTTGAGTCGCTGCTATCAAAACATTGGTTATCAGAAAATTTATTACTTAATAGTATCTGTTCAAAAATTGATGTGCACTCATGGCTGTATTCTGGATCAACCAACATATCAGTACCAAAAGAGAGAAAACCCTCTCCTGAATTATCAAGAAATTCACTTTTAGCACGGTTGGCAGATTCAGCAGCTTTTCTTGCTAAAACACTTTCAGATAAGGCATTTTCAGCAGCATCAATAAGAGAGTTTATACTTCCAGACAACATACCAATCTCATCATAGAGATGGATTTTTTCAACAGTAATTCGACTATTTTCACCTGGTTTAACTAAAACCACATCTTTTGCAAGCTCTGCAACAGGCTTTGTTATAACTTTGCGTGATACCCAAACTATAAGAAGAGCTGCCATTATAAGTTGAGATAATAGGAGAAAAGTAATATCTTTTGACACACTTGCTGCCTCACTGCGTATATGTTCGTCATTTCTTACAACTGTAAGGGTTCCAATACGTTCTTCTCCATCAACTGGAGATAAGAGTGGGTAGGTCATGCCTCTATTGAAATCAATATTAGTCCTCTTATCAGAAATTTGTTCTGCTTGTGCTATTTTCTCTAATTTAAAAATTTCTGTTGATTCAAGCCTTACAGCCATAAAAAGAGGATTTGTAAGAAGACCATTGATAATATCATTCCCTATCTCTTCGTTACTCACAAATGCAGCAACTTCTGCTTGAGACTGAATTGTCCTAACAAGCTGGTTTTGAAAAGTAACGCTCAATTCAAGCTGACGTTTGTATGAATATTGATAGGTAAATATACCAGCAATAAAAGAGAAAATAAACAAACCTAAAGTTACTTGAATTGCTAATCTGTGCTGAAGCGTCTTAATTGAGTAACGCATAGAGTTAATACTCCTGTTATACAAATTTTTTTCAACTGTTTAAAAACTACTTTTTTATTCAATAAAATGACAATAGAAATCCAAATTTTGCAAAGAAACCTTTTATAAACTTAAAACCCATAAATAATTAAGGGCAACCATTTGATCGCCCTTAATGTAAATTAATTAGACTGAAAAGACAATATTTTACAACTTATAGTTATACCATTTTCCTTTATATTTTTGACCCTTTGAATAGAAGTCCATTTTCTTCTACAAATTTGTCGTCCGTATCTACTCTATTGGGGGAGTGGGAGAAATTTATGGTGTTATTTTATTCCCATTACTTGGATAAACATGATAGTATTCAATAATTAATGGAAAAATATATTCTATTTTATACCAATCTTATTTAACTTTGACCCGTTTGATAGACTCTTTTAATGAAGGAGTAAGTCATGTGCAAGCTAATTTCAATCAGGAGCAATTTAAAATATAAATAATATTACTAAAAAAGAAAAATATTTCACAACTCATCTATATGCAGATAAGCATTATGTTTTTGGTCTTAACTGAATTCAAGGAGGAAATAAAAACTAATGGCACACTTGGAATTAATAAAGGGTCAAAGGCTTAAACTGTCAGACTTATCAATTGATGATTATAATTTTGAAGTTGGGATTAATATTGAAGGAATAAATTATATTTTATTCTTTTGTCTTGTATTTGATTCTAATAGAAAACTGTTAGATAAAAATTGTGTAATCAATACGAAAAGCTATATTTTACAGTGTTCACAAATACCTCAAAATGCCTCAGAAATAATTTTCATTATTGATATTGGAGAGCTAAATGAATACCAAAATGAAACTTCAAACAATATAAAAGAAGGGTCTTTCTTTATAACCAAAGATAATATTAAACTTGTCAATTATTCTTTTAATTATTCTCATTTTAATGGAGAAAAGACTTTGATATTGGCAAAAATTTATAAAAAAGATGGTTTAAGACTTGCTATTTCTGGAGATGGTTTTCGAGGCGGACTATTATCATGTTTGCAAAATTTCAAAATTCCTGAAAGCCTTATCTCTGATATAATAAATAATTATAGAGAAAGGAAACCAGATAATATTGATAATAATTCAGTTCCAATTGAAAATATTTTATTGCCAAAAGACTGGCCAGGTTTTGTTATCCCTGAAATTCCTCAGGGATTAACTTCAGCAGTTGGCTTTATAATCGTTGAAACTGTTGATGGGAAACAGTATTCTGGAACTGGATTTGTTATAAATCCTGGTGGTTATATTTTAACATGCTGTCATGTTGTAAAAAATGCAAAATCAATTAGAATATGCTTAGAAGGGACTAATTTCTTTAGACCCTTGAAATGTTTAGCCCAAGATGAAATAAATGATGTAGCTTTATTTTGGCTTGAAGATTGTCAAGGCTGGCCATATTGGCTTCCTATAATAAACCAGAATGAGAAAATAAATCTTGGAGAACCTTTGGGGCTTCTTGGTTACCCACTAAGTTTTGAATTAGGAACAAGCGTTACATATACTCAAGGAATAGTTAACAGTTGCCGTATGAAAGATGCAAATATTCCTATTTTGCAGATAGATGCTGGAGCAGCACCCGGCTCGTCAGGAGGACCTGTTTTCAGACGTAAAGATGGTCGGGTAGTAGGAATTTTACAAGGAGGAATAGAGCATTATGGAATGTTTGTTAATCTTGCATGGGATATTAGAGCAGTTTATAAATTGATCTCTACAATTATAGTTTAATATTTTAGAAAAACTGGCGATATACGGGTCATCATATCCAAAGACCGCACAGTAGTCCTTCAGTCAGATACCTCCAGCCAAGCTGTAGATAACTGACTTTCCTTTCCGTTTTTTTAAACCATTTATAATAATATGGTCTTATATTCGAGACAACTTACCGGATTATCCTAAAATTTGAGAGCAAATATTGTACCATATTATAATAAAGTCATAATCATTGGAATGCAGCAGCAATACCATTATCAATAGGTTTATTGATTATATTTATAAAATTTCTGATAAGACGTTTTCCAACAACCGTCATAATTGATTCTGGATGAAACTGAACACCAAAAGTTTTATGCTCTACATGGCGTATTCCCATAACTTCGCCGTCATCAGCCTTTGCAGTAACAGTTAAGCACTCTGGCAATGTTTTCTCAGAGATTGCAAGTGAATGATACCTCATTGCAGCAAAAGGTTTACTTATTCCACTAAATATGAATTTATCATCACCTGTAACCATTGAGGTTTTACCGTGCATAATTTTCTTTGCCTGAACTATATCACCTCCAAACGTGTAACCAATCGCCTGATGACCAAGACATACTCCAAGTATTGGCAATTTGCCTGAAAAATGCTTTATCACATCAACCGATATGCCAGCATCTTCAGGGCGGCCAGGACCTGGTGAGATAACAATTCCGTCAGGGTTCAAGGCTTCAATCTCATCAACAGTTATTTTATTGTTTCTGAATACATCAACCTCAGCACCAGACTGCATTATATAATGAACAAGATTAAAGGTAAAAGAGTCATAGTTATCAATTACTGTTATCAACATTGTTCACCTCCAACCTTTTTTTCTATATCAACATTTTTTAAATCTAAATTTTTATTGCAACAAGAGCCTGCTTGAATAGTATTGCTGCTATTTATAAGGGTGTTATTACTACTTATAAGAGCAAGGCAAAAAGCCTTTTCAACGCTTTTTGCCTTATTTATACACTCTTGATACTCTTTTTCAGGATCAGAATCAAAAACAATTCCAGCACCAGCTTGAATGACCATTTTCCCGTATTGGTTATTAGCATCTATTTTATCAGATAAGTTATTGTCGTAAGTTCCAAGAGTATTAGAAATATCTTTGCCATTTTTCTCAATAACCGCTGTTCTTATGGTTATTGCCAAATCCATGTTACCTGAAAATGAGATATAGCCAGCAGCTCCACCATAGATGCCTCGAGGTCTCTTCTCAATATCAGCAATTATCTCCATTGCTCTTATCTTTGGTGCCCCTGAAAGAGTGCCTGCTGGAAAGGTTGCTTTTAGCAAATCCCAAGCATCAAACTCTTTTTTAACCTCACAGGTGATATTTGAAACCAAGTGCATAACATGAGAGTAACGCTCAACAAACATCAAATCAGTAACCTGAACAGTACCAACTTCAGCAACCCTTCCAAGATCATTTCTGCCAAGATCAACAAGCATAAGATGTTCTGCACGCTCCTTTTCATCATTTAAAAGCTCATCTGCAAGATTCCTATCCTCTTGTTCATTTTTACCTCTTGCCCTTGTTCCAGCAATTGGGCGAAGAGTTGCTGTCCTATTTTCTAAACGGACCATTGTTTCAGGGGAAGAGCCAGCAATTGCAATATCTCCTAAATTCATAAAAAACATATATGGAGATGGGTTTATATATCTTTGTGTTCTGTAGATCATTACAGGATCAACAGCAGTATCTGATGAGAATGGCTGAGAATATACTGCCTGAATAATATCGCCTGCAACAATATGTTCTTTTATCTTTTTTACTCCTTGTATATAGGTGTCGTGATCTGTTTCTGACACAAGTGAGAAAGGTTGTGATTCTGACTTTATACAAGTTGATTTATTGGTTTGATTTAGAACTGATTTATTGATTGTAGTTACAACATTTGTGTTTACTCTATCTATTATTGCTTCAAGATGTCTATATGATTCATTAAAACAGCTATCTATATCTCTATCTTCTATATAACAGATACTCATGCAGGTTAAAGTATGGTTCATATTATCAAATATGATCATGGCATCTGGAATCATAAAGTGAGCGTATGGTCTATTATCTGGCATAGTTGGTATTGATGCTATATCTTCAAAAAATGAGACCATCTCGTATGTCATATAACCTGTTAATCCACTCCAAAATCTGGGTAAACCTTTTATATCAGCAGGATTGTAGTGTGAAGTAATCTCTTTTATTGTGCCGATAGGATCACCTTTGTGCGGGATTTTCTTAATTTGAACTCCATTTTTATCATCAATAGAAATATTGCGGCTAATAGCAGTGTTATCTCTACTTTTCGTATTAGGATCAATTGTAGGAGACTCTTCAATTGCAATATGATCCTCAAACACCTTTACTTGGCTTTTAGCAGATAGCCCCATAAAGCTATATCTTGCCCAATGCTCACCACCTTCAACGCTTTCCAACAAAAATAGTGAATTATCAGGAGAGTGAAATTTTTGGAGAATAGATACTGGTGTCTCAGTATCTGCTAAAATTTCTGCACAAATAGGTATTACATTGTATTTTAACGCAAGTTCTTTGAACTCTTCTTTACACGGATATTGTTTTAAAATCATATTTGCCTAATCCCAACTTGTTTATAATTAATTGAATCAACCACATTTTATAGTGGTTAAGAATGTTATTATTTAACAACTGATTACAATTTAGAGATGGTTTTGTCAAGCATTTTGTTTCTATTAATAGAAACAAATAGGTTTTTTAATTTACTTATTACATCTCATATTATATAGTTTTTTAAGAAAGTGTTTTGGTTCAACAGCCCTTTATTCGTGGAGTTATAGAGCTATTCTGCCAATTTAATTATCTGGTAAACTATAGTATAAATTACATTAAATTAAATATAAGAATATTTGCATTAAGGTAGATATTAACATTATGAAGCTCTCAAACAAACTTTTAGAGTTGGCAGAACATTTTATGGATGTAGTGTGGTCAGAAACTGGCTTCCCTGTTCTTATATATGATGAGAATGGCTATATTGTGCGTGCCACAGATAAGTCAAGGATTGGTAATCCTCATTCAGGTGCTAAAAAAATAATGTTTAACCAAACAGATGAGTATGCTGTTACTAAAGAAGAGGCAGCCATTAACCCTTTAGTAAGGGAAGGGTTCAACTGCCCAATTATTATTGATGGAGAAAAAGTAGCTGCATTTGGGATAACTGGAAAATTAGATGTTGTAAAGCCGCTTGCTAAAGTTGCGGTAAAGATGTTTGACTCTTGGGTTAAAAACCTTAACAATCAAGAAAAACTTCTTGCTAATCAGGAGCAGCTTAAAGCATCAGAAAAAAAATATCGCAGCATATTTGATAACTCAGTTCAAGGAATATTTCAGGTCAACCTTGCTGGCAGATTTCTTACTGTCAATGCTGCTATGGCAAAAATATGTGGCTACTCTTCACCTGACGAACTTTTACGTGAGATAACTGATGTTAGCAAGCAGCTCTACAAACATCCTCCAGATCGTAAGAAATTTGTAAATGTTTTATTAGAAAGTGGAAAAATAAAGGGATTTGAAACTCAATACAGGCACAAACAAGGAAACATAGTTGATGTAAGCATCAATGCACACGTAGTAATTGACCCTGACTCTGACGACCTCTACTTTGAGGGTATTGTTGAAGATGTTACAGAGAAAAAAAGAGCTGAAGAGTTAAGAATAGCAAGAGATGCCGCAGAAGCTGCAAACAAGGCAAAAAGTCAATTTCTTGCTAATATGAGCCACGAAATAAGAAGCCCGATGAATGGTATTATAGGAATGATTGGGCTTCTTCGCGGAACTGACCTTAGCCGTGAGCAAAGGGAATATGCAAATATAGTCAGCACAAGTGCAGAGTTGTTGCTTGATATAATAAACGATATTTTGGATTACTCAAAAATTGAAGCTGGTAAACTTGAGCTTGAAAATATTGAATTTGACTTAAAAGTTGTTTTAGAGGAAGTCAACGATTTACTTGCAATAAAAGCACAAGGAAAGGGATTGGAGTACCTTTGCATTGTTGAGAGCGATGTTCACCCTCTTCTATTTGGAGATCCTGGAAGGTTACGCCAGATAATCATTAACCTTATGGGAAATTCTATCAAATTTACTAAACAAGGTGATGTGTCAATAAGGGTGAGCGTTGAAAAAGATAGCCAGATGAAAAACAGTACTCTTATAGATAATAAACTCCGAGTTGATAGCGTTCTTCAAATAGAAAACCCGAATCAGACCAAAGAAGATAGCTATACAACACTTCGTTTTTCGATATCAGATACAGGTATTGGGATTCCTGAAAATGGGGTCAAATCTCTTTTTGAATCGTTCTATCAAGTTGACAGTTCCACAACCAGAAAATATGGAGGCACAGGGCTTGGGCTTGCTATCTCAAAACAGTTAGCTGAAATGATGGGGGGCGAAATTGGCGTAAAGAGTGAGCTTGGCAAAGGTTCTGAGTTCTGGTTTACAGCAATATTTAAAAAACAGGTTAGTGATAAAATATGTGATAATTCAGCAATTTCAGCAAGCTCAGTTTTTAACAATATTGATGATGGTCAAGCCAAAAATAGAAATATAGGGATAGTGAAAGCTCCTGTTAAAATTCTTATTGTTGATGACAATGCAAAATGTCGTTTAATGGTACAAGAGCAGTTAAAAACATGGGGATTTAGGTATGATGAGGCTTCTAATGGAGAGATGGCTCTACAAAAAATGGGAGATGCTGTTAAATGTGGCTCACCTTTTGATATTGTTCTAATTGATGCCAAGATGCCAGAGATGAGCGGATATATATTAGAACAAAAGATTATACAAAATCCAGATTTACAAAATACCCGACTTATTATGATGACATCTATGATAGAACGTAGATATATTCAAAATTACGAGAGAAAGTCGTTGTCTGCAAGTTTAACTAAGCCTGTAAAGTCATCTAAGCTATACAATACAATTATTGGGCTTATGGGTGTTGATGGAGAGTTGTTTAAGCCATCTGCTACTTCAGAAACAAAAATTGAGTGCCTTATGACAGAGGATCAGAGGCAAAATGCACGTATTTTGATTGCCGAAGATAACATTATAAACCAGAAAGTTGCATTAAGTATCCTTAAAAAATTGGGATTTCATGCTGATGTAGTTTGTAATGGGGAAGAGGCAATAAAGGTACTAAGAAGTATTAACTATGATATCGTGTTTATGGATTGTCAAATGCCTGAGATGGATGGATACGAGGCAACACGTTTAATAAGAAACCCAGACACTGGTGTTATTGATAAAGATATTACGATTATTGCAATGACTGCTAATGCAATGAAAGGAGATCGTGAAAAATGCCTTCAAGTAGGTATGAACGACTATCTTGCAAAACCAATTCGCCCTGATCCTCTTAATAAAATTCTCGAAAAATGGCTTCTGTAAAATCTAATCTAATAATTAGATTACGACCTTTAAATATGACTTCGTATAAACTTCATATTAATAATCAAATCAAGAAGTATGGATTTGATCTAATTAAACGAGTTCATCGCTATCTGGACATCTTGTGATAAAATAAGAACGGAGGCATCTGCTGCTCGTTTTACAAGAGAATCAACTTCTTTTTGCTCATCGCTTGTAAAGCTGCTCAAAACATGACCAACAACTTTGTCTCCATCATTTTTCTTATCAGGGCGACCTACTCCTACCCTAATTCGGATAAAATTTTTTGTGCCAAGTATATCTATGATAGAGCGAATACCATTGTGTCCACCATGTCCCCGATCTTTTACAATCATAATGCGTCCAAAAGGCAGATCAATTTCATCATGCACAATAATGATATTGTTATGTTCAATTTTAAAATAAGAGGAGATTTGCTGAATAGGAAAACCACTTCTATTCATGTATGATTGGGGTTTAACAAGAACGGTCTGCTTCTTTTCGATACTACCTTTTGCAATATCAGCATCAAAACGAGACTTATTAAAGGCGAGATTATATCTGCGGGCAAGCTCTTCTAACACTATAAAACCCATATTATGACGGGTTTTAGAATACTCCTTTCCAGGATTCCCTAAACCCGCCACCATATAAATTAAACTATCTGTCATATCTTCAACAGATTATCTATGATCTTAAATTATTATGCAATTTATTACTCAATTACTCAGACGCCTGTTCACCAGCGTCTTTAGATTTAGATGCTTTGTCAGTGGTTGGTGGAACTAATGTGATTACTGTGAAATTTACCTCATGAGGAATCTGAATATTCTCTCCAAGATCAATGTCCTTAACATGAATAGCATCTCCTATCTCAAGATTTGAGACATCAATAGATACAGATTCAGGCACATCAATTGGACGACAAATAAGCTCAAGCTCTCTACGGATAATCTGCAAAAGTCCTCCAGCTTTGATACCAGGAGCAACGCCCGTTGTCTCTACAGGCACCATAACTGAAATTTTGGCATTAATATCAACTTCCTGAAAATCTGCATGAAGATATTGAAGTCCAAATGTATCTTTCTGAATTTCTTTTAAAAGAACCGTTCTTGCTGGTTTAGAATCTCCTGAAACTGCAAGGTTTATAAAGAGGCCTGCAGAACCATTTTTTCTTATCATTTCAGAGAAATCATAGTCTGATAGCGAAAGAAGTAAGGGTTCAGCTTGGGGTCCGTAAAGAATGGCTGGGATTGCATTATTTTTTCTGACAGCACGAGCAGCGGTTTTACCACTGCCTTCTCTGATTTCAGCTTTTAAGTCAATAAGTTCCAAATTTTTATCCTCCATTTTATGAAAATAGGGACGACTAATAAGCCGTCCCTAAAGTTTATTTTTTAGTTGTCTATATAATCAATATAGAAGTTAAACAGAAGTTAAACGAAAAGACAATGAACAGAATCCCCTCTATAACTTCTAATAATCGCTTCACCAACAAGTTTTGATATGGAAAGCTGCTTAATCTTCTTAGATTGCATAGCATTGTCTGTCAAAGGTATAGTATCTGTAACTACAAGTGCCTCTAAAGAGGAGTTGTCAATCCTTTCAACAGCGGGTCCAGATAATACAGCGTGTGTGCAGCAAGCAATAACAGATTTCGCACCTTTTGCTTTAATAATTCCAGCAGCTTCTGTTAATGTTCCCGCAGTGTCAACCATATCATCAAAAATTATAACAACTTTATCCTGCACATCTCCAATAATCGCCATTGCTTTTGCCTGATTAGGAGCACTTCTACGTTTATCAACAATTGCAAGAGTTGCGTTGAGACGTTTAGCAAAAGCTCTTGCTCTCTCTACACCTCCAGCGTCAGGTGAGACAACAGCAAGATCTCCTGAAACATTGGACTTGATATAATCAAGCATAACTGGGGAAGCATATAGATTATCCACTGGAATATTAAAAAAACCCTGTATCTGACCTGCATGTAGATCTAATGTTATAATACGATTGACTCCAGTGTTAGTAAGAAGATCAGCAACTAATTTAGCACTTATAGGAACACGAGGTGCAACTTTCTTATCCTGACGAGCATAACCAAAATAGGGAATAACAGCGGTGATATAGCTTGCTGAAGAGCGTTTGAGAGCGTCAATCATTAAAAGGAGTTCAACTAAGTTGTCATTAACAGGGTTACATGTTGATTGAATTACAAAAACTTCCTGTCTTCTGACATTTTCTTGAATCTCAACTTGAATCTCGCCATCGCTGAACCGGTTTAACTTTGCTTTGCCAAGATGTATAGAAAGATAATCAGCAATTTTTCCAGCAAGAGCAGGATTAGAGTTGCCAGAAAAAAGCGACATTGTGTTCATAAAATTGCTCCAAAAAAATTATCTATCCTAAATATGTTACCTTCGGGATAGATCGATGTTGAGAAACGCTCTCTTAGAAAAACTATTTTTTATTGGCTGGGGCGGGAGGATTCGAACCTCCGAATGCAGGAATCAAAATCCTGTGTCTTACCGCTTGACGACGCCCCATTATTCCAAAGTAGTTAGTTAATATTTCAAAAATTTACAAATGAAGTTATAAAAACTTGTCTTTTTGTAAATTTCCATTTTTCGGAAAGTTCATTAAAGCAGAGTTGAGCTTTTTCATAATCATAAAAAAGAGAAAAAAAAGTTGACCCACTTCCTGTCATCATTATCTTTTGAGGTAACAAAAGACCCTCTGATAACTCTTTATCATAATCAAGATAATAAAGTAACTCTTTTTTGAACAATCCAATTTCAGGGTATAAATCACAAGTAGTCAATTCAAGGTCATTGTGAACCAATCCCTTAATGATATTTAGCCTCTGAATAATATCAGAGCTTTTTAGAAGGCACTTATTATTAGATTTAACAGATTTTGTCAATGCTAAATCAAGATTTTTATATACTTGGGCTGTAGAAGCACTTAAACCCGGATAAAAAAGCAAAATATAGATATTTTTTTTATCTTTGGTTCTTGATTTCTCTATTTTATCTTTTGCTTTTGATGCTTCTAATTGTTCTAATTCAAACAATGGTGTAGATAAAGGCAATGGTGTCAACTCTTCTCCAACCCCTTCAGCAATTGCAGTTCTGCCAAGAATAAAAAACGGAACATCAGCACCAAGTTTAAGCCCCATTTCCATCAATTCATTTAATGAAAATGGATTTCCATAAAATTGATTAATAGCTTTTAAAACTGATGCTGCATTGCTACTACCACCACCAAGCCCCGCACCAACTGGTATATTTTTCTTAATATCTATTTTAACTCCTTTTACAAAAGAAGAGTTAAAACAATTGTCTGAAATAGAACATTTTGAAATAAAATATTTATTGAATAAAGTTACAGCTTTGAATGCAATATTTGCCTCATCTTTAGGTATATCAGGGCTGTTACATACAACATAGGTATTGGGTTGGTTAAATGTAAGTTCAATCTCATCATAAAGATCAACACATGACATTAGTGTGAATAGATCGTGGTAACCGTTATCACGCCTTCCCGTAACATACAAAAATAGGTTGATCTTTGCAGGAGATTTTATAACCATTTTACAACTTTTTTTTAAGGATATACAGCCAACAAATCTATTGATAATTGTGTTGTGTTATCAATATTTTACCTTAACATAGGTCATTCTTAGTTCATGTAACAAGCTCTTAATAATTCTATCCTCTTCTAAATCAAGATTCCCAATTGTCTTTTTATCAAGCATTGCAATTAAATCGATTGTCTGTTTTGCAATAGACAAATCCTTTGTTCTTGTGCCTGTAACAGGGTCAGGAATCTCTCCAAGCTGAACAAGTGCAGATGAATGAAGAGACATAATAAAAGTTGAAAAATCAATTTCTGGTAGCTGTTTATTATTACAAGGATACTCTTCTGAGCCATTTTTGGACTCTTTCATTACAAAATCTTTGCCTACAAAATCTCTTCCTTGAGCCATTATTCAAAATCTCCTAATCAAAAAAAACACTCATTTAACAATTGGTTCTAATTTGATGATAATATCAGCAACAGTTGTCCCTTCTCTCTCTTTATGCACAAAGAGCGGGTTTATATCAAGCTCCTTAATTACAGGGTGGTTATCAACCATAGCTCTTAGGCTTACGAGGTTCTTTTCAAGCATTTCAATATCGCATTGAGGTTCGCCTCTGAAGCCCGCAAGAATTGGATAACCTTTAATGCTTTTCACCATTCTGCGAACCACATTTCTTCCCATTGGAGCCATTCTAAAAACCACATCTTTATAAACCTCAACAAATATACCTCCAAGCCCAAACATTACTGCATGACCAAACCCGGGGTGGCGGCTCACTCCAAGAATAACCTCTTTTCCTGCAACTGCCATCTCTTGAATTAAAACCCCTTTAAGTTCGGCAGATGGATTATAGTCTGCTGCTGATTTAATAATTCTCTCATAGGCTGAACGTACTTCAGTCGAAGTCTCAATACCAACTTTAACACCTCCCGCGTCAGATTTATGAAGAATTTGAGGAGAGACTATCTTCATTACAACTGGGTAGCCTATGCGATCTGCAATTTCAACGGCTTTTTCCGCTGTCTCTGCAATCTCCATCTGGAGAGTTTTAAATCCATAACATTTTAGAAGTTCGCTTCCGTCCATCTCATCAAGAAGATATTGACCAGCGTCAAGGTGTTTATTAATGATTTCATCAGCTTTTGTTCTGTCAAACTCTAAACGATATTGAGGAAGAATTTTGCGTGATAACCACTTTTGTTGAGAATATAAAGCACCTAAGGCACGGGCTGCACTCTCTGGAAATTGATAAACAGGCACATTGTTTTGCTGAAGAAGTTTGACACCATCTGAGACGTCAACAACACCCATAAATGCACAGACAATTGGTTTTACTGATCTTTTTGCAATACTTACAATTGCTTCAGCAGTTCCCATTGCATCTGTCATTGATTGAGGAGTAAGAATAATTAGAACACTGTCAACACCAGCATCACTCATAACTGTAGCAAGGGTGTTTTCATAACGATCTCTTGCTGCATCTCCAATAACATCAACTGGATTATGAAAATTGGCTGTAGGAGGCAGATATTTATGAAGCTCTTTGACTGTCTCATCAGAAAATTTAGCAAGTTTTAACCCTGAATGTTCACTCATATCTGTGGCAATTATACCCGGACCACCTGCATTGGTAACAATAGCTATCTTATCTCCTTTTGGAACTTTCTTAGAGGCAATTGCCTGAGCATAATCAAAAAGCTCATTAACTGTTCGACATCTTATAATTCCAGATTGCTCAAAAATTGCATCATATATTGTATCAGAACCAGCAAGTGAACCAGTATGAGATGCAGCAGCAGCAGCACCAGCGTCAGATGTGCCAGATTTTATTACAACAACTGGAGTTGGATTAATGCCCGAAGTCATCTGTCTAACCTCAGATATAAACTCTTTAGCCTCTCGAGAAAGCTCTTCCATGTAGATCATCACAACATCAGTATGAGGGTCGTTGTGGTAGTATCGCAAGAGATCAAGCTCATCAACATCAGCTTTATTGCCAATTGATATAAATTTTGAGAATCCAAAACCTTTATCCGCTGCAAAGTCAAGAACTGCTGTGCATAATGCCCCGCTTTGAGAGATAAAAGATATATTTCCATAAGATGGCATTCGTTTGGAAAAGCTGGCATTTAATGATACTGATGGTGCAGGATTAATAACTCCAAGACAGTTTGGACCAACAAGTCTAATTTTAGCATCTCTGCACATTTGTTGAATTTTTTGTTCAATCTCAAGTCCTTCGCCGCCAACCTCTTTAAATCCAGCAGAAACAATTACAATACCTTTAACCCCTTTAGCAATACACTCTTCAACAGCATTAAGAGAACGTTTAGGTGGTAAAATGAGCATAGCAAGGTCAACAGGGTCAGGAATTGCGGTGATGCTTTTATAGCATTTAACGCTTAAAATTGATTTTGCAGTCGGGTTGACAGGATACAGAGTTCCCTGATAGCCGCCATACAAAATGTTGGCAAATATATCATGTCCAACTTTACCTTTTTGAGTAGAAGCACCAAGAACAGCTATTGATTCAGGGGCAAATATTGCGTCAAGTCTATCCATTATCTTCTATCTTCTCCATTATAACTATTGGTTTGTTTGAAGCTAACATAGCACAAATCTATTTTGAATTTACAATTCCTAAGACCTTTTCCATCAAACTATCAACTGCAACAACTGCTTTTGAATCATCAGGTAAATCAAGAAGAGATTTTCTTTCCATGTCAAATTCAAGCAAAGTGTCATCATTTGGAAGTGTTGAAAGAATCTGCACACCGATTTTATCAGCCTCATCAAGAAAAGCCTTACCAAGCTCTGATGGGGCACGGTTCACAACAAGACCAATATTTGAAACTCCAAGTTTAAGACTTGGAATCATCTCTTTAATTCTTCCTACAGCCCTCAAGCCTCTTAAAGCATAATCACTTACAAGAATAAGCATATCAATATTACCACTTGTTCGGCGGCTTAGATGCTCCATACCAGCCTCATTGTCAACCAAAAGAAATTTGTAATTCTTCTCAAGCTCATCTGAAAATTTATTCAAAATATTATTCACCATACAATAACAGCCCTGCCCCTCCTGACGACCCATAACAAGAAGATCAAACTCTTTTCGTTCAATCAAAACTTGATTCATAAGCATCTCAAGATAGACAATTTTATCCATTCCTGATGGAACCCCTTGGGGGTCTTTCATAAAATCTTCTCTTATATCGCCTACTGTTTTAATTACATCCATTCCCAAAGTTTCGCCAAGGTTACTGTTTGGATCAGCATCTACAGCCAATACAGGTCCAAGTTCTTTTTTTGAAAAATAACGCAGCACAAGTGAGGCAACTGTTGTTTTTCCTACCCCACCTTTTCCAGCTAATGCAATAATTTTACCCATATATACTCCAACTGCTTCTATTTATAATTTATTTTCCTTTACAGGTATTTGCTCAAAATATTGTTCCTGTAAAATATTATTTTAATATTTTCTTAAATCTTGCAACCATTTATGACTGAACTTCCAATCATTTAGACTGTTTTTCCCACAAAAACTACAAAATAACAAGTTGATATTTACACCTTTTCCAAAGTAATGTTAAACACAGAATATTGAATATTATAGATATTTAAATATGGGGTTGTAAATTTAAAGGCATTTGGAGATTAGTGTAATGAGAGAACATTATAATCAAATTGGCTACGAGACTGATGTTGCTGCTTGGGCTAGTGAGCAGGCTTGGTTAATACGCAATAAAAAATTTGAACTAATTGATATTGAACATATTGCTGAGGAGATAGAGGACGTGGGCAAAAGCGAGCAACGAGAGTTAGCAAACAGAATGGCGGTGCTTATTGCCCATTTGCTAAAATGGCAATTTGAACCAGAACGGCGTGGGGCAAGTTGGACAAGAACAATTAAAGAGCAGCGTAAAGCACTTGGATTTCATATAAAAGATGTGCCGAGTTTGAAAAACAAGTTATTTAACCCTGAATGGCAAGGTGCTGTGTGGGCTGATGCTGTTACTATTGCCATTAAGGAGACCGGTATAGAGAGTTTTCCTGAAACATGCCCTTGGACAATTGAAAATATCCTTTCGCAAGATTGGTTGCCAAACTAAAATGAATCTTTGATAAGAGCTTAAATATTTAAACAGTCTCTAAATAATAACAATGGCTAATCCTAAGATGCAAGAAGCCTCACACCAATAACAAAAGCCTGAAAAGTGAAAATTATATTCTCATCTCAGGCTTTATGTTTTTAATCCATTACCTACTTGATTTGTAAACTACGTAATTGGCTTGCAAACTTAAGTTAAGACTTACAAATTTAATATCTGTTTTATACTTCTTAACCTTTAAGGCTATATTGTGCTGATTTCAGGGTATTTTTCATAAGCATTGCAATTGTCATAGGTCCTACACCACCAGGAACTGGTGTAATCTTTCCAGCAATCTCTTTTGCTTTATCATAATCAACATCACCCTTGAGAATGGCTTTACCTGTCTTTTCATTCATGCCGACTCGGTTTACACCAACATCAATAACTGTTGCACCGGGTTTTATCCACTCTGGTTTTACAAGGTCTGGAACACCAGCAGCAACAATCAAAATATCTGCTCTTTTGCAATGAGAAGCTAAATCTTTTGTTCTTGTGTGAACTATCGTAACTGTGCTGTTAGCACCTTTACCTTTTTGAGCCATCATCATGGCAATTGGTTTACCAACAATATTTGAGCGTCCAACAACCACAACTTCAGCACCTGATGTCTCTGTGCCAGAGCGAACAATAAGCTCTTGAATACCAGCAGGTGTGCATGGCAAAAATTTTGCTTCGTCGCCGCCAATCATAAGCCTGCCAACATTTACGGGGTGGAATGCGTCAACATCTTTGTCAGGATTTATAGCATTTAGAACTTTCTTCTCATCAATATGTTTTGGAAGAGGAAGCTGAACAAGGATACCGTGGATTTCAGGATCATTATTGTATTTATCAATCAAAGCAAGAAGAGCAGCTTCTGAAATATCTGCTGGCTGATCATCTTGAATCTCTTTAAAACCAACCTCTAAAGCCGTTTTTACTTTAAGAGTTACATAGCTAATTGATGCAGGATTTGCTCCAACAAGAATGGTAACAAGACCAGGAACTTTTCCATATTTTTCCTTCATCTGTGCAACTTCTGCCTTAACTTCTTCAAGTATTACTTTACGAATTTCAGTGCCGTTTATAATTTCTGCTGTCATCTATCTAAATCTCCTTCTTAATCTCTAAATCTCTTTAATCCGTTAATTTAAGGACAGACTAATTTTAAATATTATCGTTATAGATTTGACAACTTTCAAAAAGTTGTCAAATCTTTCAAGTATGGTCTGAGTCCCTAAAATCTATTATTTAGGAAGTTTAATCTATGTAAGCCTTAGAATACACCCTGAACTTTGCCTGTATTAACATCAACATCAACACGTTTAAATGCTGGATTAGAGCTTGTTCCTGGCATTAAGCTAATAGCTCCTGCAACAGGTACGATAAAACCAGCACCGCCGTATGTGAGAACCTCTCTGATTTTAAGATTCCAGCCTTTTGGAACACCCTTGAGAGCTGGATTATCAGAAAGTGAAAGGTGAGTTTTAACCATACACATACCAAGTTTTGAAAGGTGTGGGTCTTTTTGAATTCTATCAATTGCTGCATTGGCTTCATTTGAATATTCAACGCCATCTGCTCCATAAACCTCTTTGGCAATAAGAGAGATTCTATCTTTAATCGGCATCTCAAGTTCATAGAGGAACTTAAATTCTGTCTTCTCTTCACATGCTTCAACAACAGCTTCTGCAAACTCAATTGCACCGTCTCCGCCTTTTTCCCAATGGCGGGAAAGAGCAACCTTTGCACCTTCTGCTTCGCAAAGCTCACGAACTTTTTTAATTTCTGCTGGAGTATCTGTGTAGAATGCGTTGATACAAACAACTGGGCTTATGCCAGCTTTTCTTACGTTTCTGATGTGATGGATAAGGTTTGCACAACCTTTCTCTACCCAGCCAACATTTTCAGTTTTGTATTCAATAGGCATAGCTTTTCCAGGAACTGGAACAGGGGCACCACCATGGCATTTTAAAGCTCTTATTGTTGCAACAACAACAGCACAATCAGGAACAAGACCGCTGTAGCGGCATTTTAAGTTCCAGAATTTTTCAAATCCAATGTCAGCACCAAAACCAGACTCTGTTACATGGTAATCAGCAAGTTTTAGACCAATTCTGTCTGCAATAATTGAACTCTGACCAATTGCAATATTTGCAAAAGGACCTGCATGAACAATAACAGGCTGACCTTCAAGGGTCTGCATTAAAGATGGATTAAGAGCATCAACCATCCAAGCTGTCATAGCACCAGCAACCTGTAAATCTTCAGTTGTTACAGGTTTTCCCTGTTTTGTGTAAGCAACAACAATTTTGCCCATTCTTTCACGCATATCTTTAAGATCAGTTGCCATAGCAAGAATAGCCATAACCTCAGAAGATACAGCAATGCCGAACTTAGATTTCATCATATAGCCGTCAGTTTTGCCATTTACACCATCAATACCAATAATGATATTTCTTAAAGACTGGCAGCAGAAATCCATAACCCAACCCATTTCAACTCTTGTTGGGTCAATGTCAATACGTTTCATGCCAGATAGTCTCTCAAGCTGCTCATCATTATAGTTTCTCTCATGCTGGAGACGGGAGGTCAGAGCAACCATAGCAAGGTTATGAGCATTCATAATGGCGTTAATATCGCCAGTAAACCCAAGTGAAAATGGTGTAAGAGGAATACACTGAGCAAGACCACCACCAGCCGCTGAACCTTTGATGTTCATAGTAGGTCCGCCTGATGGCTGACGAATTGCTGCACAAACATTTTTCCCAATCTTTCCAAGACCTTGAACAAGACCCATTGATGATGTTGATTTGCCTTCTCCTAAAGGTGTGGGAGTAATTGCTGTAACATCAATATATTTTCCATTTGGTCTATCTTTGAGGCGATCTAACACTGCTTTGAAATCAATTTTTCCAATGTAATGCCCCTGAGGAAGCAACTCGTCTTTTGTAAGCCCAAGTTTTTCTCCTATTTCATAAATTTTAAGCATCTCTTTTTCTGCATCTTGTGCAATTTCCCAGTCTGCATGTTTGGTTGGATCTAATGATGATGGCATGATTAACTTTAACTCCTTTTTAGGTTTTAAATTAAGGCTCGCCAAAAACTATGAGCCGTTTCGTTAAAAAGTATTTTTATTTTTAGATATTAATGATTTTTTTATAGATAACCGACTTAATTAATTGACAAATAACTTAATTCGCTTGTATAGAAAATAATTAAACTAATCCATTAACACAATGTAAATAAAAAATATACAATTATTTTTTTTAAGCCTTACTTTATCGCCCATTTTTAACACAATAAAATACCAAATGAACCAAATTCATTTACTAATCATATCAAATATTTTTCAACTAAAATCACTCTTATTTTTATTCAAAATTAGTATGGAAATTTAATCAACTCATCTATTGACAAAAGGATACCCTACCTGTAAATATTCCAAGGCTAAAAAGTAGTATCCTAAAAAGTATTATTAAGGAAGCAAATACTTAAGATTATATTTATTAGGCTTTTCATTATGATCCTGAAAAAGCGATCATAAATTCGTTATATTAACCCGCAACATATAATTATCTATCCATGAAGGAGGTAAAAGTGGGATTTGACATAACTAAAGAATCCTATGCCGGTGCCATCAAAGGAATCACAATCGGAAAAGGTGAGAACGCTTTAACTGTTGGTGCCGAAACATGTTATCCCTTTTATCAGTTTGAAGGGAGCATGCCAAACAAACCCGTCATCGCAATGGAAATCTGGGACATAGAACCCCAAGAGTGGCCAGCAGCAGCAGTTGCTCCATTTAAAGATGTTATCTCAGACCCAGCAGCATGGGCTAAGAAGTGCGTGGAAGAGTTTGGGGCACAGATTATTGTGCTTCAGTTAAAGAGCGTTGATCCAAATGACAAAAATGCAACTCCAGAAGAGGCATCAGCAACTGTAAAAAAAGTGCTTGGTGCTATTAAAGTCCCACTTGTTGTGTGGGGTTGTGCTTCGCCTGCCAAAGATGAAATTGTTCTTAAAAAGATCGCTGAAGATTGTCAAGGTGCAAACCTAATACTTGGTCCGGTTGAAGAGAAAAACTACAAAGGTATTGGTGCTGCAGCAATGGGTTATGGTCACACTGTAATTTCCTCATCACCTATAGATGTAAACCTTGCAAAACAGGTTAATATTCTTCTTGAAAATCTTGGCGTTCCTTTGACCAAAGTTATTGTTGATCCAACTACAGGCGGACTTGGATATGGTCTTGAATATTCATATTCTGTTATGGAACGCCTCACAATGGCTGCAATGACACAAGGTGATGATAAACTTCAAAATCCAATTATCAACAACCTTGCAAATGAAGTATGGAAATGCAAAGAGGCAAAACAGACAGCAGCAGATGCACCAGAGCTTGGCGATCCTGAAAGGCGTGCGATTTTGATGGAAGCTGTTGGTGCTGTTTCATATTTTCTTGCAGGCTCAAACATTATGATAATGAGACATCCAGAGGCAATTAAACTTGCTAAATCTTTTGTAGATTTGATCTCTAATGGTGGCTCTGCTTTAAATGTTGCTCCTATTGTAAAAAGACTTGATGATGTTGAGATAGATTTTGCAGCTCTTGCACCAACTCCAGATCTTACTATTGCAGAAGATGCAAAAAGTGCTGCTGCTGCTCCTGCTAAAAAAGCAGAAGCTCCTAAAGCTGCTGCACAAGCTGCTCCTGCAGCAAAACCAGCGGCGGCTCCAAAAGCAGAGCCTGTTAAAGAAGCTGCTCCAGCAGTAGATGCAAAAGCTCAAGCTGAAGCTGAGGCAAAAGCCAAAGCTGACGCTGAAGCCAAGGCTAAAGCTGATGCAGAAGCTAAAGCCAAAGCTGATGCTGCTGCAAAAGCAAAGGCTGAAGCTGACGCAAAAGCCAAAGCAGAAGCTGATGCAAAAGCCAAGGTTGAGGCTGAGAAAAAAGCTGCTTCTGATGCTGCTGCAAAACTTGAAGCTGATGAACAGGCTTTAAGAGACAAACGTGCCCAAGAGAAAGCAAAACATCATGCCGAACCTTGTGCTGGCAAAACAGCAATAACAATGACACCAGCAGCAGTTCAAAAAACAGAGCTTGAGAAGATTCTTGCGGGTCTAAATAAAATTCATAGAAGAAATATTGCATAATTTTAATATAATTAGGCAATTTTAAGATAAATAAAAATATTAAAGAATTAATAATGCCTGATAATTTATGATTATCACTATACTTTTTGGTGATAACCATTTTCATAACAGGAGGAGGAACCTCTAATGGCAGAAGAAAAAGAGAAAGTAGAGAAGGGGTTAAAACTTGCTGACCCCATTGAATCCACAATTGATATATCAACTCAGGAGATGATTGCAAGGTCTCACAAACTTGGTATTGAAACTGTATTTGACAGAGCTGTAAACATGAAACCTTGTAATATAGGACTTCAAGGTATCTGCTGCAAAAACTGTGCAATGGGTCCATGTAGATTGCCGCTTCCAAAAGGTGGAATCGAAGGTGAAGATACCCGTAAAGGTCTTTGCGGTGCTACAGCAAATACTATTGCTGCTCGTAACTTTGCCAGAATGGTTGCTGCTGGAGCTGCTGCACATTCTGACCACGGAAGATCAGTTGCGGAAGTTTTTATGGCTGCTGCAAAAAAGAAAACCAATGCTTATAAAATCAAAGATACTGAGAAACTTATTGCAGTTGCACCACACCTAAATGTTGCTACAACTGTTGAAGTTGACGGTAAAACTCTTGATAGAGATACTGATGAGATAGCAGTTGAAGTTGCTGAAAAAGCACTTAATGAATGGGGCAAAATGGAAGGTGAACTTCTATATCTGAAACGTGCTCCAAAGCCTCTTTACGAAAAATGGGAAAAATATGGTGTAAAACCAAGAAATATTGACAGAGAAATAGTTGATATAATGCACCGTACACACATGGGTGTTGATCAAGATTACAAAAATATAGTTAAACAGTGTTCAAGAGCATCTTTAGCAGACGGTTGGGGAGGCTCAATGCTTGCAACTGATCTTCAAGATATTTTATTTGGCACCCCATCGCCACTTCAATCTGAAGCCAACCTTGGTGTAATGAAAAAAGATCATGTAAATATCATTGTTCATGGACATGAACCTGTTCTTTCAGAGATGATCGTTGCAGTTGCACAATCCCAAGAGATGATTGACTATGCTAAACAAAACGGAGCTGCCGGCATCCAGTTAAGCGGTATCTGCTGTACAGCAAATGAAGTTCTCCAGCGTCATGGTGTTCCACCAGCAGGTAACTATTTGCAGCAAGAGCTTGCAATTATTACTGGTGCTTGCGATGCAATGGTTGTTGATGTTCAATGTATATTTCAGAATCTTGCGAATGTTGCGAAATGTTTTCATACAAAACTTATCACAACTCATCCTATGGCAAAGATGGAGCAGGAAAATGTTGTTCATATTCAATTTGATGAACACTATGCACTTGAAGATGCAACACGCATTGTAAAAATGGCTATTGAAAACTTTCAGAACCGTAAAGCTGATATTATGATTCCGCCTTATAAATCACCACAGATTGCAGGATTTGGTGTTGAATCTATTAGATACCATTTAGGTGGAACATTCCGTGGTACATATTACACATTGAACGATAATATTATTAATGGTCGTATCAGGGGTATTGCTGGTGTAGTTGGATGTAATAATGCCAGAACAAAACATAATGAACACCATATAACCATTATTAAAGAGCTTATCAAAAACGATGTAATAGTTCTTTCAACAGGGTGCAGTGCTATTACTGCTGCTATACATGGACTTTTGACTCCTGAGTCTGCCGCTGTTTATTGTGGTCCAGGTCTTGCTGAAATTTGCGAAACTGTTGGTATTCCACCTGTCCTTCATCTTGGTTCATGCGTTGATAATAGCCGTATCCTTCTTGCAGCTACAGAGGTTGTAAAAGCTGGTGGTCTTGGCAACGATATTTCTGATCTTCCTGCTGCTGGAAGTGCTCCTGAGTGGATGAGTGAAAAAGCTATTGCTATCGGTCATTACTTTGTAACATCTGGTGTTTATACAGTATTTGGTGGTAATCTCCCAATGTCGGGGGCACCTGTATTCCAGAAATATCTCTTTGAAGAGATGGAAAAGATGTATGGCGGAAAATGGGATGTAACAGAAGACCCAATGGAACACGCACATAAGATGATTGCTCATATCGATAAAAAACGTAAAGAGCTTGGCATTGATAAGGCAAGAGAGAGAGTTCTCATGGATATGGCTGATCGTCAGAAACTTGAAGCTTAAATCTTAAGACCTAATAATATGTATGATTTGTCATCAGAAGAGATGCAATGATTTTATATAATGATATAAACAGGTAAATAGTCTCTTCTGTTTTTGTGCTATATTTTTCATAAAAAATGATAAATCCTCAACGAAGGAGGAAAGTATGTCTAAATTAATAGCATTTGCAGCTATTCAGGGTGGATATAAAGTTGTTTCAGAGGTGGAGGGTCTTTACAGAAATGCTCTTCAAACCTACAATGCAGATACAAAAGTTGAATTTCCAAATACTGGATATTATCTTCCAGTAATTTACTCTCTTACAGGTCTTAAAGTAACCAATCTTGAAAACCTAAAAAAACCTCTTGAATTTGCAAGGGGGCTTTTGCCACCTCATGTAAAAAGCAAAAACCATCTTCCATATCTTGGACCTCTTCTTGATGCAGGTATGGCTGGTATTATTGCTTATGAGGTTAAAGAAGCTATTAGATCAGTAACACATCCTGATTTTTATTATCCACATGAGGATCCTGATCTTGAAGCAGGAAAAATCTGGACAGGTCCTGCTGATGACATCATTTTGAGAAAACGTGGTGTTGAGTTCGTTGATGGTTCTGCTCCTGGTTTTGCTGCTATTGTAGGAGCTGCTCCAACACCTGAAATTGCAAAGATGATTGTTGAAGATTACCAGAAAAAAAATCTATACATTTTCTGTGCTGCCAACCATAATGGTCAGACAGTAATTGAGCAGTTGATTCAAGCTGGTGTTCAGATTGGATGGAACACTCGTATTGTTCCTTTTGGTCCTGATATTTCATCTGCTGTATTTGCCCTTGGTTTTGCCAACAGGGCTGCTATGGCTTTTGGTGGTGTTCAACCCGGAGATTACAAGACCATTCTAAAATATAACAAGGATAGAATTTTTGCCTTTGTAAATGCTTTAGGTGATATTGGAACAGAGTGGGGTGTTGCTGCTGCTGGCTGCGTAAACTGGGGTTTCCCAACAATTGCTGATACTGATATTCCTGAAATTCTGCCAACTGGTATCTGCACATACGAGCATGTTGTAACCAACGTTAAACATGAAGAGATGTGCCAGAGATCAATTGAGATCAGAGGATTAAAGGTTAATGTAACTGAGATTAACATTCCATGTGCTTTTGGTCCTGCTTTTGAAGGTGAGCGTGTAAGAGGTGCCGATCTCTATGCACAGTGCGGTGGTGGAAAGACTCAATGCACAGAGCTTGTAAAGATGGCTCAAATGAATGAGATTGAAGATGGTAAAGTTATTGTTGATGGTCCAGATGTTGGGGACTTAAAAGAAGGTGATACATTCCCACTTGGAATCTATGTCCAGATCGCAGGACGCGAATTTCAAGAAGATTTTGAGCCGATTATGGAACGTCAGATTCATCATCTTATCAACTATATCCAAGGCATAATGCACATTGGTCAGCGTGATATTTCATGGGTTCGTATCAGCAAAGCGGCAATTGACAAAGGCTTTACACTTAAAGATATTGGAGTTGTGCTTCATGCAAAATTCCATCAGGATTTCAAGAAAATAGTCGATAAAGTTCAGGTAACACTTTTTACCAAAAAAGATGATGTTGACAAAATGACAGCAAGAGCAAGAGCTGAATACCAGACTCGTGATGCCCGTGTCGACAAAATGAAAGATGAAGATGTTGAGACCTACTACTCATGCACACTCTGCCAGTCATTTGCTCCAAGCCATGTTTGTTCTGTAAGCCCAGAGAGAACTGGTCTTTGCGGTGCATACAACTGGATGGATTGCCGTGCTTCTTATGAGATCAATCCAACAGGTCCAAACCAGCCAATTGAAAAAGGCGAATGTATTGATCCAAAACTTGGGCAGTGGAAAGGTGTTAATGAGTTTGTTCAAAAAGCCTCAAGAGGTGCTGTTACCCATTACAACTTCTACTCAATGGTACATGATCCAATGACTACTTGCGGTTGCTGTGAGTGTATTGCTGCAATGCTTCCATCATGCAATGGCGTTATGACTGTTGGTCGTGATTACACTGGTGATACTCCATGCGGTATGAAGTTTACAACACTTGCTGGTGTAATGGGCGGTGGTGCATCTTCTCCTGGATTTGTTGGACACTCTAAACACAACATCACACAAGGCAAATTTATACTTGGTGATGGCGGACTCTTAAGAATGGTCTGGATGCCGAAGATGCTCAAAGAAGAGCTCAAAGATCGTATAATGAAAAGAGGAGCTGAGATGGGTGTTCCAGACCTTTATGACAAGATCGCCGATGAGACGGTTGGAATCACTGAAGAGGAGATCATGCCTTTCCTTCAGGAAAAAGGACATCCAGCACTTAGTATGGAACCTCTGATTGGATAATTATTTGTCTTCTAATTAGATAGTTATATAATTTATAATTAAATATATGTAGATGCAGATAATCAAAAACTTATATAGAGACAATTTTTAAATTATCTCTATATAAGTTAAACTTGCCTCTACATTAAATAATATATTAAAGAGGAGATAACAATGGCGTTAACCGGAATACAGATATTCAAACTCCTTCCTAAGACAAACTGCAAGGAGTGTGGTGTTCCCACCTGCCTTGCCTTTGCCATGAATTTGGCATCTGGAAAGGCTGAATTAGACAGTTGTCCTTATGTTTCCGACGAAGCAAAAGAGAAACTTGCCGAAGCATCAGCACCTCCAATTCGTCCCGTTAAACTTGGAAAGGGCGTACGTCAAAGAGTAACAGGTGGTGAGACCGTTCTTTACAGACATGAAAAGACTTTTTTCAACCCAACCGTTCTTGCTGCGACAATCCCTTCAGATATAGATGATTCTGCTCTTAATGCAAAGCTTAAAGCCTTTAATGCGTTCCAGTATGAGCGTGTAGGACTTAATTTAAGACCAGAACTTATTGTCGTAAAAGATGCTGGCAAAGGAGCTGCTGCTTTTGCTGCTGTTGCTAAAAAGATCGCTTCAGAATCTGAGTTCAACGTAGTTTTAATGACAGAAGATGTTGATGTTATGAAAGCTGGTGTTGAAGCTGCTGGCTTTAAACGCCCTCTTATTTGCGGTGCAACTGCTGCAAACATTGATGCTATGGGTGCTATTGCAAAAGAAAACGATCTTCCAATTGCTGTTAAAGCAGATGCAGTAGCAAATCTTATTCCTTTGACAGAAAAGCTCACTGGAATGGGAATTAAAGATATTGTTATTGATTCAGGTTCAAGAGAGATTAAACAAGCTCTTGAAGATCAGGTGGCAATCCGCCGTGCTGCATTAAAAGCCGGCAATAAAGCACTTGGTTTCCCAACTATTACATTCCCATGCGAAATGGCTTCCAACCTTGATATGGAGACCCTTATTGCTGCTATGTTTGTAGCAAAATATGGCGGAATTGTTGTTTTATCTGACTTTAGACCAGAATCTATTTTCCCACTCCTTCTTGAAAGACTCAATATATTTACCGATCCTCAAAGACCTATGACAGTTACTGAAGGTATTTACCCAATTGGTAATCCAAATGAAAACTCTCCAGTTGCTGTAACTACTAACTTTGCATTGACCTACTTTATTGTATCTGGTGAGATTGAGGCAAGTAAAGTTCCATGCTGGCTGCTTATCAAAGATTCTGAAGGTCTATCTGTTCTTACAGCTTGGGCTGCTGGAAAATTTGGCGGTGATGACGTTGGTGCTTTTGTTAAAAAATCTGGCATCATGGACAAAGTTGCTCATAAAGAGCTTATTATTCCGGGTTATGCTGCTGCAATTGCTGGTGATGTTGAAGAAGAGCTTCCTGGTTGGACAATCACAGTTGGACCAAGAGAGGCTGCCCACTTACCCGCATTCCTTAAAACAAAATAGATACAAAGGTTTTATTTTACGGCGTAAAACTTAGCCACTTAATGAAATTACAGGGGCGGTAAATAAAGTTGTTGAACTCTATCGTCCCTTTTTTTCATATAAAAATTTAAGATAAAAAAGGAACAATAACAATGATACTTTTCGGAGAAAGTTTGAATGTAATTTCCAATGTTATTGGAAAACAGTTCAAAGAGCCTGATCCAGCAAAACGTAATCCAGAGCCTATTCAGAAAGAAGTTATAGAACAGAAAGCAAAGGGAATGGATTACATTGACATCAACCTTGGACCTGCAAAAAAATTTGGTAAAGAGCTTATGCCCTGGGTAATTCAGGTTGTTCAAGAGGCAGTTCCAGGAATGCCTCTTCTCTTAGATACATCAAATATTGATGCTATTGAAGCTGGTTTGAAAATTATAAAACCAGCAAGCAGACCTCATATTATCAACTCAATCATGGCAAGACCTGAAAGATATGAAGTTATGGTACCAATGGCAGCTAAATATGATGCTGACTTTGTAGCTCTTATGTGGGGACCTGAAGGTCTGCCAAGAGATGAGAACGAAAGAGCTGCTCTTGCTGTTGAGCTTCTCTATTTTGCAAACGAAGCTGGTATAGCCAATGAGCGTATCTGGGTTGATGGTATTGTAACTCCAGTAAATATTCAGCAGCCACAGGCAATAAGCCTTATGAATTTCCAGGGAATGCTTCAAGATATTGCACCTGGTGCAAAAAGCACTTGCGGTCTTTCTAATATTTCAAATGGTCCTCCAAGTCACTTAAGACCAATTTTGAACCAGACTTATATGGTTATGCTGCAAAAATATGGTATGGAATCTGTGATTTCTGATCCTCTTGATACTAAACTCACTGAAATTGCTAAAGGTAAACGTCAAGATATTGTTGATCTTATTTATGGTATTATGGACGGTAATCAGCCTAACATCTCAAGTCTTTCAAAAGAGATGCAAGATTATGCAAAAACAGTAAATGTTATTCTTGGTAATACTCTTTACTCAGATTCATGGCTTGAAGTTTGATCTATCTCAATTTGTATGATTCTAATTTAACTATTTATTTTTTTTAATCATAATTTTGTAGATCATAAAATTGCACAATTATAATCACAAAACCCCTTCCTTAATTTAAAAGGGAGGGGTTTTTGATTTGAGTGTAAACTTTAAATCAAAAAATTATACTTTTTTGATTTGATGGGAAAAATAATAATGGAAACAGATATAAAAAAAGAGTGGGTTTATGTAGTCGTGCAAGACCCAGAGACACCATCTGAAGAGTTGATGGGTTTTAATATGCCTTACAAAGCGGATAATGTTGATGATGTTAAAACTCCTGATAAGGCTACTCAATCCTTTATTCCAGCTTTTGAAACAAAAGAGGAGGCTCAGCAGTGCTTTCTTTTGATGCCAAAAGATTTAATGATAAGAAAATATGAGATTCAAGCAATTATAAAAGATGACCTTATTTATCATGCAAAAACAAATGGGTATAAAATTTTTATGATGGATGAAAATAGCCATATTAAAAAAGAGATTGCTTTTTAGCACCTAATTATTTACAGGAAAATGGAGGAGTCAATAACAATGGATTTCAAAGAGATGGCATCAAATATTGGATTGGAAGAGGAAGAGTTTGTTGAATTATTAGAGATGCTTGTTGATGTCTCTATGACAGACATTGTCAATTTTGAAACAGAATTTTTAGCCGGCAATTATAGCCAAGCAGCTATGGCAGCTCATTCTATCAAAGGAGCGTCTGGTAATCTTGGGCTGGTAGATATTTCTACCACTGCAGCAGAACTTGAAAAAGCCGCAAAGAACAGTAATCAGAGTCTAATAGCAGAAAAAATCTCTTTTTTAAAAAGCCAGTTCAACATGATTAGAGATAATCTAAAAAGATGATTTTAATTCTCTTTGTTTAGAACTAAAATCATCTTTTTAGAAAAAGCTCTTTGCCGTTAGAATCTGTTCTTAGAGCTACTTCAGATAGAGGAATGTCAAGAATCTTTGATATGGCAGTTGCAACCATAAAGATATTACAAGGTTCATTTAATCCCATCTGGAAAAGTTTTGTAGTCCATTTAGGATTAGATGAATCATAGTAAATACTTTGTTGATTTTCAGATTCTAAATAAGGATAGTAAGGCAATATTGCAGGGCTATCTGTCTCAATCAACAGCCTTTCGGGTGAGACTTGTTTTAATGACTTTTGTACCTTCTTATTGTTAGAATGTGTTACTGAACCTGAAAATGATATATAAAAACCATATTTCTGAAGAATTGGTATCATATCAGCGGAGCCAGAATAAGAGTGAATAACTCCGCCATTGCTGATTTGTCCTATGTTTTTGATAATTTTGATTAGTATATCCCATCCTTTACGTATATGGATTGATACAGGAATGTGCAGCTCTTTTGCCATGCCAAGTTGAGTTTTAAATATTATCTCCTGCTTTTTTTTATCAATATTTTTAAGAACATGGTCTATGCCTATTTCACCTATAAGAGGTTTAGAATACTTATAATAGTTAGATGTTATATTAAGGTATTTCTCTAAACTATAGAACCACTTGTCAGAGACATCTTCGACAAACCATGGATGGACTCCAAAGCAAGGGATTATATTATCATATATTGAAGCAATGTTAGCTACTGCTTGCCAATCTGACTCTTTTGTTCCGCAGCATACAATAGTACCACCACTGTTTTCTCTCCATCTTGATATAATACCATCAATATCCCATATTATTTCAGGCTCTTGAAGATGACAGTGTGCATCAAAAAAGTTAAATCCTCTATTATTAACGCTAAGATTATTTGTATTTGCGATTGTGTTCATTAAGGAAGAGAAGTGAATAAATCAAAGAGTGTTAATTCTTAAGTGACTAAAAGTTATAAGGAGTTTTAAGCAAATATTTAAACCATTAAATTGCGAAAAAGGGGTGCACTACTCAAGCTCAATTGTTTCATGTCCAAGACGTCTTGTCATAAGACGAGTAATTGCGTCTGATGGTGTACTGTTTTCATACAAAGCCTTGTAAACTTCATTAATAATTGGTAATTCGATATTGAGTTTTTTAGCAAGATTATAAACAGATTTTGTATTTCTTACGCCTTCTGCAACAGTGAGTCTTTTATCTTGTATCTCAGAAATTGTCATACCCTGTCCAAGCTGTTTTCCAACAGTATAGTTACGACTTAAATCTCCAGTACAAGTAAGAATAAGGTCCCCTACTCCTGAAAGTCCAGCAAATGTATGAGGCTTTGCACCCATCTTCATTCCAAGCCTGCGAATTTCAGCAAGTCCGCGTGTAATTAAGGCTGCTCTGGTGTTTAAGCCTAAATTCATACCATCTACAAACCCTGCGGCAATAGCGATGACATTTTTAACTGCTCCACCAATCTCAAGACCAATGGGATCATCATTTACATAGACCCTTAGATATTCTGTAGCAAAGATATGCTGAATACGTGTTGCAATATGAATATCTTTTGAAGCCACGCTTATTGCGGTTGGAACTTTATTTGCAACCTCTTTAGCAAAACTTGGACCTGAAAGAACAACTATTTGATTCTCATTTAGAGTAGGAACTGACTCAAGTATAACTCCCATCATTGTCAGATATGAACAATCTTCTATGCCTTTTGATGCAGTTATTACTATGGTATCACGTAAAATATATTTACTTATTTGGTTAGCAATTTGACGCATAGTATGGGAAGGAACAACAAGCAAAAGAACTTTGTTATACTTAACTACTTCATTAAGATCATTAGTGGGAATAATATTTTTGGAAAGTTTTATATCTGGTAAAAAAAGTTTATTTTCACCGTATTTGAGAATATCTTGCATAACTTTAGGCTCATAAGCCCATAGATAAACTGTATATCCTTTTTCAGCTAAAAGATTAGCAAGAGCTGTTCCCCAACTTCCTGCTCCTATTACACCAATCTCCTGAACTCCGTTTTTTTCATCTTTATTAGAGAGCATGTTTAGTATTATTTATGACTATAGAGGAATAAGGCATATTGTAAGAAAATTCTCTTCTGGCATTTCTGTTCCACTGTTTGTTAAGCATAGCAACATGCTGAAAAAAAATATTTCTGAATTGTTTAGGAAGTGGAGTTCCATGAGGTAATTTAAGTTTCCTGTAATCTACATATTGATTATTTACAATGAAACCTAAATGCAAATGTGGACCTGTAGCGTAACCTGTAGCACCCACATAACCTATAATATCTCCCTTTGACACTTTTTTATTTACTTTCATACTTTTATGAAATTTTGACAAGTGCATATATTCACTGATGCCCGTACCTGGATGCTTAATCTTTAAGTAATTTCCAGCAGATTCTGCATAGCCTTTAAATATAACAACTCCGTTTCCTACACTTTTTATGGGTGTTCCTGTTGGTGCAGCATAATCAATACCATTATGGGGTTGAAATATATGTTTTATAGGATGCAATCGTCTTGCAGAAAATCCAGAAGATATCTCTTTGTACCTAAGTGGCTCTTTTAAAAAAGATGATTCAAGACTATTACCTTTTTCATCATAATAGCCATGTTTACCATTGTATGTAAAACGATATGCTTGGTAGCTTTTCTTTTTTGATGTTATTATAGCAGCAGTTATGACACCCGTTTTAACTAACTTACCATTTATATGTTTTTCTTGATATGCAATCTGAACGATGTCACCCTTTTGAATATTGGATAGGGCTGGAGTATTTTTAAATATTGATGATAAATGGTTAATAAGTTTTTTATTAAGTCCCATTTTAACAAGAGTCTTGCGAAGAGTATTTTTTACAATTCCTGAGACTTGCTTTATCCTTACGTTTGCTTCTCTATCCGAAATATTCTGCTTTCCAGACGCTTTGCTATCAATCTCGATATTCTTATTTTTAGCAATAGTTTTCCTACTTCTTGTTCTATTCTTAGATATTTTGTCTTTAGAATTGCTATTTTTTACTAAACTTTTATTTGTTTTAGATTTTTCTCTATTATTTTTTGATAGGTTTTTCTCTCTCTTAGCTTTAGTCTTATTCTTTTTTACTACATTTTTATCTGTTTTATTTTTATATTTAGTATTCTTTGAAACACATTTGCTTGCCTTTGAACTTGTTAACGATCTATTTTTCTTTACGCCTGCTACTACATTGTCTGGAAAAAGTGCGGAGATAGAAAAAAATAAGAATATTACTAAAAGTTTAATTATAAATATTTTATAGGTAATTGTAGTTATTTTATTGGCGTTATAAGGAGATTTAAAGACTTTAAAAGATGGTTTCAATGAATTTCACCTCATTTTTAAGTTTTATATATAAAAATTGACTTCAAATAATTAATTGCAAAGCAAAAAAACATATCATCAGCTATGTGTCAATACAATTATCTTCAAAAGTCAGTTTTAATATTTCTTGAGTGAAGATATTTTAGTATCAAATTATTTATAATTACCCATTAAAGTTGTGTTAGTAACAGCATTTTTTGAATGGGGAGTAACCATAATATCTCCTGGTGCTATATCTTTATATGAATATGTAATCAACGCGGAAGATGTTGTATCTTCCATATGCAATACAACGAGTTCTCCTATACGTTCTGTTTTTTCTATAAATTTATCCGGCTCAATTAATTCACCCCTTGGTTGATTGTAAATATCATAAAACTGACCAGTTTGCAGTCCGTCAGCTTTTCCCTTATCTATGAACACAATTGCGTTTTCTGAAATTTGTTTTTTATGATCCTCAGAAAATAAAATTTTTGCATTTATATTTTCATTAGACTGCCTTACAAGAATTTTTGAATCAACAGGGTTATAAGGAATCAGAATATCATCTGCAAAGATTGTACGGTATGCTTTAATAATTTTTCCCTCTATTTGAGATACCTGCTCATGACATTTACAAGGTTTTGATTTCAACTTAGTTACCTCAACAACTCCTGTTATGTAATGTTGAACTAATGGAAAGGTTGTTGAATTTTTATCTCTAATATAGAAAGTTCTAAGAATTTGAAATTGATCTCCGACCATAATATTAGATTCGTCATTAACTTGAAGATATACCCCATTATCAATGTCAATCTCTTTCTGAAATTGTGGCATACATGACATAATCTTTCCAATAGGGTTCACAGCCCTCTCTTTTATATAACCTACGCTCTCCATCAGAGGATAAAAATAGTAGTAGGGCTGATTAACTTCAATTTTTTCAAGTGGTTCGGTAGGAGTATATACAGGTGAGAGTGAAGCAGATTGATTTGTATTAGATGAGTTTCTATGGTCATATAGGTATATCGTCTCACCAGGGTATATCCAATGTGGGTTGCGAATATGAGGATTACGACCCCATAATGCGGGCCATCTATAAGGTGATTGAAGTTTTTTATCTGAGATATCCCATAGTGTATCACGTTTTTTAACATTATAAATTTCGCTATATTTTTGCTTATTCTTTTGCTCTCCATTTTGTTGCTCTAATAATTGTGATGATTTTTGTTCTAATACCCTCTCTTGCTTTTTTTTATCAGAACTTGGATTGTTTTCGTTGGCAATTGAGATGTTGATGCAGCAAACTATTAGAGATATAAACAAAAGAAAGGTAAAATTCTTATTAATTAACATTGGGAACTCCTTATTTTTTAGATTTTCACATCATTTAACCATACTTCAAACGGGAACAAGCCTAACTACTGTATATCAAGAACTTAACTTATGACCGAGAGCAGTATATATTTTGCACTATTAATTAAGATCATCTACCAATATAAATCTCTTGACCTACCTCAGGCTCTTTTTTAAGAACAGGCTTTTTTGAAATAACTTTAGTAGGACGATTTCCAATTATAATATCATTAGGTTTTAAATCTAATTGGATAAAAGCACTTTCATCAAAAGGAATTTTAAAGACTCTGTTTAGATTATAGTCTCCAACCCAAAAATATTTTTCTGCAAGAGCAATGGAAGTTGGTCTTGTAACTGCTTCAGGAATTTTTACCTCATGTGTGATATTGCCTGTTTTGACATCTATCCTTAAAAGACGAGGCGTATAACACCTCTTTTCGCTTGTGCGGCAATCATCTATACCAATTACCCATATATATCCATTGCCACTACAATCCCACGTAAGACCCGTAGGACGTTGAATTGGAGAGTAATATACATTTTCAATTGCCTGAGTATCTGGATTAAACTGCACTATTTTATAGCTATATTTTGATACTACCCATAAAGATTTACCATCAAAAGCTATACCATTTGGGGCTGGAACTGGAGAACTGAATTCTGATATAAAAGTAAGATCGGGCTTCATTTTAATTATTTTCTCATTTTTTCCATCAGCTATCCATAAAAAACCCTCTCCGCAGCACTCACCTTCCCATGCCATACCACAGACATCCATATCCATGCGTTGAGGTCCAGGGAATCGTCCAGAGCTGTAAGAACCTCCATTTAACATGGTATCTTTTTTAGAGAAGCTATAGAAAGGTTCTGTTGTAATATTACGAGCAAAAAGTATCTGATTTGCAGTTCCCATGATTAAATTTTTGCCATCCCATGCAAGACCTGTGGGACCTACTTGTGTATCTTGTTCAAATGCAGAGAAGAGATCTGTTTTGAATTGCTGAGATGCACAACCTGAAATAAAAATTAACATTAATATAAGGATGAATCCTATTTTCTTTAGCTCCTGACGCTTCATTATTTTTCTCCTAAGTCCCTAAGTCTTATATCTTCATTAGAACCTTGAATACCATATTTTGCAATTCAATATTATTTTTAAATTTTTTTTTCAAGACACTTGTGAGATTTATATAATAAAAAACAATGTTTCTGCAAATTATGAATTATTCAGACTATTTTGTGCTATCCATGACATTAACTCATCGCGAGTAACTATTGTTGATATATTTTCTACATATTGACTAATGTTTTCAATGCCACCTTCTTGCCTGTCAATAAGAGTTACTACCTGTACAACATCAAGCCCCTGCTCATTTGCTCTTTGAATAGCTTTTATAGTTGATCCTCCAGTAGTTACTACATCCTCAATAATAACAACTTTTTCACCTACTGACATATCACCTTCAACCCATTTTATCATGCCATGATCTTTTTTCTCCTTTCTGATTGAGAATGCTTTGATGGGTTTCTTTTCAAGATAAGATGCAAAAGATGTTGCTACCGCAATAGGATCAGCTCCAAAGGTTAATCCCCCAACTCCTGTGCATTCTGAATTCCGAATTGCGTTAAATACAAGATGCCCTACAATATATAAACCCTCTGGGTCAAGGGTTACTGGCTTACAGTTAATATAAAATTGACTCATTCTACCTGACGCTAACTTAAATATTGGCTCTTTGCTATATTTGAACGATTTAGTGGATAGAAGTTCTATTAATCTTTTTTTCATTTGATTTTATCCTTTTATATTAGGTATAACGGCTGACATTTTGATATAGAGACATCATACATAAGTAAAATATTTATTGTAAGAAGAAGCCTTCACCGATGGAAGAAGCCGTTATGCGGACTCAGTGAAGGCTTGTTGCAAGAAAAACTGTTTTGCAGCACTCCTTGTCAACGTAGGTGTATATATCAATAAATTTTATATGAGTCAAACTATCGTATTTTATCGTAAAAGTTATAAAAAGGGAGTTGAATGATGAAAAACAAATTAGCAACCATGTTCAAATATTGGATATTTCTGCTTCTTGTAGAACTTAGCCTAATTATATTTGGATCAATTTATCAACCTATTTTTGCAGAAACTTTCAGCAAAGATGAAGAGACCTATGAATCTCTAAAACTGTTTTCAGATGTTCTTCAGGAGCTTGAAGAAAATTATGTAGATGAAGTAGATAGTAAACTTCTTATCCAAAATGCCATAAAAGGCATGGTTAGCAATCTTGATCCTCACTCAAGTTTTATGCCACCAGAATCGTTTGATGAACTACAAGATGATACTAAAGGTGAATTTGGCGGCGTTGGTATTGTAGTTGCTATAAAAAACGGTGTATTGACGGTAGTATCTCCAATTGAGGGAACTCCTGCTTACAAAGCTGGCATTAAGACGGGTGATGTTATAATTAAGATTGATGGAGAGTCAACGGCTGATCTTGAGTTATGGCAAAGTGTGAAAAAGATGAGGGGCGAGATGGGAAAGGCTGTTGTGCTTACGATTGTAAGAGATGGAGTTACAGACCCACTTGATTATAGATTAATTAGAGATATTATTCCAATGACAAGTGTTAGAAGTGCTACTATTGCACCTGGATATGGTTATATTTGGGTTACCAATTTTAGGGACAAAACCACAGAGGAGCTAAAAGATGCTTTAAAAAAACTTGAATCAGTTAATAGCCCTTTAAAAGGCCTTATTCTTGATTTAAGAAATAACCCAGGTGGTCTTTTGAGCCAAGCTGCTGGAGTTTCAGATATTTTCCTTGATAAAGGGGTTATTGTATCCATAAAGGGTAGATTTGAACAGCAGACAGAAGTCTTTGAAGCACACGCTGAGAAAGATGATAAAAAATACCCTCTTACGGTTCTTATTAATGGAGGCAGTGCAAGTGCATCAGAGATTGTTGCGGGGGCATTGCAAGATCATAAAAGAGGATTGATATTAGGGACTACATCCTTTGGTAAGGGGTCTGTTCAGAGTGTAAAACCTCTTCGAGATGGTTTTGGTCTAAAATATACTATTGCCCGCTATTATACTCCAAGCGGTAGATCAATTCAGGCAGAGGGTATTAAACCAGATATTGAAGTCGAATATAATCTTGAAGAGCAAGATAATGAAAAAAGCTCAGAACAATCCTCAATGGAAAAAAGAATGATTCGTGAAAAGGATTTGAGAAATCATCTTGAGCCTACAAAAAAGAACATAGATAATGACAATGGGATAGATAAAGATAATATAAATGTCAATAAGATAAAACAAGATAAACATGATAAAAAAGGTGATGTTTTAAATAGTACCGATAAGAAAGAGAGAGAAAATAGCAATAAAAAACAAGACTCTATTGAGCCTCAACAATCCTCTTCCCTTCTTGATATAGATAAACTTAAAAAAGATCCCCAAATCCAAAGAGCTTTTGATATTTTAGTTGGGTATGGTGTTTTTAGTAGGATAAAATAGATTAGGATTTTAACTCTTTATTATCGGTTAAAACCATCGTCTCTGGTGATCTTGATAGTCCAAATAAAATTTTTTTTTTCACTTTAATTACACAATAAATTTAGGTTTAAGTTCTGGCAATTTTTAAAAGTTTCCAGAACTTACCACATATCAGCATTATCCAAGATTTAGAAATTTTGCTGCAAGTTGCCTAATCTCGTCAGGAATAGTTATAACATCATCAAATGGACGTACTCCTCTTCTATCAGCTTCTGCAACTTCATCAAATTCTGGCAAAAACCCTATAATTTCAAAGTCAGAAAGAGATTCTCTTATTCTATTTTCATCTTCGCTATTTCTTACACGATTTCCCAATACTACAATTCTTTTTATTCCAATATCTTGACCAAGCTGCCGTATTCTTTCAGCAGCAATTCTGCTTCTTTGACCCGGATTTACCACAGCAACAAGGGCATCTACAGACCTTGACGTTGCCCTGCCAAGGTGTTCTACCCCAGCCTCCATATCCATAATAACAATATCTTGTCTTGCAAGAACCAAGTGGTTCATCAAGGCTTTGAGTATAGTGCTTTCTGGGCAGATGCAACCAGAGCCACCTTTTTGAACAGTTCCCATAACTAACAGCTTTACCCCATCTCTTTCTCGTGAAAACCGTTCTGGTATATCGTCAACTTTAGGGTTCAGCGTGAAAAAACCTCCCATAGTCCCTGGTTTTGCACCCGTTCTTTCTGCAATAAGGTCTGATAGTTCTGAAATAGGGGTGATGGGTGGTGCTTCAGATATTCCAAGTGCAGCAGCAAGGTTAGTTACAGGATCAGCATCAATCGCAATTACTCTATTATTTGGATCAATATTAGCAATACATCTTGCCAAAAGAGAAGTAATTGTTGTTTTCCCCACGCCGCCCTTACCGCCTATTGCTAATTTTAAGCCCATGATTTTATTTTTCCTTTGCCTCTTTATCTTAAATTTATATAGTTAAATTTCGCTTATATCTAAATGTTATTTCACATAAATGATAAAGAGATATTATAAAAAAATATATATTGCAATTACTATTCAGAAATATGTATATTTAAAAATAGGTGTTAAAATAAAAAAACAGAACCATTCTTTAGTAAACAATATCCATAACATTATAATTTTTTAATTATAATACTAATACCAAGTTGTTCCTTTAAAAATGAGGATTTTATAATGATTGAAAAGAGAATACTTGTAGTTGATGATGATGAATCAATCTGTTTATTGTTGAAATCAGCTCTGGTTACAAGAGGATATGAGGTCTTTACTGCGGATAACCCATCACAAGCTCTTCAGATTCTTGATAACAATACAGTTTTGGTTATTTTCATTGATCTGAATCTTCCTGAGATGAACGGCGTTGAGCTGTGCAGAAAGATTATAAAACGTAATCCTTTAACAATTGCATACGCAATTACAGGAGATGCGTCCCATTTTGAATTGGCTGAATGTAAAGGGGCTGGATTTGAAGACTATTTCAAAAAACCAGCTCGTTTATTAGATATATTTAATGCTGCTGAAAGAGCATTTGAAAAACTTGAAAGGTGGAAGAAAAGTTAGTATCTAATTTCCATCAGAGTTTTTATTTTTAATACAGATTAGAGTTTTTGGAAAATTTGAATTGACTCGCTGGACTTACTGGATAGAGATAGGAAGTGTTTTTTGTAGGAGATCAATCTAAATTTAGATGTTTTAAGTAACAAAATATTAGGAGAATTCAAGATGTCAAACTCAAACCCTGAAAAAAAGAGAGCTTACAGCATAGCGTTTAAGACTTCTTTTGCATGTAGCATAATTGTATTATTCCTTTTAACAATAAGCAGTCTTATCGCAATAAATATGCAACTCTCTATGTCTAAGCTAATTATATCTGATTTTGAGCAATCACAACAAAAAGCTCTTAAAGCAGATTCTACAAAATTAGATGAATCTTTACTCAATAGTATTCAGGCAAATATGGAGATATGCAGAAGTGTAACTCAAAACTTTATATATAACTTTGATCAAAGTGGTCTTGCAACGCTTCTTGAAAACTATCTGAAAATAGATGGCATTATTGCAATAAAGGTACTTGATGCAGATGGTGGACCTTTTACAGCAGCATGGAAAACTTCAGCTATTACAACAGGTAAAGAGATACCAAATGATGTACAATTAGATGAGTCTCTCTCTATCGTTAACGATGCTATACATGACAATGAAAAGGTTGGCACTGTAAGAATCTATTTTACAAAAGAACTTATCAAGCAAGAAATTGATAAGAGACAAAAACAGACAGAGCACTCTATTAAAAATTTTAATCAGCTTTTTAGCCAAAATATAAAAAAATCAATAACTTCTCAGATCATAATCTCATCGTTTATTGTAGTCGCATTGATTTGTACAATACTTTTCTGTTTATATATTATTGTTACCAAACCTATTAAACGCACTATTTTAATGATTAAAGATATTGCAGAAGGTGAAGGAGATTTGACTAAGCGTTTAAGGGTTAAACATAATGACGAGATTGGTGAATTGGCTCTATGGTTTAATATATTTGTAGAAAAGTTACAGGCTCTCATTAGAAATATTTCGCGAGATACTGAAGTAGTTGATAGTTCAGCGTGCGACTTGTCAAAAATATCTGCTGTTATGTCAAATGGTGTTGTTGTTCTCTCTGAAAGATCACAAACAGTTGCAGCAGCAGCAGAAGAGATGAGTGCAAATATGACTTCAGTTGCAGCAGCATGTGAACAGGCTTCAGCCAATATTAATGTCGTAGCAGCAGCAGCAGAGGAGATGACCAACACAATAAACGAGATCGCAGGAAGCTCTGAGCAGGCACGTCAAATCACTGCTGAAGCAGTTAAAAGATCTTCAGATGCCTTAGAGAGAGTAAATACCCTTGGACAAGCAGCAAAAGATATTACGAGAGTTACTGAGGTAATTACCGAAATTTCAGGACAGACAAATCTTCTTGCTCTTAATGCTACAATAGAGGCTGCAAGGGCTGGAGAAGCTGGTAAAGGATTTGCTGTTGTTGCAAATGAGATAAAAGAGTTAGCAAGACAGACTGCAAATGCAACTCTTGAGATTAAAGAGAAGATAAGTAACATTCAGACATCAACACATGGAAGTGTTAATGAAATAAGTGAAATTTCTCAAGTTATCGGTAAAGTAAATGATATTGTTAAAAATATTGCTACAGCTATAGACGAGCAATCTTCAGCAACTGGAGAGATCGCTGAAAATATTTCTCAGGCATCAATTGGTATTCAAGAGGTCAATGAAAATGTAGCTATGAGTTCTACTGTTTCTGGAGATATTGCAAAAGATATAGCTGAAGTGAACAGATACACAGCTCAAATATCAAACTCCTCTACCCAACTTGACGCAAGCTCTCAGAACCTTTCAGAGCTTTCATCAAAACTTAAATCAATGGTAGGTAAATTCAAAACAGGGAGTGAACAAAGTGATGCTTTTGTCTGCAAATAATATTTAACTTCCTGAATCAACCTTCTCCTCAATTACTACAATACTTGTTTTATTGAAGCCCAGAAATAACTTTTTGGGCTTCAACAACTAAAATCCTCTAAAGCCGACTATAAAGTTACTTTGTAGAATTTTGTGCATTAATAATCGCAACCTCTTCAAAAGTCTTAATTTCAGCTAAGATACGTGTTGCAGCCTCCATAAGTTGAAATGCAAGTGCCGCCCCCGTCCCTTCACCAAGTCTAAATTTAATGTCAAGCAGAGGACCAAGACCAATTCTTTGGTGCATAAATTTATGTCCAACTTCAACAGAGCGATGACCAGCAAAGAGATAATCAACTACATTTGGAGCAAGTTCGTAAGCAATTAATGCTCCAGCAGTTGAGATAATTCCATCACAAACAATTGGAATTCCATAAGCTGCCGCACCAATAACTAACCCAGCAAGTCCACCAATTTCAAATCCCCCAACTTTGGATAGCACATCAATTGGATCAGATGGGTCTGGCTTGTGAAGGTGAAGAGCCTTTTCAATTACTCGGATTTTGTTTTGCAACATCTCATCATTAATACCTGTGCCTCTTCCAGTAAGTTCTGCCACACTTATTCCAGAAAATGCTGCAATGATTGCTGATGATGGAGTTGTGTTACCGATACCCATATCTCCAGTCCCTATAATGTCAACTCTATCACCATTTAACGCAGCATCGTTCATAAGCTCTTCAACAATTGATATTCCGCCATAAATAGATTTAATGGCTTCTTCTCTGCTCATTGCTGGCTCTTTTGTAAAATTAGATGTAGATTTTCTTACCTTTTTGTGAAAAATTGGCATATCAGGATTAAAATCAAAATTAACCCCAAAATCAGCAACTTTGACAATTGCTCCAGAGTGTTTTGCAAGGACATTAATTGACGCTCCGCCATTAACAAAGTTCTCAACCATCTGGGGCGTTACTTCTTGTGGAAAGAGGCTTACTCCCTCTTCAACAACACCGTGATCTCCTGCACAGGTTACTATAAATTTGTTTTTAAGTTTTACATCAAGAGTATTGCCAATATTTTTGTCGTGAAGAGCTGCAATTGATGCAAGTCTTGCCCCTACCTCTTCAAGTATTCCAAGACTACCTGCTGGTCTTGCCTGATTTGCAAGTCGATCAAGAGCTTTTGCTTTGATCTCTTGATCTGGTTTACTAATTGCCTCTATATATTTAGTAATCTGTTTCATTATTTTATATCCTTACTTAAATTTCAGCCGTATATTTGAAAAATTTGACAACTTTTGAAAAGTTGTCAAATCTATAACCCTAAATTGATGCCTTAAATATTTGCAATCAAACTTTAAAGCTGCTCTTTGTATATCTTGTCATATTTAATATCATTTTTAAAAACCTCCATACCTTTTTTCATGGCACAGAAATCCCCGCACATTGTGCATGTTTTTTCTTCCTGTGGAGACCTTCCACTACGCATCTGTTTTGCAATTTCAGGAAAGAGCAGATATTTTTCAAGATCATCCCATCGCATGTCACGCCTTGCCATTGATGCAAGTTTTTCATTTTCTCTTTTGTGCGGATATTTGGCAATATCTCCAATTCTGACTGCAAGTCTTGTAGCTCTTACCCCTTCCCTGACATCTTGCTCATTTGGCAGGGCAAGATGCTCTGCTGGCGTGATATAGCATACTAAATCAGCCCCGTGCCATGAAGATGTAGCAGCACCAATTGCAGAAGTTATGTGATCATAGCCAGCACCTGTATCTGCTGGAAGAGGTCCAAGAACATAATATGGGGCATTCCCGCTCATTCTCTTTTCAAGCATTATATTTCCTTGAATTTCGTCCATTGGAACATGACCCGGACCCTCAACCATCATTTGGCAGCCCATCTCTCTGCCAATCTCTGCAAGCTCACAATTTATTATCATCTCTGCCATCTGTGCCCTGTCGTGGCTGTCATGAATTGCACCAGCTCTTATTCCATTTCCAAGAGAGAGAACCGCATCATATTTTTTCATAAGATTGCAGACCCTATCAAACTGCTCGTAAAGTGGATTCTCTTTACCAGTTGCATCCATCCAAGCTACCATAAACGTTCCGCCTTTTGAGGCAAGCCCGCCATATCTAAATCCCTGTTTTCTCAACCGCTCTATGGTGTATTGATTGATTCCACAATGGATCGCCATAAAACTTAATCCATCTTCAAGCTGCCTTTCAATTAAATCAAACAAAAATTCAGGATCAAGTTTTGCTGGATTGTGATATTTCCGTCCGGTCTCCTTAAAAGCCTGATAAAGAGGCACATTTCCAACTGGAAGATTTACAGCTTTTATAACTTCGCGGCGAATAGCATCAAGGTCTCCGTCAGCAGAAAGCTCCATTAAAGTGTCAGCCCCCTCTTCTTGAGCTGCAATCGCTTTTTTGACTTCAGCGTCAATACTGCATATATCAGATGATGTTCCAATAGAAGCATTAACCTTTGTCCTAAGACCTGTACCAATGCCAACAACTTTTTGAATTTGTGCTGATTGGGTTTGTACTGATTTAGTTCTTAGTCTTTGTGCAAACGGATTATTGGGAATTACAATCTCACCCTTTGCAACAAGGCTTCTGATTGTTTCTGGAGCGTAACCTTCATCAAGAGCTACCTGATTCATCTGCTCAGAGATTATCCCATCTCTTGCAAGTTCAATCTGTGTTTTCATGGTTTTTTTGTCCTTTAAAATAACTCTTAAGTTTTTTTAAAATGCTAAGTTTTAGGTTCTGTTGACATCTCTAAGTCTTAACATCTAATTAGCTTTAAGAGTCTAAGTTAAAATTTAGTCAGATTCCGAACAAAAAAAATCCCGGAACCGACACTTGTGTCAGCCCACGGGATTTACCATTTCACCTGGGTATTGAGTTGATTTTTAGCGTTATCGTCTCGTTTCGCATCAAATCATTATTTCTTGGTAGGTCTTCTGGCTTACGGATCATCCTAAGTTTTTGCGTCTTCCCATAAAATTTGTCTGCAAAATAAGCTGTTCAAAAAGTTATACAGTTTCCAATAAAACTTATCTGAAAATTTAAGCTATTAACAGGATTTTACAGTGACATATTGCAAAAATGTCCCCGTTTACAGCGGCGGGACCGCTCCAGATTTTAACTGGATTCCCTTTTAAGGCACCAAGTGCCACCTTGAAATAATTAAATGTTTTTTTAAATTTAATATAAAATTTTTACTACATTATCAAAAATCTGTAAAGCCTTTTACAAAGTAAGAATTTATAGATTTTAAGAAAATATGATTGCTCTGGAAAAGATTTTAAAATAGAATTAAAAAATTTTTTATACTTGATCTTCAAGTTTATAATTTTGTTAATCTATCTAACGCTTACAAATCGGAAATACCAATGAATAAACAAAACTCTATTTTGCCATATATCAGCCTTCTTATGGCAACTCTTATCTGGTCAAGCTCATTTGTTGCACTTAAAATTGCATTTGAAGGATACCATCCTATGGTAGTTGTTTTTGGAAGAATGTTTATAGGAAGTGTCTCTTTTTTCATACTTGCTGCAATTTTTAAAGGGGTCTTAAAAGATATTGCTTTAAAAAAAGAGAACCTTATTTCAGATATAAAACTTATAGTTGCGATGGTTATATGTGAGCCATGTCTATATTTTATATTTGAAGCTAAGGCTTTAGAACTAACTACTGCTTCACAGGTTGGTATGATAACAGCTATCATGCCTCTTCTTGTCTCCGTAGTTGCATTTTTTATATTAAAAGAGGAGCTTACGGAAAAAGTATTAGCAGGGCTTACTATCTCGGTATTTGGAGCAGGTTGGCTTAGTTTTAGTGGAGATGTTGCAGCAAATGCACCTAATCCTCCACTTGGCAATCTTTTTGAATTTATAGCTATGGTATGTGCTGCTGGTTACACGATATGCCTTAAAAAATTGACTCAAAGAGGCTATTCCCCATTTTTTCTTACGGCATTACAAGCGTTTGGCGGGGCAATATTCTATTTTCCTTTTCTATTTTTTTCGTCAACCACCCTACCCTCTTCTTTGCCTCTTTTGCCAACTTTATCTGTTATATATCTTGGAGCCGCGGTTACTTTAGGGGCTTATGCTCTTTTTAATTTTGGTGTAAGCAGTATTCCTGCTGGTCAAGCGTCAGCTTTTATAAACCTTATACCTATCTTTTCACTGATTTTGGGAATTGTAGTTTTGGATGAACAGCTTACGATGCAGCAATATGCTGCTTGTGTAGTTATCTTCTCTGGAATATTCTTAAGTCAGCATAAGACAAAAAAAGTGGAGTTGTCCCTAAATGATCAAAATTGAGTTTAAAGTTATGAGTAATATTACCCCCTTCCCCCACTCCACAAAAGCCTTGCTTTAAGAACATTATAATAATTATCCTTTGAAAATGAGATCATCTTCAAAGGATAATTACCTTTAGTAACAATAATCCTATCTTTTGAGCTAACGGACATCCCTTCTTGCCCATCAAATGTTAGGAAAATATCTGTAGCATCTCTTTCAAGTTTAATCTCAATTTCTGTATCATCAGGTATTATAAGAGGTCTGTTTGTTAAGGTAAATGGGCATATTGGAGTTAAAATTATCCCTTGAACTGTTGGGTGAATCACAGGACCTCCAGCAGCAAGTGAATAGGCAGTTGAGCCAGTTGGAGTAGAGACAATAAGTCCATCTGCTTTAAATGTTGTCAAGTATGAGCCGTTAAGATATACAGCACTGTAGGCAAGTCTTGATAAAGCACCTCTATTGAGAACAAGATCATTTAAAACACTGGCGGTTGCATTTTCGCCATCTTCTCTTGTTACGCAAACTTTAAGTCTCATTCTCTCTTCTATATAAAATCTGTTTTCAATAAGGTCTTCTAAGGCTTCATAAAGTTTACCTTCAAGTGTTTCAGCTAAGAAACCAACCTCTCCAAATTTTATTCCCATAAGTGGAATATCTCTGTTTCCAATTAATCTTGCTGCACTTAAGAATGTGCCATCGCCTCCAAGAACAACAAGGCAGAACATATCTTCTTTAGGAAGTATTTTAGCAAAACCATCAGCATATACCACATCAATATTTCTCTCTATGAGCCATCGTTCAACTTCAATCGCTTTTTTTCTTGCCCGCTCATCTCTTTTGACTAATAATCCAATACACTTTCTGTTCATAAGCTATTCTATTTTCTGTTTTTGTTAAGTGTTTATTTCACACTGCTTAAAATTTATATCTCTTTTTTATTCAATTTTGTCAATCTATGCTTTATTTTGGTACAGGGCAAACGCATTAAAAAGATACTAAAGATATATTGATAAGATTGTTTTGATTAAATCCATAAAAAATATGTTTAAAAAGAAGTAGTTATGGTATAGCTCGCCTAAATGATTTGTGGAAATATAAATAATCAATATTTATGAGTAGAGACGAACGGCCGGGCGTCTCTACTTTCAATAACAGAGGAAGGATACCCTAATGAAATAGGAATGCTATGTAATTGCTCTTGATAGAGGAAAAAAACTTGCTGAGGAACTCCAAGAGAGATTCAAAATAATAAAGATATAATGGAAGCATATTTGGGACAAGGTTGAGTTGTATAAAATACAATATATGAACTATCCAGAAACTATTATCTCAGAGCCAGTTCTATATTCATGGCTTACAAAATTTAAAAAAATAATATTGAAGGGAGAGACAGCTGAAAATATTATTCAGGCTATATGCAAGACAGCAGTTGAATATGGCCCTTTTAACCTTGCTTGGTATGGAGAGCAGTTACCTAAAAAACCAAGAGTTATGCCTTCAATTGTCTTTCCCGAAAATACCTCTTTTCCTGAATCTGACGGATTCGGTATCCTATCTTTAGCAAAATCTCCAGCCGCAGTTACATGGAATCAATCCAGAATATTTGTTGTAAACCAGATATCATCTGATGTTAATTTTCAAGATTGGCAATCTATGGCACTTGCTGACGGATACGAGGCTGTTGTTGCTATTCCTGTAGTGTATGTACCTTATTCAAAAGGAATCCTTGTTCTTTATTCAAAGTATATCTCTCCTGTCAGCAGAGATATACTTGTTTTCCTTGAAGAATTTTCAGCACTTCTTGCCCGTACACTTTCAATACTCCATGAAAAATCGCTTCAGAGCAGAGAAATATCTTTTCTAACAAAGCAAGAGGAGATGTATAGATCTGTCTTTGAAAATACAGGAACAGGGACAATCATTATTGATTATGACATGACAATAATGCATGCAAATGCCAAGTTTCTAAGCATGGTTGGATATACCAAAGATGAGGTTGAAAACAAGATGAAATGGTCGCAATTTGTAGCACCACAAGATAATGAACGAATGCAGAGCTACCATTTTGGAAGAAGAAGAAAAGAGCCTGGAATCCCAACCACTTATGAATGTAGAATCATAGATAGGAGCGGCAGGCTAAGGTATATAGATATGCAAGTTGGAATGATACCAGACTCTATGCATTCTATAGCATCTTTTATGGATATAACTAAAAGAAAGTTGGCTGAAGAGCAACTTAAAGAGAGCGAGTCAAGACTCTCTGCCATAATAGAGGCATTTGAGGATTTTATATACATCTCTGATGCTGAATATAGAATAATCTTTATGAACAAATCTCTTAGCGAAAGAGTTGGAATGGGTACTACCAATTCATACTGTTATAAAGTTATTCATGGTTTTGATAGACCATGCGAATGGTGTGAGCAAGCGAAAGTTCTTTCAGGTCATACAGTAAAAAGAGAGATCAAGAGCCCATTTGATGATAGGTGGTACTCTTTTACACGCACACCTGTAGTTCAGATAGATGGCAAAGTTGAAAGAATACAGACAATACTAATAGATGTAACAGATAGAAAAGTTGCTGAAGAAGCTCTTGTTAAAAAAGCAGATGTTCTTAGCAGCGAGAACAGAAGGCTTAGAACATCTATAAAGGAGAGATATAAATTTGGAGATATTATTGGAAAAAGCCCTGCTATGCAATCTGTTTACGAGCTTATACTCAAAGCTGCCACATCCAATGCTCATGTTATAATTCAGGGTGAATCGGGTACAGGAAAAGAGCTTGTAGCAAGAGCAATACACAACACAAGTGAACGCAAAGGAGAGAGATTTGTCCCTGTAAACTGTGGGGCTATAAGTTCAAATATAATAGAAAGTGAATTTTTCGGATATAAAAAAGGTGCGTTTACAGGAGCTAATAGAGATAAGGCAGGCTATCTTGACATTGCAGATAGAGGTACGCTTTTTCTTGATGAAATAGGAGAGATTGCTCTTAATATTCAGGTAAAGCTTCTCAGAGCTATAGAAGGTGGAGGATATACTCCTGTAGGTGATAATATTGTAAAACATGCCAACTTAAGAATTGTGGCAGCAACAAATCGAAATTTAAGAGAGCTTGTTAAGCAAGGAGATATGCGTGAGGATTTTTTTTACAGAGTTCATGTAATACCTATACAGCTTCCTCCATTAAGAGAGCGAAAAGAGGATTTACCGCTTCTGATTGACCATTTTATATCAAAATTTAATCTAACCCAAAATATACCACGCATATCGGGAAATATGCTTGAAGTATTTATGAACTATCAGTGGCCAGGAAATATAAGAGAACTTGAAAATTCTATAAAAAGACATGCTGCCATAGGAAATTTAGATTTTTTCCACTCCTTTGCATCTGATAATAACTCTGTAATACCTGAGAAAGAGATTACTATGCCTACAATTCCAAATGGTATCACTCTTGAGGAGGCTATAACATTTGCAGAAAAAGAGACAATAAAGAGAGTTATTGAAACTTGCCGATGGAATAGAAGTTTAGCTGCAAAAGCTCTTGGTATCCACAGAAAAACACTCTTCACTAAAATGAAGAAGCATGGGATTGAATAGGGACAATTTGTGGCGTATTAGCCACACTATATATAACTTGCTATAATAATATGATATTTCACCTTTAATACACCTTGATGTGGCGTTTACACCACATCACCACATCTTGTAAATTTCTGAGAAACACCATCAATATAATACATTTATATCTCACCTTACATTATTTTTCTCAATAAAACCAGTATGATATAAATTATCCACAATATTTGGCACACCCATTGCAGTCTATAAAATCCTAAATAACAAATTGAGATAAAAGTATAAGATATTGCACGTGCATATCTCTACACTTTAAAGCCAATATCTCTACTTCAAGACAAAAAATATATAAATAACAAAGATAGGAGGAGACTTATGGATTACACAGCTACATACAGTTCAAAGAGAGTTACAGCAGGTGCAGCAGCAGAACTTATAAGATCAGGAGACTGGGTTGATTACGCAGCGTTTCTTTGTGCTCCTAAAACTATAGATGCAGCTCTTGCCAAAAGAGTTGATCAGTTAACAGATGTGAAAATACGATCGCTTGCATATCCTGGAACTCCTGCTGTGGCAGCAATAGATGAAACAACAAAGACAAGCAAGTTTTCATATAACAGTTGGCACTTTAGCGGAGGTGAAAGAAAGCTGCACGATAAAGGTAAGTGCCATTTCATTCCTTTTGTATATCACGAAGGTCCAAGCCATTACAGAAACAATATAGATGTTGATGTCTGCATATTAAGAACAGGTGCAATGGATAAGTTTGGATTTCTTAACTATGGAGCTGCAAATTCATGCACCCGTTCAGCTATAGAAAAAGCAAGATTAGTTATAGTTGAAATCAACGAAAATATGCCACGATGCCTTGGTGGATTCCATGAATCTATACACATTTCAGAAGTTGATTATGTTGTTGAATCTGATAACGAACCTATTTTTGTTCTTCCAAATCCTGTAATAAATGAGACCGACCGAATTATAGCAGAGCAGATTGTAAGCGAAATAAGAGATGGCTCTTGTATTCAACTTGGTATTGGTGGAATGCCAAACACAGTTGGAAAACTTATTGCAGCCTCTGATCTTAAAAACCTTGGAGTTCATACAGAGATGCTTGCAGACGCATATCTTGATATGTATATGGCTGGCAAAATAAGCAATCTTAATAAGGCAACTGATCCTGGAAAGATTGCTTATACATTTGCCTTTGGAAGCAAGGCTCTTTATGATTTTATTGACAACAATCCATGTTGTGCAAGCTATCCAGTTGATTATACAAATAATCTTCAAAGAATATCTTCAAACCCTGGTGTTATATCAATTAACAATGCTCTTGAAGTCGATCTCTATGGTCAAGTCTCATCTGAATCAGTGGGAAAGAGACATATAACAGGAACAGGCGGACAATTTGATTTTGCCTATGGAGCTTATCACTCTCAGGGTGGTAAATCTTTTATATGTTTAAATTCAACAGCAACTGATAAGACTGGTAAGCTTGTATCAAGAATAAGACCTCTATTTGATTCAGGAACTATAGTTACTCTTCCAAGAACAATTACCCAATACATTGTTACAGAATATGGAATGGTAAATCTTAAAGGAAAAACTACGTGGGAGAGGGCGGAAGCACTTATAAGTATAGCACATCCTGCATTTAGAGCAGAGCTTATAAAGGAAGCTGAAGCAATGAGTATTTGGACAAAAGAGAAAAAGAGAGAAGCTGTATATCCCGGCAAATTGGGAGTATTTACAAAATCAAATCAGGCTGATGCTGTTGTATATCAATCTAAAGAAAAAGTCGCTTTAATCAATTCTTAATAAACCACTAATAACTTACAACTAATTATATAAAGGAAAAATAAGATAATGGCTCAACTTATAGCAGACAAAAGAGATGTAGAATTTGTACTTCACGAACAGTTTAACGCTGCATCACTTACGAGATTTGAACGATATGCAACATGCAACAAAAAAACTATTGACCTTATAGTATCTGAAGCGAGAAATCTTGCTATAAAAGAGATACTGCCTCTTCAAAAAATTTCAGATGAAGGATGTAAATTTGATTCAGGAAAGGTAACAGTTCCAAAGGCATATCATAAAGTTTTAGCCTCTTATCTTGGTGGTGAGTGGCTTGGAATGACCGATGATCCTGAATGGGGTGGTCAAGGGCTACCTAAATTAGTTTCAATGGCAGCAAATGAATATTTTTATGGTGCTTGCAACTCTTTTATGCTCTTTCATCTTCTTAGCCATGGTGCGGCAAGATTAGTTGAGAATTTTGGAACAGAGGAGCAAAAAAATATATATCTTGCAAACATGTTATCAGGAAAATGGTCAGGAACTATGCTTTTGACTGAACCAGACGCTGGTTCTGATGTTGGTGCTTTGACAACATCTGCACGTAAGAATCCTGATGGAACATACAGCATAACTGGTAATAAAATTTTTATCTCGGGTGGAGAACACGATATGGTTGAAAATATTATTCACCCTGTTCTTGCAAGGATTGAAGGTGCTCCATCAGGTACAAAAGGTATTTCTCTGTTTCTTGTCCCTAAATTTAGAGTAAACTCTGACGGCAGCTTAGGAGAATTTAATGATGTTGTCTGCACAGGTATTGAGCATAAGTTAGGTCTTCACGGCAACTGTACTTGCTCTTTAACACTTGGCGGAGGCGGTAACTGCATTGGAACTCTTCTTGGTCAGGAAAATAAGGGCATGTCTGCAATGTTTGTAATGATGAATGAAGCTCGCCAGATGGTTGGTCTTCAAGGATTTGCCAATGCTTCAGCAGCATATCTTTATGCCCTAAATTATGCAAGGCAGCGTATCCAGACAAAACATATTACAGCATCTGCAAATTCTGTATCTGTACCTATTATTCAACACCCTGATGTAAGACGCCAGCTCATGATAATGAAAGCTCATGTTGAAGGAATGAGAAGCCTTATCTATTATGGAGGACTTTGCCAAGATATTGAAAAATGTGGAGAAACAGAAGAGGAGAGAACAGAGGCTGAAGAAATGGTAGAGGTTCTTACTCCTATAATTAAAGGCTACATCACTGACAAGGCTTTTGAGATGTGCAGTCATGGAATCCAGGTTTACGGTGGTTATGGTTTCATTGAAGAGTATCCAATTGCCCAGCTTCTCAGAGATTCAAGGATATTTATGCTTTATGAGGGGACTAACGGGATCCAGTCTATAGACCTTGTAGGAAGAAAAATGGGTATGAAAAAAGGGAAGCCATTTCTTGCCTTTATAGATGAAATTACAAAAACAGTAAGAAGAGCGAAAGAGATGGAAGCAACTCAAGAACTTGCAAAAGAGCTTGGAGAGTATTTAGACACATACATGGAGACAGCTTTAACTCTTTCTAAGAATATATCTTCTGATAAAATGCTTAACGCATATACTTATACACATCCGTTCCTTGAATCTACAGGCGATCTATCTATAGCTTGGATGCTTCTTTGGAGAGCTTCAATTGCAGCTCAAAAAATTGGGTCAGGAAAAAAAGATGAAGCTTTTTATAAAGGTCAAATAGATACAGCAAGATTTTTCATACGCTATGTAATACCTGTTGCAAAGGGGAGACTTGCTGCAATCTCAAATTGTGATGGTGCTGCTATTGAAATGGCTGAAGATGGGTTTGGTGGGAAGTAGAAATAGATGTATTTAAGGATATAAACAGGATGTTTCTTATTAAAGATACCCCGCTTTTTGCTGCGGGGTATCTTTAATTTTTAATCCAGAGGATAAATCCCTATGGAAAGGACTGAAAAGTCTTGGGATGGTTCAAAGAGAACGCCATATAGGAGAGAAGAACTCATGTGAGACCTGTTATTATCTTTTGAGCCGGGAATATGATGGTAGAGTGTTTGCTGATTCTGTTAAACAATTATTGTTCGTAATAATGTTGCCAAAAATATATAATGCGTTATTCTTAGGGCAATTTTAACATTGATGGAGTAACTATTATCATTAATTTAAGTAATAAAAATATTACTAAAATATTTAAGGAGCAAGGATGGCAGAAACTGATATTGATGATCTTATAGATATAATTGAAAAAGAGGGAAATATTGATAATGTTCCTACAAATATTCCTATGATGCCTATAAGAGATGTAGTTATTTTTACAGATATGCTTTTACCTCTTTTTGTGGGACGTGATAAATCAATTAAAGCAATAGAAGAGGCTGCCAAGACTGACCGATATATATTTCTTTCGGCACAGAAAAATTCTGACCTTGAAACCCCAGGACAAGATGATGTTTTTCAGATAGGCACGGTAGGGCGAGTGCAGAAGATGCTTAAACTTCCTGATGGTCGTATTAAAGCACTGGTTCAAGGAATTGTAAAAGGGCGAATTGAAAAATTTGAAAAAAAACGTTCATGCTTTAAGGTCAAAATAGAACTTTTAAAAGAGATTGAGCTTAAAGATAAAGAGTTAGGTATTGAGGTTGAGGCTCTTATGCGTAACGTAAGGGAGAGCAGCGAGAAAATTTTAGCACTAAGAGGAGAGTTATCAGGTGATGTGGGGCTTTTGCTTGAACAGATTGACTCTCCTGGCAAACTTGCTGATCTTGTGGCATCAAACTTACGCCTAAAAGTGCAAGATGCTCAGGATATTCTTGAGACTTTTGATCAGAAAAAAAGGCTTGAAAAGGTAAATGATTTTCTTAGCCGCGAGCTTGATCTATCAACTGTTCAAGCTAAGATTCAAACGAATGTAAAAGATGAGATATCAAGAACACAGCGTGATTACTATTTAAGGGAACAGGTCAAAGCTATTCACCGTGAGCTTGGAGATGGAGATGATAGGTTAGTTGAGATTGAGGATTATAATCAAAAAATTAAAAAGGCAAGAATGCCAGAAGAGAGTGAAAAAGAGGCGTTTAGACAGGTAAAAAGATTAGATCAAATGCACTCTGACTCTTCTGAAGCTGGTATTATAAGAACCTACCTTGATTGCATTATTGAGATGCCTTGGGCAAAATCTACTAAAGATAGCCTTGATATTATTAAAGCTGCACAGATTCTTGATAGTAAGCACTATGGGCTTGATAAAGTAAAGGAGAGAATTCTTGAGTATCTAAGTGTTAGAAAATTAAATCCATCTATGAAAGGTCAGATACTTTGTTTTGCAGGTCCCCCGGGTGTTGGCAAAACATCGCTTGGAAAGGCAATTGCAAAGGCAATGAAACGAAAATTTGTAAGAATTTCGCTTGGTGGGATAAGAGATGAAGCTGAAATTCGAGGGCATAGACGCACATATATTGGTGCTATGCCCGGACGAATTCTTCAAAGTCTTCGCCAATGCGGAACAAACAATCCTGTATTTATGCTTGATGAGATTGATAAACTTGGAAACGATTTTAGAGGAGACCCATCATCTGCCCTTCTCGAAGCTCTTGATCCTGAGCAAAATTCAGAATTTAGCGATCACTATCTTAATGTGCCGTTTGATCTATCTAATGTGCTTTTTATCCTTACAGCCAACATGGCTGACACAATTCCTTCTGCTCTCCTTGATCGTATGGAGGTCATTAGGATATCAGGTTATACCCGTGAAGAGAAGATGGTGATTGCTAAAAAGCATCTTTTACCACGCCAGCTTAAAGAGAACGGTTTGATAAGGCGTTCAATTCATATCTCTGATGGAGCAATGGAGTCTATTATTGCTGACTACACAATGGAGGCTGGACTACGTGAGTTTGAACGAAAAATTGGAACAATATGCAGAAAAATTGCAAGACAGGTTGCAGAAGGCAAAAAGGGTAAATTTACAGTTACCCAACAAAATTTAACAAAATTTTTAGGACCTCCAATTTATCTAACAGACATGGATCAAGATGAGAGTCAAGCAGGGCTTGTTACTGGTCTTGCATGGACAGAATTTGGTGGCGAACCTCTATATATTGAGGTCTCTTTATGTCATGGCAAAGGCGAGCTTTCTGTTACTGGGCAAATTGGTGATATTATGCAAGAGTCAGCACGGGCAGCATTTACATACACTAAGGCAAATATGGAGAAATTCAAAATTGATAAAGATGATTTTGAAAATAAAGATATTCACATTCATGTCCCTTCTGGGGCAATTCCGAAAGATGGTCCATCTGCTGGAATTGCAATGGCAACCGCTCTTATCTCAGCATTTACAGGTAAAGTTGTTGATAATAAAGTTGCAATGACAGGTGAAATATCTTTAAGAGGTAGAGTTCTTCCTATTGGAGGGCTTAAAGAGAAGGCTCTTGGTGCATTACAAGCTGGCATAAAGACAATTATTATTCCTGAAAAGAACAGAAAAGATTTATATGATCTCCCCTTAAGTTTAAAAAAGAAGCTCAATTTTATATGTGTTCAAAATTTGGATCAGGTATTAGAGATAGCTTTTTTAAAGCAAGAAGATAGCCAGATAGACGATGATAAGCAAGAAGAAAAAGATAGCCAGATTGATGGGGATAATTTAGAAGAAAATGAAAAACTTGATAAAAATTTAGAAAATACTAAAGATGGCGAAAAAGAATTTACCACAGAATCTGATATGGAAGATTAATTGAGATGAGAATTCTTGCACTTGATACTGCTGAACAAAGTTCCTCTATTGCACTTGTAGAAGATAGAGTTTTGATTTGTGAGACATTTAATCTAAATAAAATAACGCACTCTAAAACAGTTATGGAGATGATTGCTCATACAGTTGAAAATAGTGCTGGAATCAAAATAGGTGATTTGGATGGATTTGTTGTTTCATGCGGTCCGGGCAGCTTCACAGGATTGCGTATAGGCATAAGCGTCATAAAAGGTCTTGCCTTTGCAACATCAAAGCCATCTGCTGGAATATCAACTCTTGATGCAATTGCCTATCAGTTCATCTTTTCATCTATTCCTGTCTGTGTAATGATGGATGCTAAAAGAGGCGAAGTTTATTGTGCTATTTACAACTTTAATAACGGTAGATTAATTCAAAAGAGCGAAGAGGTTGTTGTTAATCCAGAAATTGCACTCTCAAATGTTGCTGACATTAATAAGTGCCTATTTGTAGGCTCTGGTGCTGTTGCATTCCGTGAGCTTATTCAAAAGAATATGAGTGATAAAGCTCTGTTTGCTCCTTTGTTCCAAAATTGTGTAAAAGCATCTGTCTTGGCAAATATTATTTTTGATAATACCGAGAGACTATCTTGCTTGCCAGATGCTATAACTCCAGTCTATCTTAGACGATCAGATGCCGAGATGAACTACGAACGAGCTAATTTTTGAAAGATTAAAAGGGAGACTAATCGTAGTCTTATATACTGTTTAGGAATAACAATTTAATAATATCCTAAATTATACTGAGCAAGAAGATGTCATAGATAGGGAACAACGATCGTTGTTCCCTATTCAATTTATTAAATCTCTGGTGTTATTAAATTCCCATTCTTTAAGGTCATAAATTGAGTATAAACTACAATTTATAGCCTTAATGATACTGCAAACAAAATACCACTAACTTTAATTTGAAAAACCCATTGATTTTAGGTTGTTACTGAAATCAATGGGTTTTTTAATTATATTGAAATTTTTATCTTGACATGGATATTACAAAATTTTATTTACATACCCAACGGTCGGTATTTTTTATCTAAAATCAAAATTACAGTTTAATATCTTCTACTAACCCTGAATTTATAACCTTTAAGAGTATAATTAAGATAGGAGTATGACCAAAATAGATAGAAAAAATCAGGCTCAAAGAAGTGCAGAAACGCAAATTAAACTTTTTGAAGCTACACTTGATTCTCTTCAAGAGTTTGGTTATCGCGGAACATCTCTTTCTAAAATAATGTTAAAAGCTGGAGTTTCAAAAGGTGCGTGGAGTCACCATTTTACAAGTAAATCTGAGTTAGTTGTAGCAGCTTCAGAATATATACTTAATAAAGCAATTGAGACCACTCAAGATTGGGTATTGTCGTTAAACAGCTCAAATCTTAAATTATTTGATATTTTTGATTTTATCTGGAACAATTTTTATATTGGCAGGCATAGGGATATATGGCTTGAGCTAAATATTGCCTGTAGAACAGATGGAAATTTAAAAGATCGTTTATCCCCTATCATCGCACATTTTCACAAGTCAATAAACAAGGCATGGAAAAGCTATACTACAGCTAAGGGCTATAACGATAAAGTTAGTGAACATATTATGATCTTAACAATAAATTGTTTTCGAGGAATGGCTATCCAATCAATAACACAAAATGATCATGAATATTTTAAAGAGCTTCGCATGGAATGGTTTAAAATAGTATCAATATTGCTAAGTTAAAGAAATAAGCTGAACTTTTAGAACTTTTTATAATAATAAGCTCTAAAAATTAAGGATATAATCAAATGGCGAGGTATAATCGTGGATAAAATAAAATTGGAGTATAAAAGCGATGTTGTCATAATTGGTGGTGGTTTAGCAGGTATTGTTACTGCATTTGAGCTGTTAGAGCAGAACATCTCTGTAACCATTCTTGAGCGTGATAAAGAGGAAAATTTTGGAGGTCTTGCCAAAAAATCTTTTGGCGGAATAATGTTTGTCAATACTCCTCATCAACGCAAAATGGGGATAAGAGATACTCCAGAGCTTGCTCTCTCCGATTGGAAGAGCTTTGCACAATTTAGCCCTGATGATCTATTACCTCAACAATGGGCAAAATTTTATGTTGAACGATCTATAGATGTTATCTTTGATTGGCTTACAAAGAGAGATATTACATTTCTCCCTTTAGTAAATTGGCCAGAAAGAGGCATATTTCATCCGGGAAATTCAATCCCAAGATGGCATATAGCATGGGGTACTGGGTATGCTATTATTGAATCTATCTTAAATCATCTTAATAGACATCCTAAACGTAGTAAATTGACCATTTTGTTTGAACACCAAGTTAACGAATTATTAATAGAAGAGTTCCAATCTCCAAACTCTAATGATTTGACGATAAAGAGTTTCTCAAATAAAGATGAAAGCTATAAACCAATAAAAAGAGTTATCGGATGTGCAGGAATAGACGAAAGAACGGGAGAGCGTTTTACTGCCAAAAGCGATCACCTTGTAGTAGCTTCTGGTGGAATATGTGGAGGTGATCTCTCTATGGTAAGAAAAAATTGGTACAAAAGTTGGGGTACCCCCCCAAAAAATCTTCTTAATGGCTCTCACCGTTTTGCAGATGGTATGCTTCATAATGAGACTGCAAAAATTGGAGGGAAACTCACACACCTTGATAAACAGTGGCACTATGCTGCTGGTATCTTTCATCCAAATCCTCAACATGAACTGGAGGGTTTAAGCCTTGTACCTCCAAGGTCTGCATTGTGGATGGATGCACAGGGCAGACGATTTGGACCAATTCCTTTGATGGGATACACTGATACACGTTATGTAGTTGAGCAGATATGTAAAACAGATGCACAATATTCGTGGCTTATACTTAATTGGAAAATCGCAATAAAAGAGCTTGCTATATCAGGGTGCGATTATATGACAGCATTTAGATATAAAAAGAAATTGGGTCTGCTAAAGAATCTTTTGTTTGGCGACAAGTTGTTAGTAAACCGCCTGATAAAAGAGTCCAAGGATATTGTTGTTGCAGATAATCTTAAAGATATGGCTCAAAAGATGGATAAAATAAGTATTGGCGTCTCAATTGATAGAGAAAAGATGGAGTCTGATATTAAAGCGTATGATGCTCAAATTGAGAGAGGGCGTAGATATTTTAATGACGACCAATTGCGAAGAATTGCCAATTTTAGAGATAATAGAGGTGATCGTATGCGTATTTGTAAATTTCAAAAAATTGACGATCCTTTAGCAAGACCATTGATAGCAATACGCACATTTATACTAAGTAGAAAAAGTTTAGGCGGGATAATGACAAATCTGAAAAGTGAGGTTCTTGATTCAGAGCAAAATCCTATTAAGGGTTTGTATGCAGTTGGAGAGGCAGCAGGATTTGGTGGCGGTGGAATACATGGCAAAGGCTCACTTGAAGGGACATTTCTTGGAAGCTGTGTCTTAACAGGTAGAGCAGCCGCATTTGCTATAATTAATAAAGAATTATAAACATATATCAAGGTTACTTGAGCTACATATAAAACTTAAGGAGGAGCAGTGAATAAAGAATTTATTAATAAAGCAACTGATATTGTAAAAAAAGCGGTCAACAAAAAAACTGGAGCATGGCTTATAGTTCATGCACTTGAGCAGTTACCAGTATCTCACACATTTGGCATACCAGGTGTTCATAACACAGAGATATATGATGCTTTAAATAGCTCTGAGAAAATATCGCCAACTCTTGTAACACATGAGTGTAGTGCTGCATTTATGGCAGATGCGTTAAGCCGAACTTCTGACAAAATCGGTGTCTTGTTAATTGTACCAGCCGCTGGAATTACACATGCTATGAGTGGAATTGGAGAGGCGTTTTTAGATGGCATACCTATGTTGATAATTTCAGGTGGGATTAGAAGGGATATGAGATTTTCATATCAGCTTCACGAAATTGATCAAGCAGGACTTTTAAAAAGCGTTACTAAAAAAAGTTATCTTATCAAACATCAGGAAGAGATTGTTCCAACTATATTTGAGGCTTATGAAGTTGCAACTTCAGGAGAGCCAGGACCCGTATTTATTGAGATTCCTGCAAATCTCCAATTGTTTCAAGAATCTGTAGGGGATTTTAATTGCTATAAACCTCGTCTTCCAAAAGCCATTGTTGCAGATATAAGTGAAATTAAGGAGGCTGCAAAATTGTTGGCAGACTCAAAACACCCTGGAATGTTTCTTGGTTGGGGAAGTAAAGATGCAACACAAGTTGCTATTCAAATTTCTGAATATCTACAAGCCCCTGTATCAACAACCCTGCAAGGTTTAAGTGTGTTTCCAGGTGATCATCCATTCCACACAGGAATGGGATTTGGAATACACTCTGTGCCAGCAGCAGAAAATGCCTTTACAAATTGCGACTGCCTTCTTGCTGTTGGAACTCGTTTTAGCGAAATTCCAACTGGAAGTTTTGGAGTGAAAGTTCCTGAAAACCTTATACATATTGATATAAACCCTCAAGTATTTCACAAAAACTATCCTGCCAAAATAGCTATATGCTCTGATGCTAAAGATGCTCTTAACCAGCTTCTTAATGAGTTACAAAACATTATGCCTAAAAGAGAAAACAGTGAAATTGAGAGCCAAATTAGTGATGACAAAGCCGCATATATTAAAGAGTGGATCGATTATAAAACAGACAAAGTCAATCCTGCCATCTTTTTTAAAACTCTTAGAGAAAATATGGAAAACGATGCAATAACTGTTCTTGATGATGGCAACCACACATTTTTATGTGCTGAACTCTTTACTAATTATCATTCAAAACATCTGATAAGCCCAACTGATTTTAACTGTATGGGATATTGTGTTCCTGCTGCAATAGGTGCTAAACTTGCAAATCCTAACAAACAGGTTGTGGGGATTGTGGGAGATGGTGCATTTTTGATGACAGGCATGGAGATACTTACAGCATCTACAGAAAACTTAGGAATAGTCTATTTTATTTTTCACGATGGAGAACTCTCTCAGATTTCTCAAGGTCAGGAGATTCCATATAACAGAAAGACATGCACTATTTTAGGAGATGTAAAAATCAAAGGTATGGCTATTGCTACAGGTGCAGAGTATATGGAGATTTTAAATAACCAAGATATTGAAATAACCATTACTAAAGCATTAACCCATGCAAAAAAAGGTCAGCCAGTAATTGTTGATGTGAAAATCGACTATAGCAAACGAACAAGATTTACAAAAGGTGTCGTAAAAACCGTGCTATCAAGGTTTCCACTTGGAGATAAATTTCGTTTTATAGGAAGGGCAATGGCTCGGAAAATATCTGGATAAATACAGTTTAATATTTTTGTTCATAAACCTCAATTTATATGATCTCATTAACAGATCATAATATTTAGAGTTGACAACTTTTTGAAAGTTGTCAACTCTAAAAAATAATCTATCTATCTGCAATTTACTTAGAAAATCAAAAACAAATTAATATTACCTTAACCTCTTAAAACCGGCTTTCTTGCTGCTGACACTTCATCAAGCCTTGATAGTTTGGGAAGATGTGGAGCAGCTTTAAGTATTGCAGGATTATCTTTTGCCTCTTGAGCAACAGATTTAAGAGCATCAATAAATTGGTCTATTGTCTCTTTAGACTCTGTTTCAGTTGGTTCAATCATAATTGCCCCATGAACAACAAGCGGAAAATAGACTGTTGGCGGGTGAAATCCATAATCCATAATTCTTTTTGCCATATCAAGAGTTGTAACCCCATTATCTGATTGAAATTTGTCAGTAAATACGCACTCGTGCATACAAGGTCTATTGTATGGCAGATGGAAATAATCTTTTAGCGATTCTTTAATATAATTGGCATTTAAAACAGCAAGTTTGCTCACGTTTGTAAGACCTTCTGAACCCATTGAAAGAATATAGGAATAGGCTCTTAACATGATGCCGAAATGTCCATGAAATGTAAGAAGTCTGCCCATTGAATCTGGTTTGTCATACACTAAGGTATATTTAGAGCCATTTGTGTTAAGATTACACTCATCTTTTGAAGATAGTTGTTCAGAGGCAGAAGGTATTTTCTTAACTCTTGGAACAGGCAAGAACGGCTCAAGAGCTTTTACAACAGCAATAGGACCAGAACCTGGACCTCCGCCGCCATGAGGTGTGCTAAAAGTCTTGTGTAAATTCAGATGCAAAACATCAATCCCAAGCTCTCCTGGTTTTACAATGCCCATGATTGCGTTCATGTTCGCACCATCACCATAAACAAGCCCGCCTTTAGCATGAACAATCTTTGCAATCTCTTTGATATTCTCTTCAAAAAGACCCAAAGTATTTGGGTTTGTAATCATAATTCCAGCAGTCTCTTCATCCATTACAGCGGCTACAGCTTCAGGGGTTAAAATCCCATCATCGCCTGAATGAATATTTATTGATTCATAACCGCAAAGCGTTGCACTTGCTGGGTTTGTTCCGTGTGCTGTATCTGGAATTATTATCTTTTTTCTCTGATGACCGTTTTTTGCATGATAAGCATGAATTGCAAGCATTCCTGCAAGCTCGCCATGGGCACCAGCCGCTGGCTGAAGCGTTACAGCGTCCATTCCAGTAATCTCAGCAAGATACTGCTCTAAGTTATAGATCATCTCTAAAGCACCTTGAGACAAATCTTCATCAAGAAGCGGGTGAGCAGTTGCAAATCCTGAAGTTGCTGCCTGAACTTCGTTGGTTTTGGGATTATATTTCATGGTGCAAGAACCTAATGGGTACATGCCAGAATCAACTCCAAAATTCCATTGAGAGAGCCTCGTGTAGTGGCGGACAACATCTAATTCGCTAAGTTGCGGCAACTCTGGAGCATCTCCTATCAATGAAGCATCAAGAGGAGACTCTTCAACATCTTGTGTTGGAATAGAGATAGCACATCTTCCTTCACGGCTCTTTTCCCATAAAAATCTCTCTTTAAATATAAGCCCGCTTGCTGCTGTCTGTTGGGCATTAAGGCAATTTTGAAATCCGCCTCTGCAAGAGTTTTGATCTTCCATCACTTCACCTCCTTTGCAAGCATCTCAATATCATCTTTGGAAAAGACTTCAGTTGCACAAAATAGATAGTGATTTTTAAGAGTTGGATAATATCTTTCAATACTAAGTCCAGCCACAATTCCCTTTTCTTTTAGTGCTTCACGCTTTTGTGCAAACCCATCTGGTGCTTTTGCCACAAATTCATTGAAAAATGGCGTTGCAAATGGAATTGTAAATCCTGCCTCTTCAAGTTTGTTTTTTAGAAATACTGCTTTGTCATGATTAAGCTGTGCAATCTTTCTTATTCCGATTTTCCCAACAGTTGCCAAATAGATTCCAGCAGTCATAGCGTTTAAGCCATTATTTGAACAGATGTTTGAGCTTGCTTTCTCTCTTTTTATATGTTGCTCTCTTGTTGAAAGGGTTAAAACAAAACCATCTTCTCCGCGTCTATCTTTTGTTCGTCCGACAAGTCGCCCGGGAAGGTCTCGAACATACTGCTTACTGCTTGTCATAATTCCAAGTCCAGGTCCTCCAAAAGATTGAGCAATACCCAAACTTTGCCCCTCACCAACAACAATATCTGCACCAAGTGAACCAGGCTTTTTTAAAAGTCCATAAGCAATAGCTTCTGTAAATGATGCAATACACATAATTTTTTTAGCTTCAGCAATTGATTTAACCTTTGCAATCTCTTCAATGCACCCAAAAAAATTTGGAGATTGAACAGCAACTGCGGCAATATCGTCCATTCCATCAAGAGTTGACAGATCAGTTGTGCCGTCTGATTTTGCGGGGAGTTCAACCATCTTATATCCTGCTGGTTCAAGATATGTTTTTACAATTTGCCTGTGATGCGGGTGAACTAAAGATGATACGGCAACTTTTTTGCTGTTTTTCTTTTTACGAAGTGAAATAAGAAGAGCTTCAGCAAGTGCTGTGCCACAATCGTAATGAGACGCTGTGGCAACTTCAGTTCCAAGAAGTTCAGTTATCATTGTTTGAAATTCATAGATTCCCTGTAATGTGCCTTGACTGATTTCAGGCTGATATGGAGTGTAAGCTGTCATAAACTCTGAACGTGAAATAAGATACGGTATAATTGATGGAATATGGTGTTGATAGCTTCCAGCCCCAATAAAAACTTTATTTGAAGATGATGCACAATTTTTTGAAGCAAGCTCTGATATATGGGCGTTTAGCTCCCACTCTGTCAAAGGTTTTGGCAGACACATCTCTTTTTTAACTCTGTAGTCTGATGGAATTGTCGGAAAAAGATCATCTAAGGATTTATGCCCAATTACAGCAAGCATCTGCCTAATATCTTCTTCTGTGTGCGGAAGATAACGCATAGGAAGATAATTTATATCGTTGGAAGATTCCATAATAATCACCCTTTCAGCATTTCAAGGTATGCTGCTTTATCCTTTAGATTTTTTAATTCAGAAGCTAATTCAGAAAGATCATTAGCTTTTATTTTCATAATCCAGCCATTTTCATAAGGTGAGTTGTTGACAAGCTCTGGGGCATCGGCAAGAGATTCATTAACTGCAACAACCTCTCCAGAGACTGGCGTATAAATTTCAGAGACAGCTTTTACAGATTCAACTGTGCCAAACTGCTCACCTTTTGAATATGTTGCACCAACTTCTGGAAGTTCAACAAAAACCACTTCTCCCAACTGATCTTGAGCATAATCATCAATACCAATGGTTACCACATCACCCTCAACGCCTGCCCACTCGTGAGAATCTGAATACTTTAAATTTTCTGGTAAATTAAGTTCGGTAATCTCTTTCATTTTAATTGTCTCCTTTAATATGCTTCGTCATGGTGTTTGAATGTATGAAATACAACTATTTTCTCTTCTTCTAAAATCTCAAAAATTAATACAAAACTTCCAATATGAACCCTTCTCTTATTTTTAAGAATATTCCTAAGCGGCTTGTAGTGGTGAGGATTTTCAGCAATTTCATCTATCTTTTTTGTCAGTCTTTTTTGCAATTCAAAGTCTGATTTGATCTCTTTAACATCTTTCTTGAAGTCATCTGTGTAATCTTTTTGATATTGAGGCATGTTTAATTAGCCTCCTCACTCCAAATAGCCTTGAAAAAAGCATCACTCTCTTCTTTTGTTGAGCAACGTGTGAAATTCCCTTTTTTATAAGACTCTTCACTTGCTTGAACTGCTTTGATTAATTTTCCGCTGATTTGGCTCTCTGGAGGCATAGGATTTCCATCATCATCATAATCAACTGGTTCTGCTTTATTAATCGTTATATAAAAAAGCTCTTCAGGTTTGGCATTAATCTCTTTTTGCCACGATAATGGCAATTCTCCGCTTGTAATATATTTTCTCATTAATGCTGTTGACATAATAGCCTCCTTAAATTTCCACTGTTATAGATTTGACAACTTTTTAAAAGTTGTCAAATCTCAAATCTATAAATAAAATATTTTATGAAATAATCATAAAAACGTAGAGATTTTTAATCTTGCAGTTCTATCTGGTCTAACGTCATTTACAACCATTACGTTGATTTTTCTCTTTTTCTCTTGAAGAACAAGTTTAGTTCCAACATCAAGTTTTTTGTCAACAAGAACAAACCCGCAGCTTATCCCTTTTGCCTTAAAACCTTCTGGCAGATTTGGTGATGCAACACTGTAAATTTTATTGTTATGCCAGCCAATTGCCATATCAGTTGCACAGGTAAGAACCACTCCAATTGCATTTCCACTACTATCAAGAACCTGAGAGTCAGCACCAGCTCCGATTTTTCTTAAATCTTCCCCGACAAACGGATATATATATTTAGCTCCTTCAGGATTTAAAAGAGCATCGCTCCCAATAAACGATTTTGTAAAACCACTTTTATCTGCATTGTAGGGAAGTGCAAAGTCCCAAGGAGTATTTGTAAATTTCCAGCCGCCAATATCTTGATGAGAAAGAGGAAGAACCGCACCAGCTCTTAAAGAATCTCTTGCACCAAGTCCGCATGCAATAATATTATACTCTTTTCCAGCTTCAAGAATATCTTTCCAAAGCTCTACTATTGCATCAGGAGATATAAAAATTTCAAAGCCAAATTCACCAGTATAACCAGAACGAGATAACACTAAAGGAGTGCCGTTTTTAAGTTTAACTTGATTAGCAGATTTTTTTGCTTGAGAACAAGATGAGCAGCAACTTGAAGATTTAACAGTTTTAGAGAATACGCTGAAATCTCCTTTAAAAGAAAAATAGGGCATTTTATCAAAAAGAGTATCTAAACAATCAGGAGAGAGAACCTTTTTTAGAATCTTTGCTGAATTTTTACCTTGAATATCCATTTTAGCAATTTTTTCAGAAAGATCAGCAACAGTTACTTCAATGGGTCTGTCAAGAGCAGCACTAAGTGTTGATCTGTTGTTTTCAAAGTGGGCAGCAACTATCCCACCCATTCCCGCATTTACGCAGACCATGTAATTTACTGCATCAAACCGATACACAATAGCATCATCAATTACATGAGCTTTTTCGTTAAGCACAGTTCCATACACGCAACGTCCATCTTGCAACGCTGAAAGGTCTCTTGTGTGGCAAAGCTGTAAAAGACCATAAGAATCCTTACCTGTAACTAAGACACATGCCATGTGGCTTGTGTCAAAGATTCCCGCAGATTCAACTACTGCAAGATGCTCAAGTTTTACGCCAGTCTCATACCAAAGCGGCATATCAAAACCGCCAAAATTTGCCATGTTAGCACCGTTTGACCTGTGCCAGCTATTAAGCGGGGTTGTTTCCAAAGTTGTTTCCATGAGTTTATTCCTTTGTAAGTTTCTTAAGTATCACGATAATATTTTTGAGTAGGGAACAACGATCGTTGTTCCCTACATCATGGATTTTGATACTAATTTATGCCCAATTGTCTTTTTATAAGTTCACAAAGAGTTTCTTTTATTTCTGGATGTCTTGGGATTGGAGATTGTTTACCATTAAATATATTTACGTAAATATCATGGCTTTTTCCATGACGTTTTAGATAACATCCGCTTTTAATCAATTCTCTAATAAAATTCCTTCTTTTCATAAAACTTCAACCAGAAGCTCTTTTGTCTGGGCAACTGGATGATCAAGTTTAGGAGTCTCTTCCATAATTAGTTTATAGGCATCTTCAATATTTATTTCTAACTCCTCAAGTGTTTCGCCTTGACTAAAGACTCCTGGAATTTCTTTAATTTTTCCAACATACCAACCGTCATCTTTCCAATATTCAAGAGTAAATGCACGTTTCATATACTTTTTCCTTTTAATATTGTTGCTGTTGCTATAGATTTCCAGAAAAGTATTTTTATCCAGCCCTGAGCTGAAGCTCTGGGCTAATTTTTACCCAAGCCCTCTTAAGAGGGCTTCCTTTATGAGTTAGCCGAGGGCTTTAGCCCCACGGCGACAGAGTTCCAAAAAATATTTTTTACCAATTTAATTATCTGGAAAACTATAAAACTCCTGACTTATTACAACTCTTTCAGCCTATCTTTTAACTGATCCAATGTTAAAGTATCTTCCATATACTGCTTGTCAAAAACCATAAAATATTTGAAATTTGCTCCAGCTTTGCCTGCCCATGTTTTGCCGAGTCTGTTTTTAGCCGCACTGTCAGAATTATCTCTGTCATCTCCTTTAGTCTCAATAACAATAACTCTGCCAGAATTGGTAACTACAATAAAATCAGGGTAATGGTTGGATTTAAAGCCGTTAATGCAAAAACCTTTGCCACGCTCTAAATTACGATGCCAAAACAATATATTATGTAAGGCGGCAATCTCTACAATTACCTTTTGCTCAAACATATTCATTGAGCCTTCACGTAGATATAGGGATTTAGAAATTGAATGGCTTAGTTGTGCGGGGATAATATGCTCTGGTAGTTTATAGCTTGGTTTTACAAATACTTTGTCAATATCAAGATATTTGTTGAACTGCTCTTCTGCATACTCTTCAGCAAGTGCCTGAATTTTTGCCTTTATCTTATTTTGATAGGTGTATTGTTTGCTGACAATAATATCGTGAATCTGTTCAGGGTCTAAATTTTCTAAGATTCGCTCAATATATTTTCTGATCTCCTTATCTGGTATTGGGTAGATATTGCCAATCATATCAACCAATACGCCTGCTAAAGTTTTAATTTGGCTCTCTTTTGGACGGGCAAGAATATACTCAATAACAGGTTCTCTCAACTTATGGGCATCAAGTTTAGATAAAGATGCAATATATGTGTCTTTTTTAGTCTGCTCAAGATCGACTTTATATAATTCAGAGGAATCTGTATTAAAATCAATGTTTATATCTTGATTACTCAACTTAAAATCACCTAACAGAGAATCACGATTTAATATAACATCTTCTAAATCATCGTCAAAAAGTGAAATTTTGGGTATTGCAAGGTAAAATTGCGGAAGAATAATCTTTGACGCCGACTCCTTAAAATTATCTTTTATTTCATATCGTCTCACTTTTAACTCCTGAGGAAACTCTGTCTCCTGATTACCTATATTTTCAATCTGGTGTTGAAAATCTTGATTTACACTTTGAGCTATTTTCTCAATTTCTGATGTAGGGGCAGAAATTGAGGTATTTACGCACGGAGAAGAGGTATAAGAGACGAACGGCTGTTCTTCGCCGCCGTGTTCATTAGATTGTTGATTTATATTAAAATCAATTTTTGATGGGTCTATCTCGTCATCATCTGTAAATAAAGGCTGCTGTTGGGGTTGTCTCGGTTTAGCTTTTTCTTCAATCTCTTGTGATTTATCTTCTATCACATCTTCTGCCCTGCAATCTTGATCGCTGAAACCCGCTTTTTGTAGTCCTGCAACTACATTATTTAATGTTTCGTGAAATTTTGATGAAGATGTAAAAACATAAGATAGGTTCAACAAAAAGGAATTGTGCTTTTTAACATCAGGCTGACGCAGAATACGCCCTAAAATCTGCTCAACATCTACTGCTGATGATTTATTTGCCAATGATGCCAAAATATAGGCAAACGGACAGTCCCAACCCTCTTTTAAAGCATTAACAGCAATAATATAACGCACTTTACAAGTTTTACTTGATAAGTCAATGCCTGATAACTCATTGATATTTGCTGTTTTTATCTTTATCTGCTCTTCTGGTATTTTAAGCTCTAACAACGACTCTTTTATCTTCTCAAATGTTGTGTTGTCGTCATTTGTCTTTGGTTGAGCCTGAAAAAGAACAATCGGGCGGATATATTTTCCGTTATTTGATTTTTGCTCCTCTTTTGCCACTATCTCAAGTTTACGCTGCAACTGTAATGCACTCGTGATTACTCCGTTTTTGTCATGGTGGTTATAGACAATAACAGGCAGCTTCACCATATTCTCTTTTTTCAGCTCCATAGCATTAACAAAACTTATGATGTTGCTGCTCTCTTTCGGTGTGGCTGTAAGCTCCAAAACAAAGCAGGGGTTAAGGTTATTGAGCATCTCAACGCTTAAATCACTCTCTGCATTATGGCTCTCATCTACGATTACTACAGGCTTAAGCCATCTAATCACATTTATTAATGCTGTTTCGTCTGTTCCTTCTAAAAGATGATGATCATTTTCATATAAATCAGCAAAAAGGGCTAAATTGCCGTTTTCTTGATATATTTTACGGTCTTCCTTATTTTTGGTCTTTACCCGCAGACTTGCAAAGCTTAAAACAAAAATGCTCAACTGTTCATTAACAACGGTCGGGTTAAAGTTTGCACCTTGCAAGAGATCAGATTTATCATACACCTCTACTCTATGGCTGAACAGGCTGTTCAGCTTTTGGCGATAAGGGTGATCAGGGTTGGAGAGGCTCTTTTTTGTCTGCTCTAAAAGATTTGACCAAGGAACAAGCCATACAACAACTTTAGGAATATTTTGAGCAAAAGCGTTAAAAATAGATTTTAGAGCATTGCAGGCAATAAAGGTCTTGCCTCCGGCAGTAGGAACTTTTAAACAAACCTGTGCAGCATGAGGGATAGTCGCCTTGTATGGTCTCATGCCTGAGCTTGAAACAGGGTCATAAGGTCCGATTTTATCTTCCCAATATTTATTAAAGGCAATACTGACATCGTGATATTGCTGATAATATTCAAGGTAGCTTTCTAAATTCTCTATAACAGTTCGTTGATATGATTTTAGTTCCATGTTTAGAGCCTTGTTATATCTCGCGGGATTGTCTTGAATGTAATGTTGTTTTTTTCATAAAATCATCAAATCAAATTATATTTTTGTCATAAGTTTCAGACAACCTGATAATAAATATCCGAAAGAATCAACTCACATTTAACAGCTTCAATGGCAATGGTTTTGTCCATACCTTCATATGAGGTGTAAATCCATTGTCCCTTATCGCTTCTGACATATTTCTCCACAAGAGGGGAATATTGAGAAACAAGTATATACTCCTGCAATGACGGTATAAGTTGATAATGCTGGAATTTAGCTCCTCTGTCATACGCCTCTGTAGAGTTGGAAAGCACTTCAATGATTACTATAGGATTCAAAAGGGTTTCCATTCCACTTTCTTTTTCGAGCTTAATATCACCACATACGATAACAATATCTGGATACGTATATTTTTCTATCTCTTGAACCTTAACCCTTAAGTCATTTATAAAAGGTCTGCATGGAGACTGTTTTAATTGGTTTCTTAGTTCAGCAAAGATATTTCCGTTGATCTGATTATGACGAAGGCTTGCACCTACCATTGCAAATATTTCCCCATCAAAATATTCATGTTTAAATTCAGAGGTTCTTTCAAATTCAAGATATTCCTTTGGTGTTATTTTTTCATCTCTTTGCAATTGTGCTGTCATAATTCACTCCTATTTCTGCAGTTTTTGTTATTTAAAGCCTCGTTATATCGCGTGGGATTTTCTTGAATGTAATGTTGTATTGCTTCATAAAATCATCAGAAAGAAGGCAGTTATCAGCATAAAATGATATTCCTTAATAAATTTCTAATTTTTTTCCGTAATGTATTATAGAAACATCAGCAAACAACAAGCCGTTTTGAAGGCGTATCTTCATTTAATCCCCCGAATCCCTAACCATTGACGTTCAGAGATGTCTAAATCTTCACGGCTTGTATGAAAAACAAATAATTCACGATCTGGGGCTTCACGCTTTAGGATTTTATAGCCATTCATAGCACTTAAAGAGTCGAGATAAGTGTTAATAACTGAAATCTGCTCTAATATACGCTTGCCTGCTTCAGAATGAGCTTTTATAGCTTCTACTAAAAGCCACTGTTCAGGGTAATGTTTTCTAATATCTTGCCAGTCCATTTATTCACCATTTTTCCTTATTTAAAGCCTCGTTATATCGCGTGGGATTTTCTTGAATGTAATGTTGTATTGCTTCATAAAATCATCAAATTATAAGTTTCAGACAACCTGATAGTAAATATCCGAAAGAATCAACTCACATTTAACAGCTTCAATGGCAATGGTTTTGTCCATACCTTCATATAAGGTGTAAATCCATTGTCCCTTATCGCTTCTGACATATTTCTCCACAAGAGGGGAATATTGAGAAACAAGTATATACTCCTGCAATGACGGTATAAGTTGATAATGCTGGAATTTAGCTCCTCTGTCATACGCCTCTGTAGAGTTTGAAAGCACTTCAATGATTACTATAGGATTCAAAAGGGTTTCCATTCCACTTTCTTTTTCGAGCTTAATATCACCACATACGATAACAATATCTGGATACGTATATTTTTCTATCTCTTGAACTTTCACTCGTAAATCATTTATAAATGGTCTGCAAGGAGAGTGTTTAAGCTGCACTCCAAGTTCTCTGATTAAGTTCATGCTGATTTGATTATGGTTTAGGCTTGCACCTACCATTGCAAATATTTCCCCATCAAAATATTCATGTTTAAATTCAGAGGTTCTTTCAAATTCAAGATATTCTTCTGGTGTTATTTTTTCATCTCTTTGCAATTGTGCTGTCATAATTCACTCCGATTTGTGCAATTTTTGTTATTTAAAGCCTTGTTATATCTCGCGGGATTTTCTTGAATGTAATGTTGTATTGCTTCATAAAATCATCAGAGAGAAGGCAGTTATCAGCATAAATAATATACTGTTCAGCTTTATCTTTTATAATGGGAAGAATGTTGTAATTAAGGGTAGTTGTCTGGTCTTTTTCGTAGATAAAATAGTATGCAGTGCCGTTATATTGACCTAAATAGTATCTGTGTTCGTCAGAAGGGTTGTAAGATGAGATTTCAGGGGCGATAGAGGCTTTAGTTTCTGAATAAAAAACATACTCTCTGATTTTAGATATTTCCACATCTTCATTCAAGAACTCTTGATTTTCCCCAACAAATAAAGGCTTGCCCAATTCGTAATAGTCAAAACTTCCGCCCAAACCCTCTACAAAATTTTTATCTGTACCGTAGCCGTTTATAACTCGCTTTACACGTTCAGCCGTGATATTTTCCGCATAATCTTCCATTTCAATAAGTATAAACTTACGATTTCCGCCATCTTGTTTGTTTAGATTCAATACAGCGTGGGCGGTAGTGCCAGAGCCAGCAAAGGAATCTAATATTATGTCATCTGGAGAACTTATAGATCTTATAATCTCTGTAATAAGCTCCAATGGTTTTGGATAATTAAACTGTTTATTTCCAAATATTTCATTTATTAATGTTGTTCCTTTTACTGAGAAAAATAATTTTTCAAGCCAAACGGTTGGAATCTCACTTCCAACCGTTTTATTATCTCCAAAAGATAATGTAGGATATCCTTTTTCATTGCCTGTTACTTCCAGTTTGCCAGATTCAATTTTCTTAATTACTCCCTCAGGTAAGTACTGAATACTATACTTATTTTTACTATCTTTTGATCGATTAACGCTAATCTTAATGTATCCTTTTTCCCAGTCTTGAATTAGCCTCGATGAGATTAATCTCCAAACACAATCTTTACCTTTACTTGTAATTGGCCATATGGCAATAGTTCCAGCAGGTGCTTCATCAAAATCATACGAAAAATCAGCCAAACTACCTGTGTATGTACCCTTTTTTACTCGTTCTTGCAAAGATTCACCAACTCCCGCAAGTGAGCCGTCAATGTTATTTACGAAAATTGGATATGTTTGATTAGGTCTCTGTGTTTTATCAAATGTTGCTAAAGTAAGACCTTCAAATGGGGTTCTATTATTTCCACCTGAAAATAATAAAGGATTAGCCTCAAATTCATTAGGGACAACAAAAATTAAATACTCATGTTGATAGTTGAAGCCACCTGCTGGTTTGCCACCTGAAGTTTGAATTGTGCAACATACTATTTGCTTATTTGCAAAAAATTCTTTGCAAACATGAATTAAGCTAAAAACTTCTTGATAACCAATACTTATTACAAGTGATCCATCATGAGCCAATAATTTATGCAGCAGCTTCAAGCGTGGATACATCATGCAAAGCCATTTATCGTGTCTGTTTAAATCTTCGCTCTCTTTGCCTACCACCTGACCAAGCCACTTTTTGAATTTAGGATCATTAACATTGTCGTTATAAACCCATTTTTCGTTGCCTGTGTTGTATGGCGGATCAATGTAGATACACTTAATTTTACCCTCATATTTGGGCAGAAGTGCTTTTAATCCTTCTAAGTTATCACCATGAATAATCATGTTTCCGCTGTGGGTTTCAGGTGTTTGTCCGCCTTTTTCAGCAGTAAAACCGTATAGGTGTTCTAAAACACGCAGAGGCACAACTTGATGATGGTTGATTACTTTTTCTTTTCCTGTCCATGTTAGGGTGGGCATAGAATTTGATTGCTCCAAATTATTTTGCTGTAGGGAACAACGATCGTTGCTCCCTACACTATAAATATCGTTGTTCCCTACGAATACAGAATCGTTGTTCCATACAATATTATTTTCAATACTTATATTCCATGAACATGATTGGGCATTGTTATATGTTCATCTAATTTTGCATTTTTAAAATGGTTAGGAATTTATAACCAAAATTCTTTGGAAATTTTTCCATATTCATTTAAAATCATTTTTTTATTTTTGATTTCTCCCAAAAAATATTCTTTATCGTTTGTACATATTGTTGTAAAATAATATCCATTTTGAGAATAATCATAATCTTTTAATCGGTTTGCTTTTCTTTATTTTTTTAATCCCATAGTATATCTCTTAAGTAATCTAAAGCAATATAGCCTCTACTAAAAGCCATTGTTATAATATTTTGCAGTTCATTCATCATCCACCCAATTAACTACAAAATATAAGGCACCATAAGTTTATAAGATTTATAAACCACAAAGGTCTCAACTGACCTTATGCCTTTAACTTTAGAGATCTCATCAGTATAAAACTCAAGAAGACCAAACTCTTCGTTAAACATTACTAAAATAATAAGATCATATCTTCCAGTTACAACAGTTGCTGAGATAACACCTTTAAGTTTTGAGATCTCTTCTCCTTTTTCGACAAGGTTCATTTCAGATAGTTTTATGCCAATAATAACTGTTTTATGTCCTTGAAGAGCGGAAGGATCAAAAAGTCCACATATATCAAGAATATTCTCCTCTTTTAGTTTTGAAACCCTTGTTCTTACTGTGTTTTCAGTGATTTTTAGCTTATCGGCAATGCTTTTAAACGATTTTCGTCCATCTTTTAGCTCTTTTATAATCTCAATATTAATATCATCAATTTTCATGGGTAGAATAGTATCCAAATTATCAATAGTTTTTTGAAGTATAACTTTGGGTAAGGCGGGGGTGAGTAGATAATGTAAATTACTATAAAAACAAATCTATAAATCATGCAATTAATGGATTGTAATGAAAATGTCAAATAAAAATTCAATAAATACCGAAAACATCAAAATATAGATGTAAAAAAATTGTTTTTCATCAAAATAGCTGTTATCTTAATAGTATGGTAATGATTTTCTGAATAGATAGGTAAGTTGATTTGGTTATTTTGAACAAATATAAGTAAGGAGTTATAGTATGGGGGAAAAAAAAGTAGTTGTTATTGGAGCTGGACCAGGTGGATATGTTGCAGCATTGAGAGCAGCAGCACTTGGAGGAGATGTTACGATTATTGAGAAAGAACACCTTGGAGGCACATGCCTTAACTGGGGCTGTATTCCATCAAAGATTATGAAGACCTCAGCAGATATTTATCTTAAATTTAAAGAGGCTGATGAGTTTGGAATAAATGTTGATGGAACTGTAACTGCTGACATGACGGCAATCATGGCAAGAAAGCAAAAGATTGTTGAGATGCAGAGAAAAGGGATTTTATCTTTGCTTCAACATGCAAAAATTAAGTTTGAACAGGGTAGAGGTTATATAAAAGGTAAGGGGGTTGTCGCGGTCATTAATGAAGCTGTGAATAATAAAAGTGAAGATTGTAATACTCAAAATTGTGGAAAAAATTTTGATATTAATAACTGTAAACACAAAGAGGTTTATTATGACAGCTTAATCATTGCAACTGGAACCTCACCTTTAAATATTGGAGCTTTTCCATTTGATGGCGAATCAATACTTTCAAGCAACCATCTTTTAAGCCTAAATGAGATTCCAAAATCAATTGTAATTGTTGGTGGTGGTGTCATTGGTTGTGAATTTGCTTGTATTTTATCAGCTTTAGGTTCAAGCGTTACAGTAGTTGAGGCGATGTCAAGGTTACTGCCTCTTCCAAGTGTTGATGAATCATGCTCAACAACTCTTCAACGGGAGATGAAAAAAAGAAAGATTAAAGTAATTACGGATAAGGTTGTTGAAAAAGCTGAAAAAAGAGATGGAAAACTTATCTTAACGCTTGGAATTTCTCCATTTTCGGACAAGGCTGCAAAAGTGGTAAAAGGTTCTGCTCAACCTCAAATAGCAAACCAACAACCCCAAACATTTGAACTTCAGACACTTGAAACAGAGAAGATGGCGGTCTGCATAGGTCGTTCGCCACTTGCTTCTAATTTAGGTCTTGAAAACATTGGTCTTAAAACCAACGAAAAAGGATGGATTGATGTAAATGACTATATGGAGACTTCGATTGCTGGAGTTTATGCTATTGGCGATATTTTAGGACCACAGAGAATTATGCTTGCCCATGTTGCTTCCCATGAAGGTATGGTGGCAGCACAAAATGCTATGAGTTTAACTGTAAATGGCAACTCTACGGGGAACAAAGCGGACTATGTAAAAAATTCTGGCGATAATGGAGTAATTAAAATGGACTATAGTGCTGTGCCAAGTGCAATATTTACTATGCCAGAAATTGGCAATGTGGGATTAACAGAAGCTCAAGCAAAGACTCAAGAAATCGATGTAAAATGCTCAACTGTCAATTTTAGGATTCTTGGAAAAGCTCATGCTATTGGAGAGATTGCAGGCGAAGCTAAGATTGTAGCAGAAGCCTCAAGCGGAAAGGTTTTAGGTATTCATATTACAGGACCTCATGCAACAGATTTAATTGCTGAAGCAACTCTTGCTGTTAATAAAGGGCTCACTGTATCAGATATTGCCCACACCATTCATGCCCACCCAACTCTTGCTGAGATATTGTCAGAAGCAGCTTTGAAAGGTGTGGGTATGGCTCTTCATGGATAATTATTAAGTTTCACTGCATTATAATTTCTCCTTTTTGCATTTATATTTTGATTTTATGGAAAGTTTAATATCTTAAAGATACTTTACTTTATCCTAATCTTAATATACAGAATGAAAAAATTTCTGTTATCAGAAAATAGGCATTTTTTTTTATTAACTTAATGTTTTTTTCTTAATTTCTTATCTATAACCGTTATTTTTTCAATAATTGTTATTACAAATTTTTAGGAGGCTTAAAAAATGAAAAAAGGTTTGACTTCACTACTTGCATTAACAATGGGATTTATCGTCTTCACTTCAACTGTAATTGCAGCAGATATTGAGCTTGCACAAAAATCGACCTTAGAAAAGGTGCTTAAAAAAGGGGAGCTTAGGGTTGGATTTGAAGCTGGCTATATGCCATTTGAAATGACTGACCAAAAAGGTAATTTTGTTGGATTTGACATTGATGTTGCCAAAGAGATGGCAAAAGCAATGGGAGTTAAATTTGTTCCAGTAAATACTGCATGGGATGGAATTATTCCATCTTTAATCACGGATAAGTTTGACATCATAATGAGCGGTATGACAGTTACTCAGGAGAGAAATCTTAAAGTCAATTTTGCAGACCCTTATATAATAATAGGTCAGACAATTATTCTTAACAAAAAACATGAAGGTGCAATTACTTCATATAAAGATTTAAACGATGCCAAATTTATCGTAACTTCAAAACTTGGTACTACTGGAGAATCTGCGGTAAAAAGTAAAATCTCCAAAGCAGTATATAAATCTTTTGAAACTGAAACAGAGGCAGCTCTTGAGGTTGTGAATGGCAAAGCAGATGCGTTTGTTTATGATCTTCCTTACTGCGTTGTTTTTATGGCTCAACAAGGTATGGGTAAGGTAATTTTTTTAGATCAGCCATTTACCTATGAACCACTTGCATGGGCAATTAACAAAGGTGACCCAGATTTTCTTAATTTTCTTGACAACTTCTTAAAACAGCTCAAAAATGATGGCAGATACGATACAATATATAATAAATGGATAAAATCTACAGATTGGATTAAAAACGTTCAGTAAACTGAAACTTACCTAAATTTGAAAGATTTGACAACTTTTCTCAAGTTGTCAAATCTATTCCTGCAACTACTAAGTTCATTAAGGATTTAGCGATTAATTAAAATTAATAATACAGGAGTTCTGCCAATAAATGAATTCATCAACATCTCTTCTTCAGAAACAACAAGCAAGAGCCTATTATATGTGGGTAATGGTCTTTTTTTTAGTAATTTCAACTTTTATTGGCGGACTTTACTACTGCACATTAAAGATTGATTATACTTGGCGGTGGTTTAGGGTTCCACAATATTTTTTCTATAATGAAGAGGTTGCTGTTAAAACTGAGTCTGCTGGTACTGTTGATTCTATTAAAACTGATGGTAGCAATACCACAATTTTTATAACAGAAGATGGCGGAGATAAAAAAGAATATACAATAAAAACTACTGATCCCTCTAAAGATGTAAAAATATCTGAGGGAGACCTAGTGTTTGCTGGAGACACCATTGCTTCATACAAACATTGGAAAGTTGGAATACTTCTTCAAGGGTTATGGCTCACTCTTTATGTGAGTTTTATAGCAATTGCATTTGGTATAGTTCTTGGACTTTTTACAGGTCTTGCAAGAATATCGTCTAACCCTGCATTCAAATGGCTTGCAATTACCTATATTGAGCTTGTGCGTGGCTCACCTCTTCTTGTTCAGATTTTTATCTGGTATTTTGTACTTGGAACTTTAGTTAATACAATGCTTGCTAATTACGGTATCGCCCAAGTTCCTCCACTTTGGTTTGGTGTAGCCTCACTTGCTACTTTTACAGGTGCTTACGTGGCGGAAATAGTAAGAGCTGGTATTCAATCTATTCATCGTGGACAGACAGAAGCATCAAGATCACTTGGTATGACATACGCTCAGAGTATGTACTATGTTATACTTCCTCAGGCATTCAGGAGAATTCTCCCTCCTCTTGCTGGTCAATTCATAAGCCTTATTAAAGATTCATCTCTTCTTGGTATTATTGCAATAAGAGAGCTGACTAAAGCAACAAGAGAAGTAGTAACAACAAGCCTTCAACCTTTTGAGCTATGGTTTGTGTGTGCAATTCTTTATCTTGTATTAACTTTTTCTCTATCAATGCTTTTACAGTATTTTGAAAAAAGGACTATGTATTCATAAATAATCAGAAGGTTCATGAAAATAGGGATTAATTAAAATATGATAAAAGTAACAAATATATATAAAACCTTTATGGTGCCACACAGAGTAAATGCTCTTGTTAATGTATCAGCAAATATTGAAAAAGGTGAGGTTGTTGTAGTTATTGGACCGTCTGGCTCTGGGAAAAGCACATTTTTACGCTGCTTAAACAGACTTGAAACAGCAGAACAAGGACATATTTTGATTGATGGCGTTGATATTTTGCACCCAAAAACAGATATAAATAAGGTTCGAGCTGAAGTTGGCATGGTTTTTCAGTCATTTAATCTATTTCCCCATAAAACAGTTAAAGATAATGTAAACCTTGCTCAAAATGTTGTGAGAAAACGCTCTAAAGCTGAAGCTGATGAAATAACCATGAAGCTTCTTAATAAAGTTGGCATTGCTGATAAAAAAAATGTCTATCCTGATCAACTTTCTGGTGGACAACAGCAAAGAGTTGCAATAGCAAGAGCACTTGCCATGAACCCTAAAGCCATTCTATTTGACGAACCTACATCTGCTCTGGATCCTGAAATGATAGGAGAGGTTTTAGATGTAATGAAAACTCTTGCAAAAGAGGGCATGACTATGGTTGTTGTTACCCATGAGATGGGGTTTGCAAGAGAGGTTGCCGATAGAGTTATATTTATGGATGAAGGGAAAATTCTTGAAACAGGCACTCCAGAGCATTTTTTTACTAACCCAAGCCATGACAGAACAAAACTTTTCTTAAAACAGATTTTATAATTATATATTCTTTTATTATGATTACCTTAGGAATAAAAATTTAATAATGCCCAAAATCATACCCAGCAAGGCTATAATTTACAATAATAGGGTTTAACCATGGTTAAACTACAATAAAAAAATGAGTAATTTCTGGTGTTGTTAAATTCCCATTCCTTATAAAGTAAATTGCAAATAGTTTCTAGCAACAAAAGTGCTAACAGAATAGGTAGGGCTTTTTTTAAAATGGCAGACGATCAAAGTAGAGATAAACATATCTTAGAATTGAACGCTAAAGCAGAAAAACTTCAGGCTCAGAAAGAGATGTTATTAAAAGAGCTAAACAAAACTGAAGAGGCTTTGCAGGTAACTGTTAATATGTATGCACGTTATCTTCCACCCATATTAGACTACATACAAGATCAAAATAGCTCTTTTACAGCATCATTAAAGCAACTTAGCACTGCAATAAAAAATGGTGATCCAAAATCAAAAATAGAGCAGCTTTTGACCCGTGTTCAAACTGATATGTTAAAAGATACACATGAACCTATGGCTACGGGGCAGAAAGGAAAAACATCATTTCTTTCTGGTCTTTTTAAGAGTGCTGAAAATGGTGGAGATTATCTTGAAAATCTTAAGAAGGGCTATATTGATCTTGTAAACTCACTCAAAGAGACCATTGACTCTACCTACACACCAAAACTAAACCAAATTGCAGCATCTATTCAATCTGCTGATAATATTGATGCAATCACCCAGTTGAAAGACGAACTCTTTTCACAAATACAGCAATATATCTATAATTTAGGGGCTGATAGAGAGAAGATAACAGCTTTTGTAAAAGAGATTGTAAAGAGAATTCTTCAAATTGAAGCTGGTATTAATAACTCATACGAACATACTAACAGCTCTGTTCAATCGAGTGAGGAGTTTGGAAGTCTCTTAAATCGAGAAATAGGAGAGCTTAAAAATAGTGTTGATGTTTCAGAACGACTTGAAGACCTAAAAACTCATGTATCTCAAACTTTGTCGTCTATTGAAATTGCACTAAAAGAGAAGAGTGCTAAAGATAAAGCGGTTAAAATAATGTCTGAAAAGAGCAGAACTGACTTTCAGGCAGGATTTTCTAAATTGAAAAAAGAGTTGGACCAAGCAATTAAACACTCTAAAGACCTTGAGACTAAGCTAAATCAAGACCCATTAACAAAAGTTTATAATAGAAGAGCATATATTAAACGTATTACAAATGAGATGGAGCGATTTTTAAGATATCAGACTATTTTTTCAGTTCTTGTCCTTGATATTGATTTCTTTAAAAAGGTAAATGATACTTATGGTCATGCAATTGGAGATAAATGTCTTCAGGAGATTACAAAGCGTACTACTCCTGTTCTTCGCAAAAACGATATGCTTGCTCGATATGGTGGAGAGGAGTTTGTTGTTGTGATGCCAGAAACTCCAAGCGATGGTGCATTGGTTGTTGCAGAGAAAATAAGGACAAGTATTGAGAAGATCGAATTTATATACAAAAATGATACTATAAAAATGACTGTAAGTATAGGTGTCTCCCAAGTTAGAAATGGTGATAAATCCCATGAAACTGTTTTTGAAAGAGCAGATGCTGCACTTTACAGAGCAAAAAGTGAAGGCAGAAATAGGGTTGCTGTGGCTTAATGAGAGGAAGCATAAAATGAACACGGAGCAAAAAATAAATGATAATGTCTGAAAACATCTCAATTGAGACTCTTTTAAAAAATCCAGAAATTGAGACCGCAATAGCTGATATTAACAGCGAAACCCTTGATAGACGAGCCTTTATTCCACAAATATGCAAAGTTTTTTCAAATAAATTTATATCACTTGAAAATCAACCTCAATACCGATTTCCCATTAATCGTGAAGCTGAAAAACAGTTACCAGATATAATTTATAACAATGTTCAAAAGTTAGTTGCTGGTGATTCAGATAGAAAAGATTATCAGAGTTTTTTTCTAAAAAGCCGTAATATTGGAATTGTCTTTTCAGGTGGACCTGCCCCTGGTGGACACAATGTCATTGCTGGAATTTTTGATGCTGCAAAAGAAGCCAACCCTGAGTCAAAGATATTTGGATTTATATTAGGTCCTGAAGGGATTCTTGAAAACAGATATGTTGAGATAACAAAAGAGCTTGTGGATAGATACCGAAACATGGGTGGATTCACAATGATAAAAACTGGACGAACTAAAATAGATTCCCCCCAAAAAATGGCACTCTCAAGAGAGACTTGTCAAGAGCTAAACCTTGATGCACTTGTAATTATTGGCGGGGACGACTCAAACACCAATGCAGCATTTCTTGCTCAAGAGCTAAAACCTCATGGAATACAGGTTATTGGTATCCCAAAAACAATTGATGGCGATATTCAAATTAGAACAGAAGATGGAGAGACACTTTGTGCTATCTCATTTGGGTTTCATTCAGCAGCAAGAGCTTTTGCTCAAAATATTAGTAATCTTTGCACTGATGCAAGCTCTGATCTTAAATATTGGCATGTTTGCAAGGTGATGGGAAGAGTTGCAAGCCACCTTGCATTAGAAGTTGCTCTTCAAACTCATGCAAATTTAACGCTAATTGGTGAAGACCTTGCAGACTATGTTGATAATGATCGGCTAAAGAAAGCTCAAGAAAAAGGGGAAATTGATTATACTGCCTATGGTATGACCTTACGTCATCTATCTCGCCTTATATGTGATGCTATTGTGAAGAGAGCAGCAAAAGGTAAGAACTATGGCGTTATTGTTATCCCTGAAGGTGTGCTTGAGTTTATCAATGAAATTCAGATATTTATTATAAAACTTAGCACAATTATTGGTCAATATAATCAGATTCACGACCTTGATTTCCATACCGCCTTTCACTCTCTTGATGCTAAACTTGAATATTTACGCCGCCTTTTTAGGGGGATTACAGAAAAACAGGCATCTCCTATCTGGAACGCGAGAGATGACGAACTGTTTAATGATCTACCATCATTTTTTCAAGAAGGGCTTTTAGTTGAAAGAGATACTCACGGCAATTTCCAATTTTCGCAGGTAAATACAGAAAAAATTATAATGGATATGGTAGGAGATTATCTTCATATTCTAAAGGAAAAGGGAGAGTATAAGATTGGAATAGAGGATAGAAGGTTTAATTATATCATGGAGAGGGCAAATCTTAATCCTGAACTTATTGGAATGACGATTTTTAGAAATTATCAAAAAGCCGATTTAGAGGATTATAAAGAGAAAGGGGATAGAAAAAATTATAGTAAAGTTCACGATAAAACAGATTCTATACCTAAAGATAACCATCGATATTACTTAATAAAAAAGAGCATAATATCTGTAAAAACTTTAAAGCAGGCTTTAGTAAATGGTGGAGTAATAACTGATGATGATAAAGTACCAGCCCCAATTTTAGAGATATTCAAAAAATCAGTACCAAATTTTAAAATACAGAGCCATTTTTATGGATATGACGGCAGAGGCAGCAACCCTACCAAATTTGATTGTAACTACACCTACAATTTAGGATTAACAGCATTTGCCCTTATTGCAAACGGTGCAACAGGACAGATGGCGGTAATCAAAAATTTAGAGCATGATTCAGATAGATGGGAACCTCTTGGAGTTCCAATTGCAAGGCTTATGCACCTTGAAGAGAGAAAAGGTAAACTTGCTCTTGTGATGGAGAAAAATGTTGTTGATACAAATTCCAACGCATTTCGCATTGCTAAGGCTATGAGAGATAAATGGCTTGCTGCTGAACATGGGGAAGATCATTATCGGCAACCCGGACCAGTTAGGTTTCAGGGTAAAAGTGAAGAGGATAAACCATTGACACTTGTGCTTAACTCCATCTGATATTCTCAGCAAGCTCAATTTATACTCAAAGCAGAAACATTTATCTATCTTATCTGGTAGGGGTTAAGCATGCTTAACCCCTACAGCCAATCGTTTATGGTATCTGGTAACAGATCATGGTAATTTTATGACCTTGCTGGTATATTTCCTCTTTAGTCGTCTCTAATATTTTGTAACTTCTTGAGAAAAATCACTGAATGCCTTTTCTAAGGAGGCAGATAATCTTATTATCTCTTCAATATTATTTTGATTGTTCTCTTTTTGATCAAGGGATCTATGTTCAATCTCTTCTGCAATTTCAGACAAAACTCTTGCTCCAATATTTAAAGACATACCTTTGAGTGAATGGACGCTAAAAAAAATCTTATCAGGATCGTTTGACTCTATTCCCACTTGTAAATCAGATAAAAGTTCTGGAACTCTTCCTAAAAATATAGATGTAAGTTTTTCGTAGAACTCCATATTATTGCCAACTCTTGCAAGAAACGCATCTCTATCAAAAATTGACAGGTTTTTATCTATATCTTCTGTGAGTTCTACTTCTTCTTTTTTTGTGTATGAAATTGATTTTGTTTGTAACTTTGAATCTTCCTTTGTCAGATTCTCTACAGTCAACTCTTTTTTGTCTAAGGCTTTTGAAGTCGGCATAAAACGTTTAATGACACTAACAAGCTCTTCTGGCTTAAATGGTTTGGATAGATAGAAATCCATACCTTCAGCAATACATTTATCCTTGTCATCTTTGAAGGCATCTGCTGTTAATGCGATAATTGGGGTGTGAGATTCTTCTCTTATGTTTTCGCACTCTCTTATTTTACGAGTTGCCTGAAAGCCGTTCATATCTGGCATATGAATGTCCATAAAAATGAGATCAACATCATTTAAAGCAAACTTTTTAACAGCCTCTTTTCCGTTGTGAGCTTCAATAACATCAAATCCCATTTTACTCAAATTAGACTTGATAACCAGCATATTTATTGGGTTATCTTCAGCAACAAGAACTGTGCCTGAATAGTAACACTCCACATCTTTTAAGGGATTGTTATCAACTTGCTCAGAAAGTTCATAAACATTATCAGATTGGTCATTAAAATGGTCTTGATAAGAAGGTAAAGTATATATTTTGCCATTTTTACAATTAGCTTTAATAGTTTTTAAAACCTGTAAAGCTATATTGACAAAAAATGTAGTTCCTTTGTTAGGCGTACTTTCAACAGTTATGGTTCCGCCCATCATTTCGGTTAGCCGTTTACTTATGGTAAGTCCAAGACCTGTTCCACCATATTTTCTTATTATAAAATCATCTGCTTGAGTAAAACTTTCAAAAACTGTGCTAAGTTTATCTTGAGGAATACCAATGCCTGTATCTTTAACAGAGATTATTAAAGGCAAAATTTCTATTTCACGGCTTTGTTTACTATTCACGGATTCGATTTCTGATCTTTTAACAGATACTCTGACTTCACCAGAGTCTGTAAATTTTATAGCATTACCTATCAGATTCAATAGTATCTGGCGAACTCTTACAGGATCGCCAATAAATATTTGAGGAATTTCAGGCTCAATATCTGTAAAAAGCAGAATACCTTTTTCACTTGCTCTATAACTCATAATAGAAACGCACTTTTGCACAACATCTATAAGATTGAACTCTGTATTTTCAAGCTCAAGTTTATCTGCTTCTATTTTGGATATATCAAGAATGTCGTTGATAATATCAAGCAGGGAATATGCAGAGTACCTTAAATTATCAAGATAGCTTTTCTGAAGTTCATTAATATCAGTTGTTAAAAGGAGGTCTGTTAATCCAATTACTCCGTTCATTGGGGTGCGAATTTCGTGGCTCATAACTGCAAGAAACTGACTTTTAGTTCTATTTGCCGCTTCTGCATCTTCTTTAGCTTTTTTAAGCTCTTTTTCCATCAACTTACGATCGGTTATATCTTGATTCATAGCAACAGCACCCTCTATCTCCTGATTAGCTCCTATAATCGGAACAGCCCAGTTAAGAACGATCTTTCTTGTGCCATCAAAACACTCAATCTCAATCTCCTCTTCGTTTGAACTCTCGCCTCTTACTATAGCTCTTGAAGTAGACCAATCTTCAGGTTTAATTGGTTCTCCTGTTGATACCCTCCACGCTTTATATTCATGGTAATTTTCACGATCAACATAACGAAGACCTGCCCATATTTTTTGCCCAGCCTCATTCACGTATGTGGTACTACCTTTTCTGTCCATAATCCAGACACCAACAGGGAGTATCTCCAAAACTTTTGCAAGACGTCTTTGGCTCTTCATAAGAGCGTCTGACACTGCTTTACGATCTGTTATATCTATAACAACAGCAAGAGAGCGGATAAAATTTCCTTTTTGATCTTTTTCAGAAATTGCAGATAGAAGAACCTCCATAATCTCACCATTTTTTTTGAGAAACTGGTAGGCAATATCTTTGACAAAGCCACTTATAAAGAACTCTGGAAAAGATACTGATTTTGCGTAAGATGCTGACTCTTCTGTAAGAAAATCTGTAAGATGTCTTCCTATAACTTCGTGGCGTTCATAGCCTAAAACTTCAAGCCAGTAGTCGCTTACACTTACCAATGTTCCAGCTTCATCTATAGAGTGAAGCATTACAGGGGTTTTATTATAGATTTCCCGATAGCGTTCTTCGTTTTCACGCACTGCATTCTCTGCATACTCTCGCTCTGTTATCTCTTGATTTAGCTCTTCATTTATCCTCTTTAACTCGATTGCCTGATTTTCAAGCAAAATAGCTCTCTCTTCTATGTTTCTTATTATCGGGTTAGTTATTTTGACAAATAGAAATGCACCAGACAAAACAAACAGAAGCGTTAAAAATCCAGCAAGTAATCCAGCCTTTATGAACGGCTCACGTATCTCAGTAAGTTTCATTTGTGTAACAAGCCCCATATTCAAAATAGAGACAGGCTCGTAAGCAGCAAGAACAGCGTATTTACCTGAGTAATCCTTTACTATTATTGCACCAGACTCACCTGATAACGCTCTTCTCATTGGTTCTACAAGCGGAGAATCAAACGGTATCGGTTTTGGTTTGTCTAACCCTTTATGACTATGAGATAGAATAAAGACAACGTGGTTATCATCTGCTTTGACAAGAAGAAGTTCTCCAGTTTTTCCAAATGTTTTCATACGGTAATAGGCATCGGTAACTTGTTTGATAGTAACTTCAAAAGCCTCACCAGGGTAACTGTTATTATGAATCTCGTTAAACTGAGCTGTTGCTTCTATTAAACGCGATCGTGCTTGAACACTAACTATAAGACGAGCTTTTTGTGCTTCAAATGATGTATTATATAGAATAGCAGTTGTTATTCCTGCAATCATAAGTGATGAAAAGCTCATTATTACAATCAGTAATAAAATCCTTTTGCGTTCATTCATATCTATCAGATCTCCGATAATATTATGTTTCTATTTTTATAATAAAATAGAATATCCGTATATTTCACTTTTTTATTCTTGACTGTCAAGGTCTATTATTATATTGGAAGCCACTTAAATTTATTAAGTCAACAAAGTAGTGAATATGCCTTAAATTATTATAAGTTATAGTGCATTTACTTATAATATTTGCTCATTTATCCACTTTGTTTGTTTTATTACTTGCCGTCTGTTTTCTAAAAGAGAATAGATGGACTTTTCAAAAAAGGAACGATTATAAAAAGGAAAGATTATGGAAGGAGCGTTACTGCCAATTATCGTGTTTCTGGTTGTCTATGCTGTCATAACTTTTGAGTTGGTCAATAAAGCTGTGTCAGCACTTCTCGGCGTGATGGTTCTGCTTATGGTTCATGTTGTTGATGAACATACAGCAGCCTCTCTGATTGACTTTGAGACCATTATGCTGCTGCTTGGAATGATGGTCATAGTTGCAGTTTTAAGAAAGTCTGGCTTTTTTGCCATGCTATCTGTCAAAATTGCACAAATGACAAAGGGAAATCCCTTAAAAATTTTAATCCTATTTTCCGTTGTTACGGCTGTGGTATCAGCTTTCTTAGACAACGTAACTACAGTATTAATCATTATTCCTATTGTAATTGAGCTTGCAAAAGGTATGGGGCTTGATGCAAAACTCTACGTAATCACTCAGGCTGTTATCTCAAATGTTGGAGGAACTGCAACACTTATTGGAGACCCTCCAAATATAATTATTGGCTCAAAGGTTGCTTTAACTTTTAACCAATTTGCGGGAAACTTATTTATTCCTGTGGTACTTTCAGTGGCTGCTACTCTTTTAATTGTCTGGACAACCAACAGAGAAAAATTTGCACCTATAAACACAAACCTTGCAAAACTCTTTACAGTCCAGCTTTTGCTTGAAAAAATCAGAATGGAGTTTTTAAATACAACTATTGACAAAAAATTATTAACAAA
>JADFZQ010000012.1 GCA_015232455.1 Desulfamplus sp. | reverse complement strand
TCAAAAACATAGCCATTAACATCTGTCGTGAAATTGGCTTTGATTCCATCAAAGCAGCGTCAATTTATTTTGCAAGTAATGTCAAAGAGCTTTTAAAAAAACTAGTGTAGAACTTAACAGCCCTGCCTTATTTAGAGGAATTTGAATTTTAGAATTATAATATTTTAACCTTTTAATCTCCTGAAAATAAATCTCAGAGCTAAATTATCACAATGCAGTTTCTAAATTTACTATTTCTATAAACACTTCCTCAAGATTCTCGGCAAACAGCTTTGTTTTAAATAGAGGATAACTCTCTTTATTTGCTATAAGTTTTTCCTTAAGTTCAGAAATCATTTGACTATTTAACGCAAGTTTAACAGCCAACTCTTCATACTCCTCAAGTGAATGTGTAATTAATTCAGGCACTCCTATTGCATTTAAAAGGCTTCCAGCAACTCTTGCTGAAAAAGTATCTCCCATATAAGTTAAAACTGGTAATCCAGCAAATAGAGCATCGCTTGCCGTAGTATGGGCATTGTATGGTGAAGTATCCAAGAATATATCAGCCAAACGATAGCGAGCTAAATGGTCTTCAATAAGTGGAATTCGTGTTGCAAAGATAAGACGATCTGGATTAATTCCCCTGTTTTTAGCCTCTTTTTTAAGGTTTCGCTCTGCTGCCTCATTTAACTTCATAAGCCATAAAACACTTCCTTCAACTTTTTCTAAAATACGCATCCAAACTGAAAACATCTGTGGATTGATCTTATAATCGTGGTTAAAGGAGCAAAAGATCACACCTTGAGGCGGAAGATTCATCTCCTCTCTTGTTGGAGTTCGTTCAGAAACTTTTAAATTTCCATCAGTTGGAAGATAGGTATGGGGCATATAGGCAACTTTTTCAGTGTAAAATCTCTTATGCTCTTCTGGAATCACATAACGGTCAGCTAATATATAATCTATATAATCAAGCCCCATTGTACCAGGATAGCCTAAATAGTTTACCTGTACAGGAGCTGGACGATAGGCAAAAATATCTGTTCTTGAGTCTGCGGTATAACCAGCTAAATCAACCAAAATATCTACCTCAAGATTTCTGATTAACTGTGCAATTTCAAACGATGTTTTCATCTGAACATCGTAAAATTGACTAAATGCAGCTATAAAACGGTTTCGTAAAATACTTTTATCATCAATACCAATCGAGATAGCTATTGTCTCAACCTTTGATTTATCATGGTTTTCAATAACTCCAGCCATAAGATGACCTACTGGGTGCTGTCTAAAATCGGGAGAGACGTATGCAATACGGATTTTTTTGTGGTTGTAGCGTTCTCCATTCCACAAAGTTTTGGATTTTTTTGGAAAGAAATGGGAAGCAAATATCTTAGCACACTCTAAGGAGTCGCTTGCAGAGTTTGAAAATGCCATAAATGCCAATGACTTACACTCTCTTTTACCATCTTGAATACCTCTATTAATCAGCTCACTGTGTTTGTCATACTCTGACCAATCGCAGCAATGCAGTTGCGAATAGAAAAGCAGACCACGTGCATAATCAAAATCAGGGTTTGCTTTAAGGAGTCGATCAAAAAAGTCAATAGACTCTTCATACTGATTCTTTAACGTGAGAATAATACCAGAGTTAGATAGAGCTTTGTCAGCATTTGGGTTCCTTTTGATAATTTCGGCAAAACTTGCAAAAGCTAAATCATATTGCTTCATCTCATGTAAGAGATTACCACGATTATTCATGGCATCAAGATAATCAGGATTAATCGTTAATGCCTGTTGGTAGCTAACCAACGCATCATTGTATCTTTTCAGAGCTTGTAATATTACAGCTTTTGCAAAATGAGCTGGTGCATAAGTTGGTATAACTTGAATTGCTTTTTCTATTAAAGACAAAGCCTCTGTATTCTCTTCATTTTTAGATGCAATAACACCTAACGAATATAATGAAGGAAAGTGGGCAGGATTTACAAGCAAAATCTCTTTAAATAGCTTTGTTGCCTCAACAATATTATCCTGTTCTTGTAGTTCTAAGGCAAGCAAGGTTTTTTGGTTGATCTCTTCTAATTTTGATTGTGATAACTCTAAAGGTTTATCTTTAATAGATGGTATTTTAAAATCAGGTTGATATTGTGCTATTTTACTTAAAGCCATTAAGTGGATATTTTTTTCTGTTGATAAAATTGAATCCCCAGCATTTAGAATAAGTTTCCACTGCTCTAAAGCCTCATTAACTCTATCTTGAAGTTCAAAAATTAGACCTAAATTAAAGCGTGCCTGAATAAAATCGTGCCTGAATAATATAGCTCTACGATAAGCATCTTCAGCCCCGATCATATCTCCAGAGTTGCTTAATGCAACTCCTAAGTTGAAATATGCTGCATAGACCAATGGAGACTTTGTATTTTCTATCCATTCACGATAAAGAGTGATCATTTGCTTTATCAGTCCTTCAGAGGCAAGTTTTTCAGCTTCTGAAATAAGCCCAGTAATATTAAGTTCTCCTTGTCTTGCTTTTAGCAATAACGTGTCAGTCAACATCTCTAATCTCCTTAAAAGGTTTTAGTTATTGGCAAACAGACATCAACCTGAGTTCCCTTTCCCTCAACAGAATCAATATCAATATATCCACCATGTTTTTTAATTATAGAGTATGCAATTGAAAGACCCAAACCAGTTCCTCTCTCTTTGCCCGGGAATTTTGTAGTAAAATATGGATCAAATATCTTATCAATATTTGATGATGCAATACCTTTTCCATTATCGTAAATGCTTGTCATCACATAATTGCAGTTTTTTGTTGAACTGTAGTGATATTTTAGATTTACCTTGATAGTACCACGAGAGTTCATAGCTTCGCTTGCATTTATGAAAATATTATAAAAAGCTGTTTTAATCTGTTCCGCATCAACATCAATAGTGAAATTTGGGGTTTTATCGTTATCTATCTGTTCAAAATTTGAGTTACCATTTAAAACTGTGAACTCAACTTTAGAGCCAAATTGATTTTCACTTATAAAATTCCTAAGAAGTTCCTCCATATTCACTATTTTTTTTACAGGAGTATCGCCTTTAGCAAGAGCTAAAAGTTTACCAGATAGTGTCTTTGCCTGCATGATTCCATTTTCTGCTGCAACAAAATACTCATCTGAATCTGGATCAGGAGAGATAAGTTGAGCAAGATTTATATTTCCAAGTATTGCTGCAAGTGTATTGTTAAGATCATGTGCTATTCCTCCAGCAAGAACTCCGATTGCCTGAAACCGTTTGGATTTTTCAACTTCGCGAGATAGCTTATAATAAGGTGTAATATCCATTGCCGTCTCAAGCCTCACAACGCGACCATCATGCCAATAAATTGCCTGATCCTTGATACTAAACCATCTTTTAACTACTGGATTATAAAATTCCCAAGTATATGGATTAAAAGGTTTGCCATTTACGTCAACAAGTTTTGGATTGGTACAAAAAGAACACGGACCGTTATTAGTTTTTTGCAGTAACTCCCAGCATTTTTTCCTCTTGCTAATATTGTTTTTATTTTCGTTTTCATTGCTGTAATCTCCAAAAAGCTCTTTAAATGTTGAGTTGGCGTAGATAAGTTCGTATGTCTCCATATCTGCAACATATATAACTGCGTCCATATTTTCAAATATTGTCTCAAATCGGGCATTTGCAAGCTTTAGCCGCTCTTCCCAATGATAATTTTCTCTGATAAGTCTCTCTTTTTCAAAAGCCTGACGAATTGATCCAAAAAACATCTCAAAGTCAGATAGTGGCTTTTGAAAATAGGCAAATGCACCGTTATTTGCCATTGCTTCTGTAACATTTTTAACGCTTGCATACCCTGTAAGAATTATAATTTGAACATAAGAGTTTATTTTTCTCAATTTATGAATAAGCTCAAGACCACTCATTCCCGACATCTTCATATCTGTGATAACAACAGATGGATGAAAATCTGAAAATACTTTAAGAGCCTCTTCTCCAGAACTAACAGCTTTTACATCAAAACCTTCATCTTTTAATAAATCAGATAAAGAGAGTAAGACATCAGGGTCATCATCAACAATGAGAAGTTTATCTTCCATAGTAACTCTTCAGTTAGCCTCCTTTTTTCAATAGTGTGGGACTCTAAACATTCTATTTAATAAGTGTCAAGCCATTTTAAATCGTTATGTTGAGTTAGCCGCACTATAGATATTCTGTAATATTGATGATTTATTATGGCAGGCATAAAACTTGATTTTATAATGCAACCATGATACCTGAATTTACTATAAAAATGTGGAAGAACATTAGATAAAAAGCTATCAGAAGATGAAAAATTACCAAAGAGATAATCTCAAAAAAATCAAACCTGTATCAGTTCATGGCGGACATAGTGGGCAATTTTGCAATCATGCTCAAAATACCCTTGAAGAGATTGTTATAAAGTATATTGAATCTGGATTTGAGTGGGTTGGTATTACAGAGCATATATATCCTATTTCTAATGAATTACGATACCCTGACGAAGCTGCTGCTGGTATTGATGTCTCTCTTCTTGCCAAAAGATTTACTGACTACATACAAACATGTAGAATGCTTCAAGAAAAATATCAAGATAGTATCACTGTACTGACAGCCTTTGAAACAGAAACTTATAGCGGATACAAGAAGTTTATCCCAGCTCTGATACAGCAATTTAGACCTGATTATGTAGTTGGTTCTATTCACCATCTGCCTGTTAATAGCAAGTCTATTCATAGTGAATATAATAAATATGAAGATGTCTGTATTGATTACTCAAAAGAGTATTACGATAATGCAGCAGATGCACTTGGTGGAGTTGAAAATCTATACTGTAGATATTTTGATATTCAACATGAGATGATCGAGGCTATTGAGCCTTCTGTTGTTGGTCATTTTGATCTTATAAGGATTTTTGATCAAGATTATCCTGAAAGAATTAAGAACCCTGTTATTTGGCAGCGTATTACAAGAAATCTTGAATTGATTAAAAAGAAGAATCTTATTATGGACTTTAACTTAAGGGCATTGATGAAAGGTGCTAAAGAGCCATATATATCTGCTCCAATTCTTGCAGAGGCAAAAAAGATGGGTATTAGTGTAGTTATTGGCGATGATTCTCATGGAGTAAAAGATATTGGTGTTAATATTGAGAAAGGTATAGATATTTTAAGAAGTGCGGGTTTTGATACTAATTGGCAGAGACCAAAAATGCTATACTGTTCAAGGTCATAAATTGAGTATAAATAGCTTTAACACACAGAAAAAGAGAGTTAATTAAATGATCCAGAAACTATTGGAGATGGCATTTTTAGAAGATTTGGGCGACATTGGAGATATTACAAGTGATGCCATATTCACAGATAACAAACTTGATAATTACTATCTTGTGGCAAAACAGGACGGTGTTCTTTGTGGTGCGGATATTTTTGCTTGTGCATTTCATTATATTGACAAAGAGTGTAATGTCAATTTTTACGTTTCAGATGGAGATAATTTAAAAATTGGTCAAAAAGTTGCTAAGGTTGAAGGTTCAATCAATAGCCTCCTTAAGGCTGAACGGGTAGCACTCAACTTTATCTCTCATTTAAGTGGTATTGCTACAGAGGTTAAAAGATGGATAGATATAATTTCATTGATTCCAAACAATAACACAAAGATATTAGATACCCGTAAAACACTTCCTGGGTGGCGGCAACTCCAAAAATACGCAGTAAAATGTGGGGGGGGGGCTAACCATAGAATGGGGCTTTATGATATGGTTATGATTAAAGATAACCATATTGATGGCATTGGCAGCATAACAAAAGCTGTTGAAATAGTACGCTCTAAATGGGATAAACAATTTAAAATTGAGGTTGAGACAAGATCATTAAGAGAGGTCCAAGAGGCATTAGATGCTAATGTTGATATAATAATGCTTGATAATATGGATATTAATACAATGAAAGAGGCTGTGAAATTTATCAATAGCAGAACACAAGGCAAAATAAAAACCGAAGCGTCAGGCAACATGAATCTTGAAAGGCTAAAAGCAGTTGCTGAAACTGGAGTTGATTATATCTCTGTTGGTGCATTAACGCACAGTGTAACTGCATTTGATTTCTCTTTACGTAAAATTTTAGAGTAGAGTTATAAAAATTTAGGGATAATAATTAAAATGGAAGACCAATTATTTAAAGAGGTAATGGAGATAAAGCAAGAGCTTGGCAAATCAGTTGTAATACCAGCTCACCATTATGAAATGGACGAGATTGTCAAATTGGCAGATTTTCTTGGAGATTCTTATAAATTAGCTGTTGATTGTGCTGCCACTGAAGCTGAATATATAGTGTTTTGCGGAGTGATGTTCATGGCAGAAGGAGCATCACTTCTTGCAAAACCACATCAAAAAGTTCTAATTCCAGACAAAAGTGCTGGCTGTCCAATGGCTGAGATGATTGATGCTATTCAAGCTGAAAAAATCTATTCAAAGCTATCTAATTTGTGCGACCGTGAAATAATCCCAATAGTTTATATGAACTCTTATGCTGATATGAAGGCTTTTTGTGGAAAAAGAGGTGGGACTGTCTGCACAAGTTCTAATGCAGCTAAAATTGTTAAACATTTCTTAGATCAGGGCAAATCAGTACTTTTTGCCCCTGATTATAATTTAGGAATAAACACCGCCAATCAGCTAAATATCAATAAAAACGAAATAGTTACAGTAGATAAAAAACTCTCTTTTGATAATGATAGTTTTTCTAGTTTGTCGGATTGCAAAAATGCTAAAATGTTTGTATGGGACGGATTTTGTCATGTGCATAAAGTCTTTACTTTAGACGATATTAATTCATTCAGACAAACTTACAGCCAAAGTCAAGACGATCCAAATGCAATAAGCGAAAAAAATATTAATGTAATAGTTCACCCTGAGTGCAGCGAAGATGTTGTAAATGCCTCTGATTATTCAGGTTCTACATCTATGATATGGAAAACTGTTAAGGCTGGCAAAGCTGGAAGTGTGTGGGCAGTTGGCACAGAATTAAGATTTGTGGAGAGAATGGCGAATGAGTTTAAAGATAAAACAGTTGTGCCTCTTAAAAAATCTGTTTGCCATAATATGAGTAAAATAACTCTTGAAAAACTTAAAAACACCCTGACCGTTATCCTTAACAACAAAACAGCAGAATCACCATCAGATATTATTACAGTTGCAGAAGAGTATAAAGAAAATGCAAAAAAAGCTCTAAAACTAATGATTGAAATTGTGGAGTCAGGTAAATAGTTAAGAAAAAAGGAAATATAGGCAGAAAAATGAGACATTTTTATGATGTTTTGGTTGTTGGAACAGGTATTGCAGGGCTTTCGGCTGCAATTATGTTAAAAGAACATGGGCTTAATACTGTTGCAATCACTAAAGAAGATGCGGCGAATAAAACAGCAACTTACTATGCACAAGGTGGTATTATTGCGTGGGAAGAGGCAGATACCCCAGAGCTTCTTGAATCTGACATTTTAAGAGCTGGCTGTGGTTATAATAATCTTGAAGCTGTAAAACTTCTTGCAAACAAAGGTCCTGAATTGGTTTTTGATTTTCTAATCAATAAAATTGGGATTGAGTTTACAAGAACATTAGCAGGAGAGCTTGATTACACTGAAGAAGCTGCTCACTCAAGAAGACGCATTCTCCACTATTCAGATCACACTGGTGACACCATACAAAAGGCTCTAATTGATTATGCAAATAAGATTAATCTTCCGATTTTAAGTGGGTTTACCACAATTGACCTTATAACAAACAACCATCAATCAAGAGATACTCAAGAACTTTATAAACCATGCGAAGTTATGGGGCTTTATGCTCTCAATAATGAAGAGAAAAGGGTAGAAACATTTTTTGCTAATAGAGTGATATTGGCAACTGGCGGACTTGGAGAGCTTTATCAACACACCACAAATCCAGCCTCTGCAACTGGTGATGGAATGAGTATGGCATACAGAGCAGGTGCAGATATTATCAATGCTCAGTTTGTTCAGTTTCATCCTACATCTCTTTATCATCGTGATATTAAAAGATTTCTTATTTCAGAATCTTTAAGAGGCGAAGGTGCAAGATTGATGAACCATAAAGGTGAATATTTTATGGAATCTTATTCAGAGCTTGGTGATCTTGCCCCTCGTGATGTTGTAGCACGCGGTATCTACGAAGAGATGGGAAAGACAGGCACAGAATTTATGAAATTAAATCTTGCTTCCCATTATAAAGGAGAATCTCCTATTCCAGTTAGATTTTCCAAAGTTTACAGCACATGCCTTAAAGGTGGAATTGATATAACTAAAGAGCCAATTCCAGTTGTGCCAGCAGCCCACTACTTTTGCGGTGGAATAAAAGTTGATCTTTTTGGAAAATCTACTTTGCCAAACCTTTATGCAATTGGAGAGAGTAGCTGCACAGGTCTTCATGGTGCAAATCGTTTAGCCTCAACTTCATTGCTTGAGGGGCTTATGTGGGCAAAACAGGCAGCAGATCATATAAATTCAAATTTTAGTGAAATATCTAAGAAAAGGTTTGATAACATTCCAGATTGGGAGTCTCCTAACTATTCAGAGGAGTTTGATCCACTTCTTTTTCATCAAGATTGGAAGCTAATTAAACTTACTATGTGGAATTATGCTGGAATTGTGAGAAACCTAAAAGGTTTAGAGCGTGCTAATGCTGATCTCAACTATCACGCACACAGAATTTTCCAATTTTATAGAACAGCCAAACTAAATCGCCAAATCATCGAACTCAGAAATGGTGTTGTAAATGCCTCAATTATAGTAAATGCAGCAATGAGACATAAAAGATCAATTGGTTGTCATTATGTTACATCTTAAAGGTATCTTGATATGAAAATTCTTGAAGTAAATAAATTAACAGACTTTAAACATCTGAATCTATTTTCAACCAAATACAAGGATAAAATAGGCAATATAAAGTCATGGATATTTGCATCAAGATCAGATTCCCCTGATGTTATGAGAAAAATAACCAATATTTCAGAAAAAAACGTTCCAATAGCTGATAATCTGGTTTCTGCGGATATGTCGGGCATTTACAAACCTAATGCGGTTATTATTGTCCCATTTCATGTATATTATCAAAAATTAGTAATCATAAAAGAGTTCCGCGTGCCTCTTGGTAACTATCAATACGGTTTTCCTGCTGGGCTTATGGATAGAGGAGAAGAGGTTGAAGAGACAGCAGCCAGAGAACTTAAAGAGGAGACAGGTCTTGAGATTGTCAGCATCATAAAAAAAAGTCCAACTATATACTCATCTTCTGGAATGACAGATGAATCTATCTCGTTGGTTTACGCAACTTGCAAAGGAGAACCTTCTATTAAATGGAATGAAGAATCTGAAGATATTACAGTTTTAATGGTATCGCATGAAGAGGCACAATCTCTTCTTCAAAATCGTGCAATAAAGTTTGATGTCAAGTCTTGGATTGTTCTTTCAATATTTGCCCAAACAGGTAAGATTTAAGTAATCTGAAATTTTAACGGGTGAAAATATTCTCAATATGTTTTCTAATTTTATATATCTTCTTGTCGCCCTTATCCTATATTCTACAAGCGAATTTCAAATTACAGCAGAGCATACTGCTGATAGCTCTTTAGCTTTAAATACTTTTTCTATATCAATAGCTACAATTCTTTTTCTTCTCTTTTGGTTAATTTGTTATACTACCTTCAAGAGGTTAGAGCGTCATGCTGCTAATTCAGGTGATGTATCAAATTTAGATCACCATTTAGAAAAGAGCTTGTCAAGACTCTCAATTTTAGCACTTCTAATATTTGCCTGTGATCTATATTTTTTAAGGCTTAACCTTTTACTTGATAATATCTGGCTTTTCAAAATATTCCCCACCATAGAAGCAATAATTTTATTATCTATTTTTTTGTTATATCTCGTTATTGTCTGGAACTCTGCGTGGAATATTCAAAAGAGATATTTTGCTGGTTATGTCTCAAAAAAGAGCTTTGTTATATCTAATATATCCTTTTCTTTACCCGCCTTGTTACCTTGGTTTATACTCTCTTTTACAGCGGATATTATTGAACTTATCCCATTTGAACAGCCTAAAGGCTTTCTTGCAACGCCTCAAGGTGAAATATTATACGTGCTGGCGTTTATGGTTGCAGTTGCGTGTTTTGGACCACTTTTAATTCAGAAGATATGGGGCTGCACATCTCTTGAGGATAGTTTTATAAGAACAAGAATAGAAGAACTTTGTAAAAGGGCAAAACTTAAATACGCAGATATTCTTAAATGGGAGCTTTTTGGCGGCTCAATGATCACTGCTGGAGTTATGGGTCTTTGGGGAAGATTTAGATATATTCTTGTAACGCCTGCAATGTTAAAGAGCCTTTTACCTGAAGAGATAGATGCTGTTATTGTCCATGAAATTGGTCATATCCAAAATAGACATATCCATTTTTATCTTCTTTTTTTTGCTGGATATATTGCATCTATCTATTCACTATTCGACCCAATTCTTCTTATCTACTACTTTGAGCCAATTATCAAAGCTATCTCATTTGTTGGTATAAACCATGATACTGGCATAATGCTTATATTGAGCATTATTATGATTGTCATGTTTTTGATCTATTTTCGTTATATATTTGGATTTTTTATGAGAAACTTTGAACGTCAAGCAGATATTCACGTTTATCGTTATCTGCCCGATGCTTCTGCTCTTATAAGAACTTTTTACAAGATTGCGGGGATAAATCGCCACTCTTGGGATAAGCCAAATTGGCATCATTACAGCATAAAAGAGAGGGTTGATTTTCTCAATTTGTGCGAATTAAATCCAGAATATATTCAGAGACATCACAAAAGAGTTAGGTTGATGATGCAAACCTATATTGTTGTTATGATTTCTATATGCTTAGTTGGGTATTATTTTAATATTGGGCAAGGAAAAGATAAGATAAACGAATATCTTGCAGAGAAGATTATAAGCGAACAGGTTGAAGGTGAACCTAAAAATATTGATAATATGCTTATAGCAGCAGATTATTACTACAGTAAAGAGAGATTTAATAAAGCAGTCTATTATTACAGTAAAGTTATATTAATTGCCCCTAATAACAGCCATGCTCTCAATAATCTTGCGTGGCTTTACACAACCTGCCCTAATATTGAATTTAAAAATCCTCAAAAAGGATTAGAACTTGCTACAAGAGCTTTAGAATCCGCAAAATTAGAGTCCGAGAAGTTCTCATCTCCTTTGGCTATACCGTCCCATATTTTAGATACTTATGCAGAAGCATGTTTTCTTAATGGGCTTTATGCAGAGGCTCTTGAGGCAGCAAAAGAGGCTCTAAAAAATGCCACTGATAATAAAGATTATTATCAAGAACAAGTAAATCGATTTGAGAAGATGAAGCTAAGCGAAGGAAAAAAGAACTGATACAATATGAGGATCATTTTGATTGTGAAGCTCGGGTTTCTTCCGTACATTTGGACGTTGTAATATTTTCAAAACCCCGCCACTTGAGTCGGGGTTTTGAAATCAAAAGCAGGTTGAGCTGTTTTGCCACTCAACCATCTAACATTTTATTGCACAACAGTATAAATTATCTGCTTCCCTTCAGCTATTCCAAGTATTCCGGCTGTCCACATCTTTAAATCTACAGCACCATCACCATTATAGTCTTTAGTTTCCCATGCAATTCCATTGTCATCTTTATTGTTTTTAAACCAAGTCTGCTCACTTGTCGCAATTGGTTCTATTAAATAACTTGGCTTAAAACGTGCACCTAGGACAGTAAAAATACCTGTTGTTTTATCAAGGGTATAACTGCCAGCAGCAAGGGTATCTAACACTTTTACCAACTGCTCAATAGCTGCAATTGAAGGTGAGAGGGTCTGTGTTGTGCCATTGCTGTATGTAACCAAAACTGAATATGCTTCGCTTGCAGGATCAGTCATTTGCAGTTCAAAACTTGATGTGCCAGCGTCAAAATCTCCCTCTCCATTTTTTGATGTTCCATATCCAAAAGAGCCTGAAAACTTGCTGCCATCTTTAAACTTGATATTAAGATTGCCAGAATTATTAATCTTTAAATCTGAAATCTCTTTTTTGTCAGAACCAAACAAGTTCTCAATGTTTATCAAAGCATCGGCAGACAAAAGAGTATCTACAGCATCCAATGGTGCAGGTGTGATAATACCTGCAATTCCATTGCGAACAAGAATAAAAGGTCCTTCTGGCAAACGATACAAATCAGATGGAATAATTGAAGATACTACACGAGCATCTTGAATATAAAGTGGTATCTCTATCCCTTTTGCTTCATTTTTCAACATAACCATAAGAGACAGACCTTTTGAAGATATAACTTCAATAGTTGTATTAGGTAGTTGATATTTTGGATTTTCAAGCTCTTTACTTAAAAGCTCAACAAGGGATAGTGCAGTAGAACCTGATTGTATAATGTCTTGGTCAAACGCTGGAAGCTCGGGTAACCCTTTTATTAATCTTGTCTTCTCTGCTGAGGTAAGAGAAGTGTTATTTTTAATAATCTCTGAAATGTCATCTCTTGTTATGAGCATTCCAGATGTCAAATTTACAGAGGCAATTTTAATTACCTCATTAAGTAACTGCGGGTAATTGGTAAAAAGTTTCTGTATATCTGATTCCTCTGTAATCGATGCAAATCTATTTTTTGGAATAAAAGAGGGCAAAATGTTATTTAGCGTCTCACGGCTTAAATTCTGCATAGAGCCTGTCAGTGTAGTATTTAGAACTGATTTTGCCTTAACCATTGAAGTTGTAAGAGCAGCAACTTTATCCATAACATAGTTAAAATCGTTAGTGGTAAAACTTCCGCTTGATGATGCTGCAAAAGAGTTAGATACGGGTTTGTCTTTTATATTTGATGCTGTCTGATCTATCATTTCACTTAGTTCAATCTGAAGTTGTTCAAATGTATTGCCAATAACTATATTATTTGTAGTTTCTGTTCCTAATACGTTGACTGCATAGTTGACAATTTCTCCAGCACTATTGATAATTTTAGCAGTATTTAAAATCATTCCAGCATCTGATGCTTCACTCAAACCCTTGACAACAATATCTCCTATATTCTCAACTGTTTTTACAGGATCGTTGCTGCCCGCAACTGCAGAAGTTATACCAGCAGCAACCAGTCCTTTAATAGGTTCAAGAATTTTAATAACATCAGTTGTTATTAAAACAGTAGTCATAATATCAGGCATATTACCTAAGATATTATTTATATTGTTAGAGCTTTTGTTCATCTGCTCTGATGTTGCGTTCTGAGAAATAGCTTCATTTATAATTCCTTCAATCTTTCCAATACTTCCAGCAACACTGTCAAGACTTACAGCCCCTCCTGATTTTGCTACATTTGCCCCAATACCAATTATGCTATCAAGAAGCTCCAATGGCTTTAAGGCCTGTTCTAAACTTATGGTTCCTTCCTTAAAAAGATTAATAGACTCTTCAAGAATAATTCCGATATTTTGAGTGGTCGTGTTAATTGCCTCTACAAATGCGTCAGAAGGAGGGGTTGAATTGTCAGGTATATTTTCTTGAATAAAATCAATTTCATTTCCAATATTGTCGGTTATTTTAATAACATCTTCTTCATTTTCAATATTGTCAATATCATCACTAATATCAATTATATCTGTAGGATCATCTATCACAGGAGGTTTGGTATCATCGGGTGAAGTAATAGGTGGCGTTACTATTCCTCCATTATCTGGTGGCGTTACTATTCCTCCATTATCTGGTGGCGTTACTATTCCTCCATTATCTGGTGGCGTTACTATTCCTCCATTATCTGGTGGCGTTACTATTCCTCCATTATCTCCTGTAGTACCAAGAGTGGTAAATGTCATATCATCACCATAGATGTTACCAGTGCTGTTAGTCGCAACTAATCGAAAAAAATATGTGGTATTGGGAATCAGACCAATCAAATTTGCTGCTACTGGAATTAAAGTTATTCCAGAACCTGCATTTTGACTTGGTATTGGAGATGTAAAACCATAAGAAATACTTAAACCATACTCAAAATACCAGTTTGTATCATCACCATTGGGATTTATTGAACCATTCAATGTAGCTGAATTTGAGGTTATTCCATTTGCTGATGTTGTTGTTGCTGTATGAGTGATAGGGGTAGATGTTGTCGTAAATATCTGATCGTTACCATTGGTTGTACCCGCACTGTTTATAGCAACCACTCTAAAATGATAAATTGTATTTGGCATTAGCGAAATTAAATCTGTTGAAACAACTTCATTTGTCGTATTAGAACCTGCTGATATTGTTGGCGTCACACTTCCATAATTTACATTTATGCCATATTCAAAATAATAGTTAGTTGAAAGACCATGGGGATTCACCGAACCATTTAATGTTGCTGTGCTTGATGTAACTTCAGTTGCACTATTTGTAAATACAACTGGTCCTGACCGGACTGCAATAGCGTGATAGCTATTGCCTTTACCATTTGTTCCATCATAGCCATCCAAAATATTAACCTTATAAGCTGCAAAAATACTGTAAGTTGTAGATGTCCAATAATATCCAGATGAAGTATTTGGAAAAAATTGATTATAAACGGCAGGATCATAAATAAAAACATTAGCAATTAAACGCATTTCGTCTATTGTTGGCATACGCCAATTGTTAAAACCACCATAATTTTCATTATTAACTGCTGTTATAAAATCTTCAGTATCTGTTTCAGTTCCTGAAACACCTTGATCCCCGCCATTTGTAACCGGGTTGCTATCATACCAAGTATATGTATTATCTGAGTCATGAGGATTCGTATAAATCGAACTATAATCTAGATCATTTTTTACTTCCCATATAATCCCATTGATATTATCTCTAACCATTGTCCAATTCAATGCATTGTTGGGAAGTAAATTTCCAAATGAATCTAATTTAGAAAAATCAAAGATAATAAACTTTTTATCATCTCCTATTTGATTTCCTGCACTGTTATTTGCAACTAATCTATAGTGATATATCTTATTAGGGTCTAAACCTGAATGATTTATAGCAACTGAAATAAAAGATGTACTTACGCCAGTATTTTGAGTTGATGTTATATAGCCATAAGCAGATGTAGTTCCATATTCAAAGTAATATATTGTATCCAAACCATTTGGATTAATACTGCCATTAAATGTAGTAGAATTTGGTGGTGATGGGTTAGTAATGCCTGTTAAAACCGTGGGAGGAGAAGATATTGATAAACCTACTACCTGAACAGGTATGCTACTATTGGTAGTAGTTCCATCACCTAACTGTCCAAAATTGTTGTTTCCAACAGCCCAGCAGGTATTATCATTTTTCAAAAAAACTAAATGACCATTTCCTGCTGCAATTGAAGTAGCACTTGATATCCCCGTTATTGGTGAAGGAATACTCTTATCAATTGTTGTATTATCTCCAAGTTGCCCATAAGAATTGTTTCCCCATGTCCAGATTGTACCATTATCTCTCAATGCGGCTGCAAAAGCATCTCCAGCAGCAATTTTAAGAATATTTGATAAATTCATTGCCTGAATAGGTATATTACTGCCTGAAGTTGTACCATCACCAAGCTGTCCAGAAGTATTATCTCCCCAAGTCCAAACAGTTCCATCTTCTTTCAATGCCATTGTGAAACCATCACCAGCAGCAATCTTTTTGATATTTGACAAATTTGTTACTTGAATAGGGATATTGCTATTTGTAATAGTTCCATCACCAAGCTGTCCAGAAGTATTATCTCCCCAAGTCCAAACAGTTCCATCTTCTTTTAATGCTGCTGTATGAGAAGCACCGCAAGAGATGCTTATTATGCTTGATAATCCTCTAACTGATACAGGAATACCGCTATTATTATTAGTTTCATCACCAAGCTGACCAGAAGTGTTGTCTCCCCATGATAATAAGCTACCATCACTTTTAAGCACAACAGTATAATTTAAACCCATGCTTACATCTGAAATAGTTGGTAATCCAGACACAATAACTGGAGTACTTCTATCAGTTGTTGTATTATCACCAAGCTGCTTAGAAGAATTGTATCCCCAAGTCCAAACTTGTCCTGTATCATCTAATGCAATTGAGCTTTTAAATCCCGTTTCTACTGCACTAATATTTATCCCTGACAGGCCGCCTAAGCCTACAGCTTGCACTAATGTGCTGCTACTACCACCTGGTAATACAACACCATTGCCTAAATTTCCAAACTGATTGCAACCCAAACCCCAAACAGTGCTATCATTTTTTTTGATAAGTATATAGTCATTCCCAGCTGAAATAGGTTCAAAAGCCTCTAAAGATGGTATAATAGTTAAAGTGGATAAAATTACTGCAATCCTTATTAACCAAACCAAATTATCAAAAAAATTAATCATAAAATACTCCTCTCACTCTCTAATTATTACCAAAAACAACGTCAATAATTAGGAAAATTAGCCTAATTATTGACGTTCTATCTAATGATTCTAAATTAGAATTGCTATAATTAACTACTGTATAACAGTATAAATTATTTGTTTTCCTTTAACTATCCCAAGTATCTCAGATGTCCACATCTTTAAATCTACAGCACCATCATTATTGTAGTCATTGGTTTCCCACGCGATTCCATATCCATCTTTATTGGCTACAAACCAACTTTCTTCACTTGCAGTAATAGGTTCTATAAAATAGCTCGGCTTAAAACGCATACCCAAGACAGTGAAAATACCTGTTGCTTTATCAAGGGTATAACTTCCAGCAGCAAGGGTATCTAACACTTTTACCAACTGCTCAATAGCTGCAATCGAAGGTGAGAGGGTCTGTGTTGTGCCATCGTTATATGTAACCAAAACTGAATATGCTTCGCTTGCAGGATCAGTCATTTGCATTTCAAAACTTGACGTTCCAGCATCAAATTCTCCATCTCCATTTTTTGATACTCCATATCCAAAAGAGCCTGAAAATTTCGTTCCATCTTTAAATTTGATGGTAAGATTGCCAGAGTTATTAATCTTTACATCTGAAATTTCTTTTTTGTTAGAACCAAAAAGGTTCTCAATGTTTAGCAAACCATCAGCAGACAAAAGAGTATCTACAGCATCCAATGGTGCTGGTGTTATAATACCTGCAATTCCATTGCGAACCAGAATAAAAGTGCCTTCTGGTAAAGCATGAAGACCTGAAGGAATAATATTAGATACTACACGAGCATCTTGAATATAAAGTGGTATCTTTATCCCTTTTGCTTCATTTTTCAACATAACCACAAGGGATAGACCTTTTGAAGAGATAACTTCAACGGTTGTGCCAGGAAGCAATGTTTCAACCTCTTTACTTAAAAGGTCAACAAGGGATAGTGCAGTAGAGTCTGATTGTATAATATCTTGATCAAACGATGGAAGTTCAGGCAACCCTTTGATTAATCTTGTCTTCTCTGATTGGGTAAGGGATGTGTTATTGTTAATAATCTCTGAAATATTATCTTTTGTTATAAGCATTCCAGATGTCAGATTTATAGATGCAAACTTTATTACCTCATTAAGTAGCTGCGGGTAGTTGGTCAAAAGTTTCTGTATATCGCTATCTTGTTCTGTTGATGCGAACTTGTTAGCTGGAATAAATGCTGGCAGAACATTCTTCAAAGTTTCACGGCTTAATGATTGCATTGAACCTGAAAGTTTGGAGCCTAAAACAGATTTTGCTTTAATCATGGATGTTGTAAGACCAGAAGCATTATCCATAACATAGCTAAAATCCTTCAGGCTGACACTTCCGTCTGATGAGACTGCAAAAGAGTTCAATACAGGTTTATCTTTTATATTTGAAGCTGTTTGACCAAACATCTCACTTATCTCAACTTGAAGTTGAGCTAATGTGTCCTGTAGAACTGTCTGTTGATTAGTGCCTGTCTGCAACACATTTATTGCATGATCCACAATATCTCCAGCACCACTTATTATTCTTCCTGTATCGTGAATGATACCTGCATCTGAAGCTGTTTGTAACCCTTTGACAACAATGGACCCCAGAGTGTCAACAGTTTGTGATGGTTCATTATTACCTGCAATTGAGGATGCTATACCAGCACCTGCAAGCCCTTTTATAGAACCAAGAATATTCATAACATCATCTGTTATCAAAACAGCTTCCATAATGTCTGGCATATTACCCAAAATATTGTTTATATTGCCAGCAATATTGCTCATTTGTTCTGATGTTGCATTTTGAGAGGCAATTTCAGTAACAATTCCTTCTACAGATTCAATACTTCCAGCAACTTGTTCAATACTTATTGCACCGCCTGCAGCAGCTACTTGTGCACCAAGCTCAATTATACCAGTAAGAAGTTCTACAGGTTTTAATGCTTGCTCTACACTAATAGTTCCCTCCTGTAAAAGATTCAAAGAAACATCTACTAAAGTTCCAATATTTTGTGTAGTCGTATTAATTGCTTCTACAAGATCATCAGAAGGGGGAGTTGTTGTTGAGGTTGGTATCTCATTCTTAATTACATTAATATCGTCAGTCAAAGATTCTACAGCATTGTTTGCATCAGTTGTGTTGTTAACATCACTAATAACATCACTAACATCTTTTATGTCTGTAATATCAGCTGGTTTATTATCCGGCGGATTTGTTGTGCCTCCGTTGTCTGGTGGAGTTACAGGCGGATTTGTAGTTCCACCGTTGTCTGGTGTTACGGGTGGAGGAGTATAAGATTCTAACTGAAAATTCTTTCCGGTTATCTGTTGTCCAGCTCCCACAGCTATTGATTGACCTGAAGCGCAACTTACGCTGCTACTTGGAGATGCCCACCATTCACTGATATAATTACTACTTGAAGTTTGGAGAAAATATGTGCCAGATACAAGTCCTGATATAAGATAGTTACCAGAAGAGTCTGAATACCCATATTTAACAAGTTGGGTTGTTCCACATGGGCTACCTGAATAAACGTGAATTTCTACGTTAGCGTAAGTAATAGGTGTAATGCCGTCGGTCTGATAAAGTGTTCCGGCTATTGAGCCATCGCTAACGCTCTCCAACTGAAAATTCTTTCCTATTATCTGTTGTCCAGCTCCCACAGTTATTGATTGGCCTAAAGCACAACTTAAGCTACTGCTTGGAGATGCCCACCATTCGCTGGTGTAATTACTATTATTCGTCTGAATATAATAGGTGCCAGGTTGAAGCCCTGTTATGTTATAAGTTCCGTAATATGAACTACTGTAGCCAGACTTTACTAACTGAATTGTTCCACAGGGTGAACCTGAATAGACGTTTATTGTTACAGCAGTACCGATAAGGGGTGTAGTACCGTCACTTTGATAGAGTGTACCTGATATTGAGGCACCAAGATCCAACTGAAAATTCTTTCCTGTAACCTGCTCGTTTGTCCCGACCGTTATGAATTGCCCTCCGCTGCAATCAACACTGCTCGCTGGAGAACCCCACCATTCGTTTATGTAGGTATTACTTTCAGTTTTTAAAAAATATGTACCTGCAGAAAGTCCTGAAATATTATAAGTTCCTGAAGAGGTAGAAGAGATAGACCTAATCTGTGTCATTGAATTACATGCAGAGCCTGAATAGAGTATTATTGGGACAGTTATTCCTGTAATAGGTGTAATGCCATCACTCTGATATAGTGTTCCAGATATAGATGACCCTCCAACTCCCATTTGTAAGTTTTTGCCAGTAAGATTTTGCCCATTTGTAAGGGTGAGATATTCTGCTCCACTGCAAAGAGAGGAGCTGCCCGAAGATGTCCACCAAACATATTGCTGGTAGTGGTTGCTATATGCTTTCAGATAGACCGAAGTATTTTCAGGAATACCAGTAAGATAATAAGCACCTGTTTGATCATTTACACTCACACTCGCTATATATTGAGAACTTCCGCAGGGATCTCCTGACCATACCTCTATCGAAGATGAGTCACATGTTAGCGGCGTTACTCCATCAGCTCCAAAGAGTGTGCCAGATATTGCACCACCTGAATCAAGCTGAAAATTCTTGTTTGTCAAAGTCTCTTGACCCGTAATGGTAATGGAACCTGCACCGCCGCAATCAAAACTGCTTGCAGAAAGATTCCACCATTCTGAAACAGAATTATTATATCCATTTGCTTTAATATAGTAGGTTCCTGGAAGAAGTCCGCTTACTGAATAAGTGCCATCAGAAATGTTGCTACTCGTTCCTTTTACAAAAGTAGGGGTACACGAAGAGCCACTAAATACTTGGATATCGCACCCCGTGGTTATAGGAGTTGTACCATCACTTGCATATACTCTACCTGATATTGTACCTCCTCTACTCAGTTTTATATCTTTACCAGAGTATGTCTGCACCTGCAAAACATCAACCATTTCAGCACTGCTGCAAGGCACACTGGTACCAGATGATGCCCACCAGCCATTTAAATGTTTTCCATAATAGGTATATATATTTGTTTTCAAATAATATTGTCCTGATGGAAGACCCGTAAATGAATATGTACCAGTAGTTTGATTGACAGGTGCAGAGTAAAACGTATTATTTGTTCCACAGGGACTACCTGTTATAAGTTCAACTTCTAAGTAGTTTCCTGTGTTTGTGATTGGAGTTATTCCGTCGGACTCATAAAGAGTCCCTGAAATGGTAGAACCCTGATTAAGTCTGAAATCCTTGCCTGAATATATTTGTCCCTGAGATACCGTAATAGGTTCGGCACTGTTGCAAGGCAAACTGTTACCAGATGACGCCCACCAGCCATTCATATGATTTGAATTGCCATTAGTTGATGTTCTTAAATAATATTGTCCCGCTGGAATATCAGGGAACTTGTAGTGGCCATCATTTGTATTTATGGGAACTTGAGCAAACACAGCATATCCAGAACACGGGCTGCCAGTTATAATTTCAACAAATAGATTTTTTCCTGTAATAGGCGTTGTACCGTCAGATTCATAAAAAGTTCCTGAAATTATAGTACTCTGATTAAGAATAAAATTTTTACCAGTAATGTTTGCTTCTGAAGCTACAGCTATGCTCTGGGCATCGCTGCAACTATAAGCACCTATAGAAGATGTCCACCATTGACCAAGATATTGGTCATAAGGGTAAGTATTAGGAAGTGCTGGTTTAGCACTGATATAATAGGTCCCTCCTGGTAATTTATCAAAGAAAAAACTTCCATCGTATGAACTGGCCACAGTAGTTGCAAAGGGGTTATTGCTACAGCTTGTTCCTAAAAATATATTTATAATATAGTTTTCTCCTGTAACGGCTGTTGTCCCATCAGGTCTGTAGAGTATGCCGGAAAGAGTCGCTGCTTTATTCAATTGGAAATTAATTCCGGTAAGTGCATCTCCGGAATTGAGCTGCAATGGTTGAGCATTGCTTTGAATAGGCTGGCTTAGAGTTACTGCCCACCACTCTTTTATATGATTAGAACTGTAAGGTTCTGCAATTAGATAGTAACTACCCTGATTAACTCCTGTAAACGTGTATGTGCCGTATGATGTGTTAGTGCTAACCGTTTGCAGCCATGTCATCGAGTTATCACATATATTTTTTTTATATAGTGAAACATTGATAATATTACCTGTAATTGGAATAACTCCATCGCTTTCATAAATAGTACCTGAAATACTACCTGTAGAGTTAGCAAATGCCGAAGTGGCAAAACAGGCAAGAAAAATAAAAACGATAAAACATTTAGAACGTTGATTAATGTTAGCCATAGTGTCTCCTATATATTAATAAATTATTGGTTCTTAATTCTCTGTAATATTAAAATGCAACTAATAGACTTATCTAAAAATTCCACTGCAACCCAATACTTGCAAAAGAGCCCTGCCACGGAAGCTGAGAGCTTTCCGTAGTGTCAGAGATAAGATAAGTATATTCTTCATCAAAAATATTTTCCCATTTAGCAACAAGAAGCAATTTTTTATCCAATAGAGATTTTTCAGCAGATATGCTCGCAATTATAAAATCTTCATTAACTGGATTTAGATAACCACTCTTTTCTTTCTGATTCATATACCACCAGCTATTTTGTATCCTGATACCAGAAGGGTGAACCCAAGTAAAAGTTGTGCCAAAATCATTGTCTATGCGATTTCTATCAACACCACTCTCTGTATTGTGGTCTGTGAATTGATATGTCAGAGCCATTGCCAAACGGTCAGTTATAAGATATTCCAATGTCAAGCGGGCAATATCTTGTGTATCTTCATTCCATAAACGATTAAGTCTTTGTTCTGTAGTGCCTAAGTTACCAGCGTGAGATGTGAACATATCTGGAAATTCTCTATTTTTATGATAGAGTTCTGCTCGTGTAAAAATTTGAGAAGCCCATTGTCTATCCCAACCTACACCATAAAAATCTGTCAAAGTTCCTTGAGGAGAACCAAAAATTCTTGAAAATCCTGCCATTTCAACTGGCTGCAAAGTTCCACTTAAATAATCAGGCTCTGACTCTTTGAAATATCCAGCTCTTATTGTATCTGAAGAGGAGACTTGCCACATAAAACCAAGATGCGGAAGCCACTCATCTCTATCCTCAAGTTGATTTCCGTCATTTTCACCATTTAATGAAAATATATTCTCAAGATTGCACCATGCTATACCTACATCAAATTTAAAATCTTCAGATAATCCCCATATATCCCTTATAAAAATTTTATCCTCTTTTTTGTCAGGATTATCTTTATTAGATTTATCTGAATAATAAGGTTTCAAATCATTTTCATCAAAAAATGATTCATCGTTTTCAGTCAATGAAGAGCTATTCATTGACTGAGATATCCCAACAGTAAATGCATGTTTTCCAAGTTTTTGATTAGTGAGTTGAAACAACTCTACAATTTCACTTCTAAATATCTCCCCATCTTTAATAGAATTTTTATGGTTAAAAATAGTCCCGTATACAGGGTTCAAATATTTATATGTAAACTCATCTATATCAGTATCGTTTTTTTGAGACTGCACAAGAGCCATTAAATCACGCCCAGCCCCTTGATGCCAGTGGTAACCAATTGAGCCTGAAAGCATATCGTAGTCATTATCAATATTTGTGGGCTCGACAAGAGCGTCCTGCCATGATGAAATATCTTCAATATTTCCTTTGATAGCACGAGCTTCTGCAAGCACCTGATGACCATAAGCAACCTCTTTTTTTACACTTACCATACCTTGAGAAGATGATTTACCCGTTCCTTCAAAAGGTCCGTCTGTAGTTCTATAGCCTCCAGAGCCATTAAACGCAACCGTTGAATTGCCACCGTTTAGATTTACTATACCAACTCCTGTATTATCTGTGCCAATATTTAAGTTAAAATTTCCTTTAATTTCAGGAGTTTCAAGAAGATTCTGATAATCAGTGTAGCTTACGTAAGTATTAGCATTAACTGGCTTTAAGAGGTCAGCTCTTTTCATATCTCCAATTGTATCAGCGTCAACTTGACCCATAATTGCTGATTTTGATGCCCTAAATAGATATGCACTGCTGTTTGACTCATCGTCCCAAACAGCTTGATCGCCCTTTGCGTCTGCCCATTCATAAAGCCCCATAGTTACAAGAGACCACGCAAGAGAGATATTTTTTGAGGCTCTATCTTGATCAAGAAGGTAACCAGAACGACTCATCAACTTGTTATCATTAAGTGCAATAGATTTTTCTAACTCTTTTATACCTTCGCCAGCTCTGTAGGTATCTGCAAGAATGGTTGCAAGATAGATATGAGGAGTTGGATCATTTGGATCAAGAGTTGACGCACGCTTTAACTCAATTTCAGCTTCATATCTTTCTCCAAGCTCGTATTGAGCTTTAGCAAGATAGTTGTGAGGATATGCTGCAAGAGGGTCTAAAAGACACGCTTTTTCCATGTTTTCAAGACCTTCAGCAGTTCTTTTCTGATGATATAATGCAAGTCCAAGCCCTAAGTAAGCAGAAGACAAATCTCTTTTTTGCTCAATCGCCTCTCTAAATAGCTTTTCAGCCCTTTTTGAATCAAGTTTTATAAGTGAGATATAGCCTTGTAACATAGATATTCTAACATCTTTATCTGCTCCATCTTTATTTGAATTGTTATAAGATAACACTAAATTTTCCGCATTATTAACTTTATCAAGTCCCAAAAGTAGCTCAACAGTTCTTACTAAAGCTGGTACAGAAATAGGATCAAAAGTTCGTGCTTTCTGTGCATTCTCTAATGCCTCTTCAAATTTTCCTGTTGATTGCAAAATAGTTGCTAGTGCGACATGGGTTGAAGCTCTGTTTGGAGCAAGTTTTACTGCATTCTGTGCTGTTTCAAGTGAGCCTTCTTCTCCTTGAATAAAAAGCTCCATAGCTCTTTCAGCAGCAGAGATACCACTTTTTTCAATTTTATTTTCTACTTTATTATCTTCATCAGCAGGTCCTCTTATATCTGGTGTCAAGAGAAGCCACTGGACGCTCTTTTCTGGTTTTAATAATTTTATTATTTTGGGGGATTCTCCTTTTTTTGATGTAACACCTTCACCTCTTGCAATTATAGCCTCGCCTTGTGAGTTTGTGCATCTTACCTGACCTTCAAGCACTGTAATATTGGAAGAACCGTCATCAGCAACATCTAAAGCCATCTCAGTTCCTCTTATACTTGCTGAAATCACAGGTGTTTCAAACACAGGCTTTGAACCTTTTCGTTTATTTCTAAACCATAATTTACCAGAAAACATCTCAAGAACTCCCGATTTACTAATCTTTTCATCAGGAGCAGAACCTCGTTTTTTTAGATATAGCACAGAACCAGCAGAGAGACGTATTTGAGATCTATCATTTAACATCAAAGCTGCTTGTCCGTCAGAACCAACTTTTATATATGCACCTTCAGGAAACTCCATTGCTGGATTTACAGCACTCCAAGAGTTACCCTTATCAAGAGAAAAGAGAACAGAGCCTTCTGAAAAAATCAATTTTCCAGCAGGCTCTTCTGCAATACAAGGCGACTCTTGGAGAATAAAAACAGCGAAAAAAACATAAAAAAGTATAAGCAAATTTGATAATCGTTTTTTCATAACAGCCTCCTAATCCCTAATGTATCCAAAGATTGTATGATTAAAAAAACATTGTGAATTTACTAAAAAAACAATATTATTAGCAAATTTTCAAGAAGTTTTAATCTACTTAATGATATTTTTACATTTTATAAGGTTATTATATAATGCCCAAAGAAGAAAACAACAATGAATCTGATTTATCAGGTGTAAAAGAACTTAGTATATCAAACATAGATGAATCTGGTTTTAATTCAATGAATTTGTCTAAGACGGTATTAAAAGCATTAGATGACATTGGATACGAAACACCAACTTCTATTCAATCTTTAATTATTCCTCATGTTATGTCTGGAAAAGATGTTGTGGGTCAAGCTCAAACAGGAACTGGTAAAACCGCTGCATTTGCCCTTCCTCTTTTATCTCGTATTGATCTTAAAAAGAAAAATCCGCAAGTGCTTGTAATTACTCCAACAAGAGAGCTTGCAATTCAGGTAGCAGAATCGTTTAAAGGTTATGCTGCCCGTATGAAAGATTTTCATGTTCTCCCGATTTATGGTGGACAATCTTATGATGTCCAGCTTAAGCAGCTAAAGCGTGGACTCCATGTTGTGGTGGGAACTCCCGGAAGATTGATGGATCACATGAAACGCGGCACATTAGACTTAAGCGAACTAACCTGTTTGGTTCTTGATGAAGCTGACGAGATGCTCAGAATGGGCTTTATTGATGACGTTAAATGGATACTTGAACAGACACCTCCAAATCGTCAGATGGCACTATTTTCAGCTACAATGCCACCAGCAATTCGCTCTATTGCACGTCAATATCTAAAAAATCCTGAAGAGATTACGATTCAAGTTAAAACCATGACTGCTGACACAATACGTCAACGTTTCTGGATGGTTAAAGGAACTGACAAACTTGATGCACTTACACGAATTCTTGAGGCTGAGGATTTTGATGCTATTCTTGTATTTGTCCGCACAAAAACTGCAACTGTTGAACTTGCTGAAAAGTTAGAGGCTCGCGGATATGCAACAGAGGCGTTAAATGGCGATATTGCCCAAAAATCAAGAGAGCGGACAATCGAGCGGTTCAAAAATGGAAAAATCGATATTGTAGTAGCAACTGATGTAGCAGCAAGAGGATTAGATGTTGATCGTATCAGCCACGTTATAAATTACGATATTCCAACAGAGGCTGAATCTTATATCCATCGAATTGGAAGGACTGGAAGAGCAGGAAGAAGTGGTGATGCTATTTTATTTGTCTCTCAAAGAGAGATGTGGATGCTAAAGGTTATTGAAAAAACAACACGTCAGAAAATTGAGATGATGAGTCTGCCAAGTAAAAGAGCAATCACCAATAAACGTATTTCTGACTTTAAGCAGCGTATTACAGATAAAGTGGCATCTGAAGAAATATTACAATTCCGAGAACTTATTGAAGAGTATCAACAAGAGCAAGATATTCCATTGTTGGATATTGCTGCGGCACTTGCCATTTTGGTTAATGGAGGAAAACCCTTATTTCTTACTGAATCTGAGAAAAAAAGTCTTGGTAATGCTATTGATTTAGCAACAACAGCTCACACATCAATAGAGAAATCAGAACCAAAGAAGAAAAAGCATAGATTACAAGAAAAATCTTATGACAAAAAAGAGTCTGTTCAAGTAGTTAAGGTTAAAAAAAGAAAATTAGAAGAAGTGAAAGATGAGACAACAGATAAGATAAAAGCGGATAAGATAAAAGCAGACAAGATAAAGCAAGAGATAGAATATAAAATAAAAGAAGAGGTAAAAGATAAGATAAAAAAAGAGGTAAAGAGAGGTAAAGCTAATTCAGCAAGTGATAAAATGATGCCCCAAGTTGCTAAAGGAATGGAACGATTTAAATTAGATGTTGGTAATATTCACAATGTAAAAGCTGGAGATATTGTTGGAGCAATTGCTAATGAAGCTGGTTTAGATGGTAAATTCATTAATAATGTTGTGATTCACGAAAATTATACTACAGTTGATCTTCCAGAGGGTATGCCTGAGACTGTCTTCAAGATATTAAAAAAAGTGCGAGTTTTAGGACAGAAGCTAAATATCGCAAAAGTTAAGTAGAATCTGCATACTGTTAAGTAGTCCTTAGAAAATAAAATAAGAGATATTTAAGGTTTAATTACGAATATAGATAAATAAAGTTGAAATTAATGAATAATATAAAAACTGTTAAACCTAAAATTCTTGCTCCAGCAGGTGATAAATATTCATTTTTTGCTGCTATTGCTGCTGGGGCAGATGCTATTTACTGCGGGTTAAAAAACTTTTCAGCCAGAATGGAGGCTGACAATTTTAGTATTGAGGAGCTTTCAAGGCTTAATGCTTTGGCAAGAAGCAAAAATGTCCAAGTTTATTTGGCTTTTAACTCATTTGTTAAAAATAACGAGCTTGAACAGGCATCACGAATAATTGCCAAAATCTCTAAATATGTCCGTCCGCACGCTTTAATTATACAAGACCCGGGGCTTATTGAGATTGCACGCAATGTTGGATTTAAAGGAGAGTTCCATCTCTCCACCCTTGGCAACTGCTCATTTTCAATGGGGCTTGAATCTGCTTTAAATGCAGGATTTAGCAGAGTTGTCTTACCTCGTGAACTATCTATTGACGAAATAAAGCTCATGGCAGAGAAAAAGCCAGATGGACTTGACCTTGAGGTATTTATTCACGGTGCTCTTTGCTACGCTGTATCAGGAAGATGCTACTGGAGCAGTTGGTTTGGCGGAAGAAGCGGGCTTAGAGGGAGATGTGTTCAGCCATGCAGAAGACTCTATAGACAATCACAAGAACCTAAACAAGATATTCAATCATCTTCAAAACTAAAAAAATTCCAAGAGCCTAAAAAAATCCAAAATCCTCAAGAACAAGAGAAACTAAAATCTCTGCTAACAGAAGAACGATTCTTCTCATGTCTTGATTTTTCAGCTGATGTTCTTGTCAAAGTTTTAAAGACTATTAACGGTGTAACAACATGGAAAATAGAAGGGAGAAAAAAGAGTCCCCATTATGTTTTTTACACAGTAAAAGCATACAAGATGCTAAGAGATCATGGTGATGATCCCGCACAAAAAAAGATTGTTATTTCATTTCTTGAGTATGCACTTGGAAGACCCGCAACTCATTATAATCTTTTGACACAAAATCCAATTAATCCTCTTAAAAAAGATAAAGATGTTGAGACTGGTTCTGGGCTTTTTGCGGGAAGAATAAGATATGGAGGAGAAAATTTAAAGCCTAATGTTCCTAATTTTATAACAAGAGAAGAGTTGTTAAAAGATGACCTTATAAGGATAGGATATGAAGATGACAATTTTCACACTATCCAAAAGGTTACAATATCTGTTCCCAAAAAAGGACGATTTATCCTTCAGCAAAGTAAAACCAATAAATTTACACATAACAAACAAACCAAACTAAAATCTAATAACAGTGATTTAGCATTATCTGTTAATGATATACCAATAGTTGATAAAAAAAATAGATATAACCATGATATAAAAATTGGGTTCAAAAAAGGCACTCCTGTATTTATTGTGGATAGACGTGAAAAAGAGGTTTGGCAGCTTATTAATGAGCTTGAGGCGGAATTTGATAAATATAGTTCACCTGATGTCAGACCACAGGAGATTAACGGCAGCTTTAATAAAAATTATCCCTTAAGCCACTATTTAGAAAAAAATGGATTAGATGAGATAAATTTTGGAACTACCATTTCTAAAAATAGCTCAAAATTTCCTGAATTATTTCTTTATGGCCAAGGAGATGAATCTAAGATAAAAAAAGTTGGTAGCTCATTTATGAAAAACGGATTGTGGCTATCTGAAAATTCAATTAAACGGTGTTTCCCTAAAAGGCTTAAAGAGATTTGGTGGTTTCTTCCACCAGTTATCTGGCCATCTAACGAGAAGAGCTTTTATGAGACAGTTCGGACTATTCTATTGGCAGGTGCTAAGAATTTTGTTTTGAATATGCCTTGGCAAATATCTTGTTTCAATAGATTCTTTCTTTCTCAAAAATCTACTAAACTCAATCAGGAATCATCTGATTCTAAACAAGGCAGTACTTTCAATAAACATCAAATTAAAAATAACTTAAATAACCTTAATCTATGGGCAGGTCCATTTTGTAATGTTGGGAATGTTGCCTATATAGAGTTTTTAAAAAAATCTGGATTTTCAGGAATATTCGTAACTCCTGAACTTGGAAAGGACGATTTTATATCTCTTCCTGCAAAATCGCCTCTTCCGCTTGGCATTATTGTAAAAGGCAATTTCCCACTTGCTATATCCAGAATAGTATCTGATGAAATCATTCCAAATCAACTTTTTGTAAGTCCAAGAGGTGAGAATTCATGGGTTATGAAGAGGAAAGGAGATTTTTGGGTTTTCCCAAATTGGCAAATTGATCTTTCAAATAACAGAGAGATACTTAAACAGGCAGGATATAGGCTATTCTTAAATATTGATGAACCTATTCCTAATGACATTGGTATGAAACAACGTCCCGGTTTGTGGAATTGGGAAATTGGTCTATTATAAAATATTTTTTATTACATGTAATAAAATACTTGACCTTTTCTTTTTTTTTTTATATGTCAATTAACCAATTATTTGGTTCATATTTTATGAACCAGACACATTAATTTCCTATCCCTCAGCTATGCTTTCTTCAAGGATTTGTAACATAAAACATTCGTAATATATTTATTTATAAAGTGCTGTTGTATTTAGTTGTCTTCAGGAAAAAAACTTAAACCTTATTTGGAGAGTTTATATTGAAAACGCAACAACGAATCATCACTTTCTGCCTCACTTTTTCCATTCTTTTTCTTTTTTGGGTTATATTTTCCGGTAAATTAGATATATTCCACATTTCACTTGGAGTATTTTCATGTTTGCTGGTCTCATGGGTTACATCTGATCTTCTTATAGTAACATCAGATATTCCGAGATTTATAAGGCTTTTTATCGGTTTTATTTTATATATCCCGTGGCTTATTTGGCAGATTGTCCTATCCACTATTCACATGCTTCCTATTATTTTTAGTCCTGATATTAACAATAAAATTAATCCTAAAATTATAAAGATAAGAAGCAAAATGAGAGACAACGTTGGATTGGTAACATTTGCTAACTCAATAACCCTTACACCCGGAACCATAACAGTTGCTCTTAATATGTATGGTGATATGGCAGTTCATGCTATTGATGATGAATGTGCAGATTCACTTCCAGGAGATATGGGTAAAAAAGTTGAAACATTGTTTAGAGAGTGAGTAAATTGTGCATTCGTTCTTTAAATGCACGCTATAACTACAAATAATTTAAGTATAATTATTGTTGGTTTTTAATATTTTGGCAAAAAGCGGTTAACAGGTATAATATTATGGATAATTTAATTTTATATTCTTCAATTGTTCTCTCTTTGTTAATGGCTATTCCCCTTTATAGGGCGGTCATGGGACCTACAGTTCTTGACCGCTTTATGGGTGTAAATTCTATTGGAACACAGACTACAGTGCTTCTTATTATGATTGGATTTTTATACAAACGTGTCGATATGTTCATTGATATTGCACTTGCATATGCACTTCTAAATTTTATAGCCGTGCTTGCTGCATCAAGATATTTCCATAAACGTAAAGGTTTAACAGAAGAGATGGAATCCCAAGATAGTTAAATCATTTTGAATAATGTGATAGATCAGATTTAATAGAATTTAACAATTTGATTCTAAACATATTTTAGAATTGGCAAATATTATATAAAGAGGGTTTATGACAGTTTATATTTCAGGAATATTGATTGCTTGTGGATTGTTTTTCTTTCTCGTTGGCTCTATAGGAATGATTCGTCTTCCAGATTTTTACTCAAGACTCCATGCTGCTGGCATTATTGACACTATGGGGCTTTTGCTTTCAATGTCTGGTCTTGCCATTTTAGTTCTAAACGAAATAACACTTGGGAATTTCCTCTCTGCACTAAAAATAATATTTATAGTTGTATTTGTGTTTCTTACAAGCCCTACTGCAACTCATGCAATTGTTGATGCTGGTATAAGAGCTGGTCTAAAACCTTGGCAAAAAAATAATATTTAAAATAGAGTCCCTGTAAAACTTGAATTGTTACCTTGATTTTACTGGATAAAAAATGGATTTTGCAAGAGGTCAATATTCTAACTTCTACATAAAGCTATAAGTTATTTTAAGTTTTAAGCTATTTTTTAAGATAATCTAAAAGGTAAAAAACGCGATGATAATACCAATTGATTTGATTATTTTAGTATTAATTATTGTAAGTGCTATTGCTGCCATAACTGTTCCAGATTTATTAAGCTCGGCAGTAATTTTAGGGGCATACAGTTTTCTTCTCTGCCTTTTGTGGACTGTTATGGGTGCAGTTGATGTAGCTTTTACTGAGGCAACAGTTGGAGCTGGAGTTAGCACTGTTTTCTGCGTTGCTGCGATTTTTCACACATCAAGAAGAACAAAAGATTAAAAAATAGGACTGAGATAATTATGAAGATACTCGGAAAGATAACGATTTTACTTTGCGGCTCATTACTTCTCTTTTTCACCTCAGATTTTCCTGATTTTGGAGATGCCAACTCTCCTGCTTCGCTCCATCTTTCGCCATATTTTATTGAGCATACCTTAGAAGATACTGCTGTTCCCAATGTAGTTACATCTGTACTTGCTGACTATAGAGGGTACGACACAATGTTTGAGACAACGGTTATTCTCACCGCTGGACTTGCCTGCTTTTTACTTTTAAGGATTCCAAAAAGAGCCGTAAAAAATCGCTATTACCTACACGAACCCACAGGAGTTACACTAAGATTTGAGGGAGATAAATATCCTCAAGAGTCAGATGTTTTTAAACGAATTGACTCGAGTTGGGTTCCTTATGATATTATCATTAACTTCACATGCCGTCTCTTAATACATTTTATTCAGATATTTGCACTCTATGTTGTGGCACACGGACACCATAGCCCTGGAGGTGGGTTTCAAGGCGGTGTAGTATTAGGAGCATCTGTCATTTTGTTTGCAATATCTGGAAATTTAAGAGCTGCAATTAAGAGATTTGGAGAAAAAACTGCGGCTTTGTTCAGTGCTACTGGTGTTTTTATTTATGCAGGCACAGCAGCTCTTTGTATGGTTCTTGGAGAGAATTTCATAGATTACGCTGCATTAGCACCTATTCTTGGAAGTGACCGAATAATGGCAAGATCGCACGGAATATTTATTGTTGAAATTGGAGTTGCTGTTGCTGTTATGGCTGTAATGATATGGATTTATTACAACCTTTCTTCTGCTGGAAAACAAGACGAAGGATTGTAAAGTATAATATTAAACTTAAGACTATGGCTTACAAAATTTTAAGGATACGTAAGAAGCTATGGAACAAATGCTCTCTTTTATTGCTGCAAAAGCAAATTATTGGACTTATGTAATTCTTCTAATGGTCGGGCTTTATGCCATGATTGTAAAGAATAATCTTGTTAAAAAGATTGTTGGCATGGTTATCTTCCAAACCGCCATAATTCTTTTTTATGTATCCATGGGTTATAAACAAGGTGGAACAATTCCTATAGTAATGCACGATGAAGCTCATCATGGTGCTACGTCTGCTGCTATTAAAGCTATTGACTACATTAACCCTCTTCCTCATGTTTTAATGCTCACAGCAATTGTTGTTGGGGTTGCAACTCTTGGCGTTGCACTCTCTCTTGCAATGAAGATATATCAAGAATATGGTAGTCTTGAAGAAGATGAGATTAATGAAAAACTAAGGAATATTTGATACTAAAACTTATCCATTAAAACAATAATATGTTGATAAAATTGAAGAATGGTATAGTGAATCAATAGAACTTTAAGGAGTTGATAATATTATGATTTTCTTTGATAGGGCTTCTAATTTGCTCTCTGACCTTCCCGCAATAGTAGTTACTGTGCCGCTTCTTGCCGCCCTTATTGCATCTGGAGCTGGCTGGATAAACAGAAAAGCACCATTTATAATTGCTATTGCATCTCTTTTTGTCTCTTTTATATCATCTATTTTACTTCTTTTACAAGTTACATCAACAGGAGTTGTTATTGAGTATAGAATGGCTGGTTGGGCAGCACCTATTGGTATTGTCTATATTATTGACCATTTAACGGCTTTAGTTTTAGTGCTTATCTCCTCAGTATCTCTTATCAATCTAATTGCAAGTAAAAGACGTATTGACGATCAGTTTAGAAACAAAGAAGGGGCTTTTTACTCTCTTTATGTTTTATTTACAGCGGGTCTAATTGGCATGACAACAACTGGAGACGCTTTTAACCTATACGTTCTTTTAGAAATTGCATCATTGTCAGGTTATGCTCTTATTGGTCTTGGTAGCAACAGAGCTCCACTTGCTACATTAAATTATCTATTTCTTGGAACAATCGGTGCAACTTTTTATCTCCTTGGAGTTGGCTATCTCTATATTGCTACAGGCTCACTTAATATGGCAGATATTGCATCAATAATTCCTAAGATGATGAACTCATCAATGATTTTATTTGCATTTATCATCTGCTTAACAGGTCTTTTAGTTAAATTGGCAATATTCCCTGTTCATGGATGGCTTCCCGGAGCATATTCAGAGTCAGCAACTGTTGCTGCAAGTTTAGTTGCCCCTCTTACCACTAAAGTAACTATTTATATTATGATAAGACTTTGTCTTAGCGTTTTTACCCCTCAATACACATTCCAACACTTAGAAACTACTGATGTAATGGTTTGGTTGTCAGTAATAACCATTGTTTTTGGTGCTATTTCAGCCCTTTCCCAGAAAGATTATAAAAAGATGCTCTCTTATATAATTATTGCTGAGGTTGGGTATATGGTTGGAGGTTTTTTTCTTGGAAACAAAATGGGTATATCTGGAGCAATCCTTCATATAGTAAATGACGCTGCGATGACTCTTGCACTATTTATGGTTGCTGGAATATTTCTTTGGAAAACTGGTGAAGATTCAAGAGAAAGTTTAAAAGGAATGTTTGGAAAAATGCCCTTTACAATGGCGGGCTTCACTCTGGCTGGGCTCTCTGTGGTTGGAGTGCCACCAACTTGCGGTTTTTTTAGCAAATGGTATCTAATTTTAGGTGGTATTTCTGCTGGACAATATGGCTTTGTTGCCGCGTTAATTTTTAGTTCACTTGTTAATGCCGTGCTTTTTTTCAGAATATTTGAGATTGCCCACTTTGAACCTTTCAAAGAACAACACCCCCATAACGATCATTGTGATGAACAACATCAAGCTAAAAGCCATAACGAAATTATTAAAGAAGCCCCTCTTGATATGTTAATACCATTCATTGCTGTATCTTTATTATTAGTGTTGTTGGGTTTATACTCAGGGGCTATTGTAAATAATATTATCCATTTTGTGATACCTAAAGGAATCATTTAGCTAATCCTACCTACGATTAGCAAGCTAAACAAATTATTTAGTATTTTTGTAATTATTTAAAAACTCTCAAGGGATTTTTAGAATTTTCAAGGGGTTATTAGCATGTCAATGGAAACCGTAGTCTCTCTTAAACCTGTTGTTGCTGTTCTCGTCTCTCTTGCAGTAATTCCCGGTATTATTTCAAGCAGAACTCAAAATATTCGGGAAACATGGACATTAGTTGCAGCAGGAATAAAGCTGTTGATTATTATCTCAATGTTGCCCGTTATCTTAGATGGAAAAGTGGTAAGTTTTACTCTTTTTCAGGTGTTTCCTGATATTGGAATAAGTTTTAGGGTAGATGCCTTTGGAATGCTCTTTGCTTTAGTTGCATCATCTTTGTGGCTTGTTACCTCTGTCTATTCCATAGGTTATATGAGATCATTAGATGAACATAGCCAAACACGTTATTTCTCATTTTTTGCAGCAGCTATTTCAGCAACTATTGGAGTTGCTTTTTCAGCAAACCTTTTAACGCTCTATATTTTCTATGAGATTCTCTCTCTTGCAACATTTCCGTTAGTTACCCATCATCAAGATAAAGAGGCAAGAAGCTCTGGTAGAAAATATCTAACCTATATACTTGGCGGCTCAATAGGTTTTGCACTACCAGCAATGCTTATAACATATCACTTTACTGGCACCCTTGATTTCGCACCTCACGGAGTGATGGCAGGTCATATAAATTCAGGTCTTGCGTTAATGCTATCTATGATGTTTTTGTTTGGTTTTGCTAAAGTTGGTATCATGCCAATGCACTCTTGGCTTCCAGCAGCAATGGTTGCTCCAACTCCAGTAAGTGCCTTGTTACATGCTGTGGCAGTTGTAAAAGTAGGAGCGTTTAGCGTGGTCAGAGTATTTACTGGTATTGTAGGAACTTCTGTCCTTGCTGATTTTAACATCAGTGCAATAGTATGTGTTATTGCATCATTTACAATTATTGTTGCCTCTTTAATTGCTCTTTCCCAAGACGAATTAAAAAGAAGGCTTGCTTTTTCAACAATTGGACAACTCTCTTATATTGTGCTTGGAGTTGCTCTATTGTCAAAATCTGGTATGACAGGTGGAATGCTTCATATTGCGATGCACGCATTTGGTAAAATAACGCTTTTTTTCTGTGCGGGAGCAATATTTTGTGCAACAGGAGTTAAGTATATAAGCCAAATGAAGGGAATTGGCAGAAGAATGCCAATTACAATGACAGCCTTTTTTGTTGGCTCATTAAGTGTTGTGGGGTTTCCACCATGCGGTGGATTTATTAGCAAATGGTATCTTGTTCTTGGCACTATTGAATCAGGAAGTTTGGCACTCCTTTTTGTCCTTTTAGGAAGCTCATTTTTAAATGCTGCATACTTTTTTCCAGTTTTTTACAACGCTTTTTTCTGTAGTAAAGATCAAATGTTATTTGAAGATAAAGTCGAAGAGGCACCACTGTGGTGTGTTGTTCCATTGGTTATAACAGCCTCAATTTCTGTTTTGCTATTTTTCTATCCGCAGCCTTTTTTAAAACTTGCCTCACTTGCAGTTTCAATAATTATGGGAGGATAAAAAATTATGAAAGAAGAAAGATATGAACTTTCGCATGATGAAGTTCCGGGTTATAAGCCCGTTTTTCTTGTAGTATTTGCTTTAAGTGTTATTTATCTTGCCGTAATTTTTGCAAGCTCTTTATGAATACAAACTCTATTCTTAAATTATGGAATTTTAAACATGGAAATAAAAGAAAAAAAACAATATACATCATCAGGTGAATCTTTAACAGATAACCATGAAAGAGATATATTGGATAAATCTGAAAAGCATATATTTGACGATCCTCAAAATGTGAAACGATTGCTTATAATTTTCTTTAGCTCTGTTGTTCTGTTATTTATTCTTGATTTTTTTGTCAATAAACATGGGCATTTTCCATGGGAAAATTGGACTGGATTTTATGCTGTATTTGGATTTGTTGCCTGTGTATTACTTGTTCTTGTCTCAAGGTTTATTTTACGCCCTCTGGTGAAAAGGAAGGAGAATTACTATGACTAACAGTTGCTTTCCGCCCGCATTTATATTTATTCTTGGAGCATTTCTGATTCCGTTTTTGAGTGGGCGTATCCGTTCAATTTATGTAATATTTTTGCCTGTTGTAGGTTTTTGCAACCTTATTTCAATTGATGTTGGAACAATGATGTCCGTCCATTTTATGAATTACAACTTAACCCTTGTGAGAGTTGATAGACTTAGCCTTGCATTTGGTTATATTTTTCATATTATTTCTTTTATTACAGTAATCTATATACTTCACGTGAAAAAGAATCTTGAATATGTAGCAGGATTTATTTATGCAGGTGCTGCACTTGGGGTTATCTTTGCTGGGGATTTATTTACATTCTTCGTATTTTGGGAAACTCTGACCATTGGTTCAGTTATGTTAATTTGGGCAAGAGGAACTAAAGAATCAACATCAGCAGGATTTAGATACTTGATGATTCATGCAACTGGTGGGCTGCTCCTTTTGGCTGGAATTGTGATGATGGTAACTAAAAGCGGTTCAATAAATTTTGGTTTTATTGGGCTTACTGATACTGCATCATGGTTCATATTTATAGGTATGGGTATCAACTGTGCTTGGCCTTTCTTACACACATGGCTTACTGACGCATATCCAGAAGCTACAATTGGCGGAACAGTTTTCTTGAGTGCTTTTACCACAAAAACTGCTATTTATGCTTTAGCAAGGGCATTCCCAGGAACTGAGCTTCTTATCTGGATTGGAGTTGCAATGGCTGCGTTCCCAATCTTTTATGCTGTTATTGAAAATGATTTAAGAAGAGTTCTTGCTTACAGCCTTGTAAACCAAGTTGGATTTATGGTTGTTGGAATTGGAATTGGCTCTGAACTGGCCATTAACGGGGCAGTCGCCCATGCTTTTAATGATATTTTGTTCAAAGGGCTTCTTTTCATGTCGATGGGTGCTGTGATGTATCGCACAGGTAAAATAAATGCTACAGACCTTGGTGGACTTTATAAATCTATGCCTTTTACAGCAATATTTTGCATTGTTGGGGCAGCATCTATATCAGCATTTCCACTTTTTAGCGGTTTTGTAAGTAAATCAATGGTTATGTCTGCTGCTGGGGATAAAAATATGGTTTTTGTCTGGTTAGTTCTTCTATTTGCATCTGCTGGTGTATTCCACCATGCTGGTATCAAAATTCCGTTTTTTGCATTTTTTGGGCATGACGCTGGACACAGAGTAAAGGAAGCACCACCACATATGCTTATTGCAATGGGTTTAGCTGCATTTTTATGTATCTTTAACGGCACATTTTATAAGCCACTTTACAGCATTCTTCCATATCCAGCAATTTATGAGCCTTATACATTATCTCACGTTATGACTCAAACAGAGCTGCTTTTTTACTCAGCACTTGCATTTACACTGCTTCTTTTGTCAGGCATCTATCCTGCTGAAATGAGGGCTATTAATATTGACTTTGACTGGTTCTACAGAAAGCCATTAAACTCATTTGAGCTTATAGTTGCAAAAATTTTAAATGGATTGAATGAGTTTATTGATAAAATTATTGTAAAAAAATTTACAGGCTCAGTTAATAAATTTGCAGTTGAACCAGTTGCCAATTTGACCTATTTTGTCCTATATCCTGTTCTAGAAAACATGAACCTAAAAGATAATCAGGCAGATAAAACAAATGAACAAACTAATCAGCAAATTATTGCATCTGCTTTTAGGAGTGGAACATCCCCTTCAGGTATTTATGCTGCCTGTGCAGTTCTGTTTATTGTTTTTTTATATATTTTTATATAAGGATTGATTGATATGATAAAAAAATCAGATCTGAAAAAAAATGATTTTATGCAATTTCTTACTGACGAGATGTTGGAAAAGATTATCCCCATCACAAAAGTTATGGAAGTTGAGAGTCGTGAAATTATATTCAATGAGGGTGATTTGGCAGAACATTTTTATTTGGTAAAATCGGGTCAGGTACTTCTTGAACAAAAAATATCAAAAGATATTCTTGTGAATATAAGTGCTATCAATGCTGGTGAAGCCTTTGGGCTTTCTGTTTTACTACATAGAGATCAACGTGCAATGGCAGCTATTTGTAATGAAGCAGCAACTCTTATTATGATTCATAGGAACGATCTTTTAAATCTTATGGAACAAGACCATACTATGGGCTATCTCATTATGAAATATGCAGCAAAAGTTCTTCATCGAAGATGGATTAAAAGAACTGAGCAATTTTTGAGAGCATTGAAAAGCCACCCTGATATTAGTGCACTTGATGTAATGTAATAAGATATACAACTATAACGATACCAACTCTTTTTATAAAAAAAGCCCTGCATAGTATATATGCGGGGCTTTTTTTATAAATAAAAAGAACTATATCAGATAAGTGAGTGGATCATACACATCCGGTTGGTTTTGGGAGACCAGCCATTTTACAGGCTCCTTTACCAGGTCCTGAAGGAAAAAGCTCATATATGTGTTTTAGCTTGAATTTAGTCAATTTAGAAAGAACACGAACCATTGGAGCAATACCATTTTTTTCATAATAATCTTGTAGAACATTAACTACTGACCAATGCTCGTCAGTAAGTTCTTCAATACCTTCCTGCTGCCTTACATACTCAACCCAATCATTTGTAAAAGTTTTGTAATCAAGCAAAAATCCGTCTTCATCAACTTCAAAAGTGGTCCCATTTATCTCTATGGTTGCCATTATAAAACTACCTCCTGTTTAAAAAAATAATTACCTTTTTAAGGTATCTCTATTAAGTAAGCTTGCCGTCTTATCTTTTAGAATTAATAATTTTTCACATTATCTTAGTCAGATACTCTTGTCAATATGTAGATTTGTTGGTTGAAAAAAATCTTTTTGGTCTTACTACTTAGTTCTATCAATATATTTCTCAAGCCGTGTCTATGTCTCCAGATAAATGAAACTGATCATAACAGATTTCGTGGAAAACATAACAAAAGCAGTTACAAAGCGTATTAGAATTAAATTTTATTTATCTGGCGTAATAAAGCATATTTAAGAGATAAGATTTTTAATACCTTGAATAATTCTTGCATCTTCTGCATCTTCGTCCATAACATCCATTCGTATATGATTTGGGTGTTTTTCAAGTAGCCCCGATGCCTTTATATAATTTTCTACCTCTGTTGGTTTTGATTTAGAGTAACTATGTTTTGCAACTGTAATACCAATGCGTGATGAATACGTGATCATCTTTTTTAATTCTTCAACAGCCTCCTTGCCTTGTGTATCCCAATCATCACCATCAGTGCCATGAAAAACATAGATATTATAATCTCTTGCAAGCCCTTCTTTTTCCACAAGAGTATTTACCATTTTGTAAGCTGCGGCAACCTTTGTCCCTCCTGCAACTTTATATGAGTAATATTTATAAAAATCATCAACTTCACGAGCATCAGTGTCATGCAGAATAAAGCGGGTAACCACTTGCTTATGATATTGATACAAAAGCCATGAATAAAGCATAACATGCTGAGATACTACTGTTTGAGTAGGTTTACCGCTCATTGAGCCTGAATAATCTCTAAGGAAAAAGATAAGTGCTTGAGATTCATATAGTTTTTCTCTTGAAAGTATCCTGTATATCATATCAGAAGGAGAGACAATAAATGAGGCACTGTCAATTTCAGATACATCAGGAATATTGCCAAGACTTATATTGGTCTCAACAATACGGCGTAACGTGGCTTTTTTATCAAGAATCTGACCAAAACCTCTGTGCTTATCTGTCATCTCATAGGTAAATTTTACAAGAGTTCGCTTTCCACCTTTGTCAACAAGGTTTGGAAGCTCAAAGTCTTGAGAAAGAACTTTACCAAGTTCATAGGCATTTGATTCAAATTCATGCTCACCACCTGAACCTTGACCAGGTCCCTCTCCATCACCCTGACCCTGTCCTTCGCCCTCTCCTTCAGATGGACGAATTTTCTCTTCTCCTATTATATCACCCTCTTCGCCATCACCTGTGCCACCGTTTGGTTCACCTTCTCCATCTTCTGTGCCAAGCTGAATTTCATCGTGGACAAATTTTTCCTCAACAGTTGTTGGAACAACTACAATTTTTTCCTTTCCACCACCTCTGACAGGCTTGACAATGCGACCAATACGAATCTTGCGTTTAAATCCGTCCTCTTCACGCTTCTTGTCCTTTTCTAAAAGTTCATCAAGAGTTATCATGATTTATAGACCTCCTAACTTGGCTAACCATTATTTATCCTCCATCTGACTCTGATGACTACTATTTATCATCTTCCTGACTACAGAAATATTCAATGGTCTTTTGAGAACAGGTGTTGCAGTAACCAAGTTTGTTAATCATGGTGTTTATCATTCTATCGTGGAGTTTTTGGTTCTCTTCGTTTGTACGATTTGCAAGGGCACCTACAAGACTTCCAGCACCAGCAATGTCAGATTTGAGCCTCACATCAGTGATTGCCTTTACCAGTTCTAAATTATCCATAAAGTCATAATTTGGATCAAGAGAGAGTTTTTGCCCATATATCTTTCTGATGGTATTTCTAAATGACGATCTTTGCTCTTCAGTCTTAAGCCCAAGCCGATCTTCAACATTTTTAATATACCGTTCATCGATCTTCATAGCTTTTAGTTCACCTGATTGCGGGTCTTTATATTTCCACATCATATCAGCTCCAAGATGTTCTGCATCAATTCCAATAATCATATTAACATAGTTCATAACATCTTTTTTGATTGCAAGAGGTTCGTCCATATAAGCGTTAAAGATTTCAGTCATAATTCTTTCGCGATAAAGTCCGCGTGCTGTTTTTAAATCTTCCATAAATTTTGCCCGATCACCTGAATCAGTAACATAATCAAGAACCACTGTTTCAAGAGTTTTGAAAATATCAAGTGCAAACATACAGTTGCCTTCATTGGTTTCAGAACTTTCAAGCAATAACTGAATCGCTCTTCCAAGATTTCTCTGACCAAGACCTTTTTGTCCAAATCTTCTGGTAATGTCAGTATCTTGATTAAGGGTATCAATCAACTCCCCAAGTGTTTTAAGGCTCTTTTCACCAGCAACTTCACCAGCAGATAGCTTCATTGTCTCAACCGGGGTTAATTTTTCTGATCTTGGGAGGCGTGTTAGAACAACACCGACAGAAGCAGCATAATTTAGATTTGGGTCTTGATGGAGTTTTTCGCGGTTAATCGTGCTTTTGGCATCATTTCCAATGGCATAACCTGTCAACTCTTTTTGGAGTTTGTAGTCAGTGTTGTGTGCCACATAACATATACGGCAGCGGTCAACAATTGGTGCTTCCTCTTTTTCAGCCAAAAATGTATTAAACTCAGAGTTATTACTTGTCGCAATAATCAATGTGTCAATGGGCCATTTATATCCGTCAATCTCAATGGTTCTATTTTGAATTACTCCTAAATAGACCTGCACAAGGTCTTTTTTGTTTTTGTAAATCTCATCGCTAAAATGGATACCACCGCCAGCAACTCTTGCCAAAGCACCACGCCGCAAATCAAAACGGTAGGGGTTATTGGTATCTGTAATATGCAAGAGCCTCTGAATCGATTCCTCACCAAGAAGATCAACAGCAGATGATGTAATTTTATCTTTCGCAGGATATTTGCCTGTAATTGTTCCAAGACTTTCTGTAAGCGGCACTTGAGTAATTTCAGTAAATGACAGCATCTTTTCAATATCATTTTCGCAATACTCTCTTATCTGATTCCAAATATAGGCAGAACAAGCTCCAAGTGGACGATAAAGGGCAAAAAGGCTGTCAATCTCTTTTTCAGAAAATTTAAACTGTTTAGCCAAATACTCTTTTGATTGAGCTTTAGTCTCCATGATATTCATTGCAAGAATCATTGGATCTTCATAAGTTTGAGATTCAATAACCTTTATCTTGCCGTATCCTTCAATTTCATCTAATTTTTTGAACCTAAAGCTATATTTTTTATTCTCCTGTCTTGAGAGAAAATTTCTGTACGCATCGCAAAGATAATCAACAAAAAAAGTTTTTCCGTTTCCAGGTTCACCAACAAGAACAAAAGCCATCTCCCTTGATGAGCCGCCTTCTGAAGCATCTTTAACAAAAGAGACAAAACTGTTTATCTCATCATACATTCCAACAAGGTGTTTTTTTCCTTTACTGAATAGACCAAATTGGTATGTAGTTCTGCCTTTGACATTGATCTTCTCAACGCCTGATTCAAGGATCATTCTTGCAACACCTTGAAAAGCATCTTCAAATGTTCTTTTGCCTTTTTTTACAGAATCAATATGATTTAAAAGAGATTTTGGATCATTATTTTCACCCATTTGTCCTCCTTGCATCAAAGATGCTACTATTAGTTAGCGTTATATCTATTTTTTTAAGATAAAGTATGATTTTAATATTATTACTGTTTTTTTAACTATATTTTTATAATGTAGTTATCTATATCAACCACATATTACAGTGTCAAACGGATAAAAATTATTTTCCAGAAGTTTTGACTGTATTTATGGTTTTTGATATGAGTTGATGAATAATTCGTCAACAAATAAACATCAAGGGATAAAAATGTTTTCAAATAATTTAATGACTCCATCAATGTTGGCAAAAGAACTAAATATTGGCAATGCAACTGTAAGGTTCTGGTTAAGCAGATTTAATAAATGGTTGTCATATATTGATAAAGATGGAGAGAAATTATACCAGCCAGAGTCCTTGCATACTTTGAAATTTATCTCAGAAAAGATTAACTCAGGTATGCTTCCAACAGAGATTGATAATGCTCTTGATGACAAGACAAAAAACGAACAAAGCCAGATTATCTCACCCTCTTTAAACTCTTTTATCCCCTCACTTCAATCTGTTATGCAAGATGTTCCAGACCCTTCAAGATCAATAAATCAATCGTTACAGGTAAATGATAGCATACAGTTAATTTCTGCTCTTTTTGAAAAATTTTATAACCAACAAGAGAGGATTATAGCTGCACAGGAGCGAAAAGCAGCCGCAGAAGAACGTAAAGCCGAAGCTGAAGAGAAAAAAGCTCAGGCTGAGATGCAGAAAGCCGAAGCTGAAAAGATAAAAGCAGAAGCCGAACAGCAGAAAGCTTACGCCCTTGGAAAGCGTGCTGATGCAGAGCAACATAAAGCCAATGCAATGAATAACATTGCAGATGCAATTAAAAACATATCAGCAGATTTCCTTAAAGCATTACCTCTTGGCAATATCTTCTCTGAATCACAATCTGCTACTAAACCTGCTTCCGAACAAATGTCTGATACGCTTCAAGTTCAAGACGAAGAGATTCCCAACTCACCTTATATTACTAACGATCTCGAAGATACCCTAAATAATGAAATAGACGACCTATCCGAACTCATTGAGGATGAAGGGGATTATAAAGATAATGAGATAGACGACTTATCTGCACTCATTGAGGATGAAGGAGATTATAAAGATAATGAGATAGACGACTTATCTGCACTCATTGAGGATGAAGGAGATTATAAAGATAATGAGATAGACGACCTGTCCGAACTTATTGAGGATGAAGGAGATTATAAAGATAATGAGATAGACGACTTATCTGCACTCATTGAGGATGAAGGAGATTATAAAGATAATGAGATAGACGACCTATCCGAACTTATTGAGGATGAAGGAGATTATAAAGATAATGAGATAGACGACTTATCTGCACTCATTGAAGATCAAGACGAAACATTAGATAATCTATCCTTACTCATTGAAGATCAAGATGAGCGTCATAATGATATAAAGCCAGAGATACTGGATAGTGATGTTGATGATCTTATGTCACTTATTGATAATGACCCACATAGTTCATCTAATAATCTGTTTTTGGATAATAATTTTAAAGAAAAAGACATTATGGACGATCTATCAGCTCTTATTGATGAAGATGTGAGCAGCCTTAAGCCCGCTGTTTTAGACAGCGATGTTGATGATCTCATGTCGCTTATTTCAGATGATAAACGAAATGATACTATAAATCAAGACGATATTATGAGCGATCTGTCAGCTCTTATTGAAAGAGAAAATGAACCATTTCATCCACTTAAGATTGATAAACCTAAAGCATCACTTGAGAAGAATTTTGAACAATATAAAACTGAAGTTATCAATATTATTATAAAGCTAAGAAAAGATGGGCATACTGTAGAGCAGACTACTGAAATTTTGAACAACGAAGAGATAAAACCTCTATCAGGTAAGAACAGATGGACAACCAAGATGATTGCTAAAATATATACATTTATAGAGGCTGCCGAGAAGTAACATCAACTTTGGTTCCGTAAGATGCGAAGTTTTAATAAATTGAAAGATAGCAACCAAAATACAAATTTAGGGGAAAAAATAAATGGAAAAAAGATTAGAAAAAGAGAAATTAAACATTAATTCTAATGATAGAGAAGGAAAATATCTTACTTTTTCTTTAGCTCGTGAGGAATATGGAATAGGGATATTGCAGGTAAAAGAGATTATTGGAATGATGCCGATAACATCTGTGCCAAGAACTCCAAATTTTGTTAAAGGCGTTATCAATCTTAGAGGCAAGGTTATTCCTGTAATTGATTTAAGACTTCGTTTTTCAATACCAGAGAGTGAATACACAGAGAGAACTTGCATTATTGTTGTTGAAATAACAGCAAGTTATGGTGAGATGGTTATTGGGATAGTTGTAGATTCTGTTTCTGAAGTTTTAAATATAAAAGGAGAAAATATTGAAGATTCTCCCTCATTTGGCACAAGTCTCGATTCTGAATATATTCTTGGGATGGCAAAATTAGAAGGAGGAGTTAAAATACTTCTTGATATTGATAAGGTTCTTACATCAGAAGAGATAAATCTACTTGAACGAAATAAGCAATAGGTGGCACAACGTAGCCAAGCTATTAGGGTGGTGGCAGTATTATTCAAGTGGTTTAATTGACTTGATCCTGATATTAATTGTTGACAAAATAGTGAGGTAGGTATATTTATTAGATACTTTTCTGAGCGGGAATAACTCAGTGGTAGAGTGCGACCTTGCCAAGGTCGAAGTCGCGGGTTCAAATCCCGTTTCCCGCTCCAGATACTAAAAAGGCGGCTTGGCCAAGCGGTAAGGCGACGGCCTGCAAAGCCGTTATTCTCCAGTTCAAATCTGGAAGCCGCCTCCATAATAAAATCAATGAAAAATTAACCCACCCCATCCTCTTTTACCCTTTTATTGTGCATAAAAAATTTATTCTTTCACTCACATCAGACTTAACCACTATGCAATAAAATATATTATTGAATTTATTCTTTAACTATAAAAATAAACGGTATGAATAAAATTTTTTTCACCTATGGCTTTTTTAGACTCTAAATATTTGTAAGGATCAACCGATTCGCCTTTTATGAAAGAAGATTTATCCTTTTAGGAGATAACATTATGATTCAAATTGATGATACAGATAAGAACATCCTTAACAGGATGCAGACCTCTTTCCCTATTGCTCCTAATCCATACAAATTAATATCTCAAGAGCTTGGTATTTCTGAAGATGAGTTGCTCGAAAGACTTATAAAAATGAAAAACGATGGGATTATAAGACGTATTGGAGGAAATTTTGGACCATACAAACTTGGTTTTTTCAGCACACTCTGTGCAGCATCAGTGCCTGACGACAAGTTGGAAATATTTATAACCGTAGTTAATAAATATTCTGGAGTTACACATAATTATATGAGAAGCCATAGATATAATATATGGTTTACGTTTATAGCTGAATCTATGAATATTATCGAAAAGAACCTTAAAGAAATATCAAAAAAAACAGGAGTTGATGATATTTTAAACCTTCCAGCTACAGATGTCTTTAAAATAAGTGCAAATTTTAAAGTAAAATAGAATATCTATTTGCTTCTCTTTTATAAAATAGTAAGTAAGACTACTCACTAACCTGTTTTCTTCTCATTTGGATATAAGCATCTTTTAGTGCAATATAAGGGTCTAAAGCAGCCTTTTTAAGAGCTTCGTAATCTCCAATTCTAAAAGAGATTGCATTAACCTGCTCTAAAGCTCCGATTCCCGCAGCAAGTTCAGCAGATTCAATATAGCTTGTAGGTGAGAGAAAAAAATCTCCAGCAAATCCAACTGTATCTCTCAATGTTGATGGACCTATTAAAGGGAGAACCAGATAAAAACCCTCTTTTAAAGAATATCGTCCTAATGTCTGTCCCATATCTTCTTCGTAATTTTTAATTCCAAATACATAATCTGAAGGTGTTGCAAATCCTAATCCTCCTCCAACTGTATTAATTACAAAACTTTGAGCTTCCAAAAGAGCTTGTTCTCCTTTACCTTGTAAAATATTATTAACAAACCTAACTGGAAAAAGAGCGTTTTGAAAAAAATTTTGCAAACCATTTCTAAGTTTGGTAGGTGCTATAAATTTATACCCTTGAGCAACGGGTTTTAATACCCAAAAATATAGTCTATCGTTAAATGAGAACATTGCATAATTAAACCAATACAGAGGATCAGATACAGATTGTGCATCTGATTTTACATATTCATCTCCATAAAGTTCATTATCTAAAGGTTCACTACCAGCAAAAGAGTTTGTGCAAAATATTGTAAACAGAACAAACGAAATAAAAAGCCAATTTATATATAATCTCTGCTTTAAATATCTTATTAGATCATTTTTACCTTGTGAGATCATTTCTCAATTTTCTCCTTTATTTCATTGATTATTTTGTCTGGTGAATCGTTAAATCTTGTTCTGTATTGTTCTCTATAGTTGCCAACTAAGCTTACACCCTCTATTTTTACATCGTAAATTTTCCAACGTCCTCCTTTTTTCTTCATCATTCTATAATGGACAGGAGTAGTAATTTTATCGTGAAATACCTCTGATTGAATATCAGCTCGCTCAATACCAGACTTTGTAGAGTCAAGCATTTCGGTTTTTAGGTAAGTAATTTTTAAATCCTGAAAATTTTCATCATCAATTTTCTCAAGATATGTGTTTGCAATTAGACGTGCAAAATATTTAGAAAATTCACTTTGCTGACTCTTTGAAAAACGTTGCCAATTACTTCCAAGTGCCCCTTTAGAAAATTCATTAAAATCAAAAATTGATTCAGCTTTACTAAACAAAGCCTCTTTTTTTGCCTCTTTTTGTTCTACTCCTGCAAACGCTGGATCGTTTAGCGTATCTACAATTGCATTTACCCCGTTTCTCAGCTCAATCTCTGGTGCTAAATCTGCTGATATTATAATTGACGGGCATAATAGAATTATGGTTATTGAGATAATGCTAAAAGCAGCTAATAGACTGTTGTTTTTTGATACTTTATTCATTCTTTTTTCTCCTCTTTCTCAAAAATATATTTACTTACTAACGCTTCAATATCAATAGCTGATTCTGTATTAAAAATAGTCTCACCTGATTCAAGCATAGTTTCAGAACCTCCAGGGGAAAGATTAATATATTTATCTCCGATAACTCCTGAAGTTTTAACTGATGCCATTACATCTTCAGCTAATTTGATATTTTCATGGATTCCAAGTTCAACTTTTGCAAGTAATCTTTCAGTATCCAATGTTATTGAAACAACATTACCAATTTCGACTCCTGCCATCTCAACGCCAGCCCCTTTTTTTAAACCAGCAACAGAGCTAAAATAGGCATAAAGTCTGTAATCATTAGTAGTTATAACTCTTGCACCACCAAGCTCAATAATAAGGTAGGAAGAACATGCAATACCAATAATCATAAAAATTCCAACATAAAACTCAACCATTCCTCTTTTCATATTATTTTTTCCTAAATATTTTAAGTTCTATTTTGATTAGCAACCTAAACTGTATTAATACTCCATAAAATCTCCGCTGCCATTAATAAATTTGCTTACTTCACTTAAATCAGATTTCATTATTTCCTCAGCAGAGCCTTGAAATATTATTTTTCCTTTTTCAATCATACCAACTCTTTGAGCTATCTGAAATATATCTGGTATCTCATGGCTTACAATTACCGCTGTAAATCCAAACATCTGCTGATATGACTTAATCATTGCGTGAACACCATTTTTTCTTACAGGATCAAGCCCAGTTGTTGGTTCGTCAAAAAGAACAATTGATGGTTCAGTTACTAAAGCTCTTGCAAGGGCGACCCTTTTTTTCATACCTCCTGAAAGTTGGGCTGGATATTTGTTTGATGTACCTTGAATCTCAAGCTGCTCCATTCTCATCTCAACTTTCTTTTTTATCTCTTGCTTGGAAAAACGGGAAGTTTCAGCCAAAGGCAAAGCAATATTTTCATAAATGTTCATAGAGTCAAAGAGTGCATTCTCTTGAAACATGTAGCTAAAATTGCGTTTAAACTCTTCTTTCCTCTTTCCAGACATAGAAGAGATCTCTTCTCCTTTAAATATTACTTTTCCTGAATCATGGTGCATAAGCCCTATAATATGCTTTAAAAGCACGCTTTTTCCTGAACCACTCTTACCAATGATAACTGTTATTTCATCTTCATATATGGAGAGATTTACTCCCTGCATAACGTGGTTGCTTCCAAAACTTTTTCTAACATCTATAAATTCAATTAAAGGTGCTTTCATAAGTATCTATTTATCTTTTTTATTAGCTTTTTCTAATTTAAACTTATCTTTTTTAAAATTTACACTATATACTGTCATATCAAAAAATAGCATCAAAATCTTTTATGAATTGAGAGAGGAGATTCTATAAAAGAAGATAAGTTATTACATAATCAAATACTAAAATCATAACACAGGAGTTTACAACAGCAGTAGTAGTTGAAAAACTTACTCCTTTTGCACCAAACCCGCCTTTTGTCTGAAGATGGGTAAAATATCCTTGAGAACAGCATATTGTTGTAACCACAACTGCAAATACAAGAGATTTTACAAATCCTCCAATAACGTCAGCCATAATAACACTGTCATTTACTCTATAAATATAAATTCCACCATTAATCCCAAGCATAAGAGAGCCAGTAACATAACCTCCTAAAATACCTATCACATCAAACAATGCTGTCAGAAGAGGGAAACTTATTATAGATGCCACAATTCTTGGGCTGAATATAAATCTAACTGGATTGATGTTCATAGTCTCAAGCGCATCTATTTGTTCTGAAATCCGCATAACTCCAATCTCAGCAGCCATTGCGGAACCCGCTCTTGCTGTAATCATTATTGCTGTGAGAACAGGACCAAGCTCACGAATCAGAGTCAAAGCAACAGCCGAACCAAGCATTCCTTCAGAACCAAATTTTATAAGGGTGTAGTATCCCTGAAGACCCAACACCATTCCTGTAAAGATACCCGTCAACATAATGACAACCATTGATTTAGTGCCAATAAACCATGTGTGTTCAATAATTTTGAATATCTGAAAAGGAAAAGTAAAAATATGAAAAAGCCCGATAAACAGAAAAATAAAGATTCTGCCAACGCTTTCAATTTGTTGGATTGTCCAAAAGCCAAAATTTTCAACACTTTTTATTATCATCAATACCACCGTAGCTATTTTAGATTCTTAAAATTTTTCTCATAGAAATTTCCAAACAATCTAATTTTCTATAACATCTATGAAAAATTTAAGGTCGTTATATACTATAACTCAAGATTAAATGAAACATGATTCATCCGAAAATTTAGCTGTTTTGAGACAAAAAATGGGAACTATTGCTTTTTATTGCAATAATTCCCATTTTTATCGATTAGCTATAAAAATTATAATTGCCACCAATGTTTTACTTATGTCGAGCTGGCAATTCCCACTCTTGCACTTTAGTAGTTTCGTAAATCTCTTCCCAACCAGTAATCATGCCAGATATATGGCTGAAAAGTGAATGTCCTGTTGTAGTCATATAAACATGAACTATCAAAAATGATAAAAGCATAAATGCAACTAAAGTATGTAAAATAGCAACAAAGAGCAGAGGCATTGCAGATAAAAGCGGGATAGCCGCACCTCCCCATAGATTCCATGTGTAATAAAGAACCCCTGTTGTCATCTGAATCGGAAGCAGCATTGCTGAAAGTGCAAGGTATGTAAGCCTCTGTAGCGGGTTATGTTTAGCTCCTGGTGATTTTTGCACAGGATGCGGCTTACCTTGAAAAATTCCAACAGAGTAATATACAATCACAGAAAACAGCTTTTTTGTTGTTGGAATATATTGACGCCACTCTCCAGTAGTAAATAACCAGAAGACAAAAAACGCAAATAGTATAAGCCAAGAAAGACCTATGAAATTGTGAACCTCTACAGCCGTTTCATATCCAAGAAGCGTAAATGCTCCGTGAATCTCAATACCTGTGATAAGCAAAATGATGATCATTGCTGCTTGAAGCCAGTGCCAGAATCGCTCAAACTTTGTATAAAGATATATTTTGATTATTTTATTATCGCTCATAGTATCTTAAAGCTCCTTTTTGATTGGTTGGTTTTTAGCAAGATTCTATTTATCTTTACCATTTCCGTTTCGAGTGAAAAATCTTCCTAATCCATGGAGAGTTACACCTGCCAAAGAAGCCAAAACAGCAAGCCAGCCAAAAGAGTCAATAATTGATGCTTTATCTCTTCCCGGCATATAAAATCCTGTAAGTTCCTCAAGTCGTCCGCTATTATTAATATGACACTCTACACACTTAAGGGCTTTCTCTTTTGGTGCAACCATGTGGGTAATTGGAAATACATAAGTTGTCTCAACAAAATCATATTCACCTGAAAATGGCAATCCAACCATTTCATTTCCAATCTTAATTGATTCGTCCCAATTAAGTGTAGTCCAATAACCTTTTTCTCCTGAAAGAAGTGGAGCAAGAAGTGTTTTGTGTACCTTGTCATAAGGCTGTTTACCTTTATGCAGCTTAAACGGAAATATGCGGGAATTGGGATCATTCATATCTCCAACCGGCTGGCTCACCTTTACAACAGTTGACGGATCAATAACATCTACAGCAGTTGTGCTGGTTTGCGAACCATTTGACCAGAAATATTTAGGTTTTACATTTTTCTCCCAGATCATCTCTCCTTTGATAGACAAATAAGTATCTTTACCTAAATCACCAACAATACTATAAGGTTTGCCATCTTTAACTTTTCCAGCTTTTGACCAATCCCAACTCATTTTAGTTGGATTGACTCTTGCAAATTCAGGTATATGGCATGATTGACATGCAACTTTATTAGTGTGATCATTCATTTTAGAAGCTGTTTTATGCGGTGTTTCGCTGTGGCATGATACACAGGTGATTTTTGGTGCAAGATCATCTTCAAGAAGGCTTTTGTTAATCTCAACAGCGGGGTTTGTATAAATTCTGCCAGCAATATTATGATTAGTGGTTGTGTGGCAACGGGTGCAGGTAAAATTTTTGCCGTCAACTCCCATGTGGACATCAAGGTTTCTATTTGGTTTTATAAGAGATGTATCTAAATCTCCATGTTTTACACCATCACCTCCACCACCTTTGAAATGGCATTCGCCGCAATTGTTTCGCTGAGGCAGCCCTATTTTTCCTACAGCCTCTTTAACTTCTGCCTGAATCTCTTTCATAATCTCTTTACTTTCTGGGTCATCAGTTTCTGCTGCAAATGCTTTTATATCTTCAAAAGCCTCTTTATAGTTGAATGTTGACATACCATGACATTTTAAGCAGTTTACCTCTCCATTTTTTCCATTCCAGCCCGTGTGGCAGCTTAGGCACGCCTTATCTTGCATGTTGTTGCTTGATATACAAAAATTATTTACTGAATAACCTGCTTTTCCATATCTGCGATCTTTTTTGTTATCTTGAGTGCTGATATTTTTATTGTCTAAATTTCCTCCATTTTCAGAGGCAAGCCATGTCCAGTGGATTGTTTTATGAAACTGCGATGATGCTTCAGAGTGGCATGATAGACAAGCCTTTGTTATCTCATAACCTGACATGAAATCTTTTTTAAGTGCTTCATGTTTTGAGTGATCTGTTGTAATCCACCTATGTTCTCTTTTTACTGCCTGCTTTGCAAATTTTCTACCCGGTGCATCTTCTCTATTAGTATCTTGAGCAGCTATGTTTTTACCTTGTGTCTCTGTGGAAGCATAAATAGCATCAGCAACACCTAAATAAAATAAAGAAAAGAGCATTACTATTATCAATTGATTTAAAATGGATAGCTTATTTGAGATTTTACGGTTTTCCATGCTCAACGCTCCATATCTATTAGTTAAGTTTTATGGTTTAGCTTTTACCAAAGCCACAGATTTGACAACCTTTTAAAGGTTGTCAAATCTACAAGTTGAATACTCTACTTAAAAGGAGGCTGTATTAAAAATGAAATTTTTATTTACATTTTGCTGGAGATGGAGAGTCAGCAGCACCACCATAAAGGTATGAATAAATATCTTCAATCTCCTCTGCACTTAATTTTCCCCACTCTGCACTGCATTTAAACTCTGCAAAATCTTTTGTCTCAAAAACTCTCTGCCACTGTGCCATTGTCTTGTCTGAAGGGTTTATAAATGGTCTTTCTGATGCTACTTCTCCACGCTCCATACACGCTTTATAAACCTTACGATATGAATATTTGCCCTTTCTTTTATCTCCAGTTGGTTCTCCTGCAAAAGTTATTGCTGTAAATGATGCAAGAACAACCATCACTACAAATGAAACCCACACTTTTGAACTAAATACTTTTTTCCCCATTTTAGAAATCTCCTCTTATTATTTTGTTATATAGTTTAATATTTAGAACCTCATTGTTGCTGCTAAATAGCTATCCCAAACTTTATCAGCAATTGGGAATAGTCCATTTAGTGAATTTGCCTCTGATATTTCTACAGGTTCACCAAGTGGGTTACCACTGCCTGTATATTTATAATCGTAGAACCTTGTCCCTAACCTTACAAAGAAATTTTGTCCAAATATTGGTTGAATATAATATCCCTCATATACACTTCCTCTTGTGGCAAGTTTACTGCCTACAAGCGAATCTTCTGCACCTGTGAAGTTAAACCAATACTTAGAACCCCAGTTGTATTCAAGTCCAAGTTTTGCATCAAAAGGCATTGGGAATATAGCACCAGCATAGATACTATAACCGTCTTGCCCTTCAAGTTGACCATTTGAACTCAATAGACCAATTCCCATCATTTCATAGAATGGATTTGCAGATATTTTTGAAGGATCAGTTTTACTCCATGAGCCAGCAAGAAATAGATCAATATCTTTTTCTGTCTCTTCATAAAGATTTTTTCTCATAAGAAGTGTTGCAGCGTCCCAATCTCCAATTTCAGTTGATGGCTCCATACGTGTTATATAACCGCCGCTGTTTTGCGTAAAATAATATTCAGAAGAGCCATCTTTGTTCTGATCTGATTTTGATGCTATAAATGGCATAACAGTCAGCCCTGTAAAGCCGTCTGTAATATCCCACGCATGAGCATAATTTAGAACTGCACTAAAAGAGTCATTGTCAAATAAGGTGGCAATAAATCCAAACAAATTTACATCTTCAACTTCAGATTGGCTCTCTTGCAATGAGTAAGAATTTCCCCAATCTCCTTCAAATCCTACTCCATAACAGAGTTTAAAAGCAGCTCCCGGAATACCAGTTGCATCTTCAAGTCCAAAGTTGAGTGAAGCACCATCAAACTGCCAGTTAATTATTGTTGCTAAAGGAGACCCTCCCTCCATGCCATACTCTCCATATTCCAAAGGAGGACCGTTAGTTGACGGGCGTCTGCCAAGAGAGAAACTTATTGGGACACTATTTAGATATTTGCTGTATAGAAAATAGGCTCTCTCAAGATGAAGCGTATCTCCATGTGGAAGAGATGATGTGTTACCATCAAGGGTAATGTCTCCTAGACTTCCTTGATTGAATTTTACCCCTGTAGAGTCTCCCCAAACTTTATAGGCAGCCATTCTTCCTGCAAAACTTAAATTAGAGTTTAGTTTTGACTCCATATTAAGATGAAATTTATTTGTAAATATGACATCATTGTCAATATCGTTCTCCTCTAAAGCTGGAATCATTCCAGCCATAGCCATGTTTTGCATACCTTGCTGAACTTGGCTGAGAGTTGCACCATTAAATCCTCCTTGTGAGACAGGTGTAAAAAAAGAACCAATCATCGTAGAAGGAGCAGATAACATTCCATCATAATGGATAGAATCAGCTTTAGAGCGAAGTTCAAACCCAAGAGAGAGCTTGTCAGTTGCAGTATGCAGCTCTGCTTTGTCAACACGTTTACTTAAGTATTGAATATCTTCTTTATCCTTTTGTCTATCCTGCTTATTTTGCTCTTGATCTTGTTTTTCTGCCTGCCTCTCTTTTTCTATCTCCTGTTTATCTGATTCTCTATTTTGCTCAAGAGTGTTAAGTTTCTCCTTAAGCAGCTCCATGCTTTTGCTCATCTCTTCAAGCTGTTTTTTGAGCATCTGCACATCTTCTTTTTCAATATGTTTCTTCTGAGTAATCTCCTGTTTTTTGTTATTTGCTTTATCTGAGGCATAAACGCTCTGACCAGCAAAAACTTGGCAAAGAAATAGCAGTATAAATAAAATTGTATTTAGTTTAACCTTTTTCCCCCTTTCCACTGTTTTTTGGCACTGTTTTAGACCCATCTTTTTCTCCTTATTGATTTTAAGTTTGTGTTAATACCTGATTAACATTTTTCCTATATTTTTAATTATATAGCAATGAATGTGCCATGATGATAACCATCAGTAAATATTATATTATCAATATAATATTGTTAATCTGTATTATCTTATGTTAATGTTAAGTGTTAATAACAGACGTTAATGGTTTACAACTTAAAACGCAACATGCAGAGGATATACAATGGATATTGGAAAATACTGGAGAACTATAATTGAAGCTGTTCACGACGGCGTGATGATAGTTAATGCCAAAGGTGAAATTATCGCATCTAACAGCACAGCACAACTTATGACTGGATACACTGAAAAAGAGCTTGAGGGAAAATCATGCAGAACTCTTAACTGCACTGGCTGCGTAATTATAGGCAAAGGGGAGGGGAAACTATGGTGCGGTCTTTTTTCCCGCGGTATGATGAGAGATAAAAAGTGCATTATTTCAAACAAGCAAAACCGTTCTGTTCAAATTTTAAAAAGTGCCACAGTCCTATATGACGATGATGGTAATATTGTTGGTGCTGTTGAGACTTTAAAGGATATGTCAGATAGTATCCGTTATAATAACGAACTTATGGCTCTTAAAAAAACATATATGCTTGATGATGGATTTCATGGAATTATTGGAAAAAGTCCTGTTATGCAATCTTTATTTGGGGTTATTGAAAATGTTGCAGCTTCAGATACTCCTGTAATGATTCTTGGAGAGAGTGGAACAGGTAAAGAGCTTGTTGCAAGAGCTGTGCATGAGACAGGTCTTAGAAGTTCCAAGCCATTTATAAAGGTTAACTGTGCAGCACTTAACGAAAATCTATTAGAAAGTGAGCTATTCGGGCATGTTAAAGGTGCATACACAGGGGCAGACAGAAACCGTATCGGCAGATTTGAAGCAGCTCACGGGGGTTCAATATTTCTTGATGAAATCGGAGATATTCCCATGTCAACACAGGTAAAACTTCTAAGAGTTCTTGAGGAGAAAAAAATTGAAAAAGTTGGGGATAACTGCTCTATTGATGTTGATGTTCGTATTATTACTGCCACTAACAGAGATGTTGAATCTTTAATGCAATCACAAAAATTTAGAGAAGACCTCTTTTTTAGGATAAATGTTTTTCCTGTAAACTGCCCTCCTTTATCCGCCCGCAATGAAGATATACCTATTCTTGTTCAACATTTTGTTGATATCAATACTAAAAAAACTGGTAAAAATATTTTGGGATTCTCACCAGAAGCCATGAAACGAATGATGATGTATAAATGGACTGGAAATGTAAGAGAGCTTAGAAATGCGGTAGAATATGCCTTTGTGCTGTGTCATGGCAATATTATAACACCTGAACATCTGCCTGATAAGGTTCTACATACTGAGATTAAAACTGCATCTGAACATGTTTGTAAAGATATGAGCAACAAAAATAGTAATTATGGTAAGTTTATAAAAATTGATGAAAAAAGCGAATTATTACAAGCGTTGATTAAAGAAAAAGGTAATCAATCCAAAGTTGCTGAAGCTATTGGAGTAAGCAGGGTAACTGTATGGAAACGAATTAAAAAATATGGGATTGACATTAACGATTTTACAAACTCTCTTGACACTACCACAAAAAAATAATACGTATTAACTAAATTAACACCACTCAAATAGTATTGCTACTGATTAAGCATAGAAACACGACATATAACATACTCTTAAAAAAACAGTTATGGAGATAAAAACATGACACGTAAAATAACTTTAAGCATTCCAGACATGCTTTATGAAAAGATGGAAGAGTGGCGGCAATCTTTTAATTTCTCCAAAATGTTTCAAGATGCTTTAGCAGAGGCAATACATAAAAAAGAGGAGTTCCAAAGAAGATTGCAAGAAGACCATGATATGGCAGCGATTATAGATAGACTAAAAAATGAAAAAAAACAGGCTGAAGTAAATTACTCTGAAAATGGACATGCAAAAGGGCTTCAATGGGCAAAGAACGCCCACTACAATGATCTTATCTATGCACTTGGACTCTCTTCAGCTTTAGAGATGGCTAAAGATGATACTCTTGGCAGTTATTTTAATAATCTTTTATCTTCTGAAGAGCTTGTTGAAAAAAAGACAGATGGTATTGGTAAATACGGCAGGCTATTTTTAGATGGCTGGCGTAGAGGTGTTCGTGATTTTTGGAATGAGATAAAAGAAAAGATATAAATCCAGAAATTGACTTTCTGCAAAACTTGGGTTTGACCCTTGATTTTACTGAATATAGTTTTAGTTATGCAGGAAATCTAATAAATATAAATCTGAATTTGAACATAAACGTAAATTGAAAAATAAAGAATAATAAAATGAGCACAATGATAAATATTTTAGGTGTTGATGTTGGTTCTGTATCTGTTTCTATTGCTGGTATAAATGCTGGTATAAAAAACTCTGAATTGGGAGCTATCTTATGCAAAGGAAGTGCTTTTCACCATGGCGATATATCAAAAGCTCTTGAAGCGGCACTATCTGGAGTTGATTTAAGTAAATTTGATTATATTGCTGCAACCTCTTCAACTCCTTACACTATTAAAAGAGTTCAAACCTATGATGATCAAGTTGCAATCATAAGGGCTGCTCGCCATTTTCATAAAAATATAGGTGCAATTCTAAATGTTGGCGGCGAAAAATTTAGTTTAAGTCTGTTTGATGAATGTGGAAAATATTGCGGCTCTAAAAACAACACCTCATGTGCTGCTGGAACTGGAAGTTTTCTTGACCAGCAATCCAAACGTCTTGGATTGTCGCACCCAGAAGAGTTAAGCAATGCTGCTTTTGAGAACACTCTTAGGATTCCTGATATTGCAACCCGTTGTGCAGTTTTTGCAAAAACTGACCTTATACATGCCCAGCAAGAGGGATTTTCTGTCCCTCAAATATGCGATGGGTTGTGTAAAGGGCTTGCAAGAAATATCTACAACACTTTATTTACTAATGAAACCATCAACAAGCCCATTATTTTTTGTGGTGGTGTTTCTAAAAATAGGTCAGTTAAAAAGCATCTTGAAGATTTGATTAATAAATCTCAGGCAGGTGGAAATATAAAAAATAAATCTCTAACAGAAACCTTTAAAGATGATAATTTTGATAACACAGAATCTCTTATCTGTGATGAGAACTCTCACCTTTATGGAGCAATTGGTGCGGCTCTTTGCATGGCTGACGAACTAAAAAGCATAGATAATAATATAAATAACAATGAGCTTTACAGCCCAAATAACCAAATAAATTCCGCTGCTCCATACAGCAAAATAAATATCAAGAATCTAAATGACCTTTTGATAGAAAAAGAGAAACAGCAGAAATTTTTTTATCCTGAATTGACTCTCACGCTGTCTGATTACCCTGATTTTAAAGGGTTTAAGAGTGAGATATTTGAAGGGGTTGAGGTTGACATTTATGAAGAGCCATCAACTCTTTTATCTATTTATAATTCTGCTTCCAATACTACTTCTTCCCATTCAAATACTACCTCTTTATCAAGTGTGAAATCTGATTCTTTAACTACTCAAATTCCTTGCTACCTTGGACTTGATGTTGGTTCAACAAGCACAAAAGCTGTTATAATCACAGAAAAAGGGACTGTTCTATCTGGTTTTTACACAAGAACTGCATCAAGACCTGTTCAGGCTGTTCAGTCAATTTTCAAAGCCGCTGATAAATTTATCTCTGATTATAATTTCAACATAACCATAATTGGGTGTGGAACTACTGGCTCTGGAAGAAAGCTATCTGCTGGAGTTATTGGTGCTGATTTGGTGCTTGATGAGATAACAGCACACTCAAGAGCTGCTTATGAACTAAATAACAGTGTTGACACCATAATTGAAATTGGTGGTCAGGACGCAAAATTTACCACCATGAAAAATGGTGTTGTAACATCATCGTTTATGAACACTGTATGTGCTGCTGGAACTGGCAGTTTTATAGAAGAGCAGGCTTTGAAACTTGGCTGCCCTTTATCTGAATATTCAGCACGGACAGAATCTGTAAAATCACCAATATCAAGCGATAGATGCACGGTGTTCATGGAAAGAGATATGAACCATTTTCTATCTGAAGGATACAGTGTAAATGAAGTTCTTGCTTCTGCTCTTCATTCAGTCAGAGATAACTATATGACTAAAGTTGCAACCGAAGCAAAGATTGGTGAGACTATCTTATTTCAAGGGGCAACTGCAAAAAATAGAGCATTGGTTGCGGCTTTTGAACAACGACTTAAAAAACCTATTCATGTATCTAAGTTTTGCCACCTTACTGGTGCACTTGGTGTTGCGTTAACAATAAAAGATATGCACACTCATGTTGCATTTATAAGCAATAATGAGCAGATATACGACTCTATGCCTGCCTTAAGCTCTATTTGTGGAGATAGAGGAGGAAAAAAAGTTGATGAAAAGCAGATTAATATTGATGACAAGATTAATAACTATAATAAGATAAGTTTAACTGGCGAAGAGCAGTATCCAAAGAGTAAATTTAGAGGCTTTGATCTTTGGAAAAAAGAGATTCCTGTTCGTCAAGAGACCTGCCAGCTTTGCACAAACAGCTGTAAACTTACCATAGTTGAAATGGATAGTGAGACTGTTGCTTTTGGCTTTTTGTGCGGAAGAGATTATGAAACAGATCATTATGTAGCAAAAGAGAATAATTTCCACCTTCTTAAAGCAAGAAAAAAGGCAGTAACTTTGCCTCACCCATGCAAGACTCAATATCCATTTACAATCGGCATTCCAGCGGCACTTCATCTTGTTGAAGATTTAGATTTTTGGAAGATTTTTTTCAACTACCTTGGGATTAAAACCATTACCAGTGAACGTATGAAATCGCCTGTAACGCGTGGTCGATCTCTTGCAAATGCTGAATTTTGCACACCAATCACATCTCTTCATGGTCATGTTGACTATCTTATGGAAAAAGCTGATTATGTCTTTCTTCCATACTATTTTGAAAATAAAAATAGAGAAAAGAGCGGTAGAAGGCAATATTGTTACTACACACAATATGTTCCGTCAGTTATTGCAGCTTTGCCAAATATAAGAAAAAAGCGATTGCTGACTCCTGTGGTAAAAGACCTTTACACAAATTTTTATACTAAAATAGAGATTTATCGTTCTTTTAAAAATATTACAAATTCAGCCAGCGATTTTGAGGATAAAATATCTGATGACTATTTTGTAAAATTTTTTGATGATTCTCTTATCAGCTTTTTTGATATAAGTTCTGCTTATGATAAGGCTTTAGAGTGGAAAAAAGGTGCAGAAGATCAGCTTAAAGAACTTTATGCAGAGCAGATAAACATATCTAATGACATTAATGTGCTGCTTGTAGGAAGACCATACACAATTTTATCAGAATCTTTAAACAGCAAAATTCCAGATATTTTCTCATCTTTACGCATAAACACATTTTTTCAAGATATGCTTAATTTTGAGAACCACGATTTTACTGAAATTGAACCTCTCTTAAAAGAGATTCATTGGGAACACGCTGCAACCATTCTTAAAGCAGCTTTAATTGCAGCAAGGACAGACAATCTATTTCCAGTCTATATAACCTCTTTTAAATGTTCGCCAGACTCATTTGGAGTTGATTATTTTAAGAAAATAATGGAATCACACGATAAACCATATCTTGTGCTTGAACTTGATGAGCATGACTCAAGTGTTGGATATGAAACACGTATTGAAGCTGCTGTAAGGGCATTTAGAAATTTTAGCCAATCAAAAACTTATTCTAAATATAAAACTATAACTCTTTCCCATCTTAATCCTCAACTTGAAAACACTCTGCCCCAGAAAAGAGCTTTGTCTCAAAAAAGAGGTTGGTCAATATCAACACTCATTCAAGATGAGAATAATCTTTCAGGCAAAACAATAATCATGCCAAATTGGGACTCTATAACCTGCTCATTTTTGGCAGCAACCCTGCGTGGTGAAGGTTATGATGCAATTTTAATGGAAGAGAGTGATGAGACAATTAAACAAAGCCTTAAAACAAATACTGGTCAATGTATTCCGTTAAATGCGATTGCAGCGGGTTATATTCAAACGATAGTTAATAGAAAACTAAATCCTGAAAATTGTCTTCTTTGGATGAGCAAATCTGAAATATCGTGCAACATAAAACTTTACCCACACCATATAAAATCTATTATCTCTTCTAACAAAGAGATAACAAACCCTAACAGTGAATTAGGCAGCATTAACTTTAAATCAAATAAAACTTCATTAGATAAAAGAGAGATTGAGGCTAATCTTGCAAAAGCAGGAGTTTATAAAGGAGAGCTTTCATTTAGTGAAATTTCTGTTCGTGCCTCATTAAATGCCTATTTTTCATATATGTTTGGCGGGCTTTTAAGATCATTAGGCTGCAAAATCCGACCTTACGAAAAGGTAAAAGGTCAAACTGACGAGGCTATAAAGCAGGCTGTTCGTATTTTAAATATGGCATTTGAAGGAAGAACCACAAGAGAAGATTCTCTTAAAATTGCACTATCTCAATTTGAAACTATAGAGACCTATCCAAGAGAAAACCGACCCAAAGTTGGTATTTTTGGTGATTTTTACGTCAGAGATAATGATGTTATGAATCAAAATTTGATTCATTTTATTGAAGAGCATGGCGGAGAAGTTATAACAACTCCATATTATCGTTTTGCAAAAATGATAGCAGAGTCATACTTTAAGAAGTGGTTTAAAGAGGGAAGATATTTAAGTCTTATATCTAATAAAGCGATTCTTGCAACAATGACTCAATTTGAGAAACGCTATTACCGTTACTTTGAACCTTTTTTTAATGAACCTGACCACACTTACACAGATGATTTTAAAAGCGTTCTTGCAACCTATGGATTATTGCCCGAACATACTGGCGAATCAATGGATAATATCTTAAAGATTCACTACACCATTAAAGAGAATCCTGATCTTGCCCTGTTTATTCAGACAAGCCCGTCTTTTTGCTGTCCTGGCTTGGTTACAGAGGCTATGAGTGCTAAAATTGAGAGAATAACAGGAGTCCCCGTAGTTAGTATTACCTACGATGCTTTAGGAGGAAACAAGAACAGAGTCGTGATCCCATTTCTACAGTATAGACAGGAACGTATTGCTTAATATTGTGCCAAAACATGATAAGGAATGGGGATAAAGTAACACCATAACTTTCTACAAAGATAGTAGAGACGCACGCCGTTCGTCTCTACTATCTTTCAAAAAGTTGTCAAGTCTATGGTATTTTGAGTTAATAGAGAGGATTTATATAATCAAAAATAAAGATAGGTGTAGAGTTCAATTTTTTGGGCATTATCAGTACCAAAATCTGATTCAACAACGGTATCTGGAGATGCCCATGCATAGCAACCACCCACTGACACCCATTTGTTTATAACATAATCAACATAAAAATTGATTTCATCTCCGATTTTATTATTGCCTTCATCACTTTCCATTGAATAGTATATCAAACCAGCAGAAATAGAATCTGTTGGGTGAACTTCAAGTTGAATTTGATTCTGGTTATTATTATTGAATCCATAATAATCGCCAAGAATCTCAGTATACCATGTGCCCCACCCTGTACCGCCCTCAAAATAGTACTGGTAACTTTCATCAGTATTAGTAAGAGGATCATCACCACTAAAATGTTCATAACGATAAAATATTTTAGGTGTCCAAAAAACTGTTAAAAAATTATAGCCTATTTCTCCAAAGTAGGCATTTGCATCAACATTATGAATCCCATTGTTCCTTTGCTTTACATACTCTGCTGATATATATAAATCTTTGATGTTCATAGTTGCAAGAGGTGCAAAATTTGCTCGAACATTATAGACATCAAGTCCGTCCCATCCAGATTTATCAGATTCTGCTGTGTTAAAGTATGCTACAGCCAAAGTAGCCTGATCAATTGCCTTAAACATTTCATTGAAATATTCGATATTCACACCATAAGATTGAGTATCATATGAATTGTCGTTTGTCCGAACCCATGCAAAATCAGCTCGAAGGGGCTGCCAGTTTATTTTAGCAATTGCCGTGTTATCAAAATGAACGTTAGGAGCTAACCAATACGAACTTGGATCATCGCCCCCCTGCCTTTTCATTACAAACCCACGACCAACTAAAAATTCCTGCCGTCCAACTGAGAAATCTAACATATTTTCTTGAGCAAACATCTTATCTGATTTCCAACCTACGTATGCCTTGTCAATGGCAATATCGTCTCCGTTATCAGAAGAGTTGATGTTGCCATCACCACGAGTGGCTTCGCCAACTGCGGCGAATTTTGCATATAAACTGCTTTTATTATCAAGTATGTAGGTTGAGTTTAAAGATGGCTTCATATAGTATTCGGTCCAGTAAATATCTTTTTCACCTGTTCCGTTTTGTCCTGCACCAAAATAGGTATCTGTACTTTTAGTATAAATTGCTCCTGCTTCAAAATCAAAATCAAGTGTAAATCCATATTTATTCAATATACTTGTTGCGTCGGCAACTCCCACTGTGAGATAAAGCAAAATTAGGCAGATAATGCCAGTAAAACTTTTTTTGATAAAAATACTCCTAAAATAATTCTTCATTTTCTTTAGTTTTCTCCTTTACTAATTAATGAATTCAAATAACACAAAAAAAACTTCCCCAAATTGAGTCTAACTATCAAGTTTTTGAATTAATTACATCCTCATTCTAATCCAATTTACGTTGTTTTAATATACTCCTTTTATACATTGTATTACCAAAACGTATTTTTAGTAATACATTAATGTTTAACGTGGTGCTTTAGACAATTAAGATGATTTTTTCTTCCAGATATTCATAAAACGTTTTTGCAAAATTGTAGGTAAATATGGTTCAAGCTCAGGATTATGAACAAGAAAGTTATGTTGAAATTGCATTCTACTCACATCAATAAGATTATGGCTCTCTAATGACCTAACATAATTCATGTAATACCCATCATAGTTTTTAAGATAAACAGGAGTTCTATTTGTTATCTCCTGAAAATTTTCACCCGTATATTTCAAAAGTGATGCAAAATTGTCTAAATATATCGAAAGATGGTCTAAATATTTAATTACAATAGGTTCGCTGTAGTACTCTTCAATTTTAAGCAGCCAGTCAAAGTTCTCCTCAAGTAGTACATTTCTGTAATCATTAACAATAAGTATAAATTTTTTTATCATTCTGTCATTTTCATCAAGTATTGACTTCATAGTATCAACAAGAGTATATGCCTCATCTATTTTTTTAATACTTGAATCCACGCTTGAAAGATTATCAAGCTCTAAAGTCATATAGTTAAGTTGTGCTGTAGAATATTCAAGCTGCTCTGTTAACTTTAAAACCTCTTTGGCTGTGGGTGAGTATTGAGAATAGATAATATTATCCTTAATTCTTAAATATAAAAAAGATTCGCCAACCCCCACTAATATAAAGACAAATATCAATATTGTCAGAGGAACTAAGCTCTTTTTCTGCCTTGTTTTAATTATGTAATATATCACTGTTATTGGAGCAAAAAAGATAACAGCAGCCCACCATCTTGGCATTTGCTGTTTTTCTGAGTCAATATAAACAACTATTGAGAAGATAAGTGCAACCGGAAAGTATATAAAGAACAAACTATTTCTCCTTTTAACATTGTATCTGGCAGTCTATAATCATCTCAAAGAAAAGAGCTGATTTCCCATTTAGTTCCGTCTGAATAGAGCATTACAGCTCCATTCAAATCAGTTCTAAATACTTTAATACCACGTTTTTTATATCTGTTTAACACAATATTTTTAGGAAATCCAAAACGATTTTGCCACCCGCAAGATATTACTATATTTTCAGGAGCAACAATATCAAGAAAAAAATCACTGCTTGAACCAGAGCTACCGTGATGCGGAGCGATTAGAATATCAGATTTCAGGTCAGAACTCTTTAGATGTCTATTTATATCTGAGTAGTCAATTTTATATTTATATTTATCAATTATTTCAGTTTCTGTATCTGCTGTTATATCTCCTGTAAACAAAATGGAGTTGTCTTTAAATATCACCTTAAATACTAAAGAGTTATCATTAATATTTTTATCTTCGTCTTCTAATTTTTTTGTATTCAATCCATGTTTGTTTAACTCTTTTATTGCTATTGTGCTTGAGTTTAAAATTTCTGAATCCTCTTTATTCAAAAAATTTTTAACAATATTTTTACAAGGTTTAAGAGGATGAAAAAATTTAAGTTCTCCCTCTCCAATTTTAATAGTAATTGGCTCTATCTTATCAACTACAAATAGCCGAGAACTATTTTTTTGAATAGCTTCCATAAGGTTTTTGTAAGCAATGTTGTCTCTTTCATCGCAATTTTTAATAAAAGTTTTTACATTGAAATGGTTAAGAATATAGATAAGCCCATTTAAATGATCTGAATCAGGGTGGGTTAAAATAACAACATCAAGAGTTTTTATCTTTTTATGCCTTAAAAATGGGGCAATAATATTCTCTCCCGTATCAAAGTTGCCTATATAAGAAAAACCACCTCCATCAACAAGAATTGTTTTACCTTTTGGCATCTCAATTAAAGCAGAATTTCCTTGTCCAACATCTATGATTGTTACCAGAAGGTCCTTATTAAAAAATTTTTTATAAATCCAGACTGATTCATAGATTGAAATTATTAACAATGAGGAGAGAGCAGCCACAACTCCACATCTAAAAAGTATCAATTTAAAATTTGAGGTGTCTGAATCTATGTTGTCCTCTATTTTGTGTTTAAAAAGATTCTTTCTATATATCTTCCAAAACTTTGCAATAAAAAACAGAGAGATAGTTAATATGTAGTAACAGCTTATCTCTAAAATATCAGGGGTAAATGTCTCAATGTAACTGCAAGGTAAGTTGGCAATATTTTTAATAAAAACTATACACGGTGTTAAGATAAATGTTGCACATTTAATAAATAGCCCTGAGAGTGAAACAGAAAATAGATAGAAAAATAGTGAGGCAAGTCCAATTGGTAAAGCTACAAAACCAACAACTGGAATGAGAACTAAATTGGTAATCAACCCTGAAAATGAGAATATATTAAAATAGTGCATTACAAGAATCTGTGTGCCAGCAGTTGCAAAAATTGATATTAAAACAAAACTTATGAATTTTTTTAAAAAAAGATTTTCAAATTGTCTGGGTTGGTATTGATTAATTAGCGATAAACCTATGAGGATAAAAAAAACGGCAGCAAATGAGAGTTGAAAAGAGATTGTAAAAAGCGATAAAGGATCAAATATAAGTATAACAATGCCAGCAAATGCAAGAGAGTTGAAATTATCGCTTTCACGCTCAATCACTTTTGCTGACATAAAAATTATAACCATTACCATCGCTCTTTGAGTTGCGTCAGAAAAACCTGAAATTACTCCGTAAGCCATGAGCGGAAATAGTGTTATAATTGCAGCTCCTTTTTTACTCCATCCATGAATCAATAGCACTTTTGAAAATGATAAAGAGATATTTAATAGATAAAAAAATAGCGTTGCTACAATTGATAAATGAAGACCAGATATTGCAAGAATATGGCTTGCACCTGTTCTTGAAAAATCTTGCTGTAGCTCTTTTGAAATTAAATCTTTATTTCCTATAGTTAATGCGGAGAGAATGGCTGATGAATCTTTATTATCGCTATTTCTCAATATGTGAGTTGTGAAACTTTCTCTAAAGTTATCAATAATTAATTTGTAGTAACTTAAGTTGTGAAGATTAAAATTATGGTAACTAAGGAAATTATGAATATTATCTTTTTGAAGGCTATACGAAGAAGAGTGTTTAATGTTTTTAATTGCTTTAATAGTGTTAATTTTTTTTCCATCTATATTTACTCTTCCCCATAAGTCTCTATTTTGCATATACCTTACATAATCGAAACCTTTGGGGTTATTAAAGTTTCTAAGAGATTTTATTTTTCCTCTAAACGAAATGGTCTCTCCTTGCCTGTATTGTGTTGCAAAATTATAAACATTTACCTGAATCATGCCCAGATAGTTATTGAAAGGAAATTTATTAATCTTACTTCCACTCTCGATCTCAATAAGTTTTTCCACTAAAAAATCAAATCTTAACCGTTTATCAAACTCTTCGGGCTTAGAAGCTACAACTCCTACAACATCAACGACTTCTGTTTCAACAAACTTAGATATATGATTTTCAGGAAGACGGGGAAAATAGTCAAAAAAAGGTTTTCCATTAAAAATAGGAAGGTATTTAGCGAATAGAATGGCTATACATATTATTATAAACAGTGGAATAAGCGGAGGGATTCCATATTTGAGGAGAAGTTTCAAATCAATGTTGTTTATTAGGGCTATTGAAACCTAATTTTCTATCCAATAAATTAAAGGCTTCAAGTATAGTTGACCTCCTGCAAGACTGATTTGCTATATAGTAAACTTAAGGTAATAATTCAAACTTTTTTGCAGGAACTCTAATTTTGCAAAAAGGGCAATTAAAGTTTAAGTTACTCTGACGAACTGCTCACAGATAGCAACAGCAAGAGCAAATATAATATCCAAAGCTAAATGTTTAGTTATAGATTTGTCATATAAAAGTTTTGATTCAGGCGGAAATTCAGTATCTCCATCCCAATAAAGAAGAGCTACTGGAATTCGAGGTGTAATTTTGAAAATATATGATGAATCCGCCATTTCAAACGGAATACCATTGAGTTGATTGCATCTTTTTTTGAACTCCGAAATATTACCGTTATATTTTGAAGAGATAAGATTAGTAGGGATTTCATGCGGACCACGAAAAAATGTAGAGCCTCCGGGTATATCTTTTTCAGATATCCACTCATTAGACAACTCAATGTTCTTTGCTCTCAATAGATAGTTTATTATAAATAGATATAAATACTCGTGCGTATTGTCAAAATTTTTACTTAGTCGTTCAATCCTTAACTCATAAGGATATACAGCATAATCATCTCCCCATACAGATAGATAATAACACCTTTTAATATCATCGTATCTGCATAAAGCTCTTTTACAGGTATCTTCTGGGTTCTGCTCCGCTAACTCTTTAAAATATATTGTGTCAATTAAGGTTGCCATATATTAAATCTTTTAATCTTTATGTTGTTTTAGCCCTGAAATTTATTTCAGGGCTGTAAAAAAGTTAATTTAGTCTAATTAACTCTGCGTTTACGACCTGCCCACTCCTTGTCTCTTAGTTTGAATTTCTGGATTTTACCAGTAGCTGTTTTGGGCAGCTCACCAAATTCAACAATTTTTGGTGCCTTAAATCGAGCTAAATTATCCTTGCAGAAATTGATAATATCCTCAGCAGTTGGGTTGGTACCTGGTTTGGGTACCACAAAAGCCTTTGGAACTTCTCCCCATTTCTCATCAGGAACAGATACTACCGCCACCTCCATTACATCAGGATGTCTATATATAACATTTTCGACCTCTACAGTAGAGATATTTTCTCCTCCACTGATAATAATATCTTTTTGGCGATCCATAATCTGAACATAATTATTAGAGTGTATAACGGCTAAATCTCCACTGTGGAACCAGCCTCCCATAAATGCGTTTGCTGTGGCTTCTTCATCTTTGTAATAACCCAACATTACATTATTGCCACGCATAACTATTTCTCCTATCACTTCCCCATTTCTTGGTACTGGTTCCATAGTTTCTGAATCAACAACATCCATGTGCATAGCTACAGTATATGGAACTCCCTGTCGAGCCTTAATTTTAGCTCTCTCTTCAAGTGGGAGATTATCCCATTTTGTCTGCCATTGACATACGCTGTGAGGACCATAAACTTCTGTAAGACCATAGACTTGAGTAATATTTGCACCTAAATTTTCCATATTTTGTATTACAGTAGGAGCAGGGGGGGCACCAGCAGTCATAATCTCAAGCTGTTTTTTTAATCTTATATTATTGGCAGTTGCATAAGATGACATTCCAATAAGAATAGTCGGGGCAGCACAAAGATGAGTTACTCCATCTTGTTCCACAATACGATAAATTTCCTCTGGAACAACTTTTCTAAGACATACGTGGGTTCCACCAGCGGCAGTAACACCCCATGTAAAACACCAGCCATTGCAATGAAACATGGGCAGTGTCCAAAGATATAGTGATTTTGAATTTAGACCAAATTCAATAACCTCTCCAAGTGCGTTAAGGTAAGCCCCTCTGTGGTGATACATAACTCCTTTTGGGCGTCCAGTTGTTCCACTTGTATAGTTGATGGTCATAACTTGATATTCATCATCAATATCAAAAGTTATAGGGATATCTGAACCAGTTGCCAAAAACGCCTCATATTCCATACCATTAAGGGGTTTGTCATTGCTAATATCACAGATGTTGACAAAAGTTTTCACGTTGGGAATCTCATTAAGAACAGGGGTAACTACACCAGCAAACTCATTATCAACAAAAACAGCCTTAGCATCTGAATGGTCAAGAATATAGGCTATTTCACCAGATGATAGACGAATATTTATGCTAACTAAAGCAGCACCGATCATTGGGACAGCATAGTGGGCTTCAAGCATTGGGGGGATATTGGGGCAGATAAAGGCTACTTTATCACCTTTACCGATACCTATTTTTTTCAACGCACTTGCAAGACGGTTTACCCTTTTATAGAAGTCGGTGTAGCTATAGCGTTTTTCACCATAAATAACGGCTATTTTGTCATCATATACAGAAGCTGAACGACTTATAAAATTTACTGGCGTAAGAATATCGAAATATACATTGTTCTGAGACATGAGATTTCTCCTTATTATATTTTGCATGTAACAAAAAATAAAAATTTGTGAGATAAAGAAATAGATTTGACAACTCTTTAAAATTTGCCAAATCTTAAATGTTCTACTGCTTTTTTGGGGGTTAATCCGTAAGACCTTAAATTTATGACTTCATAATATTAAGCAGTTTGCACTTTTGAGTCAGCTTCACGCCCCAAATCAGTGGTTGCTTTTTGACGTAGCTTATATTTTTGAATTTTACCGCTCGCAGTTGTAGGATATTCATTTACAAAAAAGAAGAATGCTGGAATTTTATGAAAAGCGATTTTATCCTTACAAAATGCTTTCATATCTTCTTCTGTAACTTTTTCACCATCTTTAATTTGAATAAATGCAGCAACCTCTTCACCATATTTTATGCTTGGAACACCAACAACCTGCACATCTTTAATTTTAGGGTTTGTATAGAGGAACTCTTCAATTTCACGAGGATATATATTTTCGCCGCCTCTAATAATCATATCTTTGATTCGCCCAGTTATCTTGCAATATCCATCTTTATCCATAATCGCAAGATCGCCTGTGTGCAGCCATTTTTCAGAGTCAATAGCCTTATTAGTGCCTTCAGGATTTTTGTAGTAACCCTTCATTACATGGTAGCCTCTTGTGCAAAGCTCGCCTTGCACTCCACGCTCCACTTCCTCATTAGTAACAGGATCAACGATTTTAACTTCAACATTTGGTAATGCTCTTCCAACTGTGCTTACTCTTCTTTCAAGAGAATCTGTTGTTCTGGTCATGGTGATTCCGGGTGATGATTCTGTCTGACCATAAGTTATGCACATTTCTGTTGCACCCATAACTCCTACAACCTGCTTCATAACTTCAATAGGACATGGAGAGCCAGCCATGATACCTGTGCGAAGTTTTGAGGTATCATAAGTTTTTTTCTTCATGGCTTCAAGCTCTGCAATAAACATGGTTGGCACTCCGTGTAGTGCCGTGCATTTTGATGCCTCTACAGTCTCAAGAACAGCATCAGGAGTAAATGCCACAACTGGTGCCATTGCTGATGCTGAAACCACACAAGTTAAAGTGCCAAGAACACACCCAAAGCAGTGAAAAAATGGAACTGGGATACACATAGTGTCAATAGAAGATAACTGCATACACTCCCCAAGGCTTTTGGCGTTTCCAATAAGGTTTGTGTGTGTAAGCATAACTCCTTTTGGAAATCCTGTTGTGCCAGATGTGTATTGCATATTGATTACATCGTCAGGTTCAAGGCTATTTTGCCTATCTAAAAGAGCTTCGTCAGGGATTGATTTTCCCATCTCAATTATCTCTTTCCAATTAAACATTCCTGGTTGATTCTCTTCACCTATAAATATCACATTTTTGAGCATAGGTAATTTTTCGCTATTTAATTTACCGGGTTCAGAAGTTGCAAGCTCTGGACAGACATCTTTAACTACTTCAAGGTATTCAGTTGGAGTTCTAACTCCACCTATCATAAGAAGAGTCGTGCTATCTGACTGTTTCATCAAATATTCAAGTTCAAAGCTACGATAGTTTGTGTTTACAGTAACAAGAACGGCTCCCATTTTGCCACTTCCATATTGAACAAGCACCCACTCAGGCACATTATTTGCCCATATTGCTATATTTTCACCTCGTTTTATTCCTAATGCCATTAAACCTTTAGCTACACTATTACAAATATCTCTGAACTCTTTGTAATTATAATTTATTCCAAGATTGTGATATTCAAGAGCTTTATTTTCACCAAACTGTTGAGCAACTATATCAACTAATTGACCTATGGTTGTCTTTCCAACTTCATATTTTGGTAACTGCATTACAAATTTCTCCTTGTCTTAATTTCATCTTGTTAAATATTGCGAATAGCCTTTGTTTACAACAAAAGGGGGTAGGGCAAGCCCTACCCAGTATTTGAATATCAGTAGAGAGGCACGACTGTGCGTCTCTGAAGTTTAGAGAGAACTCAATTTATGATCGCTGGTAGTATATTTAATGTTTATGTACATAGAATGGCCATTTGTGAAAGAACCACTCATTCCAGAGTAGTGGAATAATCCACCAGAAGTTCCAAACGAGCGATTCGCCGTGTACAAATTTATGATCCCAATGCGGATTACCAAGTCCCCACTGACCCCAGCCAATATAGTAGAAGAAAATATAGTTGATTATACAAAGAGCCATAACACCAGCGGTTCTAAACCAAAAACCTGCCCATGAATCAACAGCCATTGGAACCATATCATCAAAATAGTGATGCCATGCAAGGAAAGGAATTAAAGTAAATCCAGCAACTTCTGCTGCATGATACCACAAGAAACGGGTCTGTTCAGCAGCAGTTTTAGCAGCATCAACAGCACCAGAAGCATCTTTAACCTGAATGTGATGAAAAGAATCTCCTAACCATAATGGAGCAAGTTTGACGCAAATAATTGCCATTACATACCCAATTACTACGATACAGAAAAATGAAACAAGACCTTTAAGTGGCTGTGGCAATGTAATTGATGACCAAGGTTTCATTCTCCATACGTTTGCAGTCATAAAAAGGGCTACTATCATCCATTCCCACCAACCAAATACCCAATGAACATGGGAAATGCCTGAGATTCCGTTCCACCATGGAAGGGAAATACCAATGGAACTACCAAATGCTTTGCCATAAATCATGCCCCAGAAAGGAACGATAAGGGCTGTATAGAAGAAAAGGGTAATCAATGAACACCAGCCAATTTCAGCAAGTCCTGCCATTGGTTGTTTAAGATCGCTTGGGCGAACTGGCCATTTCGCAAAAAGAATACTTACAACAGGATAGGTGAAAAAACCAATTAGAACAAAGCAGACAACTGCCCGCTGTCCAAACAGATTCTTTGCATTAGCTTCTGCAAACTTGGTTGCAATATCTGGTGCCAACGCTCCAGAGCTTGCCAAGGCATTTAGGTTATCTTGGCTTAAGAAATTGAAGCCAAGTCCAAGAATCTTGTAAAAAACTATATGAATTACAAACCATGTCAGGGCAAGATTGACAACAGTTTCAACAACTCCCCTCAAAGGCTGGGATAGATTCTCAAAAGGCCAGTCTCCGCAGAACATGTGTTGCCAAAGTCCTACAAGAATCATCATGGCAAGATACATTACAAATGGATATGGAAATGCTTTTACAAAACCTCTTGGATCGCTGAAAATATACCAAAGCACCCATGCAATAAGGGTAAAACAGACAAGAGAGATGATTCCTGTAATGGGTTGTCCCCATCTTGGTTTAAGCTCGGTCATTAAAACCTCCATGTTATTCTATTTATACGTTATTAATTAATATATTTAAGAAGAGATTTGACAGCTTTTAAAAAGTTGTCAAATCTTTAAAAAAAATTAATGGTTTTGTTACTTAAAGGTGGGTATGGAATTTGGTTTATACTATAATTAACTATTTTCCCCACTCAGCCTGTCTTAGCTCTATACGGCGAATTTTACCGCTTACTGTTTTTGGTAAAGCTGTAACAAAGTCAATTTTTCTCGGATATTTATATGGAGCAGTAACCTTTTTAACATGCTCTTGAATCTCTTTTGCCAACTCATCGCTTGGAGTATAACCAGGGGCAAGAATAACAAACGCCTTTACAATCTCTCCGCGTGTCTCATCAGGGCTTGATACAACTGCTGATTCTGCTACTGCGGGATGTTCAATAAGGGCACTTTCAACCTCAAAAGGTCCGATACGGTAACCAGATGTGAGGATAACATCATCAGCACGACCAACAAACCAGAAATACCCATCTTTATCCACGTATGCACGGTCGCCTGTCAAATACCAATCCCCACGATAGACAGATGCAGTTCTCTCTGGCTCTTTCCAATACTCTTTAAATAGACCTACTGGACGGTTTGGTTTTACACGAATCGCAATATCGCCTTCTGTGTCAGGAGGAAGAATGTTCCCATTATCGTCAATAACATGCAGATCAATTGTTGGAGAAGGCTTGCCCATTGAACCAAATCTTGGCTCTATACATGGGAAACTTCCGCATAATAGAACAGTCTCTGTCTGACCATAGCCATCACGGATTGTGCAGCCAGTAGCTTTTTTCCAAACCTCAATGATTTCGGGATTCAAAGGTTCGCCAGCTCCTACACAATGTCTGAGAGTTGGGAATTTATATTGCGAAAGGTCTTGAAGAACGAGCATTCTGTAAATTGTAGGGGCACCGCACATTGTTGTAACAGGATATTTGGCAAGAAGTTCAAGTGTCTTTTTAGGATCAAAGCGATCTGTATGGTGGATAAATTGGGCAGCACCGCAGTTCCAAGGTCCAAAGAAACTGCTCCAAGCTGCTTTTGCCCAGCCAGTATCGCTGATGTTCCAGTGCATATCTTGAGGTTGTAGGTCTAACCAGAATTTACCTGTAATTTGGTGTCCAATTGGATATGATGCGTGGGTGTGAAGAGCCATCTTTGGAAAGCCAGTTGTTCCTGATGTAAAATAAACTATACAGTGATCATCACTTTTTGTCTTTACTGTTTCAAAATTATCAGATGCTTTGGTAACTTCATCTGTGTAAAATAGCCAGCCATCTCTTGGCTCTGTAATAACAATTTTTGTTTTAACATTGGGGCAGTTCTCTGCAACTGTGTCAAATCTTGATGCAATATCATTATTAGTTATAATACAGACTGCTTCTGCTTTATTTGCTCTAAATTCAAGGTCTTTAGCTGTAAGCTGAGTTGTACCCGGAGAGTTTAAAACGCCCATTCTGATACATGCTGTAAAGGTTTCCCACCACTCTATATTTCTTGGCAGAATTACAAGTATGACATCACCTTGTTTTACACCATTAGCTTTTAAAACATTGGCAAGTTTTTTTGAGGCATTGCTTATATCTGCAAAGGTCTTTTTTATCTCATTTCCAGCATCATCTACCCATAACATAGCAAGTTTATTTGGGTCTTTTGCCCACTTGTCAATTACATCGCCTGAGAAATTAAAGTATTCAGGAACTTCCAATTTAAACTCTTTGTAGGTTGCATCGTAATCTGTCATGTTGTGTGTCTGACTCATTTTACCTCTCTCCTTTGTTGTTTTGCTGTTTTTTGTTTAACCTGCTTTGTTCTATTTAATATGCTTCTTACTCTAAATTTGTTTAACATTTTTAGTATTGTTTCAGCCAAAAGTTGAAATTAAGCGTTGCTAAATGTGGAATCATCAACAGATTCAATCTCACCTGTTTTTTCAAAATGCACCGCACATCTGACCAACTCATTGGCGTTTTTTAATCCAAGTTTTTCTTTAATTCTCTCTCTGTATGTGCCGATTGTTTTGATACTTAAAAAGAGCTTTATAGCGATCTCTTTTGATGTAAAACCTTTACCCACCATTTTAAATACTTGAAGCTCTCTATCTGTAAGTCTATCCATTGGGGTTTTATCTTTTGTTCCAAAATTGTCCGCAATATTGGAGAGTATATGCTCTTTTAGATTGTCATTTAGATAAACTTTACCAGAAAGGACATGCTGAATCGCTGTAACAACAGACTCCATAGCCTCTTGTTTCATTATATAACCTTTAGCACCAGCATGAAGAGACCTTTGAGCATATAAATATTCATCGTGCATGGATAAAACTAATACGGGAATATCTTTGTTGTTCTTTTTGACATGACGCACAAGCTCAATACCATCAGAATTTTTCAGGCTTATATCTGCAATAATAAGGTCTGGTTTAAGTATCTCCATCTCTTTGATAGCCTGATCAACATCAGTTGCAGTGCCGCAGGCAACAAGATCATCTTCCTGATTTATAAGCTCTGCAAGTCCAAGCCTGAAAATGGGATGATCCTCAACCAACATTATTTTCTTTTTTACTGCCATTATCTATCAACCAGTTGAACCATTTGAGTTATTAAGTATTAAGAAATTTTAATTTTTAGAATTGCAGATATTATAGATTTGACAACTTTTTAAAAGTTGTCAAATCTTGCAACATAAAAGAACTATTCTACATATTTCTTCTATATTTTCCACCAGCCTCATAAAGGGCATTGGTAATTTGACCAAGACTGCACGATTTTACCGTCTCCATAAGCTCTTCAAATAGGTTTTTACCACTAAGGGCAGTGGTTTTAAGTTTTTTCAATGCCTCTGGTGCTTCAGCAACATGTTTATCGTGGAATGTTCTAAGTCTTACAATCTGATCGTCTTTCTCATCGTCAGATGCTCTTGCAAGCTCTAAATATGAAGTCATAGCATCGTAATCAGCAGTTTCGTCTCTAAAGGTGTTGACTCCAATAATTGGGAACTCTCCAGAGTGTTTAAGATGCTCATAATACATTGACTCTTCTTGAATTTTTCCTCTCTGATACCCTGTCTCCATTGCACCCATAACGCCGCCGCGTTCTGTGATTCTATCAAACTCAATAAGAACAGCCTCTTCAACAAGGTCAGTTAACTCTTCAACAATAAAGCTGCCCTGATTCATATTCTCATTTTTTACAAGCCCCCATTCACGATTTATAATAAGCTGGATCGCAAGTGCACGTCTTACAGATTCAGTGCTTGGGGTTGTTATTGCTTCATCAAATGCGTTTGTGTGAAGACTATTACAATTATCGTAAATTGCACAAAGAGCCTGAAGTGTGGTTCTAATATCGTTAAACTGAATCTCTTGGCTATGAAGCGATCTTCCTGATGTCTGAATATGATATTTAAGTTTTCGCGATGAGTCAGACGCACGATATTTCTCTTTCATTGCAATTGACCATATTCGCCGTGCTACCCTTCCAATAACAGTATATTCTGGATCCATTCCGTTTGAGAAAAAGTAGGATAGATTTGGAGCAAAATAGTTTATATCCATTCCGCGTGAGAGATAATATTCTACATAAGTAAAGCCATTTGAAAGGGTAAGGGCAAGCTGGGTGATTGGATTAGCTCCAGCCTCTGCAATATGATAACCAGAGATTGAGACTGAATAGAAATTTCTTACATTGTGCTTTATAAAATATTCTTGAATATCGCCCATCATCTTTAATGCAAAATCAATTGAGAATATACAGGTGTTCTGCCCCTGATCTTCTTTTAAAATATCAGCCTGAACTGTCCCTCTAACATTGGATAGAACCATTGCCTTTATTTGGGCTGCCTCCTCATCTGATGGCAAACGACCTTTATCTTCCCTAAACTTTTCAAGCTGCTGATCTATTGCTGTGTTTAAAAACATGGCAAGCATCATTGGAGCCGGACCGTTGATGGTCATGGAAACTGATGTAGTAGGAGAGCATAAATCAAATCCATCGTAGAGCTGCTTTACATCGTCAAGAGTGCAGATACTAACTCCTGATGTACCGATTTTTCCATAAATATCTGGGCGTTCTGCAGGATCCCAACCATAAAGTGTTACAGAGTCAAATGCTGTTGATAGACGTTTTGCCTCATAGTTGCCTGATAAAAGCTTAAATCTCTTGTTAGTCCTTGAAGGTCCTCCTTCTCCTGCAAACATTCTTGTTGGATCTTCGCCCGTTCTCTTCATTGGAAATACGCCAGCAGTGTAGGGAAATAATCCGGGCAGATTCTCTTTTCTCATCCAAGTGTAGATGTCTCCCGGATCGTTAAATTTTGGAAGCGAAATTTTGGGTATTTTTGTGTGCGATAAGGACTTTGTATATAAAGGAACTCTGATTTCTCGACCTCTTACAGTATAAACATACTCATCACCTGAATATGCTTGTTTTACTCCAGCCCAACTTTTTACAATCTCTGCTGTCTCAGGAAGTATTTTTGCCGATACAGTTTCAATCTCTTTTTTTAGTGCTTCAATGGATTTAGTTTTATTATCATTTTCTTCTGCTATATTTTGCCCGCTATTTAACACCTCTTGTCCGCAAGTATTACAACTTGAAGATAACATTTTAAGAGACTCTTCAAGATGCCACAGTTTGCGAACATAATCTGACTGCTCTTTTGTTGTTTTATGATAATTGCGGACAGTTTCAGCAATTTCAGAAAGGTAACGTGTTCTTTCAGTTGGAATAATTATTGCCTTTGAAGATGAAAATTTTTGAGCTGGCTTTGGAGTTTTTGGTGTTAATTTTTCTTTGCGGCTATTAATATTTAGTTTTTCGCTGCATTTCTCTTTAAGTGTCTCAATAATTCCATGATAGAGAGCTGTAACTCCATCGTCATTAAACTTTGATGCAATAGTGCCGTAAACAGGCATATCTGCTGGATCAATGCTCCACGCTTTACGATTTCTCTGCACCTGTTTTCTTACATCTCGCAGGGCATCTTCGCTGCCTTTTTTCTCAAATTTGTTGATCGCAACAATATCAGCATAATCAAGCATGTCGATCTTTTCTAACTGAGAAGGTGCACCAAAGTCGCTTGTCATAACATAAAGAGAAATATCAGCCATATTTACGATATTTGAATCACCCTGACCAATTCCAGCAGTTTCAGCAATAACAAGGTCAAAGCCAGCAGCTTTAAGGACTTTAATCGCTTCTGGCAAAGATTCAGATACTTCGCTTCCAGAGTCCCTTGTTGCAAGGCTTCGCATATAAACTCTTGGAGTTGCAATTGCATTCATTCTAATTCTATCACCAAGCAAAGCACCACCTGTTTTTCGCCTTGATGGATCGCAGCTTACAATTGCAATTGTTATATCTTCCATGTCATTTAAAAAACGGATAATAAGCTCATCTGTTAAAGATGATTTACCAGCACCACCAGTTCCAGTTATGCCTATTACAGGTGGGTTATTTTTCTCTGCAAGAGGCTTTATAACAGAGAGCAGCTCTTCAAGTCTCTTCTTGTTTGATTCTCTGTTTTGAGATAAATCTTCTCTATCAGCCTTTGATCCAGCTTTTGCTTCTTGAACAGCGGTTATAAATCCAGAAATTGTCTTTGTATTTTCAACATTGAGTTTATTGGGGTCAAGATCGTGGTATTGCAAAGTTGAAAAATCCATATTCTCAACCATGTGGTTGATCATTCCTTGCAACCCCATTTTGCTGCCATCTTCTGGGGAGTAAATTTTTGTTACACCATATTTTTCAAGCTCTTTTATTTCGTCAGAGACAATAACACCGCCTCCGCCGCCAAAAATTTTTACATGAGATGCCCCTTTTTCTCTGAGAAGATCGACCATGTATTTAAAAGCCTCCATGTGTCCACCTTGATAGCTTGACATGGCAACCCCTTGGACATCTTCTGCAACAGCAGCATCAACAAACTCTTGAACCGATCTGTTGTGGGCAAGGTGAATGACTTCAACTCCTGTATCTTGCAAAATTCTTCTCATTATATTTATAGAGGCATCATGCCCGTCAAAAAGTGATGTTGCTGTAACAACTCTTATATTATTAACGGGCTTATAGGCTTCAATGTCTGTTTTCATGGCATCTCCTATTTTTATTCTGGAATATGTTATTTTAGAAATAATAATTGTTTTGATTTAGTAGAGCAGAGATTTTTATGCAATCGGTTAAAAACGGATTTTTTATGTAGGGATTTTAGTAGTTTTTCATAGGAAGGCAACTTACCTACTTGTAGGTTATTTACCTACAATTTTTTTGTTATCTGTTCAAGGTCATAAATTAAGTTCTGCCTAAACTGTAGAGACGCACGGTTGTTGGGTCTCTACTTATGTTCTAATTATTTTTTTACTCTATTTCACTAACTTTTGGGATATTGTAAATCATCGAAGCCGCCGAAATTGCAATAAAGATATAAAAAGTGTTAATATCTTTGCTAAGAAGAAATATAATAAAACCAAAAATGCCAATACTTTCTGAAATAGCAAGTGATATAATTACAGCGGTTTGGTATTTAAAAATAACAGGGTTTATATTTGTGCGGGCAGCTATTTCTCTAAATCTTGCCAACTGTGATTCTGATTTTAAAATGAATTTGCGGATATAGTTACTCAAGAAAAATGCAGCTATTGCAGCAACGAATAGAGCATTATTAAATGTTTTTAAAGGAAAACCAGCATCAACTATTGGTTTCCATGTAGGTTCAAGTATGTGGCAGATAACAACATACATTAAAAGAGAGCCGAACATAGCACCCCAGATTATCCAGATTCTTAGAAAACCTTTTTTTAGCATATTACTGTTGTCTGTTTTCAATTTTCATATTCCTTATTGAAGCTCTTTACAGTTTTTTTTGAAATTGGACATGTAAATGGTAAATAATGATGCGTAATATTTTTTTTCATCAGGTTTCTCCTTTAATTGTTTATTTCTTTGATGGATACAATAACAGTTATTTGTAGCACTATTAATGTTAAATAGTTCTTTATAGATTAATCAACTTTCCCTCCTTTTTTAAATCAACAAAAGCCTGTTCTAATTGTTTTAACAGTTTTTCTGCATCTGGAGTTTTCTTTGAAACAATGAAGAAAACATCAAGCAGTGATATGCTATGGTTCTGTATTCCTGGTATTATTACAGACTTGAGAGTTGTTTCAGCAGGAGCACTGTAATCCAGAAGATAATCTGCCCTTTTCATTTGCAATTTTTTAAAAGCAAGTTCATGTCCATCTGTAACGTCAAGTGTTATATTGTTTGTCGGGTCTTCTAAATATTTGATTAATCCTCCATACCCATAACCTCTTATAATTAGAATTGTTCTTCCTTTTAACTCCTCTTTTGTTTTGAGAAGCTGCGTATCCCCTCTGGTATAAATTCTTAGATCTATTTGGATAACCTTTTCATTGCCGTAAATAACATTTCCTTCAAATTCTGGAACACCCTTTGGACCTAAAAAAATATTTGATATGCCGTTTGCAAGATTTTTATATACTCTTTTCGCAGGATAACCTTCTATAGAATAGGTAATACTACATTTGTCAAGGGAAGCTTTAATATAGTCAATCAGAATACCAGAAGGCTCCTGACCTTCTTCAACCACATAGAAAGGCGGAAAATGGAGAACACCTATTTTAACTTCCTGTGCCTCAAGTTTCTGAACAAAAATGTTTGTTAATGGCAGAATTAGACATATAACGAAAATAAATACAACCATGTAAAGTCTCTTCATTAGCTTCTCCTTTTTATGGGGTATTATTTTTATAATCTATATTCACCAAAAGCACTATTTGATATAGTAAATATCAAAACATGACAGATGATAACACAAAAAAAATTACGGACAAAGAAAAAATCAGAATGGATATTCAAAAAAGGCATTAAATCAAAATCAGATTCAATAAGGATATTGAAATACAATGGCTATTGAAATAGAGAGAAAATTTTTAGTATCAGATAACTCATGGAAGACCTCTGATATAAAAGGAGTCAACATAAAACAAGGATATATTAAAAATAGCATTGACTCTGTAGTAAGGATAAGGGTTGCAGGTGAAAAGGGTTTTATTACTGTAAAAGGAAATATAAATAACAATCAGGCTAAAAATCAGAAAAACCATACTTTATCCAGATTAGAATTTGAATATGAAATTCCAGTTAAAGATGCCCTTGATATGCTGGAGTTGTGCGAAAAACCATTAGTTGAAAAAATAAGATATACCATTAATTTCATGGGTTTTGATTGGTCTATTGACTACTTTGAAGGTGATAGCTATGGACTTATAGTTGCTGAGATTGAGCTTGAAACAGAAGATCAATTTTTTGAAAAACCACCTTGGGCAGGCAAAGAGGTTACCCATGATTCAAGATACCTAAACTCAAACCTAATTAAAAACCCTTTTAAACATTGGAAAACTACTTAGAGCCTCAATGTTCAAACAGGCTCTAAAAAAATAAAAAATGGCAGCTAGAAAAACGGCTGCCATTAGAATTATGTTTTATATCTTTTGGGGCTGTAAATAATTTTAACGATCAAGTTTAATGTTACATTTGAGTTTTAGAATATTAGTGTAAAACTATTATAGATAAAATCTACTCTATTCCAAGTAGTTCAACTTCAAATATCAAAGTTGAACCCGGAGCAATAGCCCCTCCTGCTCCTCTATCACCATAAGCAAGATCAGATGGAATATAAAGCATCCATTTTGAACCAACTTCCATAAGTTGAAGAGCTTCTGTCCAACCCTTTATAACACCGCCTACTTGAAATGTTGCTGGTTCTCCTCTTTTATATGAAGAGTCAAACTCTTTTCCATCAATGGTTGTGCCTTTATAATGACATTTTACCTTTTTGTCAGCAGTTGGCTTTGCACCAGTGCCTTTTGTTATTATTTTATATTGTAAACCGCTTAGTAGCGTAATGACACCCTCTTTTGTCTTATTTTCCTTTAGGAATGCGTCACCAGCTGCTTTGTTTGCAGCAGCAGCTTTTTGCATCTGTACCATCTGTTTCTCTCTCATCTGATTCTGGAATGATTCCATTGTCTTCTGCATCTCTTCTGCAGTCATGGTATTCTTCCCTTCCTGACTGTCTTTGAGTCCTTTGCACAGTGAATCAACATCAAAGTCAAAATCTCTTTTTATGTTCTGCCCAATATTTTGCCCTATGGCATAACTGATTTTTTCTGTTTCAGCTTTAGTCATTGTTGTTGCTTTTTCCGTTGTTGTTGTCGTTTTTGCCTTTGCTCCAGTATCTCCTGCAAAAATTTGTGAACCAGAGCAGAGAATTACCCCAGATGCAAGCAGTGCAACGGCGGTTTTTGTTCCAATCATCTAATTAAAATCTCCTGTTAATTATTATAAAATTTCTCTTTATGATAAGCTGCTTTCTATTGTAAGTAGCTTGTCCTTAAATACATATTTTTATATCTATCAGAAATGTATTCTGATAACAATATGCTCTTTATAATATTCTTTTTAGATTAAAATACCCTAAAATTATAATATAAAAATTAAACAACAAAAATGTAGATTAAAAGCCTTTTTTGTTTTCATTTTTGTAATTAATTAGGGTAACCTCTTTATAATTTACTATGTTGTAATGATAGCAATAGCTGCAAACAATGAATTTAATATCATGGCATATATATTGCTTTTACTATCTAAAAAAATAATTTTAATTAAATAGTTAATTTTCTTGGCTTTTAATTCATCAACAATATTTTATGATACATCAGTTAATGTAATGACGCTAACGGCTTTGAAATATAAAAAAATAGAAAATCAGATAGACAACGACTCTGCTGAACTTATTTTCAAGCGTAAAGAGCTTATTGAGCAATTTGTAAATAGAAAAGAGTTCAATTCTATCTACATACAAGAGTTAGATTTTATTGAACCTTACACAAGAATCATTGACGAATATTTCCAAAATATTTTTGCAAAGAGCAAAATAGCTAAAGAGATGACTCTTAAAGGTAACCCTGTGGCAATTGTAGCTCTTGGAGGGTATGGAAGAGCTGAACAGTGCGTTCATTCTGATGTTGATATTTTGATCTTATTTGAAAAAAAATTGCCAGACAATACAGAAGCCCTTGTAAAAGAGATAGTATATCCTCTTTGGGACGCTAAACTTGAAACTGGATATGCTGTTAGAACCATAAAAGAGTGTCTCACAATGGCATGGGAAGAGTTTGATATTCTAACAACAATGCTTGATGCAAGATTTATATGCGGCGGTTCTCATATCTATTCCATTTTAATGGAAAAATTTAGAACCAAGCTAACTAATAGATATACACACACAAGTTTGAATCGTCTCATTGAGCAGAGTCAAAAAAGATATACAGATTATGGAGACTCAACATACCTTTTAGAGCCAAATCTAAAATCTGGTCATGGAGGGTTAAGGGATTACCACAATATAGTTTGGTATGCCAGAATTGTCTCTGATATTAAGTGCAGAAGAGACCTTGAGCATTATGGTTTCTTATCTCACGATGAGTTCAAAACTCTTGAAAATTCACTTAATTTTATCTGGACTATTAGAAATATGCTTCACTACATTGCAGGCAGAAAATGCGATCAGCTACACTTTGAGCATCAGGTTGAGCTTGCAAGAATATTGGGATATAAAGATAACAATGGTCATAAAGCAGTTGAAATTTTTATGGGTGAACTTCACTCAAAAATGGATTTTATAAAACAGATAAACCTTATGCTCACAGAAGATATTCAATTGAGCAAAAGAGCCAGAATCTTTACAGCACTCAAAAGGGCAACAAATTATAAAGGTATTGTTGTTCGTGAGAGGCGGCTTGAATTTGATCCTGTTGAGATGATTCCACACAATCTTGATTTGCTTTTAAAAATATTTGTTGAGAGTGGCAGATTAAAAAAACCGCTTTCAATAGAGGCAAGACGTGTTGTTGGAGAATTTTCATATCTTATTGACGATAAATTTAGAAAAGAACCATCAAATGTTGAGGCATTTGAAGAGATTTTATCCTACTCTCTTTGGGAATTTAATGTTCTTAATGTGATGCTGACAACTGGGCTACTTGCAAAATTTATCCCTGAATTTTCTCTTATAATTAATAAGATTCAGTATAATCAATATCATCTATTTCCAGTTGATAAACACTCTATAAGGTGTGTTCAGGTCATAAATAGTTTTAGAGAGAGCAATACTAAAAGTAGTAAGTTAGATAAAATAAGCGGCAGTTTAAGCCAAAATATAAGCAGCAGCTTTGACGAATCGAATCACCAAAACCATCTTTATGCGGAGATATGCAAAGAGTTGCGAAACAGAAAGACTCTTCTTATGGCAGCTCTATTGCACGATATTGGAAAAGGTGATCCAGCAGAAGAGCATTCAGAGAGAGGCTCTGAAATTGCACGTAAAATAGTAATGAGATCAGGTTACTCTCAAGCTGATATTGATGAGGTGGTATTTCTTATTAAAAACCATCTTTTTCTAATCAAAATTGCTACACGCCGAGATATAAGCGATGAAGAGACTGCTGTATTTTGTGCAAGTAAAATTGAAAAAATAGCTTTGCTTAAAAAGCTCTATATTTTGACAGTAGCAGATTCAATGGCTACAGGTCCAAAGGCTTGGAGCGGCTGGACAGAGGCTCTGCTCAGGGACTTGTTTATGAAAGTAATGGGTGTGATGAAAGACAGAGAGCTTGCAACTAAAAAAGCCGCAAAGACAATACAGAGAAAAAAAGAAGAGGTGCTTGAACTCAGTAGCAGTATAGCATTGAGAGAGGATAGCTATTCTAATGACTCTACCAAATTGTTGATTGATGAAGCTAAACTTTTAAAAGAGCTTGATAGTATGAGCCACCGCTATCTTCTTTATGTCTCTGCACCCGAAATAGTCTCACACTTAAATTTATATAGGCAACTTCAAAATAGAGATTTTTTGTGGAAAATTACCTCTGAAGATAACGATAACTCTGAAATAAGAACAATAACTATATGCGGCAAAGATAAGCCCGGATTTTATTCAAAACTTGCGGGGGTATTTTTCCTAAATGGACTCAATATTGTAGGCTCTCAGGCATACTCATTTGGTAACAATACAGCACTTGATATTTTCAAAGTAATGCCACCAAAAGATAAGATATTTGAAAAAGAGAAGTGGCAGAAAGCTGAACGAGAATTTCAGCAAGCACTTAATGATGACTCATTTCTTGAGCGTCTTACAGATAAACTTCCTAAAACAATTGCCCCAAAGTCTGGTCATATTCCAATGCCTAACGAGGTTAGGATCGATAATGAGACCTCAAGTTTTTTCACGGTCATTGAAGTGTTTGCTTATGACTTTCCAGGACTTCTGTTTGCAATAACCAATGTACTTTACAAACTTGGGCTTGATGTAAGGGTTGCTGTAGTTGCAACAAAAATAGATCAAGTAGTTGATGTTTTCTATGTAAAGGCAATAGATAATGGCAAAATTGATGATCCAAAAAGACAAGAAGATATAAAGAGTGCTATTCTTGAGGCTTTGCCATTAATAACAAATTGAAAAAAATAAGTTGTTTTGAATTTTGAATCATATCTCTTTTTAGGCTTAAACATCGTAATTTGATAGTGAATTCAGTGCTATAAAGTTAGATTATAAATATAAAGTTAGAATATTAGAGGAGGACTTATGAAAAAAATTGAAGCAGTTATCAAGCCTTTTAAATTAGATGATGTAAAGGAAGCTCTGAATGAAATTGGTATTCAGGGAATGACTATCACTGAAGTAAAAGGATATGGCAGACAGAAAGGACACAAGGAGATATACAGAGGTGCAGAGTATGTGGTTGATTTTGTGCCTAAAATTAAAATTGAGATACTTGTAAAAAAAGAACAGGCAGAAGAGGTTGTAAACACAATATGTAAGGCATCAAATACAGGTAAAATCGGCGATGGTAAAATCTTTGTCCTGCCTGTTGATGATGTTATAAGAGTTAGAACTGGTGAACGTGGAGCAGATGCTCTTTAGATTGGCTCTGTAGGTCAATTATATTTATCAAAAATAAATTGTTATCAATAGATTTGACAATTTTTTGAAAGTTGTCAAATCTTAAAATAGAGTTATTTCATAATATAAAACTATAAAAGGAAAAATTTAAAATGACACCAGCAGAAATCGTTGCAAAGATTAAAGAAGAAAAAATCAGAATGATTGATATTAGATTTATGGATTTCCCAGGAACATGGCAGCACTTTACAGTTCCAGCGTGTGAAGTTACAGAATCTTCTTTTGAAGATGGATTTGGACTTGACGGCTCAAGCATGAGAGCATGGCAAGAGATTGATAACAGCGATATGCTCGTTATTCCAGATGCCACTACAGCTAAAATGGATCCATTTTTTGCACAGCCAACCCTTGCAATCATAGGGGATATCAAAGACCCAATTACAGGTGAATCATACACTCGCGATCCACGCTATGTCGCAAGAAAAGTTGAGCAGTATGTTAAATCAACAGGGCTTGGAGATACAGTATTTGTAGGTCCTGAGCCAGAGTTCTTTATCTTTAATAATGTTCGTTATGGTGCAGAAACTAATTCTGCTTTTTATGAACTTGACTCTGACGAAGCAATTTGGAATTCAGGGCGAGATGAGATGCCAAATACTGGATACAAAATCCGTCATAAACATGGATATTACCCGCTTCCACCATCAGACAAATATCAGGATATGAGAACAGAGATGTTGCTCACACTTGAGGATATGGGAATTGCTATGGAGTGCCAGCACCATGAAGTTGCAACTGCTGGACAGTGCGAGATTGATTTAAGATTTAGCAGCCTCTTAGATATGGGTGATAAACTTGCTTGGTTTAAGTATGTTCTCAAAAATGTTGCTGCAAAATATAACAATAGCGTAACCTTTATGCCAAAGCCTCTTTATGGTGACAACGGAACAGGTATGCATACCCATCTAAGTATCTGGAAAGATGGAAAAAACACCTTTGCTGGCAATAAATATGCAGGGCTATCACAAGAGGCACTCTATGCAATCGGCGGTATAATGAAAAACTGCAAAGCTCTTTGTGCAATTACAAACCCAACAACTAACTCATATAAAAGATTGGTTCCAGGATTTGAAGCACCAATTAACCTTGCATACTCAAGCCGTAACAGAAGTGCATCAATAAGAATTCCTATGTATTCAAGCTCTCCATCTGCAAAGCGTATTGAGTTTAGAACTCCAGACCCATCATGCAATGGTTATCTTGCCTTTGCTGCAATGACAATGGCTATGCTCGATGGTATTCAGAACAAAATCGATCCTGGTGATCCAATGGACAAAAATATCTATGATCTTCCACCTGAAGAGCTTGCTCAGATTGCATCTGCCCCGGGTTCACTTGGCGAGGCTCTTGATGCACTTGAGAAAGATTGTGAGTTTCTCTTAAAAGGTGATGTATTCACAAAAGATGTTATCTCAAAATGGATTGCCTACAAGAGAGAAAATGAGCTAACACCTGTAAACAGCCGTCCACACCCTTATGAATTCCATCTTTATTACGATATTTAAATTAAATATTTAAATATTTAAAGGACTTCTTGCGATTTTTATGTTGCTATGGATATAACTTCTTGATATTTAGATTAAAAAAACAATGTCCATTGTTTAGATTAATTATATTTTATCGTTAGCAGCAACTCTTGATAAACAAGAAAACTAATATCCATAGTTTAAAATAACGTAAGAAGTCCTTTAAAATGATAAAACATAGCAATGATAATAATGGAATAAAAATAGAGAGACCCGTTAAAAATATTCTATCTGCCCAAGAGAGCTATAGAATATCACCTGACGAGCTGCTTGCCCCTTATCACTATTCCCCAGCAGATAACATAGAAGGTTATACAACCCATTTGCCGTGGAAAAGCAGAATTGTAGGTGGCTGGATACGAAACACACTTCAGTGGAAAAATATCTTAAAAACAGTATCTAAATCTCCCCATATATTTGGTCCTTTATCAGGTGTTGCCCATTTCCATAAATGGTTAATTGAGCATAACATCACTAATCCAATAAATCTCCACGCTAAAATTGCCACACGAGCAGGCTTCACTCCTGATACTTATGCAGAGCATGATGAAAATGTTGAAAATGCCTATGGAAACATGATTTATGAGCTTTGCACACTTTGCATGACCCCAAAAAATTCTGACTCCAACTCTGCTTCTGTTTCAACCTCTAATGCTAAATCGTTAAATCTTATTAGCACTTTTGATAAAGAAAAATGTAAGATTCTCTCCTCTACTCAAGATGGAATCGCAACACTTAAAAGATATATGAAAGATTTTGCCCAGCTTGAATGGCAATACAACTCGCTTGGGCTTACCCGCCTAAAAGCTATGAAAGAGCTTTTAATATCTTTGCTTATCGTAATTACTGAAAAACCTTTAAACGGAGAGGAAGAACAAAGAGCTGAAGATTCAATAGGCACGAAGAAAGAACCAATAGCATCAGAGATAATAAAGTCAAAAAAAAGAGCGATGCCATTTGAAATAAAGCAAAAGCCGGGCAAACCAGCTCCATCTTTTTCCCAATATTTAGAGACAGCCCGCACCCGCCTTGAGAATCTTTATAACCACAACGCATTTAATATAAAATTATTTGCAGAATCTTACACAAAAGGCAAAATAGGCTTTTCTGAATATGAGATAGTAGAAGGGTCAAGTATCCATACAGTAACACTTCGTCACTATTTTCTGCCAAAAGGTATAGAACCAAATGGCAAAATTCTATACATGGTAAGTCCTCTTATCAATAAAGCTGAAATATTTGATCTTGCTGAGGGTAAATCAGTTGTTCAAGGAATGTTGGAGGCTGGTTATACCATTTATCTTCAAGCTCCAGGTGATCCAGGGGTTGAAGATACAAAACTTGGGCTTGATTTCTACGGAAAGGTTGTCCATGACAAATATCTTGATATTATTAAAAGACTTCACCCAAATCAGGAAATTTATGTCATGGGATATTGTATGGGTGGAACTCTTTTTATGCCATATCTTGCAAGAAGAGCTGAAGAGCGTTTAAGTCGCGGACAAGAGATGGATATAAAAAAAGTTGCTCTTATGGCTACACCTGTAAAGTTTGATGATGATTTCAGCGGTCATGCACCTATGAGGCGGGTAATTAAAGATGATTATGATGAGATACTGATGGAAGAGATGTATGGAGAGGTCAATGTCCCGCCACAGATCATAAGCGTTGGTATGAACGAGATTCAACATGGTGTTCAATATAATGTTGCATCTGGATTCTATACACGAGCATCTTTTCCTGGTGCTATTGAAGATGCTGCACCATTTCTCTACTGGCTAACTCATGGCACTAAATTTGGTTCTCGTGCCCATAGAGAGTGGATACGGTTAATTTTTGTTGAAAACCAAATTTACAATCAAACTTATTGCCTTCCTTCAAATGAACCCCATCTTGACCAAAAGCCTGTTAATATGGGAATACTTAAAGAGGCTGGAGTACAGATTTTCGACTACAGAGGTGAACGTGATCCTATATCGCCTATTGGTTCATGCGTATCAAGCGAAATTTGGGGTATGGTGCAAGCTCAGACTCCTTCTGATAACTCAACTCTTAGTAATCAAATAGATCAGGAAAATATAGCACAAGATCAAAGTTCTCTATTGAAAAGACAAAATTTAAGTAAGACTCGTGGTGGTCTTAACCGCACAATTGAGAAAAATGTGGGGCATATCTTTGTAGTAAGCAAAGTGCTTTTGTCAGAATATCTTGATATTGTTAATAAATTTTACGAAGATGAGGTTTAAATATAACTTACAAATTTCAGCCCAAAGCTAAAAGCTCAGGGCTAAATTGTCCAAGTCTTCTTAAGAGTGCTTTTCTTAACTTAGCCGATGTTTTTAACCATCGGCTGAAAACTTAATAGCCAATTTTCACTGTCAGATAATTTGGAAATGGCTGTTCTTTGCTCAAATCGTTCTCAAAAACAATAAGCCCATCTTCTTGCTTATGAGACTCATAGAAATGATTGAATTTATAAGTCATATACATCATTCTGTTACGGTCATTTGGAATCATCTCAGCAAATAGACGTACACCATTATTTCGTGCCTCATTTCGTATATGGTTAATCAACACAGCTCCAACTCCTCTTGTCATTACTCTGCATGACATAAGAAGCAGCTTTATCATCCATCTCTCTTTATCGCATTCAATCAAAACAAGACCAATCTTGCCATAACTTCCATATTTGTCATCAAGTCCTGCTATCATAAGGCGATGGTTTTGTGAGTTACGAAAAAAATCAAGCTCATCATGGGAGTAAGTGTAGCCTGTAGTGTTTAGCTGGTTGGTTCGTAAAGTCAACTCCTCTGCCCGTTTTAGGTCTTCTGCTCTTGGATTGCCAATTGTTAGAACCATCTCAAGAGTTGCAAGAAAATCTTCTTGTGGTCCTTCAAAATGCTCTTCAACTTTTTTTCTTGCCATATCAGCAAGATACATCAGTCGTCTCTTACTTGAATCTTCAGTAATGAATCTTGGATTAAACTCTGGCAATTCCAACATCTGATGAACATTTAGAGCATCAATACACAAAACTTTTGGGTGTGCAAAAGAGACCTCTTCACGCTCAAAAGTTTGGTCATCTATAAAAGCAAAGGTGTCAATCCCTATGTTTATATCTTGCCTAATACGCTCTATTGAACCAGATTTGGGTCCCCAGTGAATCTGCGGATATAGAAAATAATCTGCAACACCAAGCTCTTCAAGCCTTTTCATAGCTAAGGAGTGTTCATTTTTAGATGCAATTGATTGAAGAATGCCTCGCTTGTCTAAAATTTGCAGAATTTCACGGATACCATCACGAAGCTCAACTTTTGAATCTTCCAAAAGAGTACCTTCCCAAAGAGTGTTATCTAAATCCCATACAACGCATTTTATTTTTCGCTCTGCTTTCTCTTTGCTTATAGCTTTTTTTTGTTCTTCTTGTGTATCTGTATTAGAACTCATTTTTTATATCTCCTTTTGAATTATTAGACTCTCTACAAAACTAAATTTATATCCAGTAAAATCAAGGATTAAATCCCAGTTTTGCAGGAGATCAATTAAAAGATACTGGATATGAAAAGATAATTAAATTTTTCGCAATATCTCAATTTTGTTGATTATTTTCTTGATACATCATTAGATCATCAAGACGACTTCCACCATAAAATATTGATGATAGGTTAGAGGGCATCTCAGCAAATCCTCCGCGTGCTTTATAAATTAGAGAGCTTTCATGTGAGGTTCCAATTAGATTGCAATAGTGTTCTGCCATTTTTATAGGCTCAAATATTATTTTACCTGAATTTACAAGCGAACTAGCAAGATCAACTGGAACTGTAGGGGCTTCAATATCTTGTGGGTTCTTTAAAGGGTCTGCTGCTTGAATAACATTTTTTTTATCATCAAGACTAAATGCTTCTGATTCCCCACCAATTTTGAATGGCATTGATTTATCAGCAATTAGCAGTGTATCTGGATTAATCCTTATCCTTCCACCTTTTGAACCTTCTGCCAAAGTGTTTGCCTGAATAAAGCCGTTTTGCATAACAAGAAAACCAGCAGGGTTTGACTCTGAGTGTTCATTTATACTTATATTCCCTCCGTCTCCGTTTGTGCCAAAGACAGATGTGTCGATAAAACTATCATGTATATATATACCTTCCGCATTTGTTCTGATGTCGCTTGCAGGAACATTTGCTTTGCTTTCAGAGGTTATGCTGGACTCGCCTTCAATATAGAGTTTCTTAGTATTAAGCGTGATTGATTTGTCAGGCAGATTGGCAAGTTTTTCGTCTGTAAGCGTTTGAAGTGCAGTAATGGAAATGTCGGAATTATTAAAAAGAGTTATGGAATTAGCATTAATTTTAACATCACCAACATAACCTTTAGAATTGATATAGGCAGCACTTCCTATATATCCATCATTATCCATAAATAACTCACTTGTATTTAAAAGAACACTGCCAGCATCACCTTCTCCGTAAGTATCACTGGATATTTGCCCCTCGTTTAATATCTGAGTAAATTTGGTTATATTTATCTCCACTTCTCCAGCATTTCCTGTTGAGTTTGGATTAGCATCACTCCAAATACCTGTGAATTCGTCATTAACACCTTGATTTTGATTATTATTATCAATTTTAAGATTTTGTGCGTTTATTTTAATTTTTCCTGCATCACCTTCTGAATATGTTGCTGTTGATATTTTTGAGCTATGCAACAATTCGATATTTCCTGATGCTGTTATATCTATTGTTCCCGCATTGCCTGATAGCTTTCGAGCCTCACTTGACACTGACGCATAACTATCAAGTCTTAAATTATTAGTATTTATGTTAATAATGCCAGCATTGCCCACTCCTCGAGCTATACTTGATATACGAGCAGAATTATTAAGGTCTATAGAATCAGCAGTTATTATAACATCAGCACCATCACCTTTTGACCACGTATCACTCGATATTTGAGCTACACCTTCAGCTTTAATTTGGTTAGCATTTATTATTACATCTCCACCATTACCGATTCCCCATGTATCACTTGATATTTTTGCAATGTTTGATAACTCAAGTAAATCAGATACTTTTATATTCACACTACCTGCATTGCCTTCAGAATCAAGGTTTGCATCACTCCATATACCTGTATATTGATTATCGTTTCCATAACCATCAATTCTTAAATTGTTTGCTTTAATATTTACATCTCCTGAATTGCCTTTGGAATATGTAGAGCTTGATATTTCTCCTCCATTTAATATTTCAAGCATACCTGAGAGAACTATTTCAACTTTTCCAGCGTTACCTTCAGAATTAGGATAAGTATCACTCCAAACACCTGTAGAATAATCGTCTATGCCCATATCATCAATTCTTATATTCCCAGCGTTTATAAATACGCTACCGCCATCTCCTTTTGAATTTGGATATATGTCGCTTGATATTCTTGCATTATTTATCATTTCCAAAATACCAGATACATAAATCGCAACATCACCAGCGTTTCCAATAGATGAAGAATTAGCATTACACCAAATACCCGTATAAAAATCTTCTATTCCACTTCCATCAATTTTTATATTACCAGCATTTATCTTAACATAGCCAGAATCACCATCTGCCCACGTAGAGCTTGAGATTGATGAGCCTTCTGACAGCTCAAGCTCATTCTGAACCTCAATATCAACACCTTTATCGCTATCTTTATTGCCAATGTTATCAGCATTAATGGCTGCCATTTTAAGTTTTGCATTGCTTGCTTTAATAGAAACATCACCTCCGCCATTACCTCCCACGCCGATTATAGCCTTATCCATGACAAAAGACTCTTTTGCTTTGAATTGAATTTCACCTTCAACATTTTCTAAAGTTGCAAATTTCTCTTCATTTCCATGTATCGTTATATCTTTGCTACTTGTAAATGAGACTTTACTTTCAGGTTTAAACTCAAGATTAGAGGCGTTAATCTCAATAGAGCCTCTGTTTTCAAGCACTTTCTCATTAACTTCAACAGTTGCTAATTGTGTGCCCAAAAATCCAAAAGCCTCTGGTGATGCCTGTGTCAGCGTGCTTTGTTTGCTCTTTGATGCTTCAAAATATGCTCCATCTTGAAATTTAAGCTCATCTGATGTGCTTACGTGAAACGCTGCTGGAACATCAACTTTTGCGTTTTGCCCAAAAACAACACCGCTTGGGTTGATAAAGTAAAAGTCAGCCTTGCCCACGTTTGAACGCAAGGTGCCGTCAATCTCTGATTTTTCACCCCCAGTAACCCTTGAAATGATATTCTTGATTGAATCTGAGCCTGTAAAAGTTGCACTCTCTTCAGTCTTTATGCTGAATTTTTCAAAGCTGTGAAAAAGGTTATCTCCTTTGATTGTGCCGAGCGTTTCGGGAATGGTGTAATCTGGTCCTGTTAAAGTTTGGGCTGCTCCAACTGTGCCGTCAGTTGAGATGTCAGCGTAAAGGAGGGTAGGGGAGGTGAGAAAAAAAAGGATTACGATTAAGTATAAGAATGAATGGTTGACAAGCTGTTTTGGAGGCATTTTTTTCTCTCCTTTGTTGAGGTTTTTAAATCAGGATTGTCAAGCTTATCTGTGTAATCATTTAATAAGATTCCACTAAGTTCTTGATCTTATCAAAATTTAAAATATCCATAGTATCGCTGCCCATAGCCATAGCGTATATTTTCTCCTTTGTGAGTCTATTGTTGATGTTTTCAGGAATATTGAGACACGAAAATATCGGAATTAAGTGCTTATCCCTGTGTTCAGGAAAATAGGTATATATCTCCTCATTAAGCAGTTGGACAAATTCATCAACATAGCTCTCTCTTGCCGTGGCTTTAGTTTCATTGACAATAAACGCATCTTTAGAGACTGCAATTACATCAAACTCTTTTACTTTATCAGGATTAACGCGGTTTCTTCTATTATAACGTATTGAAAAATCTTCAAATTGTTCAATACCAAAATATCTACGAGCAATTCCAGAGATGTTTGGAGCAACAATGTCTTCAACAACTGTGCCCATCTTGTTGGCAAGCTCTCCCCATTTTTTGTTCATATCTTTCTTCATTGTTTCAGTATCTTGTTTCATATCACCAATAGTTTTATCTATACTGCAAGCGGTCATAAATTGAGTTTTTATATTCTCATTTTTGCTTTAATTTGTTAATGTGTGTTTATGACAATAGAACTTGAATTCACACCAGAAATAATAGAAGAGATAAACTATGAACGT
>JADFZQ010000011.1 GCA_015232455.1 Desulfamplus sp. | reverse complement strand
TCCTCATGGGGACAAAAAACAGTTTTCGGATTCATAAGAACTCATGCATGAAAGGTTGCAGAAAGTTCTTAAAATCTTCATTTTTATAACAAATTCAAGTTCAACCACGGTTAAGTGGGGTGCTACCCGTTTTGGCGGTGCAGCAGGTTTATTTTATCGTCTAAACTGCTGAGGACGGAGGCAATGGCGGTTTGTTCGGGGAGTGGGGGGAGTTTAATATCCAGAGAAGATATATGGTCAAAAGTGATTTGAGGAAAAGTGCCAGACCTATCTTCTGCTATCATTTGTAGATAGTCTAAATTTTCTCTTGAAGTAAGGAAAAACTTTAAATAATTCACGTCTAGGTTTTCATTACATCTCAACACCATTAACTTGGTAGAAACAACAAATTTATCGGCATCAAAATCAATCAATGCATATCTCCCATTAGCTGGCCTAATTTCGCTAAATAAGAAATCTCCTTTTCTGATTTTTTTCTTTGCTTGCCCAGGTAGCCCTTTTGAGCTTTCCAGTTTTTTGTTTAACACTTTACCAAGTAGAATATCTGATGTATTTAGAAACACAACTTCTTCATTTGGGAGAAACTTATATGTTTCCGAAATACTCTTAACGTAATCTCCAAGATTAGTCTCCTTCCATTCACTCATTGATTTTAATCTTTAAAAGGTTAGCGGAAATAATTTCATTGAGTTGGGCTTCTTCTTTCAGTTGTGCATCCAACTCTGCTTTTAAATTGGTGAAGCGTTCAGCAAAATTGAAATCGTCTTCTTCATCAGGCAAACCTACATACCGTCCTGGAGTAAGCACATAATCCAAATCTTTTACTTTGCTTATAGGAGCAGAAGCACAAAAACCGGCAATATCTTCGTATTTACCATCTGGGTTTCTCCAATTGTGGTAAGTTTCAGCAATTTTCTGTATATCTTCTTGCGAAAGTTCTTTGGTTCGGCGGTTTATCAAATAACCTAAGTTTCGGGCATCAATAAACAAAATATCCTTGCTGCGGTCTCTGAATTTACCGTTTGTACGGTTGCGGTTCATAAACCAAAGCGAAGCGGGAATTTGAGTATTTAAGAAAAGTTTTGCAGGCAGGTTTACAATGCAATCAATCAAGTTGTTTTCAACCAATGCTTTTCGTATGTCACCTTCGCCCGATGTTTTGCTTGTGAGCGAACCTTTAGCCAATACAAAACCCGCCTGTCCGTTGGGTGCTAAGTGGTAAAGGAAATGTTGAATCCAAGCATAGTTGGCGTTGCCAGTTGGCGGTACGCCATACTGCCAGCGTCCGTCTTTGCGAAGCAAATCGCCTCCCCAGTCGCTCACGTTAAATGGTGGATTGGCAATAATATAATCGGCTTTCAGGTCTTTGTGTGCATCGTTCAAAAATGAGCCTTCGTTGTTCCATTTTACCTGCGAACTGTCAATACCACGTATAGCAAGGTTCATTTTGCACAATCGCCATGTAGTTTGGTTGCTTTCCTGTCCGTAAATGGAAATGTCGTTAATCTTTCCTTTTCGTTCTTCTACAAATTTTTCCGATTGCACAAACATACCACCCGAACCACAGCAGGGGTCAAAAACACGTCCTTGATAGGGTTCTAACATTTCAACCAACAATTCAACAACACTCCGTGGGGTGTAGAATTGACCGCCCTTCTTGCCTTCGGCAAGAGCAAATTCACCAAGGAAATATTCAAAAACGTGTCCGAGTACATCGGCACTTCGGGCTTTGGTGTCGCCAAGTGCAATGTTGCCCACCAAATCAATTAATTCGCCCAAACTTGTCGGGTCAAGATTTTGTCGGGCATATACTTTCGGTAAAACACCTTTCAATGAAGCATTCTCTTTTTCGATGGAATCCATTGCATCGTCCACAAATTTGCCAATGTCGGGTTGTTTTGCTTTTGATAACAGCATTTTCCAACGGGCTTCCTGCGGTACAAAGAAAATATTTTCGGCTTTGTATTCGTCTTTGTCTTCGGGATCAGCTCCCTGAGCTTCTTCGGCTTTTAGTTTAGCAAAGAATTCTTCAAAAGCATCAGAGATGTATTTTAGAAAAATTAAACCTAAAACTACATGCTTATATTCGGCTGCATCAATGTTTTTTCTCAACTTATCTGCTGCTTTCCAGAGTTGTTTTTCTAAATGTTCCTTTTGGTTGCGCTCTTTCTTCAGTTTAGCCATTAATATTCCAATTTTTATACTCATACATGAACGGTAGATAAGAATCAATATCTCTCAATATAGCCATCTTCGTTAATTGCAAACTCCTCAGATACTCCTTCCCTAAGATAGAAGGTATCAGAATGAGTTATTACTCCAGTATATTCATCTTGAAATGATATGTAATAATCTCCCGAGTCAATATGGTATATTAACTCGCAATTATCTATAAGGTGATAGAATTTATCTACATAAAAAGATTCCATAACCCTATCGTCAGAATCTCTGATTATTTCAATGTAATATCCTCTGTTATCAAAATTGCATATCTCTATAGAGCCAATTTCATCATCTGATCCATTACACCCAGCCATAACAACTACAAAGCTAAAGAGTATAAAAAACATTATTTTAACTTTTTTCATCATACCCCTCCAAATTTATTACAACTTATTAAAATTAATAACTAACATCCCTATTTAAAACTATATTTAAAGATTTGATGACTTTCAGAAAGTTATCAAATCTTTGTTTAAAATATTTATAATTCCAGATTTGACAATTTTAGAGGTGATTATGACCACTACACCCACCGCCATGATGGTGAGCCATGCAGGTTAATTTTGGTGTAAATTTCTCAAGTTTATTCTCTTTTAGTAATTGAAGATTGGTCTGAACAGTCCCTTCAATAGCACGAAATACCTTAATGCCTGAATCAACAAGTTTCTTCAATGCACCATCGCCGATTCCACCAACTACAACTACATCTGCGGTTATATCACCCATAGCTTTTAGTGGCTGGCAATTACCGTGCGAATGGTCTTTGTCGTGATTTATTAATACCTCGCAAGCTCCATTATCAGTATCTACAGATACAAAAAACGGTGCTGATCCAAAATGGTTATAAACAGAACCAATAAGCCCAAGTTCACTGTTTGATGGAAAAACAACTTTCATTTAAAAGCTCCTTATATTAAGATGTAATAAATTTTATTTGTTCTGTAACATATTCTAATTACCAGCTAATTTTAATATTTGATAGCCGCTGAAATATTGACAGTATGGTAGTTATATGAATGAATAAAATTGAGATGTCAACTGTAAATAAAGCATATTTTAAGTAAAAAATAGGAACTAAAAGTTAAGAACTATAGTTATACAGATATAAAAATTGAGATAAAAAAGATACAATAGGAAATAAGATGGCAATGAGAAGAAAAGAAAAAGAGATAAAAGAACAATCTGAAATTGAAGCTATAATTAATAGTAGCTTAGTGTGTCGTCTTGGCTTATCTGATGGCAATATGCCTTATATTGTCCCTCTATGTTTTGGATTTAAAGAACGTTCTATTTACATTCACAGTGCGTTAAAGGGTAGAAAAATTGATATTCTCAAAATAAATCCAAATGTCTGTTTTGAGTTTGATTCAGATATAGAAGTCAAAAAGACTGAAAATCCATGTAATTGGGGAATGAAATTTAAAAGCGTAATTGGTTTTGGAAAAGCTGTTTTTATTGAGGATATAGAAGAGAAAAAAGAGGCTCTAAATATTATCATGCACCAATACTCTGGCAACTCTTTTGATTTTTCTGATAATGTTGTTAATGGAGTTGCTGTTATAAGAATAGATATTGAAGAGATTACTGGAAAGTGGTCTGGTTTATGATTAGAAATATAAGAGTCAACAACCATTAGATTGTCAGCAATCTAACTTTGGAAATTATCTTATGATAATTGCTGATTACATTTGGGTAGCTTTTTAAAATATGGACATAGAATATATCATCAACCAATATTACAAAAAAGGGACAAAGCTGTATGATATTTTTATGGATCATGCAGATAAAGTAAGAGAAAAAAGTATTTATATTGCCTCACGGATAGCTCATGGAACTTACAACTCTACATCAAGTGTAAAACCAGATATTAAGTTTATTGAAGAGGCAGCAATGCTCCATGATATTGGAATCTTTATGACCAATTCCCCGTCAATTTATTGCATGGGTAAATATCCTTATGTTTGTCATGGTTTTTTGGGACGAGAACTTCTTGATAGCATCGGATTTCCTCGTCATGGACTTGTGAGTGAGCGTCATACAGGTGCTGGCATCACTCTTGAGAATATTATAGAAAATTCTTTACCTTTACCACATCGCGATATGGTACCTGTAACTATTGAAGAAGAGATTATCTGTTTTGCCGATAAGTTTTACTCAAAAAAGCCAAAGTGGGCTGGAGTTGAAAAGAGTTTAGAAATAATTATGGAAGAAATGGAAAAACTTGATAAACATAGTTCAAAAGCCATACAAAACTCTGTTAGTAAAAGCCATTCTGAGCGATTTGCAGAGTGGATAGATAAATTTTTAACCAACAAAAAGGGAGTTTAAACTGATATGACAATAAAAATTGGAATTAACGGTTTTGGACGTATTGGAAGAAATATGTTTCGTGCAATCAGCAAAGATAGCAAATTTGCTGATATTGAAGTTGTTGCAATTAATGATTTGACAAACAACAACACCCTTGCCCATCTTCTTAAATATGACTCTGTAATGGGTGTTTTTGATAAAGATGTAAAGGGCGATGAGACAGGCATAATAGTTGACGGCAAACATATTGCCGTTTCTGCTCACCGCTCTCCAGCAGATATTCCTTGGGGAACTCTTGGTGTAGATTATGTTGCTGAATGCACAGGTCTGTTTGTTGATGGAGCTTCTGCTCAAGCTCATCTTGATGCTGGTGCAAAAAAGGTTGTTATTTCAGCCCCTGCAAAGGGAAACGTTAAAACCTTTGTAATGGGTGTTAATGAAGAGGAATATGACCCAACAACTCATCATATAGTTTCAAATGCCTCTTGCACAACAAATTGTCTTGCCCCTGTTGCCCGTGTAATTCTTGACAACTTTGGCATTAAAAGAGGACTTATGACCACAGTTCACGCATACACAGGAGATCAAAGGCTTCTTGATTTTCCGCACAATGATCTAAGGCGGGCAAGAGCTGCTGGACTCTCTATGATTCCCACCAAAACAGGGGCTGCTGCTGCTGTCTCTCTTGTAATTCCAGAGCTTAAAGGAAAGTTTGACGGACTTGCAGTTCGCGTTCCTACTCCAAACGTCTCTCTTGTTGATGCAGTTATGGAGGTTGAAAAAGAGACCAGCGTAAGTGAGGTGAATCAGGCATTAAAAGCTGCTGCTGGTCGTTACCTTGGATATTCTGATCTACCTTTAGTCTCAATTGATTTTCAAGGTGATCCCCGATCTTCAGTTGTTGATGGACCTTCAACAAAAGTTATTGGCAATATGGTTAAGGTTATGAGCTGGTATGATAACGAGTGGGGTTACTCTAATCGTATGCTTGATCTGATGCTCTATATGGAGTCATGCAGAGCTATCTAATATTTAATTACCTTCAGCTCTCTACATTTATTAAATAGTTGGAGAGAGCTGAATTTTCTAAATCATAATATTGTGATACGAATTTAAAGACCGATAAAAATATAGAGGATAAAAGCTATGGCAACATGTGTATTACAAATAAAGTTACCTAATAATATTTTAGAAAAGATAGAAAAACTTAGGAATAAAAAAAGTGTTGAAGATACTATTATTGATTTAATTAATTATGCTCTTAAAATGCCTCAATACTTCATGGAATTTGATTGGAATGAATCTGAATATGAAGCTGATAAAGAAATATCTGCTGGATTAACAAAGTCATTTAATAATGTTGAAGATTTTATTGCGGAACTAAAGCAATGAATATAGTTAGAACAGATTTATTTAAGAAAGATTTTCAGCGTCTCCCACAAAATGTTCAAGCAAAATTTATAAAAAAAATTAACATTTTTATTGATAATATCCAACATCCCTCTCTTAGAGTTAAAAAAATGGAAGCTCATCAAAATAGGTGGGAAGCAAGCATTGATATGTTTTATAGGTTTACTTTTGAAATACACGATGGTTTTTATTTATTACGTCGTATTGGTCCACATGATAATGTTCTAAAAAATCCTTAAAAATTAACTTTATGAGATTGGAGACTCTAATTTATGACACTATCTTCTCGTGAGACAATTGAGTCTGATGCCCTAACTGCAAATCTCAAAGAGACAGCTCAAACAGTTACTATAAAACCAGAATACTCTATTCTCCTTGAAATGGTTTCAAACTTTAAAGGAATCCATAATAACCTTGAGACTCTTCTCTACGAACTTTGCCACCCATTTCGCAACTGGTCTCTAATCCTGCCCAATTTAAGAAGCCATATACTCAAGAACTGTCATATATACAAAAAACATCCGCAATCTAATGAATCATTCAATATCTTTGCTGATTTTTTTCTTCAAGCTATTTTAGATTCAGAGAAAAATGATGCTCTTCAATCTCAAGCAGTAGAATCACTGTTTGCATGGCTTGACAGACTTATTTCACTATTTAGCAGCAATGATCTGACCTACTATGAACCTTTATTAAATACTCTTTTTATACGATTAAACTCAATAAGTGAACATGGGGCAAGCAGAGCTATCATGCAAATTGTTCAATGGCAGCACTCCATGAAAAAACTTGTCTCAAAAATACTCTCTCTTAGCCCAAACTACGATAAGGAGAATAATAATCTTTTTGACTACAAGCCTCTTGCTACACTAATGGCAACTGTTTTGAAAACAAATTACACCTGCTGGCTCAAAGAGGAAGACCCTGAGGTTTGGTTTTTGAACCAATGCGATGCTAATAAAATTGATAAGTATAATATTAATAAATTAAATCAATCTGATGCGAACCAATTGGAGTTTAATCAAGAGCTTAATGTCAGCCAATCAACTTACCAATCAATTTATTTTCTCTTTGAACCTATCTCTCATAAAGCAATTAAAAACTACCTTGAGTCTCTCTCGTTAATTGATATTAAAAGCGATGGTAAATCAGCGTTAAATGAGATGCTCTCTCTACCTGCTCATATAGATATTGTAAAAATATATAAGATGATTCCAGATAAGATAGAGAATGGAGAGTTGGATAATAATTATTCTCTTCCCTTGGGGAGGGTTGGGGAGGGGCAAAATAATTATCTGGAAAGCTATAGTAGTGCTGTTGGTAGTATAGAGATTAATTCAGAAAATCTTAAATTGAGCTTTTTATTTAAGATCATGGATACTAAAGGGCTTTATCTTATCCATGAAGAGGTGTTGCGTGAGATTAACCAAAGTTTAGTTAAACTTATAAGGCAACAGACCTTTGAAGAGATTGAAAATTTCCTTCTAACCACATTTAAACTTCTTAAAGCTAATGTAAAAAAATATCCATACACATCTTTAAAGTGCATAGAAGTTCTTGGAGATGAAGTTTTCAAACGTGGAAACAGCAAAATGGTTGAGACCTTTTTGTGGGAGGTTGTTCGATTTGGATTTCAACATGCCGCAGTTGCTGGAATTGATGAAGATTGGCAGCCAATAACAAATCCTGCCCATTTAACAAATATAAGAGTTTGGTTGCATCTTATTACACAAGAGCCTAAATGGTGTTCAACACTCTTTTCAGCCTTGATTATCAATATAAAACTTACTGGAACATGCGTTAAAGATACTGACCTATTTCAAAGAGATATTACCAATCTTCTTAATCACCCAATTGAACCTATCTACAATTTAGCAAAACAGTTTGCAAAACTTATGCCTGTTTTTTTCAATGAAATTGGTGCAGAGGGCGAACTTCGTTATGTATCAACAGCACTTGATGAAGCCCATAAACGCAAAGATATTTTGATCCATTTTTTAAGAAAACAGGCTCATGTTGAAAGCTCTAACTTAATTGTCCAATTTATTCAGGAGATTTTTATATTTTGGATAACGCGGAACAAAGAGCTTCTTTCTGCATTTGTTCCGCCTGAAGTTTTTGATCAAATTGAAAGCTGCGGACCATTCATTGATGAGCTCCACACACTTGTAATGAGAATAAAAGATGAACAAAAATTCTCATCAATAGATGATATTTTAAATTGGGGCAAAAAGGAGCGAAAGCAATTTTTAAATAATCAAAAAGATATTTCACTTATTGAGAGAAAAAGATTTGATAACATTGTCCAGATGTATAGGTTGGTTCACCAAAAATACAATTTAAGTTTTCAAGAGATGAAAAGCGAGTTTATTCAGGCAGAACAAGATGGTTTTACTGGCATGGTTGCTCTTTTGGATATTCTTGAAACAGGCAATATTGAGACTTGCCTTGATGCTCTTTTGTGTCAACTTGAAAAACTAAAAGAGATTATATTATCTCCAGAAAAATTTACAGCAAGGGAGGCAATTCATTATAAACGCCATATTGCTGTTGATATTCCGTCAATGTATGGAAGTTATCAGGAGAAAAAGTTTGACAGCTTAAGCCTTACTTTCCGTCTTGAAAATTTAGCAAATATCTACATTGAACGGCTGCCTGAAACTGTAAACCTATCATTTATAACTCAAGCAACTTTTTTTCGTATATCAAGCTGCCTGAAATTTTACCTTCGTGCCCTTGCAATTGATGGCATCACTTCACGCAGACTTAACACATATATGTCTCTTTTAGATAGCTCTCTTAAGATAAAGAGATTTTCTTATACCCAATACATGGATATTTTCAGAGGGCTGTCAGAAGGGGTCAAAGATGTTATTTATGCCTATTACACAAATATCCACCAAAATAACCTTTCAATTATTATCCCACAGATAGGTTATCAAAATATTGCTCCACGCTATAAGTTGTCAGCAAATTTAACCAAAGAGTCAGTATCAGGCGAAAATATAATAAATGGTGGATTTTCTGATTCATCTCCCCGTTTTTCAGAAGCAGCCCATCGTCTATCAGAGGCATTTTTGCGTGATCTTATTGCATCAACTTTTGGTTTGCAGCACCTTGATAACTTTATCACAAAGATCATACAGACCTTAGAACGCCAAAAAAATATTCTTAGCAAAAACCTTCTTGATCTTCTAATGACCTACAACCCTGAAAAGACTATCTCAATGCTGCACAATTTTAATCCTTACACTCACGATCTTATCCATTTGAGCAACAAAGGATTTAATCTTGTAACCATGACTCAGGATAAACTTCCTGTTCCACCAGCATTTATAATTACAACTGAGATATTTAGATGCAGAGAGGTTGTCTATAAATTTTCTAAGGCAAAAGAGGAGTTTATGAAGCAGATACGAGAAGCCTTAACTCGTATTGAAGGAATGACAGGAAAGGTATTTGGTAATCCAGAAAACCCGCTTCTTTTGTCAGTTAGAAGCGGCTCTGCTTTATCAATGCCCGGAATGATGGCAACCATTCACAATGTTGGTTTAAATGAAGAGCTTATTCAAGAATATATTAATATCCACCACAACTACGCATATTTAGCATGGGACAACTACAGACGCTTTATACAATCATGGGCAATGATTTCAGGGGAACTTGGTCGAGATGATTTTCAAAAACTTATGGATAGTGCCAAAGCTCGATATAACGTAAATCTTAAATGGCAATTTACACCAGAACAGATGAGAGAACTTGCATTAAATTATCAACGACTTGTTCGTCAAAAAGGGCTTGGAATTCCTGATGATCCGTGGCTTCAACTTGTGGGTGCTATCTCAATGGTTCTTGACTCTTGGGAAAATGCAAAAGCCATTGACTACCGCAGGGTCATGGATTTATCAGATTCATGGGGAACAGCGGTAATTGTTCAAACTATGGTGTTTGGAAATAAAAGCAGTAATTCTGGTTCTGGTGTATTTTTCACGTCCCACCCATATAGAAAGGTTCAAAGAGTTGCCTTATGGGGTGATTATGCTTATGGAGATCAAGGTGAAGATATTGTATCTGGGCTTGTAAGCAGCTATCCAATGTCAGTTGAACAGGCTGCATTAGATGGAAGAAGCGTTGAACAAAGTCTTGAGATAAAGTTTCCAAAGATTTATGCAAAACTATTATCTATTGCAAGAGAGCTTGTCTATCAAAAACGTTGGAATCCGCAAGAGATGGAGTTTACTTTTGAAAGTGAAGAGCCAGAAGATTTATATCTGCTTCAAACAAGAGATATGATAACAATTAAGAAAAAAGAAGAGTTTGATGTTTTTGTAGAAACTGACTTGCTTAAAAATTCATTTCTCACTAAAGGTATTGGTGTTTCAGGCTCTGCAATTTCAGGGCTTGCTGTCTTTTCAGAAGAGAATATCAAAGCACTCCAAGAAAGATTTTCAAAAGAACAATCAGCAAATAGTAAAAAGGCGGACAAAACAGGAGATAGTAGAGCGTTCATGCCTTTAATATTGATAAGACAAGATACAGTTCCAGAAGATATTAAGGTAATCAGCATGGCAGATGGACTCTTAACTTCACGCGGAGGGCAGACCTCTCATGCGTCAGTTGTGGCAGTTAGATTAGAAAAGACATGCGTAGTTGGTTGCAGACAGATGAAAGTCTATGAATCAAGACAGTATTGTGAAATAGATGGAAAACGTATCTCATTTGGTGATCCTGTCTCAATTGATGGTAGAAATGGACGAGTGTTTCATGGAATCCATGCAATTGAGAACGAGATGCACATTTTGCCGATATAATTAGAATCTGAATCACTGATTAACCTGATTACACGAATTTCACTGATTGTTAATCTGTGTAATCTTTTAATCCGTGTCGATCAGTGGTTCAGACAGTTGCAATCAATGGTTCAGACAGTTGCAATCAGTGATTCAGAAAAAGGAAAAATTTAATAAAAATGTCTAAATATTTATCATTTTATGGCGGAGATAGGGCTATATCCATTATTAAAGAGAGAGGATTAACCCAAGATATTGTAAAAGTTGTGGCTGGTGCTGCTGGTGGTCCTAAGTGGCTAATTTTAGGGGCAATGGATAGATTTCTCTTTTCAGAGTGGTTTACCAAAAGAGGAACTTTAAAACAACCATCAAACAGTTCAACTTTTTCAGAATCAAAACCTCTTATAAATCCTGATCCTCTTTTCCTTATAGGCTCTTCTGCTGGTGCTTGGCGATTTTCCGCAGCATCTCATAACGATCCTGTAAAGGCTTTGGAAAAGTTTTTCGATTCATATATCCATCAATGGTATTCTATTAAGCCAACACTTGATGAGATTGATGTTGAGTGCCAAAAAGTCTTAGATAAATTTCTTGATGAAAATTCAGTTAATGAGATATTGAACCACCCATACTGTCGGATTAATTTTTTTTCTGTCCGTTCAAAGTTGGATTTTACAAATCAAAACCCTATCTCATCAAAGCAGAACTCTATCTCAACAAATAAGAACTCTATTTTAGATTCTATAAACGATAATCCCATTGTTTTAGTTAGCTATATAACGGCGGCAGCTATAGCTAACATCTTTAACCGAAGAAATATGAGCCACTTTTTCACAAGAACACTTTTTCATCACCCATCAGAAAAACCGCCTTTTTATGATATGGACAAAGTTAATGGTAAAGATAATTTTCCAATGCTAAAAGTGCCGCTTACTTCTGAAAATTTCAAAAAAGCTCTTCTCTCTTCTGGGTCAATTCCACTTGTAATGCCATGTATAAAAGATATTCCACAAGCCCCTAAAGGAGTTTACAGAGATGGAGGAACTATTGACTACCATCTTGATATTCCTTTTTTGCCTGAAACTTCATCTGAAACTTTATCTCATAAAATCGTGCTGTTTCCCCACTACACAGACCGAATTGTTCCGGGCTGGCTTGATAAGCATATTGCTTGGAGAAAGCCCGATCCTGACAATTTTAGAGATGTTTTGTTAATCACTCCAACTAAAAAATTTACAGATATGCTGCCCGGTGGAAAGATTCCAGAAAGGCAGGATTTCCAAACCTTTAAAGGCAAAAATAGAGAGAGAATTGAACGCTGGAAAATTGCCCTAAAATATTCAGAGATTTTGGGTGATGAGCTTTGCAGGATTTTTTATTCTGGAAACATGATAAATATTATTGAACCTATTGAAAAGATTATATAATGTTATATGAAGATAATATTGATATAGAAGAAACTGAATTTTGGAAAACTATGCAATCCAACAGATTGGGTAACATTCTTGCGGGATCAAGAATTAAAGCTAATCTAACACAAAAGCAGCTTGCCGAAAAGTTGAATATCTCTACCAAAATTCTTAGTGAGTATGAAAGAGGTAAACGCCCTTTTTCTCCTGAGATAGCTGAAAATATAGCTAAAATTCTTAATATAAAAATAGAAAGGCTTGTTTAATAAAAATGAAATACTCAACTAACACCTTACAGCACAGAGGGGTTATATAAATGCAGACACTATCCAAAATAACACGTGAACATGTTATAGCACCTGCAAAAACAATGCCTATTGAAAAATTAGCAAGTTGGTCTGAATACGGTATATTTATTCAATTTAATAAACAAAATAGATTTTCAGATAAAAATATTGAGGATGATAAAGCTGAATTGATTAAAGAATTTGCTGAATGGGAAGCCGCAAGTGATGAAGATGAATTACGATTTGAGAATATGATTAAGGAAAATTTCTAATGGCACGAGGCGATGTAATAATAGGTAAATAAAAATAGGAGATTAGATTAGTGAGAAAATTATCCAAAATACTTATTACTATATTTTTATTAGTAAATATCACCACTCAATTTAGCAATTATGGTTTAATTGATAACTTCATCTATGCCAATGAAAGCAAATATTCTTTTTCAAAACTTCGTTTAAGCGGTTATGGTACAATAAGTCATACATTTGATGATAATGACGACATAATGGCATTTAGAGATATAAGCAGATCAATGGCAAAATCAAACAATGTTCTAAAAGATAACTCTACGTGGCGACTTGATTCCCGTTTAGGGATTCAAGCTGATTATCGTTTTAGCCAACAGGCTGAATTTGTTATACAAGGTATTTTAAAAGATCGGGCTAACCCAACATTTATGGATTCAATTGAGTTGGCTTATTTGGGTTTAAAACCTAAGCCTGAAATTGATATTCGAGCTGGAAGAATAAGTTACGATGCTTTTCTTATGTCTGATATACGAGACACTGGTTATACGTATATCTGGGTAAGACCTCCTGTTGAGTTTTACAGCAGAATTCCAATCTTCTTTATAGACGGCGTTGATCTTGCTTATAACTTAAATTGCAATGATGTCCAATGGCGTTTTAAAATTCAACAAGGAATAAAAACTCTACCTTTAGCAATGGGACAAGAAAACTACGATTTTAAAAGCAACAATATATCATCATGCTCTATAACACGTAACTCTGGGGCGTTACGTTTAAAGGCTGGATACTCTTTTTTCACGTCAAAAAATGAAGTGAATGCGTTTAGTGAAATAGGCAAGTACCTTGAAGATATAGCATCTAAAACAGAGCAAACTTTTCCAAATATAAGTTCTGAAGCTCTCTCTTTACGTAATGATATTCGGTTTAAAGATAATGATATTTCATATATAACATTAGGGGCTTCTTATGATGATTCAAAATGGTTAGCACAATGCGAAATAAGCCTTATGAGGGCAAACGGTGATGTTTTACCAAATGGTTATGCTGGCTATTTTAGTGTGGGATATAGATTGGGTAATTTTACCCCATATTTTCTTTTTGGTAAAATAGAACCTTATACTGATACACACGAGCCAATAAATAACTGGGGAGACTGGAGTAGTTTACAATCAACTGCTCTTTATATATTAAATAGCACACGAATGGAACAATATAGCAACTCTTTTGGTTTACGTTGGGATTTTAATAATCAAGCAGCTATAAAGGTCCAATGGGATAATATACATGTAGAGCCTTATGGTTATGGTCTATTGAATAGAAATATAGAATTCGTACCATATTCTAAAAGTGTTAATCTTTATTCATTAAGTCTGGAGTTTGTATTTTAATGAAATACTCAACTAACACCTTACAGCACAGATTAGTATTCTACGTTACCCTTGGACTACTTGCTTTTTCTACTATAGCGGGGATATTTACATCAAGATACTCTTATCTGCATCAAGTGAAAGTAAATAACGACATTCAAGAACAACTTATTCGCACAATTCAGGCACAGGCTGAGGTAGCTGCATTTGCGGCTAATAATGAGATTGGAACAGAAATAATAAATGGTCTTTTACGAAGCCCTCTTATAATTGGCGTTAAAATTGAATCTCCAGAGCTATTTAAGATGGAGCGAAGCAATGGAGAAGTTGTAGATTTTACCCAAGGTATTATTTACCCACTATACTCTCCTGTTGATGATAGAGAGCAGATAGGTTCAATAACAATTATTCAGAATAAAAATTATATTCGCAGTGAAGCAACAAAAGCCTCCATTACCCTAACAATTCTTATGCTAACTCAGCTTGTTATCGCTGCATTTCTAATAGTCTGGGTATCAAAACGAATTATAAGCAACCCAGTTGCGGATTTGGCGTGGTCTGTTGTTACCATTCAACCTGGAACAAACTCATATCTACCGATTAAACCAATACATTCCCGTGATGAAATAGGTCTTTTATCAAGAAATATAAATGCTTTGATTGACTCTGCAGAACGCTCATTAGCAGCAACTATAGCCGCTAAAAAAGCTGCTGAAGATGCTACCCGTGCAAAGAGCGAATTTTTAGCAAACATGAGCCATGAAATCAGAACCCCTATGAATGCAATTATGGGCTTTGCAGGTCTTGCACTTAAAACCGAGCTATCTCAAAAACAGTATGACTATATATCCAAAATTCAATCTGCATCAAAATCTTTGCTTGAAATTATAAATGATATTCTTGATTTCTCAAAAATAGAGGCAGGAAAACTCTCTATGGAGTCTATTGAGTTTAGGCTTGATGATATTATTGGCAATACTGCATCTATTATATCAATAAAAGCTGCTGAAAAGGGTCTTGAGCTTATAAGCTCAACAAGCCCTGATTTGCCAAATGCCCTTATTGGTGATCCGCTGCGTTTAGGTCAGGTTCTGATAAATCTTGCAAACAATGCGGTCAAATTTACTGAAACTGGTCATATTTTGATAAAAGCTGAACTTGTAAACGAAAACGAATTGGCAATTCCTATTAGCCCCACCCCCGCCCCCCTCCCCAATGGAGAGGGGGATAATTACTCTTTCCCAAATGGAGAAGGAGATAATTACTCCTCCCCCTTGGGGAGGGTTGGGGAGGGGCAAAATAATTATCTGGAAAACTATATAACTACAAACGATGATGAGAGTTCTGATATTACAGACAACAGATGCGTTATTAGATTTTCAATTGTAGATACAGGCATTGGAATGACCCCTGAACAATCTGCTAAACTATTTCAACCATTTTCTCAAGCAGACTCATCAGTAACGAGAAGATTTGGCGGCACTGGTCTTGGTCTTAGCATATCCAAACGTATTGTGGAGATGATGGACGGTGAGATTAAAGTTGAAAGTGAGGCTGGTTTCGGAAGCACATTCTCGTTTACCGCAACTTTTGCAATTAATAAAAATGACAAAGATGAGCGTGATAACAAATTTCTACTCCCTTCAGATTTGAATAATCTTAAAGTGCTTATTGTTGATGATAATGGAATGTCAAGAGAGGTATTAACTGATCAGCTAAGATCATTTGGTTTTACCACAGTTGCTGTTGAGTCTGGCAGTGCTGCACTTCGTGAATTAGCAGATGCTGCATCAACAACACCTTATGATCTTGTTCTTGTTGATTGGCAGATGCCAGAGATGGACGGTATTCAACTTGCCAAACAAATCAAACAGAATTTAAAACTTGATAAAATTCCCCTTATCATAATGGTTACAGCATTTGGTCGAGAAGAGATTATGAATCTTGCTCAAGAGGTTGGGATAAATGGTTTTCTTATAAAGCCTGTTAGCCCTTCTCTTATGTTTGACGCTATTATGAATGTTTTTGATAAAGAGTCTCCATCAACCATAAAAAAGATGGAAAGAGGCGTGGGGTTGGAAAAGAGAGCTGAAAATATAAGAGGTGCAAAAGTACTTCTTGTTGAAGATAACCAGATTAATCAGCAGGTGGCAACTGAGATTTTAAATGGATTTGGTATTGTTGTTGAAATTGCAAATAACGGCAAAGAGGCTATAGATAAGATTAGACAAAGTGCTGATAAGATTGAGCAAGATAGGAAGCATGAAATTAACGATAGCAACGATAAGGTTCAAATAGATAAAATATACAATGAAGTTAGCAGAGATAGTAGAATTTGTGAGTATGAAGTTGTGCTTATGGATATTCAGATGCCTGTAATGGGAGGCTATGAGGCAACTGCTATTATAAAACAAGACAGAAGATTAAGACCTATACCAATTATTGCCATGACAGCACATGCAATGAGTGGTGCTAAAAATATCTGCATTGAAGCTGGTATGGACGATTACGTTTCAAAACCAATAGAGCCTAAAGAGCTTCTTTCTGTGCTTATGAAGTGGATAGAGCCAAGAATTACAGTTGCTTACGAACAACACGAACAAGAACAACTATATATTGAATTAGAGCAAGATAGAGAAATTAAAGATAAAGCAGAGCTTAAAAAAGAGAGCCTTTCCCTACAAGAGGGTTCAGCCCTACAAGAGAGTGTTGCACAAATCTCAAACACAACTGATAACCTCATTCCAAATAATCTACCCGGAGTTAATATAGAATCAGCACTTTTAAGGTTAAATGGAAATAAAAAACTATACAGGCAACTTCTTCTTGATTTTGCTAAAAATTACGGGGAAGTTACTCAAGAGATTAGAGATTTACTAAATAGTGGTGAGCTTGATAATGCAGAGCGTGTTGCCCACACACTTAAAGGCATTGGCGGAAATCTATCTGCTGGAGAGATACAGTCAGCAGCAGGAGAGTTAGAATATGAAATAGCTCGTCAGAAAAAAGAGTTCTCTTCCAAAGAAAGAACAATTCCTATTAGCCCCACCCCCGTCCCCAATGGAGAGGGGGATAATAATTACTCCCTCCCCTTGGGGAGGGGTGGGGAGGGGCAAAATAATTATCTGGAAAGCTATATAGCAGATTATAAATATTATGATCTATTGCTATCTAAGTTGAATCAAGCAATAAAACCATTGATTGAGAGTTTGCAGCCGTTTTTGCAGCTTATAGAAACAGAAGAGAGTAATAAATCGTTGCCAGATAACCTACAAATTGACAACGAACAAGCTGCCAAGATTATGATTGAGCTTGCTCGCTATCTTAGAACTAATGATGCCAATTCGCTGACAGTATTTGAATCTTTGAAAGAGATAATGGGCAAATCAACCTTTAAAGCTCAAATTTTAGAGATGGAAGAGCATATTGATAATTTTAACTTTACTCCTGCGTTGTCTATCTTGAATAAGATTGCACAAGATATGAATATCTCTATAACATGACGGATATTATACTCAATTTATGACCTTGAACAATAAAAGTAGATAGGTTTATATGTCTTTAAAATGTAGAGTAGTTATTATTTTTTCTCTGTTGATGCTATCTTTTATAGCTACTGATTACGCAATACAAAGAGTCGTTATCTTCCCTGCATTTCTTAAACTTGAGGAGTCAGAAGCAAATAGGAATATAGAAAGAGTTGAAGAAGCTATCCATCGAGAATTTGAGGATGTTGATAATGTCTGTAATGCTTTTGCAGTATATGATGAAACTTATAATTATGTATTACTAAGAAATAACAGTGATTATGATAAAGAAAGATATATTAAGGCGAATTTTAGTATCGGATCAATTCTATCGATTAGGTTAAATCTTGTTTATCTGTGTGATGTTAATGGAAATGTTCTGCTCCAAATTGGTTACGATTTTGAAACTCAAGAAAAAATTCATATAAAAAATTTTCTTGAAAGAGAAGAGATAAAAAGTCTTTTAGTCAATTCATTTGACGACTCAACTCAATTTGAGTCCTTTATAAAACATGGTATAATCAATACTGAATATGGTTTGATGATAATTTCAGTAAAACCTGTTCTTACAACTGATTTTAAAGGACCATATCAAGGATATATTATATCTGGCAGATTGTTTAATAAATCTCTTATCACTGCTCTTAGTAAACGGACACGCCTTAACTTTGAGATTATATCTCTTTATGACGAGGCATCTAAAAAAAGCCATCAAAATCTAATTAACACTTTAACTTTAAACAATCAGAAACATTATTTTGAATTAATAAGTGATAAGACTCTAAGAGCCTTATCAATATATAATGATATAAACAATAAACCCGCCTTTATTATTAAAATAGATACTCCAAGAGATATATCTCTAAATGGTCTTAAAATAATAAATTTTTCTATTATCTATATCTCTATTGCTGCTGTTATTGTGCTGCTTATTTGTCTATATCTTACCAATTCTATTATTTTAAAGCCTATCTCATATTTAACTAAAATAACTAAAAAGGTGCAAAAAACAGGTGATTTATCAATAAGATCAGAGCTTTCGGGTAAAAATGAGATAGGAACTCTTTCTGATGGTTTCAACTTAATGATTGAATCTGCACAACGCTCATTAACAGCAACTATAGAGGCAAAAAAAGCTGCTGAAGATGCTACCCGTGCAAAGAGCGACTTTTTAGCTAACATGAGCCACGAAATCAGAACGCCTATGAATGCAATTATAGGTTTTGCAGGTCTTGCACTTAAAACAGAGTTATCTCCAAAGCAGTTCGATTACATATCAAAAATTCAATTTTCATCAAAATCTCTTCTTAAAATAATTAACGATATTCTTGATTTCTCAAAAATAGAGGCTGATAAACTCTCAATGGAGGCAATTGCTTTTAAACTTGATGAGATTATCAGCAATACTATCTCTATTATATCAATAAAAGCATCTGAAAAAGGGCTTAATCTTATAATCACTATAGACCCTGATCTCCCAAGTAGCCTTATTGGTGATCCAATACGCTTAAATCAAGTTTTAATAAATATTGCCAATAATGCTGTAAAATTTACTGAGACTGGTCATATTTTAATAAAAGTTGAACTTGTCAGAAAATATGAAATTATAAACTCAGGTAGTGAAAGTTGTGATACGCCTGCAAGCAAAAACAAATCTACAGCCGTAAATGATGAGAGTGCAGATATTACAGAGAAAAAATGCGTCATAAAATTTTCAATATCAGATACAGGCATTGGAATGACCCCAAAACAGTCTCTTAAACTTTTCCATCCATTTTCACAAGCAGACAACTCTGTAACCCGAAAATTTGGAGGCACAGGTCTTGGTCTTAGCATATCTAAACGTATTGTGGAGATGATGGACGGAGAGATTAATGTTGAAAGTCAAATTGGTGTTGGAAGCATATTCTCTTTTACTGCAACTTTCACAATTCATAACGATGACAAAAATGAGCATGATAACAAATTTATACTCCATCAGGAGCATGATAACAAATTTCTACTTCATCAGGAACGTGATAACAATTTTCTACTCCCTTCAGATTTGAATAATCCTAAAACCGCTGTTGTTGATGATAATGAAATGTCAATAATTGATGAGGATATAGAGTTAGAAAAGAGGGCTGAAACTATAAAAGGTGCAAAAATACTTCTTGTTGAAGATAACCAGATTAATCAGCAGGTGGCAGCTGAGATTTTAAATGGATTTGGACTTACTGTTGATATTGCAAATAACGGTAAAGAGGCTATTGATAAAATATTTGAAAAAAATGGTGAGTATGAAGTTGTGCTTATGGACGTTCAGATGCATGTAATGGGAGGCTATGAAGCAACTGGAATCATAAAAAAAGAGAAAAAGTTTAGAAACCTTCCAATTATTGCAATGACTGCCCATGCAATGATTGGTGCTAAAAATCTCTGCATTGAAGCTGGTATGGATGACTACGTTTCAAAACCAATAGAGCCTAAAGAGCTTCTTTCTGTCCTGATTAAGTGGATAGAGCCAAGAGAAATTGAAAAAATCCAAATATCTGATATTGTTAAGTCAGAAGTATCAGAATCCAAAACAGTATTAGATGACACAACACCAATATCAGCAATTAATTCAGAATTAAATTCTGATATTGATATACCAGACAATCTAGCAGGAGTTAATATTTCATCAGCACTTTTAAGGCTCAATGGAAATAAAAAACTATACAAGCGGCTACTTATTGATTTTGCAAAAAATTACGGATTAGTTACGGAAATGATTAGAGAGTTACTGAACAAAGGTGATCTTGATAGTGCAGAGCGTGTTGCCCACACAGTTAAAGGAGTCGGAGGAAATCTATCTGCTGAACAGATACATTCAGCAGCAAGAGAGTTAGAACATGAAATAGCTCGTCAGAAAAAAGAGTTCTCTTCTAAAGAGGTAAGTATAAAAATTGATAAATATGATTTACTGTTATCTAATTTGAATCAAGCAATAGAACCATTGCTTAAAAGTTTGCAACCGCTTTTGCAGCTTATAGAAACAGAAGAGAACAATAAATCGTTGCCAGATAACCTACAAATTGACAACGAACAAGCTGCCAACATTATGATTGAGCTTGCCCTCTATCTTCGGTCTAACGATGCAAGATCATTGACAACTTTTGAATCTCTTAAAGATATAATGGGCAAATCAGCCTTTAAATCCCAAATTTTAGAGATGGAAGATCATATTGAGAATTTTAACTTTGTTTTAGCTTTGTCTATCTTGAATAAGATCGCTGACGATATGAATATCTCTTTACAATGACCCGTCAGACCTGCAATTTTAATTTTGAAAATGGTTTTATGATAATTATTCTATCCGAGAGATAAATCTTGAAAATTCAACTTGTTCAATACAAACGCATAATATTTCGCATGTCTCTTTTTATACTATTTTCGTCAATTATCGGTATTTTCATTTATATAATGAATGCCAGAATGTCAGCTTATCCATACAATACCACATTAGATTATAATTACGATTTTCGTGCAACAGATGCAAAAACAATTGATTTAAAGCTGAAAAACGGAAAATTCACGCTTCCGCCTTTTACATCTCTACCTTTTAAATCTACTGACGACCCATATTCTGCCTTTATTAAAATAGAGATCAGCACTACATTTATGGGAAAATTCTTTCAGCCGGAAGCTGATTTAACAGCCTCTTTAAAACTCAACTCAGAGTTAACCACAGGCAAAGCTAATACTCCAGAAAAATTGACCATATCAGAATATTTTGAAAATGGTGCAAAAGGAGTTAGATATATCAATATCAGCCGGCTTATCGCTTTATCTCAATCTAAACTTGATTCTACGCTTGATATAGAGATTAAAGGCACGCACGTTTTCTTCAAAGATCAGCCGTTAAAGTTGATTTTGTTCAAAAATCAGAACCTTTCACACTCTAAAATATTGATCATTGCACCACATCCAGATGATGCTGAAATTGCAGCTTTTGGACTTTATAGCAGTTTGAGTCTATCAAATAAGGAAAATCGTTTTGGCAACAGCAAAAATATTTATATAGTTACAGTTACTGCTGGAGACGCTGGAACTTATCAATATGATGAAATTTACAGCAGCCGCAAAAACCACTTCCTAAAAAAAGGAAGGCTTAGAACTTGGAACAGCATTACAGTTCCTCTGCTTGCTGGAATACCGCCTGATAATATTTTAAATCTTGGTTTTTTTGACGGCACGTTGGAAACAATGTTCAATACAAACCCAAACACTGTAAAGGCTCTAAACACTGGAATCTCAAATATTAATCTCTTTAGAAAGCAAAATATTTCTCATCTTGTAAATCTGCTTGAAGGAGAGGCAAATTGGGACTCTTTAGTTAAAAACTTTGAGAATCTTCTCAACGAAATTGAGCCTGATATTATTGTTGCACCTTACCCTGCAATTGATAAACACCCAGATCATAAATTTTCTTCAATCGCCCTTTTTGAAGCTATTAAAAGAGCTGCTATAAGCAGTAAACAGAAAAAGATTGAAGATAGTGAAGAAGAGCAGAATGAGATTTATTCAATTCATTCAAACTATAACAATAAAAATCATAGTAGTTATGACATAAGAAGGGGATATTTATACCTTTATACTAACCACTTTGTATTAAATGAGTATTATCCTTATGGGAAGATTGGCGGTGTAATATCGCCCCCGCCAGCTTTTAAAGAGACTATCTATTTTAAAGCCATCTATTCCCATCTTTTATCCCCTGACAGACAAAGAGAAAAAATTTTATCTCTTGAAGCTATGAACGATTTAAGACCAGATACTTCATGGCGTTTTTCAAAAGATGCTCTGAAAATGGCGATTATGAGCATTAAGCGAAATATTTTAGGCAAAGATGTCAGCTACTACAGAAGAGCAGTGCGTAACAATGAACTATTTTTTGTGATACCTATAAGCGATATATATAATCAGTTGACTCTAAATAGAATAATAGGGGAATCAGAATAAAAGGCTGCAATCAAATATAAATATTTAAGGATTCAATTTTAGAAAATTTATAGTCGAGTGATAATTTAGCCCTAAAATTTATTTCAGGGCACTTAAAAATAAAAAATATTATGATACATAACTCTAAAATTCAACTTTAAAAAATATTTTATAGTTTCGCTTGTTTTGAGTATTATTATTTGTTATAGCACTTTATAAGCATAAGTTAATAATGATATAACATATTATTTTGACTTAATCTCTTAATTACATTGGTCATTATAATAATATGCACAAAATAATGTCTGGTACCTATTTTATAAATAACCGTTTTAAAACCATTATAGGCTCTACAATTCATTCTAAGACATTTTTAGTAGCCCTCAGACACCCAACATTCCTTCATACAACATCACATATATCAATAATAAAATTACAATAATTGCAAATAATTTATAATAACAAAATAGAATTATATAATCTAATTAATTCAGGTGATTCACTAAATTAGGAACTACCAAATGGCTATACAAAATAATATCTACAACAACTCTTGGATTGAGTTAGAAAAACAGAATCATCAAAAATTGCAACACGCTTATGAAGAACTGAAAAAGAGCGAAGAGCGTTTTAGGCTTATGTTTATGAATGCCCCGATACCTTATCAATCACTTGATGCACAAGGCAATTTTCTTGATGTGAACAAAGCATATTTAGACGCTACTGGATATACAAGAGAAGAGATTATTGGTAGAAATTTTGGGGACTTTCTTCACCCTGATTGGGTTGACCACTTTAAAGAGAATTTTCCAAAATTTAAAGCTGTAGGAGAGATTCTCGGTGTTGAATTTGAGGTTGTTAAAAAAGATGGTTCAACAATTTTGGTTCGTTTTAATGGTAAAGTCCAGAGGGATATTAAAGGGGATTTTCAAAGAACACACTGTATTTTTCAAGATATAACTGAACAAAAACGAGCTGAAGCAGAAAGGGCAGAGTGTGAAGCTCGTAATCTTCATATTAAGAAAACTGAAAGTTTAGGACGTATGGCTGGTGCTATTGCTCACCATTACAACAATATGCTTGCTGTTGTAATTGGGAACTTAGAGCTTGCTATGGATCATATTCAAAATAAAATAAATCCAACTGAAGAGATAAGCGAAGCCATTAATGCTGCTCGCCGTGCTGCATCTATAGGTGGGCAGATACTTGCATACCTTGGTCAGAGACAGACTGTTGTTGGAAATAAAATTGTTGATATTTCAGAAATTTGTCGTCAATGCTTACCTGAGTCTAAGAATACAATGCCGCCCAATATAACTATTGAGGCTACATTCCCCTCTTGTGAACTTTTAGTCAATATCAATTCCGAGCAGATAAAACAGGTAGTCAATAGTATTATAGCCAACTCAGTAGAGGCAATTGGTGATGATGTTGGTGTAGTTTTATTTAATATTAGTCCTTTATCATCTTCAGCAATACCAACGATTCACCGTTTTCCAATTGAATGGCAACCAGCACCAGAGGCTTTTTATGCCTGCTTAGAGATTAGAGATAACGGTTGTGGGATTGCACAAAACGAGATTGAAAAGATATTTGATCCATTCTACTCAACCAGATTTATTGGCAGAGGACTTGGGCTTTCAGTAGCACTTGGGACCATAAAGGCACACAATGGATGTATTACAGTAAAAAGCACACCTGTTAGAGGAACTGTTTTTAGGCTCTTTTTGCCACTTTCTTCAAAACCAGCTCCACTCCTAAATAGTGTTGCAAGCACTAAAGACGAATCAGAAAAATCTAAATCTATTGCATTTGATGGGTGGACCGTGCTTGTAGTTGAAGATGAGCCAATGGTGCGTAAGATAACTCTCCAAATGCTCAAAAATCTTGGTATAAAAGCGATTGAAGCTAAAGATGGATTGGAGGCTATTGAGATATTTGGTCAATATAAAGATGAAATTTATTGTGTAATCTCCGATCTATCTATGCCAAGAATGGACGGATGGGAAACTATAGAGGCTCTTCGTAGAATAAAACCAGATGTTAAAGTGATTCTTGCAAGTGGGTATGACCACTCACATGTTATGGAAGGCTCTCATTCGGAATTGCCACAGGCTTTTTTAACTAAACCATACAGTATAACGACACTAAAATCAGCATTAACAAGAACTATGGGTTCGTGAAAATTATGAAGAATTCATATTTGAAAGATTTGACAACTTTTAAAAAGTTGTCAAATCTCAATATTAGCCTATTGCTGAGACTATAATCTCATCAAGACTGCGTTTAGGGACATGGTGAATCTTATTATTATCTCTCCAATAGCGGATATTGCCATCAACTGGAACAGGCTCTAAGACAACCTCTTCAATTGGTTTGCCAATAGCAAGAACCAAAAGAACATCATGGTTTGGATCAATGTTTAGACATGATCTTATATTTCTTTGGTGAATAGAGGCAATCATACATCCACCAAAACCAAGCTCTCTTGCCCCAAGCATAATTGACTGTGCTGCAATTCCATGATCGCATCTAAAGTTATCTGTGATATTTTTATCTCCCAATATAACAATGTATGCTGATGGCTTTTCCCCATCTTCTGGACCATTCCAATCTTTAAGATAAGCAGCCCACCCAAGACATGAGAATATTCGTTCGTTAGTAGAAGGTTCAACCGAAATAATATATTTAAGAGGTTGGAGATTTGCTGCTGACGCTGAACAGCGTGCAAGGTCAACTAAATACTTTAATGTGTCCAACTCAACTTTCACAGATTGATCGAACCGTCTAAAACTTCTGTTTTGTTTTATCAAATCAGACAATGACATAGTTTCTATCTCCTCTAAATTATCTATTTTAATTTTTAAAGAGACTTTGATTTACACTCTACAGGTTCAAATTTTGGCATATTTATCTCTATCCATGCAAGTATCTTATCAAATTCTCTGACAATATCCTGAAAAGCCTTTCCTCTATGGCTTATAAGACTCTTCTCCTCAAGTGAGAGCTCAGCAAAGGTCTTTCCAAACTCGGGATATAAAAATACAGGATCATATCCAAAACCGTTTTCTCCTTTTGGCGTATCTATAATAATGCCTTCGCACCTACCCTCATACGTTAATGCTGCACCAGTTGGCACTGCAATTGAGATAACACACTCAAAGGCTGCCTTTCTATTGCTTTTATTAAACGCACTCTTTTCCACATCATTTTTATTTAGGTATCTATTTTCCTCATCAAATTCTGATTCAATCTTTTTTAATTCATCTATAAGTTTAACTACATTCATCTCATCTGTAGCATTTTCTCCAGCATAACGTGCGGATCTAACTCCCGGTCTGCCGTTTAATGCTTCAACAACAAGACCTGAATCATCAGCAATTGCAGGATAGCCAAGAATTTTTGCTGCAAATGAGGCTTTTTTATAGGCATTTTCATCAAAAGTTTCACCATCTTCTTCAACCTCAGGAATAGGTCCAAAATCGTCAAGATTTTTGATCTCAACGGGAAAATTTTTTAGCATCTCCATTATCTCTTTTGTTTTTCCTCTATTTCTCGTTGCAAGAACTAAGATATTTTTCATTAATATTCTCCAAATATTATCTAAAGTAATATTATTAACTATTTCATTAATCTTTAACTTGACCATCTTTATACTTAATGTAATATCAAAAATAGAGATCAAAACAAATATATTTCTTGAAAAATAACCTTTAAGCAATTAACCTTTATTAAAATTATAAATTTAAAACCCTTAAGCAATTAACCTTATATTTGAATTATAAAATTAAGTTATTTAAGGACAGAAATATGGGATACTTTCTTGAGGAATTATTTTCATCTATTCCACTTTTTATCAACTTATCAAGATCAAGCAAACATTACTTGTATGACTTAAAAGGTTATGATTTGCCTTGGTTTGGGAAAGATGAGGTTATTATAGAACAAGGTGCTGAAAGCACATCTTTTTTTATTTTGATCAAAGGAAGTGCTAAGGTAGTTCGTAATGAATCACCTGATAAGTCAATTTCAATTCTCTATCCGGGTGATATTTTTGGAGAGATGAGCTATCTTACAGGAAATAAACGTTCGGCTAATGTTATTTCATGTGAACATCAAGTATTAGTAATGAGCATAAGCAGAGAACTCATGCAAAATATGCCTTCAGAAATAAGAGATCTTATTAATGAGAAACTAATTAAGTTGATGGTGCAACGAGTAAAAACAATGAAATCAAGCAAATTAGTTGAGACTTAAGTCTGGAAACTAACACCTATGGGATATGTATATTATTGGCTTTTTAGAGTATTATATTCTTAAAAAAGAGTCATCAATTAATATTTAGAAGAAGCTAAAATTTTATCTAAAAAAAACAAGGAGCAAAAAAAACAATGAAACAATTTGAATCAAAAAAAATTATTTTTGTAATTAGTGCATTTATTTGCCTATCTCTTATCTCATGTGCCACAACTACAAATCAGGGGGCAAAGACTCAGCAAGGTGCACTTGTAGGAGCTGGCGTGGGTGCAATACTTGGTCAGGTCATTGGCGGAAATACTGAAGGCACACTTATAGGTGCTGGTATAGGTGCTGCATTAGGTGGTCTTGCGGGTAATCAGATAGGTGCATACATGGATCGACAAGAGCAGGCTCTAAGAAACGTAATTGTTGAATCTGACCAGACTACTGTAGTAAGAACAGAGAATGTCCTTACAGCGACTTTTGAGTCAAGTATGTTTTTTGATACAGGTTCTGATATGCTAAAAGCAGGTGCATATTCAGAGATGGACAGAGTATCAGGAGTTTTAAGAGATTATCCACAGACAAGAATTAGGGTTGAGGGTCATACAGATTCAAAAGGTTCTGAGATTTCAAATCAAATTTTGTCTGAAAGAAGAGCAAGAGCTGTAGCCAATGCCCTTATGCAAAGAGGAGTTGAGCCTTCCAGAATTGAGGTTATAGGTTATGGAGAATCCCAACCAATCTCTTCTGATGATGCTATGAATCGTAGAGTTAATATCGTGATTATTCCAATTCAAGCATCATAGATTCTTTTTTATCCATAATACCATAAAAAATTTACCACAATAATTGTTTAAAATGTTAAAATTAAAAGACTCTCTGACTTTTTGGAGAGTCTTTTAGTTTTTATAGGCAAAGAAGAGAAAAATTTTTTTAATACTTATAACCTCTAACTTACTAAAATTTTTATGAATATACAATTTGACAAAAACTGGCAGCAAACAGTTAAAGATGGAGCTTTGTCGTTTGGTGTGGAGCTTTCACAAGAACAGCTTGATATTTTAACCTTTCACGCCCAAGAGCTAATAAGATGGAATAAGAAATTCAATATAACCTCAATTGTTGACCCTTTTGATGTTGCTTTAAAACATTTTATTGATTCAATCGCCATTGCCCCATTTATTGTAAGTAGTCCAAATATAACTCCAAAGGTTATTGATCTTGGCTCTGGTGGTGGTTTTCCCGGTATGCCTTTAAAGGTTGTAAACCCTTTAATTGAGCTTGTAATGGTTGATTCATCGGCAAAAAAGGTAAGTTTTTTAAAGTATCTCATAAGCCAAAGTGGTATTATCAAGACAAATAGTTCACAAACAAATAGTTCGCGTATAGATAATTCACAAAATAAAGATATATCTATTAGCAAAAACTATTCAAATTCAAAAGGTGTGGAGGCAATCCACTGCCGTGCTGAAGAGCTTTGCAAGATGCCCAATTATGCAAATCAGTTTGATTTTGTTGTTTCAAGAGCATTTACAGCTTTAGATAGGTTTACAGATATGGCACTTCCATTCTTGAAAAGAGATGGTTGCATTATTGCCATGAAAGGTGAGCTTAAAGAAGATGAGCTTGCCCCTCTTAGAAATAGAAAAGATATAAAAATAGGTATATCTGAATATTATTTACCATTTGAGCAGCATAAGCGGTGTGTGGTAAACATAAGCGTAGTTAAATTATAAAAATAGCTATAAAGAAAGGAGTTAAAATGAGAATGATTGAAGCTGAAGTCATAGATGCAAACCACCTTAAATTACTCTACCCAATTCATATACCACCTGATTCAAAAATTATGATTTCTATTCTACCTAATATAAATATTGATGATGAGTATGAAAATTGGGTTGAATTTTCTATTGAACAAGTTGCTAATTTTTATAGTAAAGATGAGCCTGAATATTCAGATGATTTGATAAAAAAGATAAATCCAGAGTTTATACAATGAATGAAGGTGATGTTGTTTTAATTCCGTTACCGCAGGCTGATGGAAAGCTCAAGAACCGACCTGCAATAATTCTACGCAAGATGCCCTCATACGGAGACCTTTTAATATGTGGTATAAGCACCCAGTTACACCAAAATATAAAAGGATTTGATGAGTTATTAAGCAATAAAGATGATGATTTTGTTTCAAGTGGACTTATATCAGACTCTGTTATTCGATTAGGATTTCTTGCTGTATTGCCCAAAAAAAGTATTATGGGTAGCATTGGAGAAATCTCACCTGAAAGACATAAGCGATTACTCAATAACTTAAGTAGATATTTGACAAACAAATTAGATTAACTGTTTAGACTTAGAATAGAGTCAATAAAATTAATATTTTACATGGAATAAAATAAAAAATGGATAAAATTGAGATAATAGGCGGAACACCTCTACAAGGAACTGTCCAGATAAGCGGAGCTAAGAATGCAGCTTTACCTCTACTTGCAGCATCTATTTTAGTTCAGGGTGCGGTAGATTATACAAATATCCCTGACCTTATGGATATTAAAAGCATAAAACTACTTCTTCAAGACCTTGGGGCAACCATAGAGAGTAATGGCTCACAATGTCGTATAAATGCATCTCCAATCAATAAGATTGAAGCTGAATACGATCTTGTAAGAAAAATGAGAGCATCAATTCTTGTTTTAGGACCTTTAGTTGCAAGATTTGGGCGAGCAAGAGTATCACTTCCCGGAGGATGTGCAATTGGTGCAAGACCTGTTGATCTTCACCTGAAAGGACTTGAAGCACTTGGAGCAAAAATATCCATTGAACATGGATATATTGAAGCAACAACTGATGATAAGCTAATAGGCAATGAGTTTTACTTTGATATTCCAACTGTAACTGGAACTGAAAATTTAATGATGGCTGCAACCCTTGCAAAAGGGACAACAATTCTGCGAAATTGTGCAAGAGAGCCTGAAATAACAGCCCTTGCCGATGCTTTAAATAAAATGGGAGCTGATGTAATCGGAGCTGGGACTGCTGTTATTAGGATAAATGGAATTGGCACTGACTCTTTAAATCCATCTCTTAAATCAGCTTCAATTCATGTTATTCCTGACAGAATCGAAGCTGGAACTTTTATGGTTGCTGCTGCTGCTACAAATGGAGATGTGTTAATACAAGGGGCTGAACCTGAACATATTGGCGGAATAATCAATAAACTTAGACAAAGCGGAGCGTCAGTTGAAATTACTCAAGATGGAATACGTGTCAAAGGGGCAGAAAAGATTAAAAGCACAGATATAAAAACTTTGCCATATCCAGGTTTTCCAACTGATATGCAGGCTCAATTTATGGTTTTAATGTCAATTGCTGAAGGAAATAGTGTTGTGCATGAAACTATATTTGAAAATAGGTTTATCCATGTTAATGAGTTGCAGAGAATGGGGGCTGACATATCTATATCTGGTAATTACGCTATGGTTAGGGGGGTAAAAAATTTGTCTGGGGCACAGGTAATGGCATCAGATTTACGTGCAAGTGCTTCTCTGGTAATTGCTGGGCTTGTTGCAAAAGGCTCTACAACCATAAACAGGGTTTATCATATTGATCGAGGCTATGAGTCAATTGAGAAGAAATTTTTAACTCTTGGGGCAAATATCAGACGTTGCTAATTTCATAACTTTCTGCAAGTTGTCAAAAACTTAAAAATCTAATTTATTGAAAGCATTGACCGCTCTTCATCAAAATCTGCATATTTAAGTGCTATTAAACGGAACTCATTTTCATGCTCAATAAAAGTGTTGGCAATATCAGGATCAAAATGGGTTCCGCTTCCTTTAGCTATTATTTCAAGAGCTTTAGCATGATGAAAAGGAGATTTATAAACTCTTTTGGAAATTAAGGCATCATACACATCTGCAATTGCCATTATTCGACCTGAAAGAGGAATCTCATCACCTTTTGTTCCTTCAGGATAACCAGAACCGTCCCATTTTTCATGGTGTGTGTAGGCAATTTCACGAGCAAGAGTGAGAAATGACTCTTCACCGAGACTCTTTTCAGACGCTGCAATAATATCTCTGCCGTAAATAGTGTGTTTTTTCATCTCCTCAAACTCTTCATCTGTTAATCTACCAGGTTTTAAGAGAATACTATCTGGAACACCAACTTTTCCAATATCGTGTAATGGAGCTGATTTAGTTAAAAGATCAATATAATCTTTAGTTAAAACTGCTTTAAAGCGTTGGTTACTGTTTATATTTAATGCTAAAGATTTAACGTAGTTTTTTGTTCGCTTTATATGCCCGCCAGTCTCTTGATCTCTATACTCTGCAAGGTTGCCAAGACTCTCAATAGTTACATCCTGAGTCAGGGTAAGCATTCTTGTCCGTTCGGCAACCATAAGCTCAAGGTTATCTCGATGATATTTTAAGGCAAGATGATTGCTAATTCTCTTCTCCACCAACTTTGGATTAATTGGCTTTACAATATAATCAACTGCACCTAAATCAAGCCCTCTCATCTCATCTTCCTCTTCACTTAGAGCTGTTAAAAAGATGACTGGAATATCTTTTGTGTTGCTATTTATTTTAAGTTCACGACACACCTCATATCCATCCATTACAGGCATCATAACATCAAGTAAGATAATGTCTGGTTTATCTTGCTGCACTGATTTAAGAGCATCTTTGCCGTTCATTGCGACATTTAATGTATATTTATCTTTAAGTATAGATGCTATAAGATGAATGTTAAATTCATTGTCATCAACCACGAGAATTTTACTTTTTCTATTTATATCCATGAGATTCCATTACAATTTTTATATTAACAACTCTCTCGCCAAGAATAGGCTTTATATTTTTTTCAAATAAAATTACGCTATACTGCTCAAGGTCAGGTCATAAATTGAGTTCTGTATAAACACTTTAGAGAAGCACAGCAGCACTTCTCTACTTAAATATAGAAAGCTCAATTAATGCCCGCTTTAGAGTATAACCACTTCTGGAGAGCTGAAAACAGTTTTTCTGGTTGAATTGGCTTATCTATATGGGCATTCATGCCAGCTTTAAAGCACTTTTCACGATATTCGTCAAGGGCATGACCTGTAAGAGCTATAATTGGAATATCAACTGCTGTTCCATCAACAATTTGTGTTTTTATACCCAATTCTCTGATTTTACGAGTTGCCTCAAGACCGTCCATAATAGGCATCTCTACATCCATTAAAATCAAGTCTAATGGTTGTTCTTGAGCTATTTTTAAAGCCTGCTCCCCATTTGTTGCCACTACAATATTTTTCAATCCTATCTTTTTAACCATTGCCACTACAATCTGGCGATTGATCTCATCATCATCAACTACAAGAATATTTTTTTTATCAACAGATAAATTCTTAGCCCTAAATTTTTCTTGGATATTTTCAGAAGAGAGATAGTTGACTCTATTGCCATTTATCAAACTAACTTCCTCTCCCGTATTCAAAACGTTTACAATTGTTTTGATGAGCATAGATGGTGTAATCGGCTTTGGAAGAAAACCATGAACAGTAACTTGTTCTGCTATCTCTCTTGCTTCTTGGCTTAGTGTAAAATCATGTATGACAATATATTTGGTTTTAGAAACAATATGATTTGATATATTGTTTCCATTCAGCTCAAAAATTATAGATTCCAAAGTTCTTATGGTATCAGGACAATTTATTGAATTAGCACCAAGATTGGCATTGATAAACACAAGATCAAATCCAATCTTACCATAACCTTTATTATTAACTGCGTTGTTACTAACTCTTCTTTTGGGAATTGTTGTATCATAGGTTAATTCCATTAGTTGAATAGCCTCATCGCTATTAGATGTAGCCATTACACGCATATTTAAAGATTTAAGTGAATTTACAAACGATCTGCGTGCATTTATATGAGGCTCAACCACCATAACACTAAGACCAGAAAGAGCGTTAATATCAATAATATTTAGTAACTTTGCATTCTCACTCTTGGTATTTACTACATCTAAGTTATTATTATTTAGCAGGTCTGATTTATCATTTTTAGTAAGAGTTATATTAAATGAAAAGGTGCTGCCCTTTCCAAGAACACTCTGGACTTCAATATCTCCACCCATTTTATTTACAATTCGTTTAGCAATCACTAAGCCTAAACCTGTTCCTCCATATTTTCTTGTAGTTGAACTATCTGCTTGCGTAAATGGAGTAAACAGAGAAGATATTTTTGATTCACTAATACCAATACCAGTATCTTTAATAGTTACATTAAGAGTGATAGTATTTTCATCTTCTCCCATAAGCTCAGTATGGACTGCCACCTCTCCTTGTGGTGTATATTTAACAGCATTACTGATAAGATTCATTAACACTTGGCTAACTCTTGTCGGGTCTCCTATCATAAATTGAGGAATATCTTTCCCAAAGCTGTAAATTAACTCTAATTTTTTCTCATTTGCTGTGAATTTAAGGACATTAAATATCTTTTCAATTATCTGATTCCATTCAAATTCAACAGCCTCAAACTCCATCTTGCCAGCTTCAATTTTGGATAGATCAAGAATATCGTTGATTATTGTTAAAAGAGAGTCTGCTGCCGACTGAATATTGCTAAGATAACCATACTGAATATCGTTAAGCTTAGTATCCATCATAAGATGACTCATTCCCATGATTGCATTCATTGGAGTTCGTATCTCGTGGGACATTGTTGCAAGAAAATCGCTTTTTGCTTGAGTTGCTGCTTCAGCCTTTTGTTTGGCAGCTTTCAGCTCTTCCATAATCTTTTTACGGGCAGTTATATCCTCTTTCATTGCAACAAAATATAGTATTTTACCATTTTCATCAAGCACAGGCGATATTGAAGCGGCTTCCCAATAAATCTCACCATTTTTTTTCTTATTAACAAACTCACCTTTCCACTCTTTACCGTTTAAAATCGTATTCCAAAGGTTTGTGAAATATGACTTTGCCCTATGACCAGCATTTAGAATTCTTGGATTTTGTCCAACAGCCTCTTTGCGACTATATCCAGTAACTTGGGTAAATTTGCGATTTACATATTCAATATTGCCATTAACATCTGTAATGACAACGCTTACTGGACTATACTCCACTGCTTGCGACAATCTTCTGATCTCTCGTTCTGCCTGTTTGCGTTCGCTTATATTTCTTACAACTGCAAAGTTATACTCTTCATTTTTATCAAAAATTATATGATTTGCAGTAACTTCAAACGGAATATCAATACCATTTTTAGTTCTATGAACGGTCTCAAACCTCATTATTTTTATGCGTCTTAGTTGATTCCATGTATCATTCCAAGACTCTTCACTTACATTAGGATCAATATTATGAACTTTTAATTTTGTTATCTCCTCTTCTGTATATCCTGTATATCTTAAGACATATTGGTTAACATACCTTATGCTACCATCAGGCTTAATCCAATAAACTCCATCTGCTGTTGTATCAACTGCAAGTTGCATGAATTTAAGAAATCGCTCGCTCTGCTTTTTTTCTGTAATGTCTCGCATTATCTCCATTACATTGCTTATGTTTCCAAACTCATCACACCCTGCAACGCTTGATGTGCATAAGATAACTCGTTCATTTCCTTCCACATCCAAATGAGAATACTCTCCTGAATGTACTTTTCCATCTCTAAAAGTTTTATGAACAATGCAGTTCTGACAAATATTATTCCATCGTCCGTAAGCCCGATAACACTTTTGCCCAACTAATGAAGAACCATAGAGCTTTTTGGCAACATCATTTGCCCATACAACATTTTGATCCCTGTCAATCATACACATTGCATCAGGAACTGATTGGATTATGCCTTTGAGTTTATTTTCGCTTTTAAGTAGATTGATCTCAGCAAGTTTAGATTGGGTTATATTCTCATGTGATACAAGAATCCATAAGTTATCCTCAAAATCAAAACGGATAAGCTTCATTCTAAACCAACGTTTTTCGTCTGGTGAGTGGCATGGATAATCAATAGAAAATGTTTCGATCTCTCCTGCAAAGATATTTTCAATTCCCTTTAATGACTCTTCTGCACCTTCTGTCTTTTCAATTATACTATTAATACTTAAATCCCAGCCAAGACGTTCTTTGCACTCTTCTGTAATATTTTGGCATTGCTCAGTTGCTGCTATTTTATAATCTATGGTTGATTCGTAAGTTTCAGTAATTTGGTCATTTATATTTATCTTTTCAGAGTCATTAGATTGGCTTTGATTAATAACATTTTGCCTCTCTGTAGAAGCCTTTTTACAAATTTCAATATAGTTCTCACCAATACAATAATTTGGTGAACAAAGATCATTTTGATCAGCAAATATTTTCCATGCCCTATTTACAACAACAATCGTGGCACTATTGTCAAGAATAGCAATCTGATTTGGTATTGAATCTAAAGTCTTTTGGATATTATTTTTCAAAATAGTTTGAGCTTTTCTTTTCAGGTTTTCTATTCTCATCTGCTCTTTCATTTTCTTAGCTCCTGAAATATTGACCTCTTTATAAATATTTCAAATATATAGCATGTATTATTTTTGATGGCAATAGAACATAAACTTATGTCAATACAGGTAAATTTGCATTGACCTTTAACCATGAAGACTGTTATCAGTTAGGATAAATTTTTGTTATTTGAGCAAGCCTATTTTGCTGATGCCAAAATGGATTTATAATTTTCAATTACCAAAATAATTAAGATAAATTTGTAAATCACAACTATAATAATTATGGAGATTAGTAATGGCAAAAAAAGTTATCAAAACAGACAAAGCACCAACTGCAATTGGACCTTACTCTCAAGGAATAGTAGCAGGCAACTTTCTATTTACATCAGGTCAATTGCCAATTGATCCGATTACAGGAAAACTTGTTGATGGAACAATTGAAGATAAAGCTCATATAGTTTTTAAAAATCTTGCAGCAATTGCAGAGTCCGCTGGAACAACTCTTGATAAAGCTGTCAAGACAACAGTATTTCTCTCTGATATAACCAACTTTAAAGAGGTTAATGGTGTTTATTCTCAATATTTTAAAGAGCCTTTTCCAGCAAGAAGTGCTTTTCAGGTAGCAGCACTTCCACTTGGGGCAGATATTGAAGTTGAGGCTATTTTTGAGATTTAATTGTATAAAAGAACCTTTTGTGAGCCTTGCGATATAATCCGCACTTTGGAATTTATTTGAGTAGGTAAACTTGATTAATCTGGCTGAAAACATTATCATCATTAGACTTAATTTTTAAGGCTGATTGGTTTGATTATTATATAAATAATACTACTGGCATAACGATTGATGCTTACATTATTCGACAAATTTTTAATAATCTCTTTTTCAATACTCTTAACTATAATAGTTTTTTTTATATTAAGTAGAAAGAGCTGTAAAAGAGAATATGAACTGCTAAATAACATCAATATCGGCATTTTAATTATCAACACATCTGGAAAGATAGTATTTTATAATACTTTTTTCACCTCTATCTTCAAAAAAATATCAATATGGCTTCCAATCAAGGATTTAAGAGAGCTAACAGCTTATAACTACTTTGATTTTTATCTAAATCCTGAAGAACAAAAAGAGTTATTCCAGAATGCCCTAAACTTTCCTATAACATCTGTGCTTGATATTGGCAGCGAAATAATCTCTGCCCAAGCTATTCATATATCTAAAAATTTTTCTAATCTTTATGGGCTTTTTTTCTCTTTTATTAAAAAACTATTATCCTATTTTCATATTAATATTGCTCAAGATAGAGTTATGGTTACATGGGAACTAATTACAAGAGAGAGAAATCAAAAACGGTGGGAAAAGGTTGTTGAAGACCAAATTGAGAACACATCAGGAGAACTTACTGCTGCGTCAATGGAGCTGATGACATCTTCTTTCAAAGTTCAGGAGATTGCTCAAGGAACTTCAAGGCAGGCTCAAGATGTTGCATCTTTCTCAAGAGAGGTTACAGAACTTATTCTAAAACTTAGCGAAGCTGTAAATCAAAGCTCATCAAAGTTCAAAGTTATTGCAGAAAATGTTGAAAATAGCAGAGAGATAAGCCAAACAGCTCTTAATGAATCACAATCAACAAGAATGCTCATTACAGATTTAAGCTCAATGGCAAGCAGTATCTCAAAGACAACACAAACAATACAAGAGATTATGGCTCAAACTCATGTTCTTGCGTTAAATGCCAACATTGAAGCTGTAAAAGCTGGAAGTGCTGGAAGAGGCTTTGCAGTTATTGCAAAAGAGGTTGGAAACCTTGCTAAACAGACAGCAACCATGTCTGAGGAGATAACCCATGTAGTTGAGCAGATACTTGGAAAAATACCCTTATCAGTATCTTCAATTGAGACAGTTGAGGAGGTGGTGAGAAAGATGAATAGCATCACGTTGTCTATAAACGATCTAATGGTTGAGCAGACTCAGATGATGGGAACTATGAACGAACACATGAGCGAAGCTAACCAAAATTCTGAACAGATTACAAAAAGAATGGACGAGGTAGTATCATATAGTTATAGCACACTTGAAGAGATTGAAAAGAGTCAGAATGCTGGCAAAAATATTGAGTCAATTGCAGAGCTATTTAACCTTATTGTGAGCCGATTTGGCGAAGAGCGTATTGTAACTCCAAACGACATCTACCACATGCTTATTATTATACAGCAGCTTATTGATGCATGGATTAAAATATCTGTTTCATCTCAATTGTGGGAGCAAACTCAAAAAATTGGATTAGAGCGTTTTGATGGAAAAAAACCTGCTAATGTTCTTAAGATAAGCATAGATAACTATCAAATGATTTTAAGCCTAAATAAGATGCCTGCTGAGAATATTCCATTTCCAAAAGGAACTGTAACGCCAACTCAAACATATAATTTTCTTTCACACCTTCTGAATCTGGTGGAAAAAATATTATTGCAAAAGTTAAATTCAACGACAAGCAGTATTAAACCTTCAAAAATCGAACAAGTAAACGAGAATAGTAAGTTGATTGATATGCACCAACTTAAAATTGCGAGACCTGTAACAGGCAAGAATCCAAGTGATGCCTATGCAATTGCTAATAAGATCAACAAAAAACTTGAACTTGTTTCAAAAAATCTAATAGTCTAAATTGATTTTGCAACCTCTATAATAGCTTTCAAAACTCTCTTACGCGACTCTTTAAATGCAACCTCTTTAAATCCTGGTTTCCATTCTGTTAAAGATATAATATCTGATACAATAAGAACTGCCGCAATATCAATTTTGCGGTATTTAGCAACAGCGAACAGAGCTGAACACTCCATCTCAACTGCAACTGCCCCTATCTCTTGAAAAAAAGCAACTTTCTTTGATGTCTCTCTAAAAATTGCATCTGTTGTCCAAATTTTTCCTTTTTTTAAGTGAGTAGGAGAAGATAACTTTAAGTGATTAGAAGAAGATGGTTCTCTGTTTTCAACCTCTCTCGTCTCATTTTGGGATAATTTTAAATTAAGTAAATTTTGAAGTTTTTGAGTGAAATCAGGGCTTGGAAAAACAATCGGAAAATTTCTATCTTTTGGCATCTCCATATAGTTGCGAGAAGTTCCTTCATCACAAATTGCAGAGTCAGGTATTAAAATGTCGCCAACTTTAAGTTTATCTGATATTGCACCGCACCACCCAACAACAATAACCTTTAACACACCCCTTGCAATCAAAGATTCTAAAACCATAACAGCTAATGGAGAGCCAAGATATGGTCCTGCAACTGCTAACGCATTAGGAGGATCATAATGGTATTTACAATTATCAAGGTTATTATTCTCAATAATAATCTCGTTATTAGTATTATTATTAATTATAAAGAGATTACCAAGAAAAAAGGGGTTTTTAGGAGTTGTCTTACCACAATTTGATTGAATATACCTAAAATCGAGGTCTGTGCTTACCATTAAGGCAACAGACCCCAAATCTTTAGTATATCGCCCACCAAGAGGAGGGATCAAAGAGTCATCATCCAGGTCCGACCAAGTCGGAAAGCTCATCTTTTACCTCATCAATTATGCCATAAAACCACATTATATCCTCAATTGTAAGACGACCAGCTTTGCTTGGACCTCTATCAGTTCCATCTTTTTTCTTCAAAATTCGAGGACCTATCTGCACCTTAGGTTCACCGTCTGCATATTGATTAATAGATACAAGCAATCCTGTCTCTTCGCATCGCCACTCTTTTAAGACTTTATCTTTTTCAGGGTCAAATCCGCCTGCTGCCATTTATTTTAACTCCTTATTATATATACTTTATACCTGTTAATAAATTAATCTGATATATCTATATCTGCGAAAAATCTGCTATATTTTGAAAAATTGCTGCCACTTTTGAAAGAAGGGCGATACGGTTATTTTTTATCGCCTCATCATCAACCATTACCATTACATCATCAAAAAAGTTGTCAACTTCAGGTCGAATTGAAGCAATCTCCTTAAGAGCCAAATCATAGTTATTTTCAGCAATTAATTTATCCACGCTTTCTGATAGTTTCTTTGATGCAGCATAAAGCGATTTTTCAGAATCACTGTAGAATAAAGATTCATCGACTTTAAAATTTTGAGTTATATCTGATTTTTTCAAGATATTCACAACTCGTTTAAATGCTGCAGACAGTGGCTCAAAATCTGGAGCCTGCCTAAGAACATCAAGAGCCTTTATTCGCAAAATAGCGTCAGGCACATTATTAAATCCAACTGACAAAGCAGATGCAACCGCCTCTTTTGAATATCCCTGATCCACAAGCATATTTGTCATTCTTGCTTTAATGAAGCTCATAACATTTTCAATTATTGCATTTTGTCTTGAATCAGATTTATCACAAGTTGCTGATTTTGAACAACCACTCTCATTTTGAGTAGATAAATACAAAGAGACAGATTGTTCAACAAGCTCTTTTAATGAGAATGTAAAGTTTGACGCCATCATAATTTGAAGAATTCCAATGCTTTGACGTCTTAAAGCATAAGGGTCAGAAGCACCAGTTGGAATAAGATCAATTGAAAAACAGCCGCAGATTGTATCTATCTTGTCCGCAATGGCAAGGATTTTACCAGTTAGTGTATCTGGTAGTTCTGCACCAGCATGAACTGGTCTGTAGTGCTGCTCAATTGCATTGGCAACCTCTTTGTTTTCTCCTCCCTTTAACGCATAGACTCTGCCAATTACTCCTTGAAGTTTTGTAAACTCAATGACCATCTGGCTTACAAGATCAGCTTTGCATATTTGGGCTGCACGTATAGTATTTATCCTAAGCTCTTCAATATCATCAAGAGCCATATTAGTGTTTAGTTTATTAACCATGTAATAAACAAGCTCGGTTAAACGCTCTCTTTTTTGAAACATTGAACCAAGTTGAGCCTGAAAAGTAACCTTTTTAAGTTTGTCTGCGAACTTATCCATAGTTGATTCAAGATCAACTTTATAGAAAAACTGAGCATCAGAAAGCCTTGCCCTAAGAACTCTCTCATGTCCATTTGCAACAACCGCCATATCTTTTGTGAGAGTATTATTAACAGCAATAAAGCATGGTTTTAGCCTGCCTTGTTTATCTACAAGAGAAAAATATTTTTGATGCTCTCTCATGGCTGTAATCAAGGCTTCATCAGGTACTTCAAGGAATTTTTCATCAAATCTGCCAAGAACAGGATAAGGATACTCAACAAGGTTAGTAACAATATCAATTAGCTCTTCATCTTTAAGAATCGTAGCGTTATTCTCCTTTGCAACATCTTCAATCTTTTCAAGCAAAAGTGCTTTTCTCTCTTCAATATCAACAATTACGCCAGCATTTTTTAGGATGTTTTTATACTCTGATGGGAAGCTGACTTTAAATTTATCAGGATACATAAACTGATGACCAAATACAAAATCAGAAGATTTTATATTCTGGCTAAGTGGAGTTGAAGTTCCAATTTCAAAATTAAGCACTTTATCACCAAGAAGCCCAAGAACAGAGATAATTGGACGTGCAAAACTTATTGATAGATCGCCCCAACGCATACTTTTTGGAAATGGAGTTGAAAGGATAATTTCAGGAAGAGTTGATTCAAGAATTGATGTAGTTGTTTCGCATTTTTCTTGTTTTGTAGCACTTAGATAATTTCCCTTTTCAGTCTCAATAATTTTTATCTCTTCTATTGAAACACCAGCTTTTTCGGCAAATTTATGGGCAGCAATTGTAGGATTGCCCTGCTTGTCAAATCCTGCACTTACAGGTGGTCCTGTTAAAGTCGATGTTTGTGCTTTTTGCATTAAAGCAACATCTTTAACTATAACTGCTAAACGGCGTGGAGTTCCAAAAATTTGGGCATCTCCATGTTCAATTCTAAATTTATCAAGAGATTTTAGGATATTTTCCCTAAGAGCCTCTAATGCTGGAATAATGTAGCCTGCTGGTATTTCTTCTGCACCAATCTCTAATAAAAAATCTTTCATCGTTACACCTGCTCTACAGTTTTTAAAAGTGGATAACCAAGGGATTCACGCTGTGCTACATAAGCCTTTGCACACTCTCTTGCAAGGTTTCTGATTCTTCCAATATACCCTGTTCGTTCAGTTACGCTTATTGCTCCTCTTGCATCAAGAAGATTGAATGTGTGAGAGCATTTCAAGCAAAATTCATAAGCTGGCAGCACAAGCCCCTGTTTTACAATTCGTAAAGATTCAGCTTCATATTTTTGGAAAAAATCAAACAAAACATCTGTGTTTGCAATTTCAAAGTTATATTTTGACTGTTCAACCTCTTGCTGATGATAAACATCTCCATAAGTTACAGTATCATTCCATTTAAGATCATAGACGCTGTTCACACCTTGAAGATACATGCAAAGCCTCTCAAGTCCGTAGGTTAGCTCTACAGAGACAGGTTTTAGTTCTAAACTTCCAGCCATCTGAAAATAGGTGAACTGTGTAACCTCCATCCCATCAAGCCAAACCTCCCAGCCAAGCCCAGAAGCTCCAAGAGTTGGAGATTCCCAATCATCTTCAACAAACCGAATATCGTGTTCTAATGGGTCAATTCCAAGCACCTTTAAACTATCAAGGTAAAGCTGCTGGACATCAGGAGGCGATGGTTTTAAAAGCACCTGATATTGATAGTAGTGCTGAAGGCGGTTTGGATTTTCACCGTAACGCCCGTCAGTAGGTCGTCTTGAGGGCTGAACATAAGCCACTTTCCAAGGTTCAGGACCCAAAGATTTTAAAAGGGTTGCATGATGGAAAGTTCCAGCTCCAACTTCCTCATCATAAGACTGTATAAGCACACACCCTTTTTCTGCCCAAAATTTCTGCAAATTTAAAATTACATCTTGAAAGTTCATTTTTCTCTCACTTTGTTTATTTACATTAAAACATTTATTGACTGATTTTTTATGAATTAGAATTGACGATAACTCCCTGAAAATCTACTTTAGTATCAAGCAACTTGGCATCTGCTTCTTTATCCATAATATTTTTCCAGTCATCTTTAAGATTTGTAATATTGCCTTTTTCACCGATTGCCCAAAGGCAACCGCCTCCGCCAGCACCTGTAAACCTTGCACCACAGTTATTTTGTTTTGCACACTCAAAAAGCAATTTGCCCGTTTTATCAAGAACATCGGGAGTCATACTAAGGCGAATCAAAGTCTCTTGATTCATCAAAGAAGCTGCAAGGTTGAAATCTTTGCTTTTTACTGCATTGGAAAAAATGTGAGTAATTTTGATTATCTCCTTCCACTTATCTCGATCTTCACCAGCAAGAAAATTTTTAACCCATCTGCCATTTATATCGCTTGAGACATGAGGAATACCACAGTAAGCAACCAAAATATTATTATTAAAATCATTGAGTTTAATATCTGATGGGTTTGTATCTGAGATGTTGTTATTGGCTAAATAAGATTTTAAATCAGATTCAACCAAAACCTCTTGTATAAACTCAACTCCATTTTTTCCCATTTTCCAATACCAGCAATTGACACCACCATAAGCTGCTGCAAGCTGATCTTGTAATCCACAAGGCACTCCAGCAACACTTGATTCAATATAGTGGGCAATTATAGCAATTTCTGCAGGGTCTATTAAATTTATTGAGTTAAACTCTTCTTTGTTAGAGAAATCTTCCTCTTTTAGTTCAAATTTAGACTCTTCTCTTGTCAATTGATATTTTGATCTCTTAACAGCCAATTTGAAAGCTGCGACCATAGCTACAGCAGCAGATGACGAGCCTCCAAGGGCACTTCTTGGCGGAGAAGATGACTCAATCTTAACATGAACACCATCTCCATTAAAAAACTTAACCACAGCAAACATAAGCCCCATTGGGTGGTTGAAAGGTGCTTTTTCTGCCTCAAACTCTGCACTCTCAAATCCTTTAGACGATACTTTAATATATCCATCTCTCCAAGGGGCTAAGGTTACTGTAGTTCTCATGTCAAGAGCAATGTTGAATGTAGATGGGTTTAAGTGGTTAAGAGGAAGAAAAAAAGTGCTAATATCAAGAGTTCCGCCAAGATCAACACGGCATGGAACAGAGGCTTTTATCTCTTGTTTTTCAAGGGTTTGTCTAAAATTCATAATTGTTAAATAATCCGTAGTTTGTTTTAATTCAGATTTTTATATGTTTGTTTTTATTAGGCTTTTTATATTTGAGTAGAGAATACGCCGTACGTGCATCTCTAAAATTTAAGCAGCACTCAACTTATGACCTTGGCGTATATATTTCTAACACGATGCAAAAAATCAAGGCTCTTCATATTTCGTCCAATATGAAATGGTATGAATCCTTCAAGGAAATATTCACCCTCTTTTAATGCAGTTTTAGAAAATTTAAGCCTATCAGCATATTCTATATCTATACTACTAATCCATGAAAGCTGTTTCAAAGTCCCTTTAGAGACAGTTATTCCTTTTTCTATGGTAGTAACAGGGTAGTGTGATATTGTTTCATTGATTGAAAAAGTTGTTTTTCCAAACATTTTTAATTTACAGGTTTCGCAGATAAGTTTACCAGAAGCTAAATCAAATCTAATCTTGTTTTGGCGTATATCGTCAAGAGCTATGCCACAATGACCACAGCCCACCAAATTAGGTGTAAATCCCGAAATACCCATAAAGCGTATCTGAAAAAGAACACTTAAAACCTCCATTGAAATTTTACCTCTATTAAGGGAGTCAAGAACATTAAAGATAAGATCATAAATTGCCTCATCTGGTTTTCCCTCTTCCATCCATGAGTTTATTATCTCAATCCAATAACTTGCATATCCTGTCTTAACCGTGCTTGTGCGAATGTTAGCAAATGGATTTTCAATATCTACGCTGTTTAAAACAGGAAGCGATCCTCTTCTTTTTGGTAATGAACACTCTATATTCATGGCAATAAACGGGTCTAACGCACCTGCAAAGCGTCTGACGCTTTTTTTTGCATTTTTTGCAATCACTGAAATTCTGCCCATTGAGCGGGTAAAATAGGTAATGATTAGATCATAATCACCATACTCTGTTCGTCTTAAAAGCACTGCATCAGTTGAAAAAGATTTCATAGAACTGCACTCTACACCGTATTAATTTAATCGTTTAGGTTCGTTTTGATTTAATCCAATGCCTAATCCAATGTCTATTTTTATACCGCTCATAAACCTTTAGTCCAATATATGTAAACCCTCCAAGAACAATCATTGTCAGCATAAGGCAGCCGTAGGCAAGCTGCCAAGATATTCCTTGAGTCATCATTGAGAACTCTGACATTCCACCAATACCAGCAAGTATATTTAATGGCATAAACACAACGCCAAGAACTGTTAATCTTTTTATATCTTTATTTTGGTTAATATTGATTGTGGAATCAGTAGCATCAAGCAAAAATTTTATCTTGTTAAATAGAAATGCTGTATGACCATCTAATGAGTCAATATCTCGTAAAATTTCGTTTCCCTCTTCATGCTGCTCCATAGAGAGTATTTTACGCCTCATAAGAAAAGAGAGAGCATTGCGGGTATCAAGAACATTGCGTCTTATGCGTCCATTTAAGTCCTCTTCTGAGGCAATCATTGCAAGCATATCTTCTGCTTCATCATCGCTTATTCTTGCCCCTAATACACGTTTGCTGATATTTTCCATTTCAGAATAGACATTTTCAAGAGCATTGGCTGAATATTCAACATCAGCAGCATAAAGGTCAAGCAAAATATCTTTTGCTTCAGATACATAACCAGACTCTGCTCTTGCACGAAGCCTCTGGAGTCGAAATACTGGAAGCTCTTCACTACGCACAGAAAAGAGTGTCCCTCTATTTAGAATAAACGCAACTGTAACATTGCGTGACTCTTCCTTACGATCAAGCAAAAAGTTGGAATGTAGATGAATCTCTCCATTATCTTCAACATAAAAACGGGCACTTGTCTCCAAATCTGTCAAATCATTAGGGTTAGGAATATCTACACCAAATATCTCTCTTGCCCATGAAAGTTGTTCATCTTCAGGTGTTACTAAGTCAACCCAAATAGGCTTTGCTCCAGCAAGGTCTCTTCTTGACTCTATTGGAATCTGCCTAAGACACCCTTTATGGAGATCAAATACCCTAATCATAGTGCTTTGATCGCGAGGCTTGATTTCAGAAACAAGCTCAACTCTCATGTCATCTGATATTCCGAGAAGTATCTCTTCCTTTCTCTCATCTCTTATATGCTCCCAGACAAACTGCTGATCGTCTGAGGGCAGAGCTTCAATAATACTTCCAATAGACTTAGTAGAGAGCTGCTCAAGCAATTTACGCAATGCTGGTAGGTTCTGTTTATCAACAACTGCTTGAATCAACTTATGTTTTTGCAGCAGCTCAAGCACTTGTGCTAATGCTTCAGGCTCTGGCTCTGCTTGACGAGTAGGATTAGGTTGGTTATTGCTCAATGTATCCATGTTATTTATCCTTAAAATTAAGGGATTGATAGATAGAAAACTAAATCTATGACCTTTGAGAATATACTGTTAAAGGAGATAAATTAAGTAGGGACGCACGACCGTGCGTCTCTACTTAGATATAAAAAGCTCAATTAATGCCTTCTTAGAGTATATCTCTTAAGATTAAAGCATAATTTTAATATGTGATTTTGCTCTCAAAGCGTCTAACCACTCTCTAAACTTTGTTTCAACAATATCGTCATACAGTCTCTTTGAGATAGCCTCAGAGACCTCTTTATCTAATTTAACTGAATCTGCTTTATTTGAATTTTGATTATCAATATTTTCAACATAAAAAATTTGATAGCCCTGATCAGTCTCTATCACATCAGTATGATCGCCTATTTTAAGATTTTGAACCGCATTTTTAATTGTATCAGACAATGTCTCCCAATCAAAAAAACCAAGGTCACCCTCCTCTTCTGCATTTGACCCTTCTGACTCTGCCTTTGCAACTGCCTTGAAATCTTCGCCACCATCAAGACGTTTTTTAATATTTTCTATCTTTTTTTTGCTCTGGTCTTTGCTCTCTTCTGATTTTATCAAAATATTTCTCAAATAGTATTTTGTTATGCCAGCAAAATCTTGATTATGTTTCTCATAATATTTTTTTATATCGCTATCTGTAACAACTACCTTTGATTTAATACTTTGGTTAATAAGTTTTGGTCTTAGTATCTCTTCGCGTATCTTTTCACGATACTCTGAAAATGATAGTCCATCATCTTTGAGTGCTTTTTCAAGCTCTTCTTGGCTCATTAACTGAGATTGTTTAACTCTCTCAATTGCAGAGTCAACCTCTTTATCTGATACAGTTATCTTAAGACGCTTTGCCTCCTGATCTGTAAGTTTACGCTCAACCATACGGTTGAGCATGTCGCCTGTCAACTGGGAGAGAATCTCCTTTTTTTTCTCAGCCCCATAACCAGAAGATTCGAGCTTTTGTAGATATGGTTGCAAGGCACTATTAAGATCAATAAGAGTAATGACATCATTATTCACGATTGCTACAATTCTATCGATCAATTTAGCGTTGATCGAGTTGGCAGCTACAGATAGATAAAGTGTGGTTAAAGCGATAATAATTACAAAACATCTTGTTTTCTTTATGATTATATTAACCATTATAACTCCTTATTTATATAGATTTATTTGGGATTATTTTAACTTAAGAGATGTTTTCTTAAAAAAGGCTCAATTTCTAACATGCACTGGCAGCTCTTTCAAGTTATATATGAAAATTTGGGAAATCTAAATTTATTATCTGTTTAATTAGAAGAGCTAACGAGGAGTTTAGAGCCTCATGATTTAAACAGGCTCTATAGAAGAATTCTTTATTTGAAAGATTTAAGATTTTTTACGAAATGTTTAACTCTAATCGGACAATGCTCAAAAAACAGGCAATGAGAATGTGAAAGTGCTACCTTCACCTACTACAGTTGAACAATATATTGTCCCTTTATGGCTATTTATAATCTTTTGTGCCATAGAGAGTCCGAGACCATTACCATCTTTTCGGGTTGTGTAATGTTCATCAAAAATATGTTGTAAAACATGATCAGGTATTCCTGGACCATTATCACTAATTGAGAAAAATATCTGTGCATTCTCACTCCATACACGAATTGTAATACGTCCATTCTTTTGTGATTCGACAGCCTGACAGGCGTTGATAAAAAGATTGACAATTACACGTTTAATTTGAGAACTCTTGCACTTTAGATAAGGTAAGTCTGAAGATATATCTCTGAAGAGTTTAACTTTAAATGTTCTTTGAAACATATCTAAGGGCTTAAGAAGTGGTGGAAATGGTTGGATAGTCTCTTCCTCTCCAATATCTTTCAGATAATTTGTAAATCCTCGACAAATATCTCTGCCCATCTCTAAACTTTCCATTGTGCTTTTCACATAGTCAATTATGATGCTTTTCTCTTTTAGATCATCTGGTACCAAGTATATAAGGTTTTCTATCATCATTGAGACAAATAGAATATTATTAATATCATGTGCAAGACCAGCGGCAAGCATACCAATCTCTGCTTTATGTTGTAGAATTTCTGCCCTGTGTTGCAACATCGAAATACTATTTAATAGAAGATCATGTTGTTTTTTAATTAACAGATGAGTTTTCACTCTTGCCTTTACAATAGGAGGGCTAACTGGTTTTGTAATGTAATCAACAGCTCCGAGCTTAAATCCCATCTCTTCATCTTCAACTTCATCTTTTGCGGTGATAAATATAATAGGAATATCAAATGTTTTGGGGTTATTTTTGATTTGTCTGCATACCTCGTAACCATCCATTGATGGCATCATAATATCAAGCAGGATAATATCTGGTAATTGTTGTTTTGTATTGGACAGGCTATTAGAAAGATTATTTATAATATTAGTTTTACTTGCAATTTTTACCTCTGCAATATTAATAGGCTCAATATTTAAACGGGAATTTATATGAGAAAGAGCACTTTCTCCGCTGGTAGCAACTGTAATAAAATAGTCGTCTCGGAGTATTTGGTTAAGTATCTTTATATTTTCAGGAGAGTCATCAACAATTAGTATTGTCTGCTTTTCAGAAGAGAGCATATTGTCAGGCTGCATAAAACTCCGTGTAAAAAATAGCTGTTTTATTAAAAATAGTTTATATAAATTTACATATCTATATAATATCTTTAATATAAGATAATACAAATATCAAGAGACAATTACTTTTATAAAATAATTATCATTTAGGAAACCGCATATCATAATATTCTCTATTTGTCCAAATACTACAAAAGCAATAACAACATCTGTTACTTACTTATAAGCTCAGCAATCTCTCTTACATCAGCAGATAAACTATCAATATCAATTGTAAGTAGTTTGCGATCTTTCATAACTATCTTACCGTTAATTATACTTACAACAACATCATTGCCAGTGGTAGAATAAACAAGATGTGAATATGGGTTATACATTGGAATCATGTGAAGGGCAGACGTATTTACTACAATAATATCAGCTTTTTTGCCAACTTCAAGGGTTCCTGTGATACTATCAAGTCCCAATGCCCTTGCACTGTTGATAGTTGCCATTTTAATGGCAGTTTGGGCATTTAATGCCTCTGGATTCATTGTAAAGACCTTATGAAGTTTTGCTGCTGTATCCATCTCAAGAAACATATCAAGATCATTGTTGCTTGCACAGCCGTCAGTTCCAAGTCCAACACAGATTTCTTTTTCTATCATTCGTGGGATAGGTGCAACACCAGAGGCAAGTTTCATATTGCTTTCAGGACAATGAGCAACCTTTACATCAAAAGTTTTGTAAAGCTCCATGTCAGATTCAGTCAGATGGACAGAATGACATGCAACAAGATTTGATCCAAGCACACCAATATCAGCCAAATATTTTACAGGAGTTACACCATACCTCTCATTTATCTGTGCAGATTCGCTTAAAGTCTCTGCAACATGGATAATCAGAGGAGTTGAATTTTTATGGGCAATCTCGGCAGCTCTTTGAATAAGTTTTGGTTCGCAAAGGTATGTTGAGTGGGGTTCAACTGCAACTGTAATTAAAGAATTTGATTTACCTCCCCACTTTTGAATCATTGCAGCTACATATTCAAAACCCTGTTCTATCTGACCATAACATGGAGATGGAAAATCGTAAAGAACTTCACCCACAACTGCCCGCATTGAAGATTCATAGGCAGCTTTTGCAACTTCATCTTCAAACAGATACATATCACAAAAACAGGTTGTGCCAGAGAGTATCATCTCAGCACAAGCAAGTTTTGCACCTGTATATACCCAATGTGGTGTAAGTTTAGATTCAGCAGGAAAAATATGGTTATTTAGCCAATCCATTAATGGCAGATCATCAGCAATGCCACGAAAAAGGGTCATAGAGGCGTGAGTGTGGCTGTTAATAAGACCCGGCATGATAATTCCGCCCTTTGCGTCAATAACCTCTTTTGCTTGAGTTATTGCCAAATCTTTAGATGATCCAATCTCCACAATCTGACCATCTTTAACAGCAACATATCCGTTATCAATGCGTCTCATCTGAGAGTCTATTGTTAAGACAATCCCGTTTTTTATTAAAATATCCATTACAAATCCCCCATAAATGCGTACATAATAGATTCAGGTAGTGGATCATCAAAATTATCAGCAATTTTTATTTTTCCTTTTAACAAACCGGGCTCTCTGGGGCAACTATCAGTAAACATTTGTTCATCATTAGGTTCAAGTTTTATATTTGAAGCATTTTCAAATCGTTTGATATACTCATAAATAAGCTGCTCTACCGTTTTGTTCATGGATTTAGCAGCATAATGGGCTTGTTTAAATAAATTATCCTCAATGGAAATAGTTATATTCATTTTATTTCTCCTTACTCTTTCAAAATCTCACTACTTGCAATCTCACCCTGCCTTAGAATTTTGATAGGGTTACAAGTAAGATCAACAACTGTTGAGCCAATACCACCTTTAAGAGTTCCAGCATCAAGAACCATATCAACTTTACTTAAAATTTCAGGGGCAAGCATGGATATTTCTTTACACCCAGCTTGTCCTGAAATATTGGCACTTGTGCCTGTGATAGGTTTCCCTACAGCTTTAACTAAAGCCCTTGCAACAGGGTGTCCCGGAACTCTCACACCAATTTTGCCAGTTCCAGAAGTTAATGTTTTTGGCAAAGCTGGTGAAGCATGAAAGACAAGAGTAATGTTTCCGGGCCAAAATTTGTCAATTAAATAAAGAGCTTGTTCAGAAATCAGTTGCTTTTCTGAGATTGGTTTTAAAAGAGAGTTCAACTGACTTATATCATCAATAAGAACAAGAAGCGGATTATTAGAGGGTCTCTGCTTGATGTTAAACACGCGATTGACAGCTTCTGAATTCAAAGCATCAACAGCGACTCCATAAAGACATTTAGCAGGAAACACAACAACTCCGCCTAAATTGATAGTCTTAGCGGCTTTATTAATCGCTTCTGATGAATCTACAAAATTTTCTATTTTAACAATCTCAGACATAACTATTGCCGAATGCAAGATATAATATTACCAATAATACAGCATCTTCCAGCCAATCAAAACTATAATTTTACCACCAAGTGTTATTTTACCATCCGAGTGTTTCAGCCTTTTTATTGACCTTATCAGCCATATCTTTTTTATACTTATCAAGTTTTGCAGCAAGCTCACAATCAGATACAGCAAGTATTTGGGCAGCAAGAACCCCTGCATTTAAAGCACCTGATTTTCCAATAGCAAGAGTTCCAACAGGAACACCAGGAGGCATCTGAACAGTTGAAAGAAGAGAGTCCAATCCCTGAAGAGCGGAAGAGTCAATTGGGACACCAAGAACAGGCAAAGTTGTGTGAGCTGCTAAAACTCCAGCAAGGTGGGCTGCATGACCTGCCCCAGCAATAATTACACCCATTCCTTTTTTACGGGCAGTTTTTGCAAACTCTTCAGCTCTTGCAGGAGTTCTATGGGCTGAGGCAACTGTAACCTCATAAGAAATATCAAATTTTTTTAGAATCTTGAGGGTCTCTTCCATAACAGGCAAATCTGAATCACTACCCATTATTACACCAACCCTTGGGGGAATAGACAACCTTACAATTGCCCTTGCTCCAATGTCATTGCGATAAAAGCTGCCTTCCCATGAGATTTTATCGCAAGCATCATATACTTTATCCATAGCATCTTTAATCCCTTCTCCAAGAGCAGTAACTCCAAGGACTCTGCCGCCATTAGTTATAACCTCTCCATTATTAAAAGTTGTGCCTGCATGAAAAACAACAATATCAGATAGAGCTGCTGCCTTATCAAGTCCTTTAATTATAGCACCTTTTTTGTATGACCCGGGATAGCCACCAGCAGCCATGACAACGCACATTGTGCTTCTTGGATCTATTTCAGTTTTCAATTTATGAAGAGTGCCATCAACGCAAGCCTCCATGAGTGGAACAAGATCACTTTTAAGTCTCATTAAAATAGGCTGGGTCTCTGGGTCTCCAAGTCTTACATTAAATTCAAGCACCTTTATCTCATCTTTGTGGATCATAAGTCCCGCATAAAGAACCCCTTTAAAGGGAATCCCCTCTGCTGCCATTGCTTTGACTGCTGGAATCATAACCTCATTCATTGCTTTTCTTCTTAGCATAAAATCAAGAACAGGTGCTGGAGAGTAAGCACCCATACCACCTGTATTTGGTCCTTGATCATTGTCAAAGACCCTTTTGTGATCTTGAGATGTAGGAAGAGGTAGAACTGTTTTACCATCAGTTAAAGCTATAAATGATGCCTCTTCACCAACAAGACACTCCTCTATAACAACAAGAGAGCCAGCATCACCAAATATTTTGCCACTCATTATCTCATCAAGTGCTTTGATAGCTTCCTCTTCTGTTTGACAGACAAAGACTCCTTTACCTGCTGCAAGCCCGTCTGCTTTTACCACAAGTGGTGAGCCTATCTGTTTTACGTAGCTCTTTGCCCTATCTATCTCTGTGAAAGATTTGCCGCGTGCTGTTGGAATATTATATTTTTCCATGATATTTTTTGCAAATGTCTTGCTTGCTTCAAGTTGAGCTGCTTTTTTTGATGGACCGAATGCCTTTAGCCCCTTTGATTCAAAAAGATCAACAATTCCAGCAGCAAGGGGTGCTTCTGGACCTACAACAGTAAGATCAATACCTTTTTCAATAGCAAAAGCTACCAAAGCATCAATATCATCAGAGCTTATTGGAATATTTTGGGCAAGATTTGCAGTTCCAGCATTTCCGGGTGCACAATAAATTTTTTTTACAACTTCACTTTTAGAAATTTTCCAGATAAGAGCATGTTCTCTGCCTCCACTCCCTACAACTAAAATGTTCATTATTTTTCTCCTAACCAAGTCCAAGAAGTTATTTTGAATTTTTTAATAATACTTTAAATGAAATGGGTCTGTTTCATCTCAGTTGGAAGAACACTCAGAGATAGCCTTCCAGAGATAAGCAATATGCTTGAAACACCAGTTTCAACTCAAATTAAATGCACCCAAATGAAATAGCATAACATAGATATTAAATCAATTGTCGGTTCTGTAGTGCCAAAACCATAATCTCGGTCGTGATATTAGTTCACTAAAAAATTATCTTTGAAATAATAAACATGATTCAATATTTCATAGAAATAGCTTGTCAATATATAGTACAATGATATATTCGTTTTTCTTAAAAAAGTGTTTTTTTAATTCAGCAATCCTAATTTTGAATAGGAAACCTCTCTATGAAATTTAAAATTAAATCAAAACTAATTATTGGTGCTTTGGGAATGTCCATTGTTTTGATGGCATCATCTGCTACAATTGTCGCTCTTATTGTTGGTAAACAGACTCGAGCAGGTATTGATATGAATCTTATGAAAACTGATAATATTATCAAAGATGATTTGATAGCCCAGCAACTTACAATTACAGATCAATGTAAGCGACTCGTATCAAGCAGTGATATGGGTTCTGAGATAAAATTTCTCCATGATTTTCCAGGCAAAGAGGCTTCGACAACAAACAGAAGCACATTTGTCGGCAATACAGAAAGATTGTTTCAGTCCGTATCTTCTAATAAATTCAGCAGTATGGCAACCTATGATATTGATGGGAATTTACAAACTTTTATTTTGGAGAAAGAAAAAGGAAAATACTTTGCAGGATTTCACCTTATTGAAAAAAATGGCTCAGAATTTGCTGGTGGAGAAGTTGCTGGAAACGAGAAATTAGGTGATGACAAATTCCTTGAAAATGCACAAAAGCCAGATATGCCAATTAAAATTGATCTTTCTCAAGTAGATGTTACAGCAGAAAGTGCTATATTTACAGTCAACAACAATAGTCTTGCAATAAAAGCTATAATTCCACTTATGAGTAATGAGTTTAACCCTAAAACAGAACAAGTTGAACCTACTTTAATGGGTATTTTAGTAACATACTATAATATCTCTGGTGCATTTAGTGAAAAGATGAAAAAAATGACTGGAATGGATATAAACATATACCTAAATGGTAAATATGTTGCTGGAACTCTAAAAGCTCATCAAAGTTATGAAAATGAAGAGTCAGAAAAAGAGGGAGATAAGATTCAAAATAGTTTTAAAAAAAGTAAAAATCTTTCAAGTCAGGAAGTCTATATTGACGAATTTAAGCTAAACAGTGAAAAATATTTTCAAGCACTTTTGCCTATTTTTAATGGCGAGACGCTTGTTGGAACAATTGCGGCTATACAGTCAGGAAAACTTATATCTGAAAATATTAAAAATATGCTTATTCAGCTTGGTCTTGTGAACATAATTTGTATTCTTTTTATCATGCCTTTTATCTATTTTTTCTCCCTTAAACTCTCAAATCCGCTCAAAGAGGTTGTAAATAGGCTTAAAGACATTGCAGAAGGTGAAGGTGATTTAACCATGCGTCTTGAAGAGAAGAGCGATGATGAGATAGGAGAACTTGCTCGATGGTTTAACATCTTTATTGAGAAACTTCAGGGAATTATTGCTCAAATTGCTCAAAATTCAAAACAACTTAACCGCTCTTCTGAGGATATGGCAAAGCTGTCAGGGCAGATGTCTGAGAACTCCTGTGATATGGTTGGACATCTAAATGAGACAACAGCTTCTGTCGAAGGAGTAAATGAAAGTTTTATCTCAGTAGCAGCAGCAATGGAGGAGTCAAGCACAAATTTGAGCATGATTGTGGCAGCATCTGAAGAGATGGCTGTTACTATAAGCGAAGTATCACGTAAGACAGAAAATGCAAGTAAAGTATCCAATGATGCTGTTGCAAGGGCAAGCGGAATTTCGGGTAGAATCAAAGAGCTTGGCAGTGCTGCTCAACAAATTGGTAAAGTTACAGACATGATTAATGAAATTTCTGAACAGACAAATCTTCTTGCTCTTAATGCCACTATTGAAGCAGCAAGAGCTGGTGAAGCTGGTAAAGGTTTTACTGTGGTAGCAGGAGAGATTAAAGAACTTGCGAAGCAGACTGCTGTAGCAACAAAAAATATCAAAGAACAGATTGATGGCATTCAGAGATCAACAGAAAAAACTGCTAAAGATGTTGAAGATATTCTCTCTGTTATCAATACCGTTAATGAAACTGTAATATCAATAGTCTCAGATGTTGGAGAACAGTCATCAGCAACTCAAGAGATTAATGAAAATGTTGCTCATGCCTCTCAGGGAATATCTGAGGTAAATCAGAATATCGCTCAAAATTCAGCATCAGTTACTAAAATCAACGGAAATATCTCCAACATTGATGCACTTGCCCATAATATTGCTAATCGCAGTTCTGATGTTGCAGATGGTGCAAAGTCTCTATTTAAACTTTCAGAAAAGTTAGATGATTTGGTTAAAAAATTTAAGATTGCTTAGAAATGAGAATTTAATAATGCCCACAATTATATCCAGCAAGGTCATGGTAGGGAGCAACGATCGTTGCTCCCTACTTGTGTTGTTAAATTTCTATTCTTTAATGTAATTATTTCAGTAATGGAGATTAAGTAAATATAATGGTTCCACCTTTATCCGCAGTTGTTGAAGATTTCGAAAAGATGCCTTTTGAAGAGTTTGTAGAAAAAGCATACCTTAACTACTCAATGTATGTAATTCTTGACCGTGCTTTACCTCACATTGGAGATGGTTTAAAGCCCGTTCAAAGACGTATTGTATATGCTATGAGCCAGCTTGGGTTATCTGCTGCGGCAAAGTATAAAAAATCTGCAAGAACTGTTGGCGATGTTTTAGGTAAATTCCACCCTCACGGAGATAGTGCATGTTATGAGGCAATGGTTCTTCTTGCCCAACCATTTTCATGCCGATACCCGCTTCTTGATGGGCAAGGCAACTGGGGTTCTCATGATGATCCCAAATCTTTTGCTGCAATGAGATATACTGAGTCTCGTCTCTCTAAATACTCTGAGCTTCTTTTATCTGAATTAAATCTTGGTGCAACTGAATGGAGTCCAAACTTTGATGGGACTTTAAAAGAGCCGACTCTTCTGCCAGCAAGAGTTCCAAACCTTCTTTTAAATGGGACAACTGGTATTGCAGTTGGTATGGCAACTGATATTCCTCCTCACAATTTGGTTGAGGTTGCCAATGCCTGTATCTATCTTTTAGATAACCCAAATGTAGGTAATTACAAATTAGAAGACTCTTTTAATGAGGTTAAAGATAATTCAACAATATTTAGTTCAGATAAGATTGATTTACGAAATAAACTTGATGCAGATATTTGTGCTATTATGGAGTTTATAAAGGGACCTGACTACCCCACTGAAGCAGAGATTATAACCCCGCAAAGTGAGATAAAAGAGATGTACCTAACAGGCAGTGGCAGAATAAAGATGAGAGCTAAATATCATATTGAAGATGGTGAGATTATTGTAACTGCCCTACCCTATCACGCTTCTGGAGAAAAAATTATTGAGCAGATTGCACTCCAAATGGAGGCAAAACGTCTTCCAATGGTCATTGATCTGCGAGATGAATCTGACCATGAAAATCCTACTCGTGTCGTGATTGTTCCAAAATCAGGTAAAATCGACATACCCTCGCTTATGGATCATCTATTTGCCACAACTGACCTTGAACGTTCTTATCGAATCAACATGAACATGATAGGTGTTAATGGAAAACCAGAGGTAAAAAACATTCTCACAATTCTTAAGGAGTGGATAACATTTAGAGTTAACGTAGTAACCAAACGGCTTGAGTATCGCCTCAATCAGGTTATTGAGAGACTTCATATCCTTGATGGTCTTTTGATAGCATTTCTTAACATTGATGAGGTAATCAAGATCATAAGAGACGAAGATGAGCCAAAACCGATATTAATAGAAAAATTTAGGTTAAGTGAAATTCAAGCAGATGCAATTCTTGATATAAAACTTCGCCATCTTGCAAAACTTGAAGAGATCAAAATAAAGTCAGAGCGTGATGAGCTTGATAAAGAGCGTGATTTTATTGAAAAAACTCTATCTTCCGAAACACTTTTAAATAATCTAATTAAAAAGGAGATTCGTCAAGATATTAAAACTCACGGTGATGAACGGCGTTCTCCAATAAATGTGCGAAAAGAGGCAGAGGCATTTTCAAAAGAAGATATTATCAATGTTGAACCTTTGACTATTATTCTTTCAAAAAATGGTTGGGTGCGTTCTGCTAAAGGTTATGATTTTGAATCTGAGAAGGTTAAATTCAAATCAGGCGATGAACTTCTTGCAGTTGGAAAAACCATGAGTAACCGTCAGACTATATTTCTTGATTCTGAAGGGAGAAGCTACTCTATTCCATCTCACACATTTCCGTCAGCTCGTGGTATGGGTGAACCTTTAAGCGGTCGTCTTATTATCAAGCCTGAAGTTTCTATAAAATTTATGCTCACCAGCGAAAATGATGATACTCTTATTCTTCTTGCTTCTGACATTGGTTTTGGATTTCTTACTAAGATTTCCAACCTATTTTCAAGGGTAAAAAATGGGAAAGCAATTATAAATCTTGCTGAAAATGGGATATTGCTGGAACCTCAATTTATTGCTAATCCAGAGAGTGATCTTATTCTTACCATAACTACAACTGGTAGAACCCTTATCTTTCCTGTAAATGAGATGCCAATATTAGAAAAAGGTAAAGGAAACAAAATTATTGGTATTCCTGCTGAAGAGATTGCAAAAGAGGACGGAGAGAGAGTTAAAATTTTAAATATATTACAAAATGATGCCTCAATTGTTATAAATTCAGGAAAACACTCTTTGAAGCTAAATCCATCAAATCAGGAAAATTATCATGGGAGACGCGGATACAAGGGCAAAAGATTGCCGCGTGGTTACCAAAATGTAAATAGTATTGAGATAATAAACAACACATTTTCTGAAGTATCGCCCTGAAATAAATTTATGGGCTAAAACAACTGAAGTCGGCTAAATCCGACTGTTGTTACACTCCACTTTAGTTGACTTCTTTGCAAGCTGCTGCCTCAATAAAACCAACAACTGCACTTGCTATTCTATCTCTATCTTTTCCTCTGAAGACAAAATGATTATTTACATCAAAAATATAATACTCTTTTAATTTGGCTGAAATTATCTCAAAAAGTTTTTCTGCACCATCAGGATTAATAAATGGGTTATTTCTTGATTGAACAATAAGAAGAGATTTTAACATATCGTGATTCAGATTTTTTAACATATTGTAATTCTTAACAGCTCCTGTTAGTTCCCTATTTTGACTTTTAATTTTATCCTTTTTATCTCTTTCTCTTATTTTTTCTAACTGCTTTACCTCATCGTCAACATGTTCAAGCAATATCTCAACCTGCTTAACTGATGAAACTGGATATGTTGAATATCTAAATTCACTAATTTCGGGTAGATATGTAATCCACTCATCTTTATCGCCTTTAGGCAGCATAGCTCGCTTTATCTTTTGGCTCCACAATTTAGTAGATGTGATAAATTCACTTGGGTAATCTTTTATTATTCGAGGAGGGGCTATCATAAAAAGAGCATAAACATTACTTAGTCGTAACTGAAGCTCAAGTCCAAGCATTGCTCCAACTCCGAGTCCGCCGACAACTATTGTTTTACACAAGCTTTTAAGTAAAACAAACCCCTCTTCTACAGATTCAATCCACTCAACAGCTTCAGCTTCAATAAGATTTTCAGGTGCTGTCCCATGTCCTGGAAGTCTTGGAATATATACAGTAAATCCCCTATTGTGCACATAATTGGCAAAGTATAGTAACTCCCCAGGAGATGATAGATAATCGTGAATAAGTAGAACACCTATCTCGTCTGAATCAGACTTTAAAAGCCGTGGTCTGCCATTGTTATAATAGGTATCAGAAACTTCGCCTATCTCATTTAATGGATTAGCAATAGGTAAAATGCCAATATACTTTGTAAAATCATCAATATAGCTGTTGTAGTGCTTATCTTCTATACGATAACTCATCATAAGAGCAATTTCAGAAGGTGATTTGATTGCAAGATCAGCAAAATATGCCTGTAATTTAACAAGAGGCTCAACCTCATTGGCAATAACAGAGATAGGATTTTCTATTCTTACTGTGTGAAATTCATACTGCATAGATTCAGAATATTGAATCCCAAATTTTTCATTATTAATATAAAGCAGACCATCTCTATTTTCTACTATACCTGTTTCAATTGCGAGAGTTATAAAATCTTCATATCTGTGAAATCTATCATCAGTAACTATATGTATCTGGCTTGAGTAAAGGCTCTTATGAAAGTTGCAATGAAGCGATATTTCACATGCAAATGTTGCAAGAAAAGCCCTACAGCGTAGATCATATTGGTCAATAGCACTATAAGATTTAGCTCTATTATGGGGGAGATATTTTAAAATTGATGCAAAAATATGGTCATAGTTGAGAGTCGTCATCTCATATACGCTTTTCATATAACGATTCATAAGCTCATTAGCATTGGCTTTCATAGAGTGATATGAACTTAATCTATTTGAAAAATTTATCTTTCTCCTTGATGTAAGATCACTTTCAATAAATGAGTTAAAAAAATAATCTTTTGGAAAATTTCTAATATGGATTGGATCTCCAAATCTTATATCAACATCTACACCAGAAAAGATCATTGTTCCTTCTGTGAGAAGTTCATCTATAACCCTTTTAGATGGGTTCTCCATCATAGTAAGAGCCATTTTACTTAAAAAATTTTCCTTTGCTCTTACAGGATAATAAGTAATATTGACAGGCACTATACAAGTCTCTTGATCCATTACATCTTTTGGTGATTTTATCTCATACTCATCAATTAGGCGATCAAACTCTTTTATATTAATTTTTATCATGCGTCTTAAACGTTCGCGATAAAACTCGGTCTGAAGAGCAAGTGTAGCAGCACCTGTGCGAGGCCTCTGAACTTGACCGTCTTCAAATAGTTTAAAATCACCATCACTTGTAATTTTCTTATTTTTGACCATCATACCTTCAGGAAATATAACGCAATCTGCCTGATTATTAATGAGGCTTTTTACAATTAAGAAATCTCGGTGAGGGTCTTTTGTTGAAATAGCACCCATAGCCTCAAGAACTCCTTTTAGGCTTCCTTGGAAAAGCTCTGCTGCTGCAAGCGACCAAACTGGCTTGTTTGTAATTTCATGGATATGATATGGTAGAAATACAGTTTCAATGCGTGTAAAGTGGTTAGCTGTAAAAATAATAGAACCTTTACCTTTTGGAATTTTATCATCACCATGAACATTAATTTTTGCTTTAGAGATACCTGAAAATGCTTTGAACGCATATCCTGACATGTAGTAAGCAAATCTATTCACAAAATCCTCCTTTTGTTAATAAGCCAAAGTCTACAAAAATTTTATTATGAGGCAAAACCACCATCTTTGGTGGTGGATAGTTAAAATCAAACATTTTTTACTAACAAACACAAGCTACAGCACCAAAATAGAGTATTAACTTTGTTTGATATTGAGTTACAACGTTTTAGTCAAGTAACCTATTATTTTTTCAGTTTTTTTATTGACAAGGTTACTTAACTCTTTTAAAGGTAAACCATACTAAACAAGTCAGGTATAAAAAATAGTCAATTTTATGATTCAGCAAGAGGAATTCACATGTTTAAAAAAAGATTATCTTTGAGGTTAAGCTGTAAGTTTTGCATAATATTAACTGCATTGCTCTGTTTTGTAGGGCAGACAGCCCTTTATGCCAACAAAACAGATACAAGAGAGCATCTGCAAAAAAGAGATATTATAACTCTCTCAAATAGACAAGCAGATGCTATTTTAATTGATCTTATAACTATTGAGGGCGGCGATCAAATGCCCGGTGTAAAATTTCTCCACGACCTTCACACAGAACAGGTTAAGGAGAATGATTGCAGTGTCTGTCATTTGAAGCAAGATGGACAATTTATCTTTAAATTTAAACGACTTAAAGATAGTGATACAAAAACTGATATGGCAATTTATCATGAGAATTGTATTGCATGTCATTCAGAATCAAAGGCTTTAGGTAAAAAGAGTGGCCCACTTGAAGCACAGTGTCGTAGCTGCCATAGCATTGAAGCCAACTCCAAGGTAGGAGAATTAGGTGGCAAAAAAGTCCCAACTTGGACTCCAATTGAGTTTGATAAATCTCTACACAGTCGCCATGAGCAATCTAAATCTATTCCTAAAACTAAAGACGAACAAAATTGTAATGCCTGCCATCACAATTACGATGAAAAGGCACAAAAGATATTTTACGAAAAAGGTAAAGAAAGTTCATGTCTTTACTGCCATAAAGAGGCTAAAATTGATAAAGCTGACTCTATACGTAATGTCTCTCACAAAGGTTGTGTAAATTGCCATCTTGTTGAGATGAAAAAATTTGCAGGACCAACCAATTGCAAAGGTTGCCACGATATTCAAGAACAGAAAAAAATTGAGAAACTTCAAGAGATTCCTCGCCTTAAAAGAGATCAACCTGATATGGCTATAATTACTGGTTGGGATAAATCTTTAGCAAATGCCCCTGAAAACATTGCAAAGCCCGAAGAGTTTGAGAAACTTACGAAAACTTACATGGATCCAGTTCTTTTTAATCATAAGCAACATGAAAACCAATCTAAAAATTGTAGAACTTGCCACCATTCAAGTTTAGATAATTGCAAAGAGTGCCATACTGTAGCTGGAAGCGATAAGGGTGGTTTTGTAAAACTTGAGCAGGCAATGCACGATATTAAAACTGATAAAAGCTGTATAGGCTGCCATAACAACTATAAAAATATCTCAGATTGTGCTGGTTGCCATGGACAGATGGCGAAGAAATCATTTGCAGAATTTGCGAATAATGATAAAAATTGTTTGACATGCCACAATATTAATGATGAGTCATTAAAAAACATTGAGGGAGCTAACTTAAATTTAATGGGTGTTGCTTCAATGGATAAAGCTGCTCTTTCAGATACTGCATCTAAAATAGTTACACAACGCGATCTATCCTTTAAAAAAGTTGCAGCGGATAAAATACCTGAAAAATTAACAATTGGTTATATTGTTGATAAGTATGAAGCATCAGAGTTTCCACATGCAAAAATTATCCAATCAATTAAAAAGAGGATTGAGAAAAATAATATTGCAAAGAGATTCCACGGTGATGAGACAACACTTTGCATGGGGTGTCATCATAATGCTCCTGCTACTGATAAGCCTCAAAAATGTGGTTCATGTCATGGAAAAACAGATATTAAAGATAATGATAGTGATGGAAGACCAAGTTTAAAAGCGGCATATCATGGTCAATGTATTACTTGTCATCAAAATATGAAAATTGAGACAGTTGCAGCAACTGATTGCAATAAATGCCATAAAGAAAAGAAACAGTAATTCTTTAAAGAACCCTTAGGTGATTTGATTAAGTAACCCAAATAGCAAATCAGGTGATTAATCCAACCTAATCAAAAGATAGAGGAATAATATGACAATTACCCGAAGAAAATTTTTGGGCTGGATAGGTGGGGCAGCAGCAGGTTCTGCTACTTTAGCTGGAACTGTTGCTCATGGTGCGTCCAATAAGGAGTTTAAAGGTTATCCTAATAGTTTTGGTGTTCTGCATGACATAACAAAGTGTATTGGATGCCGTAAATGCGAACAGGCGTGTAATGAAATTAACACTATGCCTGCCCCTGAAAAGCCATTTGATGACTTGAGCATACTGGAAGAAGAGAGGCGGACAACACCAACTGCCCATACAGTTGTTAATAAATTCATTAGTAAAGTTTCTAACTCATCAAATAGTGTTGAAAAAAATAACAATACAAATGGAGACACTTCTGGTAACAGCATAGCTCTATATGTAAAAAAACAGTGTAACCACTGCCTTGAGCCAGCTTGTGCCTCAGCCTGTTTTGTTAAAGCATTCAAAAAAGATAAAACAGGTGCAGTAACTTACGATGCTTCTCTATGTGTTGGTTGTCGTTACTGCATGGTTGCATGTCCATTCAATATTCCAACTTATGAATATGATGAGCCATTGACCCCAAGAGTTATGAAATGCACTTTATGTTTACCTCGCATTCAAGAGGGTAAACTTCCAGCATGTGTTCAAATTTGTCCGAGAGAGGCTCTAATTTTTGGAGAACGAACAGAGCTTATAAAACAAGCAAGAATGAGAATCCAAAAACACCCTGATAAATATGTTGACCATATTTATGGTGAACATGAAATGGGCGGAACAAGCTGGCTTTATCTATCTCCAGTACCTTTTAGCGAAATTGGAATGAGAGAGGATTTAGGTACACACTCTGCACCTGAATTGACAGCTGGTGCTTTATCTGCTGTGCCAATTGTAGTTGGACTTTGGCCTGTTCTTCTAACTGGTGTCTATGCAATCTCAAAGAGAAAAGAGAAGATAGCACAAGAAGAGTTAGAACAAGCTCTTGCAGCAGCAAAAGATGAGGCAGAAGAGATTACAGCTCAAAAACTTGCTGAACTTAAGAAGAAAATGACCAAAGAAAAAGAGACAGCAGTTAAAACAGAGGTAAAAAAAGCATTAGATGAGGCAGCCAAAATAGCAAAAGCAGCAGAAGAGGCAAAAGCTAAAAAAGCAGCGGAAGAAGAAGCAAAAAAATCAGAATCAGCCAAATTAACAGATAAAGATAGTGATCAATCTGACAATCTGTTGTCATCTGAGGAGGAAAAATAGATGGGACTTCAAGATACTATAAAAGATAGGTTGTCAAACAATGGATTAATTAAAAATAGATTGATGAAAAGCAACCTTATAAATAATCCTCTAATACAAAAGATTGAATGGACTCCTATAAACATTGCTACTGCTATAATTCTTTTTGTTGGTTTTATTTTGACGATTGCCCGTTTTTTTGGCGGTCTTGGTACTGTTACAAATCTTGATGACAACAATCCTTGGGGATTATGGATTGGCTTTGATCTACTCTGCGGCGTTGCTCTTGCTGCTGGTGGATATGTAACCTCTTCAGCCTGTTATATCTTTGGGCTTAAAAGGTATCACTCTGCTGTAAGACCCGCGATTCTAACAGCATTTCTTGGCTATGCTCTTGTAGTCTTTGCCCTAAACTATGATGTCGGACGACCTTGGAGACTTCCATATCCAATTTTTTATTCACCCGGAACATCATCGCTTCTTTTTGAAGTAGGACTTTGTGTATTTCTATATCTTAATGTTTTATTTATTGAATTTACTCCAGCAGCCCTTGAATGGCTTGGTTTAAAGAAAATTCGCAATTTTGTTGTTGGCTTAACTATGCTTCTTACGATTTTTGGTGTTGTGCTTTCTACACTCCACCAATCTTCTCTTGGTGCATTATTCTTACTTGCACCATCAAAGCTCCACCCGCTTTGGTATTCAGGCTATCTTCCTGTTTATTTTTTTATTTCAAGTATGTTTGCTGGCATGTCTATGGTTATTTTTGAAGGAAGCCTTGCTCACAAATATCTTCATCATAAAATGGACGAGACGCATTTGAGCGAAAGTGATGGAGTTGTATTGGGATTTTCAAAAGCTGCCTCATTTGTGATGGTGGGTTATTTGGGCATTAAACTTATTGGTCTCTCAATTGACAATAATTGGCACTATCTCTTTACAAGTTGGGGGCTTTGGTTTCTGTTTGAGCTAATTGGCTTTGTGGCTTTGCCAGCTTTTATCTATGCGGTTGCTGCTCGAGAAAAAAATGTTAAATTGGCAAGAGCAGCATCTATACTTGGAGTTTTGGGTATTATATTAAATAGATTAAATATCTCACTTGTTGCTTTTAATTGGCAGCTTCCTTTAGAACAAAGATACTTTCCAAGTTGGATGGAGATTGCCATATCGGTTTTTGTAGTTACAGTTGGAATTGTAGTTTATAGATTAATTACAGCTTATATGCCTATTTTATATGAACATCCTGATTATAAACATGCTGATGATTCTAATAATAAACATGGACATGAAGAAGATTAAAGATTTTAGGAGGTCATTGTGGAACATATTTTTTATACACTTCAAGATTTTATGGTGCATACCAAAGGTATTACATATCTTATTATGGGAGGGCTTTTAGTAGGACTTCCTCTTTTTTGGCTCTTTCTAACTGGAAGAGATGAGAAGAACAAAACATTTTGATAATATTTTAAGATATTTTAAAGAGGAGGAATTAATGTACGAATTTATAACAGGTTTTATGTTCTGGTTAGCTCTTGGAGTATGCTTGATAGGCATGGCTGTCAGGACAATACTATATTTTAAAGGGCTTCGGTGGAATCTTGATCGTGTGGCTTATAGAGCTTATCCAGCTCGAGGTTTTAAAGGTGCTATTCGCTCAATTTATAAATGGATTCTACCTTTTGGAACTCATGGTTGGCGAAAGCAGCCATTCATGGCGGTATTGTTTTTCTCGTTTCATATAGGAGCTGTCTTTGTGCCTCTATTTCTTTTGGCACACAATCTCTTTCTTAAAGAAAAGTTGGGATTCTCTCTTATAACAATCAACGGTGGTGTTGCAGATTTCTTATCTTGGCTTGTAATTATAACTCTTATTTTGATTATACTTCGTAGATTAGCACTTCCTGAAGTGCGCATTTTAACTAACTGGTATGATTATTTAATAATATTAATTTCTGCCGCCCCTTTTATTACTGGATTACTTGCAAGATATGAGGTTGGCAATTACTCATTCTGGCTGCTTGCACATATCATTAGTGGAGAGATACTCCTTTTCGCCATTCCTTTTACAAAGCTATCACACATATTTCTATTTTTTGCTTCTCGTGCCCAATTAGGCATGGATTATGGTATAAAACGTGGCGGCTTAAGAGGTACTGTAATGGATTGGTAGATTGGTAATAAATAATATCTATCATTTTTAAGACTTTATTATTTAGATACTATGTTATCCACTTCTTTGAATATTTATAAAAAAATACTTATCAATTTTTGTTTTAAAAAGACCTTGATGTTGCCATTTTGAAGGAGAATATAATTTATGCCAGAAGGTATATTTTGCAATAAAAAACCCATTGAAACTCAAGAAGAGTTGACAGCACTTCTTGGAGATACCAGCGGGACACAATATTATAAAGAGATGAAAGAGCTTGATATTGATACAAAGCTCTTATGGACAACTATTCAAAACACATGTAAGTCCCGAATCAGAACATGGCTTGAAATCTGTGCACATTGCGGCATGTGTGCAGATAGCTGCTTTCTCTATTTGGTTAACGACAGAGACCCAAAACAAGTACCAGCATATAAAATTCAATCAACTCTTGGTGAGATAGTCAAAAGAAAAGGTAATGTTGATAATGAATTTATGAGAATGGCTATGGAGACTGCATGGGCAAAATGCACTTGTTGCAACAGATGCGGTATCTATTGCCCTCATGGCATTGATGTTGGAATTATGTTTGGGTATTTAAGAGGGCTTTTATATCAGCAAGGATTTGTTCCTTGGGAACTTAAAATTGGTGCGGGTATGCACAGGGTATATCGTGCCCAGATGGATGTATCTGAAGAGGAATTTGTTGAGACATTCCAGTGGATGGTTGAAGAAAATGAAGAAGAGTATCCTGGTCTTACAGTGCCTGTTGATGTTGAAAATGCCGACATTATGTACACTGTAAATGCAAGAGAAGTTAAACATTATCCTGAAGACCTTGCAGAAGCTGCTATTTTGTTTCATGCTGCTGGTGAAAACTGGACAATTACAAGTAAAGGCTGGGAACAGACAAGCCTTGCAATGTTTGCTGGGGATTGGGCTGCTTGCAAAATGCAGGTTGAGAATGTCTATGCAGCAATGGAGAGACTCAAACCTAAACGTATGGTTGGAACAGAGTGCGGTCATGCTCACAGAGCAACTGTAGTTGAAGGTCCATATTGGGCTGGAAGACAAGATGGAAGACCCCCTGTTGAGTGTATACACTACATAGAGTGGCTTGCAGAGGCTTTAAGAGAGGGAAAACTCAAAATTGACCCTGAAAGAAGAATCAAGGTACCTGTAACTCTTCAAGACTCTTGTAACTATGTAAGAAATCACGGATTAAGAGAAGTTGCTCGAGAGATTTTAAGCTATATTGTTGAACCAGGATATTACCGCGAGATGTCTCCAAACCGCGAGCATAACTTTTGCTGCGGAGGCGGAGGTGGTTTTAATGGTATAGGACTCTTTAGACCCCAGAGAAATAAAGGTCTTATAACTAAAAGAGACCAAATTCTTGCAACTGGTGCAGAGCTTGTTATTGCTCCATGTCATAACTGCTGGGATGCTATTCGTGATTTAGAAGAGGAGTTTGAAATTGGGATTAAATGGTCGTTCCTTAAACCACTTGTAGTTAGTATGCTCGAACTTCCTGACCACATGAAACCAGAAGAGTGAGCCTATAATATTTTAAGGTAATTGTAAAATAAGACATCTTATAACGTTTATCTAAGGTAAATAATCTTGATAGATACCATCCTGAAAGGAGGGTTATTATGTTTAAAAAAATTCTGTTTGCCACTTCAGCAACTGAAGCAAGCGATCATGCTGCAAGAGTGGCATTTAACATGGCTGGAACACTTGGGGCAACTCTTAACATATTCCATGTTCTTGGTGTTCCTACGCGAGGTTTTAGTCAAGTTGTCCTTGATGTAAAGACTAAGGAGGAGGTTGCTGTTGATGGCGAATATATCTCTTGGGTAGAAGAGGAGATAAAGAACTACTACGCAAATCAGTTAGCAAATTGTGCTAACTGTTCAATCAAAGCCTCTGTAGGAGTTCCCCATAGAGAGATATTAAGGCAAGCACGAGAGATTGAACCAGATTTGATTGTTCTTGGCGGGACTACTGGTTCAGAAGAGGATTCTGTATATAAAGCAAGCACTGGCTCGACTTTGCAAAGAGTTGCAAAGGCATCTCCATGTCCAATACTTGCAGTTAATAGACCAGCAGCCTCTTTTTGGGGAGGTCTATCTAATATTGTATTTGGAACAGATTTTTCTAAAGCGTCAGACAAGGCTTTTGAGTTTGCTTTTAAAATGGCAACTTCTCTTAATGGTGAACTTCATATATTCCACGCTCTTGATATTACTCCCAAAAATATGGGTATGAGTATGCCACAAGATGAAATTGATCACAAAATTCGTGAAGCATATAAGATGATCCGCTCAAAATATATCTCTAAAATGAAAGATTTTAAGAACTATTCGATGAATGTATGGGAGGGTATTCCATACGTTGAGATAGTAAAATATACAAGAGAAAAGCAGGCTGATCTGATTATAATGGCTCATAATTCAAGAAAATTAGATGCTGATGGACCTAAGATTGGAAGTAACATGGAGCAGGTTATTATGAGAGCAAACTGTCCTGTTATAAGTGTGAATCGTTAATAGCAAAAACAAAGAGCTTAACTCTCTTACTAACAAATAGATTTAGTGGCAAAAAGAGTAAATTACACCGCTAATATCAACGTAACCAACTGACATTAAAGATATAAACAAGAGGTTAATTATGAAAAAAATCCTTATAGTTGACGATGATCCAAATATCAGAGATTATCTTGTATCTCTTCTTGAAGACAATGGATACACAACACGCACCGCAATTGATGTTCGTGATGGTTTAAAAATTGCAAAAGAGTATAAACCAGATTTAATAACTCTTGATCTTGAAATGCCCGGAGAGTGGGGTCCAAGGTTTTACAGACAACTTTCACAAGATAACGAGTTAAAAAATACCCCAGTAATTGTAATTAGCGGACTATCTGGTAATGACTATGCAATCAGTAAAGCTGTAGCAACACTGAGCAAACCATTTGACAGAGAAGAGCTTTTGAACATTATTAAAGAAAATATTGTTTAATTGGTTTAATCTTGTCTAAAATATAATTATTTTTAATAAACCTGTTGATAATGGTGAATTAACGTGGCTGAGAATATTTTATTAATAGAAGATAGTGCAGAACATGCTGTTGCTTTACAACTCTATCTTGAACGCAGTGGGATAACTATTTCCATTGGAACAACAACCGAAGAGATGTTCTCAAAGATCAGGACAAAAGAGTTTGATATTTTGTTAGTCAATCCATTTTTGAATGGCAAAAGCATATCTTCGGAGATAAAAGAGCTTAAAAACAGCATCCCTTTACTTCAGGTTATCATATTTTGTATTAAACAAAATCTTAACCAGGCAATGGATGAAGTAGGCACACACGCTATTAATTTTCTTGAAATCCCTGTGAACAGCAAGGCATTGAACCTTGCCATAATCCATGCCAGAAAATGTATCGCAAACGACAAAAGAATTAAGATATATTCTGAAAGATTGGCTGATTTAGAGCATGACCGTACTCTTTATCACCAACTATTTAACGAAGTTCCTTGCTATATTTCTATACAAAATAAGGAGATGCGGCTTATTGGTGGTAATATTCTTTTTCAGAAAGATTTTGGAAATGAAGTTGGAGAGTATTGCTATGAGATTTACAAACATCGCACATCTCCATGTCCAACTTGTCCAGTTATAAAGACTTTTGCAGATGGGAAATCACACTCTACAGAAGAGGTTGTAACAGCACTTTCTGGACAACAGTATCATGTATTGACTCAAACTGCACCAATATTTAATGATGATGGTGGAATTACTCAGGTTATGGAGATAGCCACTGATATTACTCAGATACGTCAGCTTCAGGGACATCTCTCTTCACTTGGGCTTATGCTTGGTTCTATGTCTCACGGTGTTAAAGGTATGCTCACAGCTTTAGATGGCGGCATTTATCAAATGTCATCAGGATTGCAAAAAAATGATCCTGAAAGGATTGAGAAGGCTTTTGATCTTATCAAGCAGATGGCAGATAGAATCAAAAAAATGGTACTTCAGATTCTATATTATGCAAAATCAAGAAAGCTCGAATACCAAACAGTAGATATTGTGCATATTTTTAAAACAGTTATATCCACAGTTACTAATCTTGCTCGAAAAAATTGTGTTCAAATTGAAATTGATATACCAGATTCAATTGGAGAGATGGATATTGATTCAAATTGGCTGCAAGCGGCATTGGTAAACCTTTCGGAAAATGCTGTAGAAGCATGTATTTACGATAAGGCAAAGAATAAAAACCATAAAGTTGAATTTAGGTTATGGGAAGATAACAACCATAGAGTCTGTTTATCTATAAAAGATAATGGTATGGGCATAGATCAAGAAACTCGTGAAAAGATGTTTACGCTATTTTTTACATCAAAAGGTTCTCAAGGCACGGGACTCGGACTCTTTATTGCAAATCATGTGATTCAGCAACATGGAGGAGAGATTAAAGTAGAATCAATTTTGGGAGAAGGAACGTGCTTTGAGATATACCTGCCAAGAAAAAAAGCTGAAGAGTCTGTTGCACCTTTTGGAAAATCTATAGAGAGGCTCTCTTAAATAGTTGGATAATCCGATGCGTCTGACAACAAAAAGCAGATACGGCACAAGGTTAATACTTGACTTAGCTTTATACGGAAAAGATACTCCTGTGCCTCTAAGCGATGTTTCAAAACGTCAAAATATCTCTCTTAAATATTTAGAGCAGCTTATTGGAAAACTCAAAAGAGATGGACTTATAAACAGTCAAAGAGGTGCATCGGGTGGATATTTGCTTGCAAAAACAACCGAAGATATAAGTGTTGGAGATATTGTTCGCTGTCTTGAGGGAATTACGGCAATCACAGATTGTAGCGAAGAGGATAAAAAACTTTGTAGCGTATGCAACAGGGCTGGTGATTGCCTCTCTCGTTGGGTATGGATAGAGGCAAGCAAGGCTATGTTTGATTGTCTTGATTCAATTTCAATTAATGATATTATAAATAGAAATAGAAATGATATTGCTATTAAAAAACTATATTGCTGAAACATATTCACCCGTAAGTCTGCTCTCTTTGTCTCTTCCTTCAAGTTTTATTTCAACGACTTGCCGTTTTAGTTCATCATTCCCATCTACAAGAACTGAAAGATAATTTGATGTTATGGCAATCAACTTGCCAGTTTTATTGTCCCTTTTATCTTGAACAACAGACTCTATATGTTCTCCTAAATATTTGTTTTGATTTATCAATCTATCCTCAAACTCTCTTCTTTTCTGAAATCCAAGCTCACGAAGTAATGCACTTCTTTCCTTCACTATCGTGTTATTAACCCTATCTGGATAGCTATATGCTTTTGTTCCCTTTCTTGGTGAAAAAGGGAAAACATGAAGATAGCTTATCGGTAGCTGCTCAATGAGATTAAAAGTGTTTTCAAAAGCCTGATTAGATTCTCCAGGAAACCCCACAAGAACATCAACGCCAATAGCTGCATTTGGAAGAATATTGTAGATTTTAGTAATCAAATTGAAAAATAACTCAGAGTTATATGGTCTTCCCATACGTTTGAGAATAGTATCATCTCCGCTTTGAAGTGGAATATGAAAGTGGTCGCATAAAATGCTGTTTTTTGAAGCAAGATTAATAATATCATCTGTCAACTCTTTTGGTTCTATTGAACTTAAACGGACTCTATGAATAGGTTTTAGGCGATTAATTTCTATCAAAAGTTGAGTAAGAGGTGAGCTTATTTTATCTCTTCCTTCATTTTCAATGTTATTTTTATCATGCTTATTGATAATAGATAAATTATCTTCAAAATCCATTCCATAAGCTCCGACATGAATTCCTGTAAGAATTGCCTCTTTATATCCTTTTAATGAAAGATGCAAAAGATGCTCAATTACATCATTTAGCGGCATACTTCTACTTCTTCCTCTTGAATATGGAACTATGCAGTAGGTGCAAAAAGCATTGCAACCATCTTGAATTTTAAGATATGCACGAGTTTTATCTCCTGTAATAGCAGGCTTAAAAAAAGGAGTTACAACTTCTTTTTCTTTTATATCTCCATCTTCTATCTCTATTTTATTGTTAACGCACTTCAATTCAGAAATAGAGTTAGGAAGAACCAATTGTTCTTTCTTATTTATGCTATTATTAACTGATTTAATTAAAATATCTGCAAGTCGAAATTTATCATCATATCCAACAATTAAATCAACTCCTTCAATTTTTTTAATCTCGTCAGGTGAGGTCTGGGCATAGCAACCAGTTACAATAATCTTTGAGCTTAAATTAGCTTTAGCAATGCTTCTTATCTGCTGGCGAGATTGCATGGCACCTTTTGAGGTTACAGCACAGGTATTTACAATGCAGAAATCGGCATTTTCAACTTTATCTACTTTTTGCCACCCTTTTTCTATAAGTTGAGAGGCTATGCCATCTGATTCGTATTGGTTCACCTTACAGCCAAGAGTTGCAATATAAAACTTCTTCATTGGATAAATCCTGCCCCCAAAACCTTATCTCCATCATAAAATACAGCACACTGTCCGGGTGTTACGGAAAGTTGAGGCTCGTCAAAAATCACTTTTGTAGTAGATTCTGCATCATTTAGAATAAGAGTTGATAGCACAGGCTTATGGCTGTAGCGTATGCACGTTGTAACTCTTAAAGATGAATCTGCAAAATAAGGCTCATTGGACAACCAATTGATATGATTGAGGGTACACTCTTTTTCAAAAAGCTCTTCTTTAAAACCGACAATCAAGCGATTTTGCTCCATATCAATCTTTTTAACATAGTATGGGGCAGGTCCTGGGCAATTTAAGCCTCTTCGTTGTCCTATAGTGTAAGAATAAAGTCCTCTGTGTCTGCCAACAATATTGCCATTTGTGGTTACAATATCTCCAGATGTAAATGGTGATATGTTTTCTGGGCTGAACTCTTTGTTGTTATCTTGAACAAGCGAATTTGTGCATTTTGATAAGATAAAATTGGCAAAAGAGTCTTGTTGTATAAAACAAATATCTTGACTCTCTTTTTTATGTATCGGAGTAAGGCTATTTTGAGCTGCAATATTTACAACTTCATGTTTTGTAAAATCTCCAAGAGGAAAAATAGCATTTTTCAATTGCTCATTGGAAAGCATAGAGAGAAAATATGATTGATCCTTTAGTGAATCTTTTCCTCTCAAGAGAGCCACAGAGTCATTAAGATTTGAACTCTGGTTGTTAAAGCAAATTCGTGCATAATGACCAGTTGCTAAAAAATCAGCTCCTAATTCACCCGCAGCCTTCAATAATATACCAAACTTTATCTTTTTATTGCAGACAATACAGGGATTTGGGGTTTTTCCAATTTTGTATGTCTCAATAAAATATGAGACAACATCTTGTTCAAACTGCTCTTTTAGATCGACACAATAAATTGGAATATCCAACTGCTTTTTTAGATGCTCAACAATATCGTTTGAACCTGTTTTTAATGATAAATTTTCTTCCTTGAGATATTCATTACTATTAATCTTCTCTTCATAGCCTGTTGTGAAATGGATACCAAATAAGTTAGGATACTCCTTTTTTAGGAGAAAAGCCGCAACTAAAGAGTCAACTCCACCGCTTAAAGCAACAGCCACTTGTTTGGCTACCGATCTCTTAATTCTATCATTCTGCTTTGCATCATTTGATGCAAGAGCTATATTATCTTTGTTCCCAGTCATTTTATAGCTTTTTAAGACATCATATCTTCAGTATTTTTTGAGTAAAGCCCCATAGCTCTTGAGGGACATGTAACAATACATAATTCGCATACCGTGCATTTATCTTTATCGTATATAACCTCCATCTCAGGACGTTTGATTGATAATGCTCCAGATGGACAGACAGCGGTGCAAGAGCCGCAATGTGTACATTTTTCACTATCTCTCCATATCTCTTGATCAGCAGAGCTGACTCTTACCCCCTGATTTTTAAGGTATTCCACACCTTGTTTAAAACTATCCCTTGTTCCTGAAATTTCTAATACCATGTAGCCATCTTTACGGTTAGATACTTTTGCGTTTAAGATATTAAAAATAAGGTCAAATTTTTTTGTAAGGTAACATACAACAGCCTTTTGAGCCACTTCTGGTGGAAAGTGTAAAATCAATATTTTTGAATACAAGAGCTGCCTCCATTTTGAGTTATTTTGTGTTAAAAAACTATGTTTATAATTAATTATTAATATTTAAGAAATATTATAAAGAGGTTAATGTCAAGATAATTGTCTCACAATAAATATCTATCTGTTTGAGTGTAAGTTTTACAAAATCATCTTCCTAAAAAAATATTTTAGTTGATTAAGATCAATGTTTTTCTTTTCAACATGCCTTATATTACAGATAAATAAGAGACAGAAGAAAATAACATTTTATTTGAAAAGATAACAAATAAAAATCACAAAGAATTAAGGAGGCAACTATGAAATGTCCGGGTCAAGAGACACAATACTGGAAAAAAGATGCTATTTTTGACACAAAATGTCCAGAGTGCGGTGCTGATATGGAATTTTTTAAAGATGACACATCAAGAAGATGTAGAAGCTGCGGCAAAAGAATTGTTAATCCTAAAATGGATTTTGGCTGTGCCTCATATTGCCAGTATGCGGATCAGTGTATAGCCAACCTTCCAGAAGAGTTTCTCAGCCAAAGGGAAGATATGCTAAAAGATAGAGTTGCTGTAGAGATGAAAAGATATTTTAAATCAGATTTTAAACGCATTGGTCATGCCATGAGGGTAGCTCGATATGCAGAACATATAGGAAAAGATGAGCAAGCTAAGTTCTTTGATAAAAAAGATGCAGCAAAAGGAAAACAAGAGGATAAAACAGCAAGAGAAGATCGTGCAAACCTTGCTGTGATTCTATCTGCTGCCTATTTGCATGATATTGGAATAAAAGAGTCAGAGAGAAAATACAACTCCAATGCCCCAAAATATCAAGAGCTTGAAGGTCCTCCAATTGCACGCTCTATTCTTGAAAAACTTGGTGCAAAGCCAGAGTTAATTGATGAAGTGTGCGATATTGTTGGACATCATCACCATCCAAGAGAGAGCGAGACTCTAAATTTTAAAGTGCTTTATGATGCTGATCTCATCACAAATCTTGAAGAGGAGCAAAAGGAAAAACAGGAGAAAAATGAGGCGTTAATAAGCAGAGATAGGCTTGAGAGGATTATCTCAAAATCATTTTTAACTGAATCTGGAAAAATCAAAGCTGCCTCTGTGCTAATATGAAAATCTATCCTTAAAATTTGTGGGTTTATAAAAGATAGGCCTTACTGCAGAACTAAATTTCTATCTAATAAAATCAAAGCTCAAATCCAAGTTTTGCAGGAGAAGAATTGAAAATATGAGGATATGTTATTATAACTAATTAAAATATTAGGAGATATGAGAATATGAAAGTTAAAAGAAAAATAATACAAATAGATGAAGAACTCTGCAATGGCTGCGGAAATTGCGTTGTGTCTTGTGCAGAAGGTGCGATTCAGATAATTGATGGAAAAGCAAAAATTGTTAAGGATCAATATTGTGATGGTCTTGGTGCCTGTATAGGTGAATGCCCTCAAGACGCTCTTAAAATCATTGAAAGAGAAGCTGATGAGTTTGATGAAAAAGCGGTTGAAGCATATCTAAAGGAGCTTGAGCAAAAGAAAAACAGCTCACAAAGTATAGTAACTTCAGAATCAAAACCTTCTGCAACTTTAGCATGTGGCTGCCCTTCAACCCAACTTCAAACTTTTCCTATATCAAATGGTCATAAAGGAGCTGATACCAATATAAAAAGTTCTCAATGTTCATGCTCTGATGCCAATAAACCGTCAGATTTAAAATGTGAGGCTTCTGGAGCATGTAAATCAAATCTTGGTCATTGGCCTGTGCAAATTAGGCTTATTCCGCCAACAGCACCATTTCTAAAAGGAGCTGATTTATTGATTACAGCAGATTGCGTTCCAGTTGCATACCCAGCATTTCATCAAGATTTCCTCAAGGGAAAGGTTGTTATGATCGGATGCCCTAAATTTGACGATGTTGATTCATACATTCAAAAATTTGCTGATATTTTCAAAACTGCTGGAATAAAAAGCGTTACTACTTTGATAATGGAAGTTCCATGTTGTTCAGGGCTTCCAATGATTGTAAAAAAAGGAATGGAGCTTGCTGGAGTAACGGTTCCAATTACAAAAGTTGTTATAAGTGCAAGAGGAGAAATTATTGCATAAAGGCAAAATATAAAATTTAGCAACGTCTCTTTTCTTAAAAATATTAAAAAGATCGACAACATACCACACTCTCCTTGACTCTCGTGGATAGAATAGTCATAGATATACAATAAGATATTAAAAACAAGAGATCATAAATATCAAATGTTCGCTAAGGAGATTCATTATAATGACAGAATTCTATACATTTAAAGCTAAAACACTTGGCAATAAAGAGATTTCAATGGAGAGTTATAGAGGCAAAGTGGTTCTTGTAGTCAATACAGCCTCTAAATGTGGTTTAACCCCTCAATATAAAGGATTGCAAGAGTTATATGATAAGTATAAAGATAGAGGATTTGAAATATTAGGGTTTCCATGTAATCAGTTTGCCAATCAAGAACCTGGTGATGAGGAGTCAATCAAACAGACATGCTATATAAACTATGGAGTTACATTTCCCATGTTTGCAAAAGTTGATGTTAATGGAGAAAATGCACATCCTCTATTTAAATATCTAAAACAGGCTCTTACAGGCTTTTTAACACCTCAGATTAAATGGAACTTCACAAAATTCCTTATTGACGCAAATGGCAATCCTGTTAAACGGTTTGCTCCTAAAGATGCACCAAATAAAATCGAAAAAGATATTGAGAAATTACTATTAGAAACTAATGGATCAAAATAGTTTAAGGAGCTAAATGCGTCTTTGTAAAACATATCAATTTCATAGTGGCATAAAAGGTTTTAAACTTGGTTGGTCTTTAGCAGGACATCCTTTAATGACGGTTTACTGTTATCTATTTGGAGATACAATGGTTGATACGGGTCAATCTCATCTTAAGAGAGAAGTTGTATCAATAGCTCGTGATAACAGGGTAAAACAAATTTTTTTGACACATCACCATGAAGATCATTCAGGTAATGCGGCTGCAATTCAGACACTTCATGGAGCTGATGTTTTCGGTCATCATCTAAGCAGAGAAAAATTAAAAACCCCCTACTCCATTTTGCCTTATCAAAAATATGTATGGGGCAAGACAACTCCACTTAAATTAAACCCGCTTCCTAAAGAGATTGAGACAGTTCTTGGTAAAATGATAGCAATCCATACACCGGGTCATTCAAAGGATCATACAGTTTTCTTTCTTCCTGATCAGGGGATTATTTTCTCAGGTGATCTCTATCTTGGTGATAGGATAAAATTTTTCAGAGCTGACGAAGATATTGGCACTCAGATCGAATCTTTAAAAACACTTGTCGATCTTAATTTTGACATTTTGCTTTGTGGTCATAACCCTAAGCAAAAAAAGGGTAAGGAACATATCTGTTTAAAACTTAATTTTTTAGAAAATCTCTATGGAGATATAATTGAGCTTTGGGAAAAAGGATTAGCTGAAAAACAGATTTTCAGATCGTTAAAGTTAAAAGAGTCCCATCTTGTAAAATATTTCTGTTTTGGTAATGTGAGTATGATGAATGGGGTACGCTCTGCTATTAAACACCACAAATCCATAAATAGAGTTTAATTAAAAAGATTTTAGATCAAGAGTGCTAATAAAAGAAAATTGAAATTTTAATCAAAGGAGAAAAAAATGGTTCAAGATATAAAAAAAATTTTGTTTGCTACAGACCTATCAAACAATTGCCGCAATGCTTTTACCTATGCTGCAAGTCTATCTTCAAAATATTGTGGAGGAATTACGCTTCTTCATGTCATGGAGCCACTTCCTGATAGTGTTGATGCAATGATTACAGGGTTTATAGGTAAAGAAAAATGGGAAACTCTCCATAAACAGCATGAAAATGATGCAAGAATGACTTTGATTGGTAAAAAAAATAATCAAACCATGATCCATGAAGCAATAGATGCCTTTTCTAAAGATGTAAGAACAACTGACTGTGATTACACGGTAGATAAAATCCTTGTAAAAGATGGTCATGTTGTTGACACTATTATCCATACAGCCCTTGAAGAAAATTGTGATCTCATTATTATTGGATCACACAAAGGATTTTTCTCTTCAACTACATCTCTTGGTCAAGTTGCAAAAGGAGTTCTTAAACAATCCAAAATTCCAGTTATGGTTATTCCACCTGTTGAGTAAACTCTAAATATATTTATAGAATATAGAAGGGTTGTTTAAAAAATTAATTCGATAATTTCACTTAAAATATAGAAGGGAAGATAATTTCTATGGCTTTAATAACAGTAGATCAGACAAAATGTGTCAAAGATGGAATATGTGCTGCAGAGTGTCCAGTTTTAATTATTAACCTTAAAGAGGGATTTCCAGAAATAGCAAAAGGTGCGGAAAATTTTTGCATCAATTGCGGACATTGTGTTGCAGTTTGCCCAACTGCTGCATTATCTCACACAAAATTTGCACCAGAAGATTGTATGGAGATTAAAAAAGAGCTATTGCCTGATCCAGAAAAGATGGAGCAGTTCTTAAAGCATCGCAGATCAATAAGAAGTTATAAGAAAAAACAAGTTGCTAAGGAGACGCTTGAAAAAATTCTCTCAATTGCAAGCTATGCACCTTCTGGACACAACCGTCAGCCTGTTAAGTGGCATGTTGTTTACGAACGTGAAGAGCTTACAAAGCTTTGTGGTCATGTGATTGATTGGATGAAGTGGATGATAAAAGAGAAGCCTGAAATGGCAAAATCAATGGAGCTTGAACTTGTGGTTGCAGGATATGAAGCAGGAATTGACAATATTACCCGCAACACACCACATCTTATTATTGCCCACGGTGATAAGAGAGATTTTTCATCAAATACAGCTTGTACTATTGCCCTAACATGGCTTGAGCTTGCATTGCCAGCTTTTGATCTTGGTGGTTGTTGGTGCGGATATTTTAATGCTGCTGCTATGTTTTGGCCTCCATTGCAGGCTGCATTGGGACTTCCGAAAAATAACGTAAGCTACGGTTCAATGATGGTAGGTTATCCAAAATTTAGCTATCACAGAATACCACCCAGAAATAAGGCTGTAATTACTGGGCTTTGATATTTCAAATCTTTGTAAAATTTTATACTGTTGACTATTATAAATTGAGTTCCAACTAAATATAACGGATTTGGAGTAGAATAAATTGTATCACTAAAACCTGTTTTTGTTGAAATTGCTATCTTGATTAAAAAGTTATGCCATACAATGCAAATTCAACTTAAAAATCAAGAAATTTGGAGCGTGATTTGGTATAATTATTTCAGCATATTACCTTGTCTCCCAAATCCGTTATAATTAGACATTAGAATTACTGCCGCTTTAGAACACTATAAATGATTCAGCATAATTTTTACTTGAGGGGATCAAATCAAAATGGCAATGAAATTTCAATCACACAAAACCAAGAAAAATCTTATGATTGTCTATGAAAGAGATGTAGATATTGATTCTGTTGTGAATATATTAAACGAAGAATATGAAACTCAACTGGTTTTGAATGGAAAAAAAGCCATTGAAGAGATAACGATCTGTCCCCCAGATCTTATTTTACTCTACATGAAGCAGCCTGAAAAAAACGGTCGGGAACTGTGCAGACGCCTCAAGGCAAATGAGTGTACACTTGAGATTCCAATTCTCTTTATTTCAGAACAGGGGGAAGATTCAAAGAAAGCCAGAGGGTTACTCATGGGTGCCGAGGATTATATTCACGAACCTGTCAGTGCTTCTATCCTCAAAGCCCGAATTAGAACCCATCTTTATGTAAAAAGTGCAAGGGATCAACTGTTGATGCAAAAAATGCTGCAAGAGGAGAACGCCAGGTTGAAGTTACTTCTTGAAAAACTTTCTGGCGATGCTGTTCAAACAGGTTTAAATGATTTAATGGAGGTTCCAAGGTTGTTGGCAAAGGATGATAACCTTACCGACAGGCAGAAAATGATACTACAAAAAGCTGAATCAGCCGGTTCTAAAGTTATCGGAAATCTTAATAGTTCCATAGATTTATATAAAATGGAAAATCAGACATATAAATTTAATCCTGTTCCAGTGGATCTGGTTAAAATTTTGTATCAGATTAAAAAAGATATCAGAAATATGTTAATGGCTGGCAATATAGGTTTTACCATTTCCATTGCTGGTATTCCGGCTGTTATGACAGATTCCTTTGAAGTTCCTGGAGAAAAGACGTTGTTTTATTCTTTGCTCCTTAATCTTATCAAAAATGCTGTAGAAGCCTCATACGAAGGTAGCAAGGTTAACGTTGCACTGGAGAATCAAAAAAAGGAAAATCTTATTCTTGTGCATAATCGGGGCATCATACCTAATGAGATCAGAAAGTCATTTTTTGAGAAAAAGAGCACATACGGCAAGGGAGATCGGGAGGGGCTTGGCACATATATTGCTAATTTAATTGTGTTGACAATGGGTGGAAAAATATCTTTTACATCAGATGATGAAAAGGGAACTACACTTGTTATAAGGCTTCCAAACCAATACAGCATAGCAGAACCTGTTCAGGAAATATACGATGATGATAAAAATGCCAATGACTCGTTTCGTATTCTTGTGGTTGACGATTATGCAATGATGCGACGCCTTATTGCAGGCTTTTTAAAGGATCTGGGTTACAGAAATATTACCAAGGTTGATAGTGCAGTGGAAGCGGTTAAATATTTAGAAACCGAAAAAGTCAACCTGATCATTTCCGATTATGATATGCCGGGGATGAATGGCATTGAGTTTCTGCAACATGTAAAAAAAGATGGTGAGTTGTGCAAAATCCCTTTTGTAATGATCACGGGACGTTCGGATCAAAATATTGTGTCCGATGCACTTAGTCTCGGTGTAACTCAGTATATTATCAAACCCTTTACTGCCAATATACTTGAAAAAAAACTAAGGAGAATATTCGAGTGTCGTCTGCCTTCAGAATCTTGACCATAATTTCAGATTATTTTAATCTCCAAGCACATACCTTCTAATTAAGAATTAAATGGCTCTAAGATAAAAGTTCTACAGCCTTCTGCTTGACTACCTTTCCTGTTGCAGCCAATGACGTGCCAATACAGATTAAAGTTATGGCAATCAAACAAAATAGACTATATTCCCACCTAAATGCCCAGAGTCTTTCAAAGAAAAACCATGCAATCAAGTATGATACGATAAGGCTTAGAAATGTTGCAAAAAGTGCTGCCATAAACCCAAGAAAACCAAATTCAAGTAAAATTATCTCTCTTATATCTTTAAATCCAGCACCTAAAACTTTTAGAAGATTTATCTCCCACGAACGTGCATAAGTCTCATACCTTGCAATTGAAAATAGCACAACTAAACCCGCAACTATAGCAAGAGTTGCCATAAAATTGATGGAAAATGATAGGCGATCTGTAATTGTAAGTATCTGATTTACTGTCTGGTTTACATCAACTACCGATATATTTGGAAACTCTCTTACTAATGAGTTTTGAAGAGCTGATTTCTCAGATAGTTTCATCTGGGGAATTGATGCTAAAAAAGTTTTTGGTGCATCGTCAAGCACACCTTTTTGAAATAAAATAAAGAAATTTGGCTGAAAACTGTTCCATCTTACCTTTCTAAAATTTACAACTTTTCCCTCAAACTCCACTCCTTGAATATCAAATGCCATTATGTCGCCTATTTTTATATCAAATCGATCTGCAAAACTCTCTTCAAGTGAAATTTCCATAAATTTATCAGGCTGTGGTTGGTATTGGATTGAGTTTGTTAAAGGTTCGTTATTTTGAGAGTCCCAAGAAGTTTGACTCAATGGTGTGCCTTTCACAATTTTTTCAGACTTATCAAGTGATTCACGATATGAGAAGTTAAACTCTCTGCGTCTATATTGCCCCCTTAATGAGGTCTCTTCTCTATCTTTTTTGCTAAGCTCTTTATCAAGCCGCTCATAAAAACCTTTTCCATTTACAGTAAGAATCCTTCCTCTAATTATTGGCGATACATTGGTTAAAAAATAATTCTTTGATTCAAGAAATTGTTTAAGTCCATCTAACTGCTCTGGTTGAATATCAATAAGGAAAAAACCCGGAATCTTCATACCTTTAGGCTGACTTATCTCATCTTGAATTCCATTTTTTATCTGTGGAATCACATTTATCAAAAATCCACCCATTGCAATAGTAACAAAACAAGATATAGACGCTATCTGGTTTCTGTATAAATTTCTAAATGCAATTTTGCGTATAAACTGTTTTGTTAAAGAGAGTTTTTTTAATAATTTAAGGCTTAACCACCCTATTGTAGTGAATGTAGCCATCACACAAAGAGAGCCAATAAAAAATATGGTTCCCCGTTCAAAAGAGCGTGTCTGATAAGCAGATAAAAACCAAAATGTTAAAATTGCAGGCATAAAACTCAATAGTCTCGGCATTAATTTACTCAAGAATAATCTAAACCCGACAATCTCTGCTTTGTTAATATATTCAAAATGTTTAGCCCCTTGAAGCAGTATAACAGGTTTAAGTTGATAAACTGTTGCAAACACTGGCAAGCAAAATATTATGCTTCCAAATATTCCGGGTATAAATGCTGTAATTATGCTCTTAATATCTGCGTTAGCATTAAAATTTTTTGGGATTAAACCTTGCAACACCTCTGGAAATAGGGGGAGAATAAAAATGGAGAGTATAACCGAAACAATAGTGGATATTGCCCCAAGAATAATAACTTGAAACATAAACATTAAATAAGCATCAACTCTACTTGCCCCAAGAGTCATAAGAATTGCAATCTCTTTTATCTTTGTATTGAGATAACCTCTAAAAAGATATGCAGTCCCAATACCTGCAAGAAATAGAGCCACAACTCCTATAAGCCCCATGTATCCTGTAAAATACCCAAAAATTCTGTTAAGATTTTGGTTTACATCTTCACTATCATAGACGCTTATTATTGGTGAACCCTTAAAAAGGGTATCTATTTTTTTACGTAGCTCAACTGTTTTAGAGTTAATATCTGTCTTATATGGAAATCTGTAGTAGCGTTTAAAACTTACTCTGCTGCCAAATTTTAGAAGTCCTGTCTTTTGAGCGTCATCAAGAGCAATATAAATCTTAGGGGCAAGTTGAAAAGATGTTACAGAGGCATCAGGTGGCGGGGAAACAATATTATCAACAACAAACGTTCTGTCTCCTATTCTAACCTTTGAGCCAACTTGTAAATTCATAGAGACCGCAATATCTGGCGTTATCCAGACTTTTAAAGAGCCTTGTTGCAAATACAATTGTTTTTTATTAATTTCAGAAACCATTACCCCATAAAGTGGGAAAGAGTTATCAATTGCAATAATGTTTACAAGTTTTGAAGTTGTGTTAGAGCTTTTTGAAGTTTCTTCTCCAGAAATCATTGAAAAGAAAGATATTTGTTGAGACTCTTTTTTATCATTTCCAACAACTGATTGAATAAGCTTTTTTTCTTTATCATTTAAAGCTCTTGGAGAGGTGATAACCATATCTGCTGTTAATATCTCTTTTAGGTTATCTTTTAGGTGGGTTTGAAGAGAGTTGTTAAATGAGTTAAGTGCGATAAACCCTACAAGCCCAATAGCAAGGTTTAGAATAAAAAAAAATGAAAACCCTTTATCTTTTTTTAGCTCTCTTATTGCAAGTCGTAACCAGATTTGACCCGATCTATTGCCCATATAGCCCCTTTTCTTAGTGGTTCATGTTCAAGATAATTTCCATCTTCATTTACGTATGACAATAGAATTTTGTAATATTCATCTTTAAGTCTTTTATCCTGAGCCATAATTTCTCCCATAGCTTCTGGTGCACCCCAACCAATACCGCCAGATTCATCATTAAGACTCCACATAAGCCGCCTCATTATAACTCTTGCAGATTCAATATTTTCAGATGCCATAGCCGCTACAACCTTTCCCATTGCTCGAACCGCTCGCCATTTTATATTTTCGTTTGTATCTTGTATAAACGAAAAGAGATGATTTATTGAGCGAGACGGAGCAATTTCAAGCAGTTCAGATATTGCTTTTTCTTCATCATCTATTAAAAGCAGTTCATAAATTTTCTGTTTTAGCTGTCTCATAGCAGTTTATCCTCCCTTATATCATATTTTGCATCAGGCTATGGCGGCGATATCTGAATTCCATTTTGGGTAGTGCTTAACATATAGTGATAATAAAAACTGAATTATTAATGCATCATCTTTATCTTAATGATTTAATAGCTCAATACAATTTTATGACGCAGTAGTATAATGCATAACTCGCTACTTGTTTAAGACTAGCAAATTCTTTTGATATTGATCTTATAGAATTTTGTATCCACGCTCATGATCGGAAAGCTGGTTGGTAAATCATTTTTCATTATTTCAGTGAAGCCATTTTTTTCGTAAAACCTGTGCGCTGCTAAAAATTTTGGCGTAGTCCCCAAATATATTTCATCAATGTTATTTGCTCTTGACCATTGCAAGAGTGTATTTAAAAGCAGTAAAGCTACTTTAAATTTTTCCCCCCTAAATTTTTCATTTACAAACATCTTCCTTAAAGCGGCTTTTTTATTGCCAATATCAAGTAAACTTATTGTGCCAATCACTTTTTTATCGCACAAAGCTACCCAAAAATTTCCTTTTCCCTTTTGATAAAACTCTCCAATGTTACAGAGGTCAGGTTGTTCTTTTGCCGTTATAGGTATTCCAAATTCTCTCTGTTGAATATTTACTATAAGATTAAGTATCTCGTTTTGATATTCTGAAGAAAATTCATCTATTTCAATTTTAACTGAAGAAACCATTATAAAAAACCTTTGGATGTTTTAAGAATCGTTATTAATGCTTAAAGAGATAAAAAATAATTTTTGAGAAACTATCCTGTTCACAAAGCATAACGCAAAGTTCAGAGGGGCAGCCTGAGGGCGAACAGAGACTAACGATTAGGCGTAAACTAACACGCCGAAACGCTCTTCTCTATTTACCTCCAGACTGAACGAAATTCCGCTTAATTTATGGGTTCACAACTATGAATTAAATATAGCTTTCCTACATGATTTGTAAAATTCAATATTTATAGAAAGCATGAATTTAGCAAACATAAAGTTAATTTTACACAAATGAAATAGGAATGCTATATATCTTGTTTCATCAATTCCAATATTATTTCCTGCACCGGCTGCTGTTTTAATTTGCCTGCATGAAACGCAGCAATTGATTTTTTTGCATCTGCTGCGATCTCTTTGCGGTTTTTTCCATCAGCCTGCGATAAAAAATATTAATGAGCATCTCCTGCTGATCTGTTGGAAGCTGCATTACTGAATCAACTGCCTGATCAAAGGTAATCATTTTGTCCCCATTTTTTTTGTTAAAACGCTAAAACCGAACTTTTTGTGAGCGTAACTTATTTAACACCAATAATAACCTTACCACTCTTCCATAAACTCTCTCCGTGTGGAGCGTAGGGTTATGCTGTTATCTTTTTCAAATATTTGTAGTTAGGTTTGATGTAGTAACGAAAATAACCTACAAAATTAGAAATGATAAAAATAATTTCCATTATGACAGCTCCTGGCGAACCAGCAAAGTAATTATGTATAATCCAAATCATGGTACCAATAAACATAAATTGCCTTAGTCGCTTATCGTCGTTTCTAAAAGCTGCTATTGTTGTAAAGATAGTTCCTAAACTCCCCACAATTGACAATAAACCTTCAAAAGAGGAGATTGTAGTGACCAATATAATTATGAGAAAGAGCCACATTATTCTGTTGGATGTTGTAAACATACCGCTTAAGTAACGAGCAACGGATATTAACCCCAGTAAAGCAGCTGTCCAATAACCTAACAACATGAAATGACTTGAAATCAACACTGTAGAAATGACTAAACAAACCAATATTTTATTTCTTTCTTTAAACTGGAAAGAAATGATGTCAACGCATATAGCAATAGCAATTAGTATCTGAGAAAATAAGAAATTAGATAGCATTATTTTATCCAATTACAACGTAAAGTTAAGAAGCCATGACAACAGCCTGTGCGGAAAATGATTCCCGTTTACGCGGTCGGCTTGAGCGTTTTGTTATGATTTCCCACAACATTTTTTAATTTTTTTTTGCTTCCGCAAATACAAGGTTTATTTGGCTTCCATCTTTCCTTCAAACTTTGCCTCTGAACCGGAGGTCTTTTCCGATAGCTGCATCGCGATACGATCTCCATTGAAACCGATTCGAAGGAGATAATGATTAATGTTGGCAACCTCGTCGTAATCAAGTACAAAAACGTGTTCGTCTTCCCAGTATCCTTTTACGCCGACGGGGAGTCCAAATCGCCCATCTGGAGACAAGCGAGCAACTCCATCCAGCCCAATAGGCCGCATCTCTGTGTGATTATCCGCAAATGTGAGCCGCACCGAAGCGTCCGATTGTGGAGCGAATGTTATGGCGAGCGTCTTGAGTCCCAGATGATTTGCTTCGAGCAGATATGTTTTACCGGAAATGGCTCGTGCTATTTCCGGTAGTTTCGCCATGCTCTTGGGAACCGGTGGTTTGCTTGCGGTGGTGATTGCGGCTGCCAGTCGAGCTACGCCAGCGCGGTTCTCAGGGAGTGGCTTATCCGACTTGAGAGCCGCGACAATGAACTTGCCAATGTCACCGGGCTCGAACCCTCCGCCGGCGAACACTACCACCAGGTTCTTCGACGGCACAACGCTAAGGCGTTGACCACCGCGGCCATTTCCCTCGTATAGATCACGAGTCGGGTTAACCCAGATGCCATACCCATATTCATCGCCCCAGGAAGCACGCGAATGCACCTGGATCGCGTCCTGCATCCACTCCGCCGGAACAATCTGCCGGTCTTCCCAGCGCCCACGATTCAGCCACAAGTAACCAATTTTCGCCGCGTCGTGAGATCGCAAGTGTAGATCACCCCAGCCGTGCGTCACGCCATTAGGATCGGAAGGCCAGACGACATCCTGAACACCAAGCGGCTGGAACAGCTCGTGCCGTGCGAAGTCGAGCGTGCTGGCGCCAGTGGTTTGAGAAATGATTCCTGAAAGAAGGTGGAACCCCCCGCTGCAGTATTCATACTTGCTGCCTGGCTCGGCGGCCATTGGAAGGTTCAGCATGAACTGAATCCAGTCTTTGCTCTGCTTCATCTCGCTAAGCGTGATTTCATGAGGCTGGAAGCGGCAGTCCAGGCCTGAAGTCATAGTCAGCAGATCCTTAATCGTCACCCCTTCTTTTCGTTCGTCGCGGTTGGCGATGGGTCGCTGGGGAAACAGCGACAGCAACGGCTGACGGACGCTACTGAGCTTCTGCCGGCCGATCGCAACACCGATCAGTGTGGAGGTAACGCTTTTTGTTACCGACGCAAGATCGTGTAATTGTTCCGCACGGAACGGATAGAAGCTTGCGTCCAGAACGATATGGCCGTTCCTGATGATCAGCAGACTATGGATATCAACCTCGTTCCGGCGAACGAAATCAAGGGACTCGGCCAGTTTCTCCGAGTCCATTCCCTGTTGCTCGGGAGTAGCCGTGTGCCAGGCTTGAGTGGGCCAATATTCACCTGATGGAGCCTTCTCCTCGGTCTGCCCGCTCGCTTGAGCACAAGCAAGTACTGCAATCGACATCACAATAAAGACATAACGATAGATCAAATTCATAATCATCAACCCTCCCGCCAAGAATGCTCTTATGGCCGTCTAACGCCAAGCTCACCAGCCACGCCCAAAAAATCCCAAAAGAGCTACTCACGTCCCGCGTGGTCTGGTGAAGCGATTGGTTGTGCATTTTTGTTTGTAACATTATTTTAGAAATACCATACTTTATTAGGAAAATAATTTAGTACGGTGTGTCAGAATTTAAAAAATTAAAAAACATAACCTGTCAATGTTTATTCCGAGTATATTTTGAATTCTTTTTGCAGATTAAGGAATATGTCGTATAATTTATCATCCGTTACTGACATTAAATTTAACTCTGATTCAAGTAAAAATCGATCACATAATTCTTTCAATTTACTTTCTGTTTGAAATTGAATTGTTTTTGCGTAAACAATTAATATTGTTAATATCATCAATGCAATAAATTGTTCTTCCTCCTTTTTTAAACTATTAATTATAGACTCTATCTTATTGAATAATGACGAAATTTTCTTTTCAATAAAACAATTTGCTATTTCATTATTATGTATATCAATAATTAGTTTGTATGTACAAGAAAGTATATTCTCAATTGTTGTATTGAACTTCATCTTTTTTAGAACTTCTCCCAATCTATCAATTCGTCCGCATAATATAAGTAAAAAACAATATGAGTATGGGAATGTCGTTTGATTTTGTGCCTTTTTAGTGAAATACTCTAATAATAGGTAGTCAGCTTCAACACCTGAAGAGAGCACAAACACTATATTTGTGAGAAGTAAGACATCATCAATTGGGAGTACCATAGCTTCTTTTAATAATGAAATAAAATTAGTTTTGTGTATCGGAAAATATATTGAGTGACTAAATATTAATCTATAAACTGCATTATGATCACTGTTTTTATTTGATATATTAAGATAATTTTCAGCATAGCGCTTAGCATTATTGATGTCATAAAGTCCAAAAGACAGTATACTTGCTATCAGCAATTGTTCATCATCAATGCGCTTCATTTTTTTGATGCAATTTAATGATTTCTTAAATTTCCCAGCACAAGCATATTTTTTTGCTAAATTTTTATAATCTTCATCTGTTCTTTTAAATTCCTTAATGCGAATAATACACTTAGCCATCGAAAGTATTAAAAATCCTACAGAAAAAAGAAATATATCATTCACAGCCAGATTAAGATTAATAATTTTTTCTTTTAATTGAGAAAAATTGAAAAGATATTTATTAACTTCAAAAATACTCTCCATGTTTAATGGAACTTTTGTACCCCATTTTAATATTCCATAAGCTGATAAAAATACGCTCAAAAAATCAAGCAAAACAATTAAAAAAAACCGATAGAAAACATTCCCTTCAGTAATGCGTAATTGAGTAAAGATATTGTCAGGAGATAGCAAATACACTAAATGTCGAATTAGTATTTCAGCACAAAACAAATATAAAAATAATTGTAAATATGTCTTCTCTTCCGCGAAAAAAGCGTAAAATAAATACACACTTATCAAAGATAAAAATCTAATTTCAGCAAGGATTGGTTCTGGTGAAAGGCTAGATGTTAGGTTTCCAGCAATGGTTTTGGGTTTACCCGATATTTCATCATGAAATTCCCTTCGCTTCCATTCTAGGTGCTGATAAAGAAGAAACCCTGGCCAATTAAAGATAGCTATCAAAGCTTTTAGGTAAAAGTTAATTTTAAAACGGATTTTAATAAAAATATTTTTGTTCAGTTCTCTATATAATAATATCCAATGTATTGTTTCTTTTATTTGGTCTGTATCTTTAATTTTTTTATCAATAAGTAGACTTATTCTAAGAATTAAAGTTCCATGCACTAAATAAAACACAAATAGATAAAGTGCAAAATTATCAAACCAACTAATAAACAAAGGAATACTGAAAAAAAATGATAGATACCAGAGCGTCGTTAATATATCTTTCATTAATAATGTGCACCATACAATAAGTTAAAATTGGTTTGATTAATCAGAGCACAACGTTTGAATTAACCGGCACCGGAATGCGTTAGCATGGAGGGTATTTTACAGCAGAGCGCAGCGGCGCTGTAAAATACCCTGTTGAATAATTTGTTGGGCAACAAGGAAGATGCCTTTATTTTTTTATTAGACGCTTAAGTTTGGCAATAGATAATGGAGGATTTGAGCGATGAAGCATGCGATGACAGTTTGAGCATACAGCTGCTAAATCATTTACAGTAATTTTTGTTTGCGCAGTAAGTTCAGCAATAGGTTTTGTATGGTGTGCCTCAATAAAATCCGAACCCAATTCTCCGTAAAATTTTTCAAAAGAGAAGCCACATACGGAACACGAAAAATTAGTAAGTTGTGATTTGAAAGCTTTTATTAATTTAGATGAACGCTCTTTTATGACATGTTGTCTAAGAAGACTCTGCCCTTCAAAATCATGATATTCTTCAGAAAGCTCTGTTAATAATTTCACGCCCTCAGATATTACTGTATCGAGAATATTTGCTGTTTCATCGGAAATATAGCGGTAGTTTCTCGATCCCCATTCAGGTACTCCAATAGCTTGCAGTTCTTTATAAGTTAAGCCAGATATTTGCCTATTTTTAGGTAACGGTTTAAAGGGTTGGAAATTTAATATATTATTTTCTACTGATTTTATTTCTGATTTTCCCCAAAGTACTAATTTTTTATCGGTATCAGGATAAATAAAATAGGCTTTCCCAGTAGCCCTTTCCCCAAAATCTCCCTTGCTGTTATACCAAGAATAATTTTTACAAAGATGTTGTTCCCAACATTCAGCAGAAGAACATTGCCTTGTTTCAAGTATTTTAAAATCAGTATTAACTCTTCTTTCGTGACATTGATATAACCGACGGTCATGATTCGCATTTTGACATGCGTTACGCCAATCTTGGTTATTAAAAACAGTTCGTATAATTATGGCCATAAATAAATCCGTGATTAATGGTGCCCAACCATTGATTATCAGGTCATTCTTACCTGATAATACCTTAAATTCCCTATTATCAAGGAAACATTTCCTTGATAATACCCTAAATCCCAACTTATCAGGTCAATCTTCCCTGATAAGTTGATTTCAGCACTAATATCAGGTAAAAGTGTCCATGATAATTTATTATCAGGTTAATGTGTCAAAAATATTATTAATTCTGATAGGTAACTTTTTACTACATATAAAATATAAATATGTCAAGCAGCCAAAATAAAAAAATAATGGATGAAATTCATGATGTAATGCGTATCCACCACTACTCAATTCATACAGAACGTTCATACTGTGATTGGATTAAAAGATATATTCATTTTCATAAAATGAAGTCTCAGGACGATCTTAATGGAGGAGAAGCCAAAATAGAGCAGTTTCTCACTTATCTTGCAATAGATGGACAGGTTTCGCCGTCAACTCAGAATCAGGCTATGAATGCTCTTGTATTTTTATACAAAAAAGTTCTCAAACACCCTTTTGATCAAAAAATTGACGCAATTCGTGCAAAGGAAATAAAACATATACCCGTTGTTATGACACATCAAGAAGTTGCAAACGTTATATCTCTTATCAAAGACATTCAACAATTAGTAGTTAAACTGCTTTATGGCAGCGGACTCAGAATGATCGAGGCTCTCAGGTTGAGGGTGCATGATATTGATTATAACCTCAAAAAAATTACAGTGCGTTCAGGAAAAGGAGATAAAGACAGGATAACAACTTTCCCTTCTTCAATAATACCGATGCTTGACACACATCTTTCAAAAGTTAAAATACTCCATGATCACGATTTGGCACAAGGATATGGAGAGGTTTATCTGCCTTACGCTCTTTGTCGTAAATATCTCAATGCTGCAAAATTGCTAATTGCATAAAGTTAGAATCTTAACTCCAAGCTATGCAGTTGCCTCTACAATTTTTTATAACCTCATTTATATCATCTTCTAAAGATTGATAGATATTGTCTGAAATATTTTCAGCTATTTCAATATATCCAGATTGATTCTTAATAAAAATTTGTGGGCACATCTCAACACAAATATCACATAACACGCATTCACTTATATCAATAATCGGTCTTTTTATTTTAGAGTTCATTGTTTCTCTATTTACCCTCCAACTATATTTATTTTAAGGGTTTTGCCAATTTATTTCCACCACCCTTTATCTATATGAGCCTGTTTCTCTTTTAGTGCAAGTTGCTTTAACTTGAATCCAGAATCAAGTAAAGTCCCATAAAGAACGCCACAGCCAGAGTCTTCTCTTGCTTCGTCGCCCTGCCTTGCAAGAAATATCATTTCATCGGCAAGCTCAAGAGTTTTCTCTATATTTATATCGCACTCTTTTTTAAGCATGGCAAAAATGTCCCCATAAAATATAATAGATTAAAAAAAATAATAGATTGAACAATCCAAATTCATGCTATGAAGCAGATTATTTAGATAGTTTGTAAAATTATAATGATATTTGAGAATGCACCATTCATACCACTTTGTATTTATTATTGTTTTTATCTGTTATCCATTAACACAATTTTAATGAAACTTAAGTGTAGCACCTATTGGTGATACAACTTTGAATCAATGAGACAGGCACAATAGATAAAGTAAACTGAAAATAATTTTATAATTTCTAAAAAGCTCTCAACTCTTTAAAAATTTGGCTCTTAAATTCATACTGTAGAAAATGGCATAGTGATTGCTTTAATCTTGAAATATTTTGTAATTTCTGGTTTGGTTAGTTCTAAAATTATATAGATAATTAAAGATTAGCTGTTTAAAGATAGCTAAAAGATTAAATTAAGAGCTGATTCATGGGGAGTTAGTTCTATTAAAAAATTTAACGATTTTAGGAGGATATAATGGATCCTGTTTTTCTGTCTCGGCTGCAATTTGCTGTTGCAACCATGTTTCACTTTCTTTTTGTTCCTTTAACACTTGGGCTTTCCATAATCATTGCATGGATGGAGACTCAATATGTAAGAACAGGTGATAAGGTTTATCTTCAGATGACAAAATTCTGGGGTAAAATTTTTCTTATCAACTTTGCAGTAGGTGTTGTTACTGGTATTACGCTTGAGTTCCAATTTGGAACAAACTGGTCAAGATACTCTGAGTATGTTGGCGATGTTTTTGGCTCTTTGCTTGCTATTGAAGCATCAGTTGCTTTTTTCTTAGAGTCAACATTTATCGGAATATGGGTATTTGGCTGGAAAAGGCTCTCTGCTAAAGCACACGCCACAGTTATGTGGCTTGTTGCAATTGCGGGAAACTTATCTGCTGTCTGGATTCTTACAGCAAACGGATTTATGCAGCACCCTGTAGGCTATACTATCCGCAATGGAAGAGCTGAAATGACAGATTTTTTTGAAGTTTTGTTCAACAAATTCAGCATTCTTGAGATTTTGCATGTTATACCCTCTGCCTGTCTTCTTGCTGCTTTTGTTGTGATGGGTATAAGTGCGTGGCATCTTCTAAAAAAACAGCATGTTGAGTTTTTTACAAGTTCATTTAAAATAGCTCTTGTTTTTGGTCTTGTCTCATCTCTTGTTGCTGGATTTACAGGAGACCTTCATGGAACTCATGTAGCAGAGGTTCAGCCGGCAAAACTTGCAGCAATGGAGGCTCATTGGGAAACTCAAACATCTGCTCCTATTGTGATGTTTGCAATTCCAGACCAAGATGCTGGAAAAAATTTAATTGAGATCGGTTCAATTCCGGGACTTTTAAGTTTTCTTGGTTATCACGATTTTAACACAACTGTCAGAGGGTTAAATGACTTTCCAGCAGATGAAAGACCACCTGTTGCCATAACCTTTGCAGCTTTCAGAACTATGGTAGGGCTTGGAACGCTGTTTATACTTTTGATGGTTTATGGTTGGTTTAGAAGAGATAAATTAATGGAATCTCCAACCTTTTTAAAAATTATGCTCTTTTCAATTCCCCTTCCATATATTGCAATTGAGATGGGCTGGGTTCTTGCAGAAGTTGGGCGTCAACCTTGGATTGTTTATGGATTAATGAGAACATCAGACGCTGCCTCACCAGTTGCTGGTTATCAAGTTATGGTATCTTTAATAGCATTTATTGTAATCTATGGGCTTCTTGGAGGTGTTGGATATTATTTGATTGCAAAACACGCCATAAAAGGACCTGTCTCTCTATTGGCTGATGATTCAAAACATTGATGGAAACTAATCTTTTTGGATTTAATCCAAATTATAGGTGAATTTTTCTATAGTGTAATTCTAATATAAAAATATAATTAAGGAGTTTTATGATGGAGCTACAGACAATATGGTTTTTTCTTTGGGGTCTTTTGTGGGCTGTCTTTTTTATGACAGATGGTTTTGATTTTGGTGTAGGAACTCTATATCCTTTTCTTGGAAAATCAGAAGAAGATAAAAGGGCAATGATTAACTCAATTGGACCATTTTGGGACGGTAACGAAGTTTGGCTCATTACTGCTGGTGGAGTAACCTTTGCAGCTTTTCCAAAGGTTTATGCTGTAATGTTCTCTTCACTCTACACTCCGCTTCTGCTTATCTTGTTTGCCCTAATCCTAAGAGGCGTTGCATTTGAATTTAGAGGACAGATTGAAGATGCTGGTTGGAAAAGAGTTTGGGATTTATGTATATTTATTGGCAGCTTTATTCCAGCACTTCTTTTTGGAGTTGCATTTGCAAATATTTTCAGAGGCATTCCATTTGATGGACAGGGAATTTATCATGGAAATATTTTGATGCTGTTAAATCCTTACGGGCTTCTTGGCGGAATTTTATTTCTTTTGCTATTTATGCTTCATGGTGCAAATTGGCTTGCAATGAAAACTGAAGGTGATCTTAACGTAAGAGCATCTGCAGTTGCAGAAAAAATATGGTTAGCTCTTGTGCCTGTTGCAGTTCTATTTCTTATTGCTTCTGCATTTGCAACAAACCTTTATAACAACTATATTTCAAACCCTGCGTCTATTATTGTCATTCTTATTTCTGTTCTCTCACTTCTTACAATTAAAGTATATCTTAGAAAAAAAGCATATTTTAGTGCTTGGTGTGCATCTGCATTAACCATTGTAAGTTGTACATTTTTTGGTGTAATTGGTCTTTTCCCTGTTTTATTTCCATCACTTTTAGATGCTCAATATAATTTGACAGCCTTTAACCACTCATCAAGCCCAATGACACTTAGCATAATGCTTGGTGTTGTTGTTGTATTTATTCCTATAGTTATTGTGTATCAGATGTGGACATATAACCTCTTTAAGGGTAAAGTGGCTAAAGAAGAGATGGAATATTGAAAATAATAGGTTGGTATTGATTTTAAAGATTTGACAATTTTTTAAAAATTGTCAAATCTACTCTAATTTTGTTTAACAATGTTTAAATTAAAATTGTTTAATATAGTTATTTAAGGAGTGTGAACAAAATGAATATTGATAAAATAGTTTTTGCAGTTGCTGGCAGTTTAGTTCTTTTGAGTGTAGTTTTTGCAGTTTCTCATAGTATCCATTGGCTATGGCTAACTGGCTTTGTAGGTGCTAATATGACCCAAGCTGCTTTTACAGGGTTTTGCCCACTTGCTTATGTTTTAAAGTCAATTGGGCTTGATTCTGGTAATGCGTTTTGACTAAAATTTTAAACATTAAATTAAAAGGAGAGTGTTAAGTATGGATAAGTATGTATGCGATCTTTGTGGTTATGTGTATGATCCGGCAGTAGGTGATCCTGATAATGGAATTGCTGCTGGAACAGATTTTAATAGCCTTCCTGACGATTGGAAATGCCCTGTTTGTGGTGCTTCAAAAGAGGATTTTTCTAAAGAATAGTGTTTTTACTCTTTAGAAACAGAATAATATTCTAAGAATAGAACAAAACTAAGAATATTTTTTAATAATTGAGTAGATACAGAATAATATTCTATATCTACTCTAAAAAACAGACCAACCAAAACGTTAATTTAACACGCTAACTCTTTTTTAAGCCAATCTCTTATCTCTCCTTCAACCGCAAATACCCCTTTATGTTTTCCGTTTGAAGCAATGAATTGATTTTCAAGTCTTTCTGGCATTCTAAAGGTTGAAAGTTCTTCAGAATCAAAACCTTTACGTCTCACAAGTGAGACAGTTGGAGGATTTTTCCAGTTGTTTATTGCAAAGTATATTGTCTCATTATTACTGTCTCTATAATAATTTAAACCTCTTAGCTGTCCCCACTCAAGATGAAGTGCAATTGCCTCTTCAGGGGTCATCTCCCAATCCACAGAATTTACAATATTAAGATTATCTTTTATATCTGTAAGTTTCATAGCATTACCTCCATTATTATGATGCTTATTTTTATTCTCAAATTTCTTAAAATTAAAATATATCTTATAATTTAGTTAGTTAAATCACTACTGACTTTAAAGATATTAAAAAGCAATATTAATGCCAAATCAAATATCGAAGTAGTCGTTCTCTTTTATTAGTTCGATAATAATAGAGAGCTTTTCAAAATAGATTCCTATTATTTTTATTGACATTATTCTGGAGTTATAGGCAATCTTTTTCTAAAATTTTTACATAGATATAAATTATACTCTAAAAGAGTTCACTGGAAAAAATAAAATGACAACTATAAAACATATATCAGATATTCGTGGTATTGGAAAATTAGCTACAGAAGCTGTTAGCGGTATTACCTCTCTTGTGGAGGATTTGCACCAAACAATTTTGAGCTTAAACGGTATTTTGGGATCCCCATACAAGCAACGCACAACAGGTATTACAGGTATGGTTTATCGAAACATAAGGACAGTAACAGAATTAGTTGGAAATGAGATGGATGTAGCATTAAATAAAATTATTGCTATGATTGAATCCAATAGCTCCGATCCTCTCTCTCCTCAAATCTCTATACCTTTATATGAGGCTTTTATATCAGCTCTAAATGGTATTATTGGAGATCATCTTGTAGCTTCAAAAAACCCACTTGCCATTAATATGCAGCTTCGTCAAAATGGAGCTGCACTATCTATGAATAAAGAATCTTTCTCTGATAATGATGCTTTTTTAAATCAAATTATAGAATCTAATGGCAAGATAGCTCTAATGGTGCATGGATTATGTATGAATGATTTGCAATGGAACAGGAAAGGACACGATCATGGAAAAGAGCTATCACGCGATTTTGGATATACTCCTGTCTATCTGCATTATAATACAGGTCTCCACATTTCAGAGAATGGCAAGTCATTTTCTGAACTTATGGAGAAATTCATTAATCAAATATCTAATACCACAATTGATAAACAAATAGAGATAGTTATAATTGCACATAGTATGGGTGGACTTGTCTCCAGAAGTGCTTTTTATTATGGAAAACTTGCTAACCATACATGGTTGAAACATGTGAAAAAACTAATCTGTCTTGGCACGCCGCATCATGGCTCTCCTTTAGAACGATTTGGTAACTGGATCGATATGTTCTTAGAAATTAATCCATACTGCTCACCTTTTTCTCGTTTAGGAAAAATTAGGAGTGCTGGAGTTACTGATTTACGTTATGGTAATATCATTGATGATGATTGGAAAGAGCAAGGCAGATTTGAATATTCAAATGATTCGCGTCTCCCTGTCTCTCTACCAGAAGATATTGACTGTTATGCTGTTGCTGTTACTACAACAAAAGATTCATGCACAATAGCTAACAACATTGTTGGAGATGGTCTTGTGCCATTAAACAGTGCTTTGGGTAGTCATAAGAATCCTGATTTCAACCTTTTATTTCCTGATAACCATAAGTGGGTTGGTAATGATATGAACCACATGGACCTTCTCAGCAGTCAGGAAGTATACCAAACAATAAAAAAGTGGGTTGCTATGACCAATTAGACATCACCTTTTTTGTTTGTGCATATCTGTTGCAAAAACAATGATTTTTTTGTAGGTTAAATTACTTAAGACTGCAATGCAGCTATACATACACTTATAAAAAAAAGGAGCATTCGTACTATGAGACTTTTAACCCGTTCAGATTTTGATGGTTTAGGATGTGCAGCACTTCTTAAAGAAAAAGGAATTATTGATGACATTAAATTTGTTCACCCAAAAGATATTCAAGATGGGAAAATTGAAGTAAATGAAAATGATGTTCTTGCCAATATTCCTTATGTAAAAGGATGTGGTCTTTGGTTTGACCACCATTCAAGCGAAATTGAGAGAGAGGCTTATGGGCAATATAGTGGAGTTAGCAACCCTTCTGCTTTAAGTGCTGCTCGTGTTATTTATGAATACTATGGCGGAGAAAAGGTATTTAATAATGCTCATCTAAATGATCTTGTAAAGGCTGTTGATAAAGCGGATTCAGGTAACTTTACAGCAGATGAGATATTAAATCCAAAAGGGTGGGATTTGCTCTCATTTGTAATGGACCCAAGAACAGGGCTTGGAAGGTATCGCGATTACCGTATTAGTAATTACCAGCTTATGATGGATATGATTGAGTATTGTCGCCAAAAAACTGTTGAGGAGATTCTTGAGATTGAAGATGTAAAAGAGAGAACTCGCCGCTATTTTGAACAAGATACTCTTTTTAAAGATATGGTGAAGGCAAATACAACAATAAAAGGTAATGTTATTGTGCTGGATTTAAGAGATCAAGAAGAGATATACACAGGAAACCGTTTTATCCTTTACAGTCTATATCCAGAGCAAAATGTCTCTATTCAAGTTGTATGGGGATTTCAGCGTCAGAATATCGTTATGACCTGTGGATACAGTGTTATAAACAAAAGTTGTACCACTGATATTGGCTCATTAATGCTTAAATATGGCGGTGGTGGTCATAAAAAGGTTGGCACTTGTCAGATTCCAACTGAAAATGCTGATAAAGTTTTGAAAGAGCTAATTGAAGAGATGCAGGAAAAGGCTATTTAATATGAAAAAAGTTACCCCTTTCTTTATAGCTCTATTTATGCTTGCAAGTTCTTATTTGCCTTCCCAATCTTTTGCTAAACAGATTCGTATAGTAGGGGGTAACCCTGTAGATGATCCGTCAAAATATCCGTGGATGACAGCTATAGTTGATAGTGCTGAAATCCAAGAAGATATTAACTCTGGACAGTTTTGTGGAGGCACTCTAATAGCTCCTCAGTGGGTGGTTACGGCTGCTCATTGTGTCTGCGATTCACCAGCAAACATTATTGATATTAATGATATTGATGTTGTATTAGGTGCTGTTGATTTAAAGGCAGCACCTGATACCTATGAGAGAATTGAGGTTTCAAGAATAATTGTCAATCCTGACTATGACCCTTATTTAACGGATAATGATGTTGCTTTGATTAAACTTAAAAGAGCATCTGCCCAGACTCCAATTGATCTTATTGCAACCCCAGATAGCGATCCTTCATTAAATATCTCTTCATCTTCTGATATTACAACTATGGCGACTGCTATAGGTTGGGGTGATACTGAAGCTCAAAAACAGAGGAGTTTATACCCTAATCAATTACAGGAAGTTGATCTTCCTTTAGTATCTAACCAAGATTGCAGTAAATTTTTTGGTGAGGGTGAAATAACTGATAATATGCTTTGTGCTGGATTCATTGATGGAGGGAAAGATTCCTGTTTTGGAGATAGTGGAGGACCACTTGTAATACCTTACCAAAATGGTGGCTATAACCTTATAGGAGTTGTAAGTTGGGGTAATGGTTGTGCCCAGCCAAACTCCTATGGTGTCTATACCCGTGTTTCAAAAATGAGAGATTGGATATTTGAGCAGATTAGATTGGCAAACGCTCCTATTGTATTAACAGATAGTAAACTAACCACAATTTACTCTGGAAGTGATCTTACTGTTTATGGTTCATCTGGGATCAATTCTCTTTATATACAAAAAAATTCTAATGTAAAACTTATCAACTTTCAGGAGATTGGTTTTATAGCAATTCAAGGAGATTCATCTCTATTTTTAGTATCAAGGTTAGGTGCAACAGTTACTCTTAAAGATAAAACCAATGAAACTACAATTATAATGCCAGCTACAAAGAATATTAAACTTATTATGTTTGAAAATATAACTACAATCCTTAAAATTCAATCAAATAAAGTAATGCTTGGGAATCAAGAGGTTAGTAAATCAGAGCAGATAGTTAATCCTATTTAAAAAGCCCTGAAATAAATTTCAGGGCTAAAATACCAGAAGTCAGCTAAAGCTGACGTATTTTATTTAGTCCACTAAAGTGTACTTCTTTATAATTTAGCCGTGCGATTTATCGCTCGGCTATAAAAATTGTGGTAAAACATTTGCAAAAAATTAGCATTACTACAAACTCTAAATCTTAAACTTACTTACCGTAGTCTTCATCTTTTCCGATATTTCAAAAAGTTCACGAGATTTGCTATTGAGTGTTGTGCTATTTTTTGACATCTCTTGAGCAGAGTGATTTACGTCTGAAATATCTCTTGCAATATCTTCAGACACAGCAGATGTCTGAGAGACATTCTCATTCACCTCACTTATACCTTGAGAAGCCTGCATTACATTCTCCGCAATTTCACGGGTGGTTCTTGACTGTTCATCTACAGATGTTGCAATTTCAGATACGGTTTTGTTCACACTATTTATAACGCTCGATATCTCTTCAATATCCTTTACTGTCTCCATAGTTGATTGTTGAATATCATCAATCATCTGTTTAATTTCGCTTGTAGCATCAGAGGTCTGCTTTGCAAGGTCTTTTATCTCATTTGCAACAACTGCAAAACCTTTACCAGCCTCCCCTGCCCTTGCTGCCTCAATAGTTGCATTTAAAGCCAAAAGGTTTGTCTGCTCTGAAATTGTGCTTATAGCTTCTGTTACCTTTCCAATTTGAGTTGCAGCTCTTCCTAATTTATCAACCCGTTCAGAAGCTCTTATAGCCTGTTTTACAGCCTTATCTGTAATCTCTCTTGCTTTGTCTGAATTGCGAGAAATTTCATTTATATTGCGGGTAATATTTTCCGCTGAATTTGCAACTATACCTATATTTGTTGAAGCCTGTTCCATTGCAGCAGCGACTGAATTCATGTTGGCACTCATCTCTTCAGCGGCGACTGCTACAGTATTTGCGTTCATTGATGTTTTTTCAGAACCAGAAGATAAAGAATTAGCAATATTTTGAATTCCACTTGATGACTCAAGAAGTATCTTAGAGTCCTCAGAGATTTCAGAGATCATCTTTCTTAAGTTAGCAGACATTGTGTTAAGATTTGATGACATCTCCCCAAACTCATCTTTAGAGTCAGATTGGATAGAACAAGTTAGAACTCCTTTTGATATTGAATTGATACACTCTCTTGATTTCTCAATAGGTTTCAAAACATTCATTTTAATTAGTAACCATACAAACATGCTAATTAGAACTAAAATAGACAGAGTCCATAGAACAATAGATTTTTGAGCTTCCCAAACAGCCTCTTTTGCCTCTTTAAGCGATCCGATAATTTCAAAAGCACCATGGATTTCTCCCTCTTTCCAACCTTCCATTATACCGCCAGTAGGATCAGTTTTGCCTTTTGGATCACCATGACAAAATAGACACTCTTTGGTTAGACGAACAGGCTTAAAGTAACGAATCTGATTCTCTTCAACTACAATTTTCTCCTCAAGATTTTGATCTTCAAGCTCTTTTAATATTGTTGACTCAAGTTCAGTCGGCTCATTTTCAGGGTTTCTTGGACTAAACTTTGGAACCCTAAACTCATAACCTGCTTTTTGTGCGTTTATTTTTGCCATGTTAATAGCAGTGATAACAGGCACCGCCTCTATAATATTGGATTTATCTAATTCAGCAAATGGCTTTATAATTCCTTGATTAAGTTTATTTGCCATCTCATTTCTGCCAGCTTCAGCCATAAGAACAACAGCACGACTCTTCTCAATTGTTGATTTTTCAGCCCACTCTTTAATATTGTTTATATCTTGAAGTGCAAGAACCAGAGACACAACAAGGGGACCTATCAATACAATCCCAAAAATTTTCCACTTAATACTTAAATTTTTAAAGTTCATCTCTTTTTTTCCTTAATTTTGTTATTTTATTTCTCTCTTACGCTGGTCATCGAACTATATCGCTAATTCTCTTTCCAAATTACTTTGACAACAAAAATTTATCAACTTTTTATAACCTCCTCTTTGAGCATACAGCAGGCTATTTTATAACATGGAGTGCCATCTAAATTATAAGATAAATTTGCAGGCTGAATTAATTTGTTCATAACGCACCCTTCTGAAATATTTAGTTCAAAAAGATCGCTTTCATTAATTTTTGAGGTTGGCAATATTAAACATTGCTTTTTAACAATCTCATTACCATTACCGCTACTATTAATCTCTTTAGAGTTAATATTTGGAATTTTTATCTCTAAACTGTGAATAGGGTAATCTTCGCACAAGGGACAGCGATAGACTCTACCATTTGGAAAGATAAAGTAGTTATTAGCAACAAGACCTGCACATTCAAATTCTTCACCATTTTCTAAAAACACCTTTGGATAAGTTACAGCAATGCCAAGCTGTGCAACTTCTTTAGCCACCTTTGGCACAATTTTAATCCACGCATCTTTAGATACCTGACGATTAATAATATCCATCTTCTTAGTTTGCTCTTTACTGCTACTACATTCGCTTATGCTAATTGCACTTTTATCTGCTGATGCACCACGAATACCAACAACTTGTATAAATAAACGCTCAATTCCAGCATCTTGGAGTAAAAGAGATTTAAGTAAATTTGGCATAAGTGCAAGTTCATGCAAATTATCAGAACTGACTGTATAGATCATTGATGTGGAAAACCCCAGATTGACAGCTTTTTTTATACCTTCTAAAACAGTTTTATAGCTGCCTTTTCCCCTTATAAAATCATTGGTCTCTTCGGTTGCTCCATCTAATGAGAAGCTGATAAAATCAACTTCATCAGGAGTTATTTTTTCAAGTATGTTATGGAAAAGATAGCCGTTAGTATCAATGGTGATTGATTTGACCCCAAGCCTTCTTGCCTCCTTAACAGCAACAGATAAATCTGGGTGTAAAGTTGGTTCACCTCCTAAAAAAATAACATTAATCTCTTCAGATTTTTTAGAACTCTGAACAAATAGATAAAGCCACTCTTTTATAGTATCAATACTTAGGGTATTCTTTCCATGCTGTTCTGGATTGATGTAACAGTGACGGCAGGATAAATTACACTTTGTAAGAATATGAAAAAATATATTTGATGAATTTTTTGAAAATGCGACTGTTTGTTTTTTCATGGTGCAACCCCTAATATCAAGACGGGAAGATCAATATTGGATACACCTCTATTTTTTAAATCCCATACAAATTGCTCAAAATAGCTCACGCCAGTTGACATCTCGTCTGCTAAATCTTTGATAGGAACTATCTCTACTCCAACCTCTATGCCAGCCAATTTGCTGAAGTCAGTCAGAGTTATAACCTCTATTACTTCAGATAGATAAAGGGGAAATTTATCTTCAATAAGCTCTTTACCATGATTAAAAGAGTATTCAGCAGCGATAATCATATTAATAGCTCCTGTTGATATATCTCCCATTCAATGGGTTTTTGTGATACTTTTTCCCTTCCTGTAGGTTTATGAATAGGTTTTCCCAATGGTCTTTTTTTTAGAGAGCCTTTTTTAAGATCATCTATTCTTGATTTTGTAATCTCAAAGTAATCTTTTTCTTTCTCAACTCCAATCGTTTTTCTATTGTGTAATAACGCAGCCAATAGCGTTGAACCCACTCCCATAAATGGATCTAATACAACACCATCTTTATTTGTCATTGATAAAACTAACCTTTCTATGAGTTCAATTGGATATTGGCAAGGGTGAATGGTTTTTTCAGGGTGGTTTGACTTTACATTTGGAATATCCCAAAGGCATGTATCAAAATCATTAATAATAATATCCCATATATCAGAGGGATTTTTACCATTTGGATTACATGAAGGCTGCCCCTTTTTATCGCCTTTAAAATGGCGTTTACCGGGATATTTTGAAGGAACTCTAACTGGATCTAAATTAAATAGATAATTATCAGATTTAGAAAACCACAATATTGTTTCATATCTACCAGAAAATCGTTTTGAAGCATGTAATCCATGCCCAAAATACCAGATAATTCTGTTTCTCAGTTTCATATTAAAATCAAACTTAAAAATATCATAGTAGTATATATCAAGAGGAAAAACCTCTCCTTTATCTACATAATTACCAACTTGCCAACAAAAATTGCCTTCTGGTTTTAATGTTCTATAACACTCCTCTATAACCTGTTTTTGGAAACCAAGATACTCTTTAAAACTTTGCCTGTTTTCGTATGATTTACCTAAGTTATATGGAGGAGAGCTAACTATTAAGTCAACAGTTCCATCAGGTATTGTCTTTAATAAATCTAAAGTATCGCAATTGGCAATTAGTGCGTCAAATTGAGAGACAAATTTATTAGATATAACTAAATCAACTTGGCTATTCTCATGCCCATTTTCAAATATAGATAACAAAGCTCTTTCCTTTATCCCATACACTTCTTTGAAAGATTAGGATCAAAAGCAACTGGATATGAGCCATCAAAGCACGCCTTGCAAAAGTTGTTTGCAGGATTCTCAACGCCGCTTGCCTCAAGCATTCCATCAATTGAAAGATAGTGAAGGGTATCAAGTCCTAAAAAATGGGTAAGCTCCTCTTCGGTTTTTGTTGCAGCAACAAGCTCTCCTTTTGTCGAAAAATCAATACCATAATAGCAGGGGAATCGATGGGGCGGGCAGCTTATTCTCATGTGAACCTTTTTTGCTCCAAGATCACGCAAAGCCTGAACCCTTGTTCGTGCAGTAGTGCCTCTAATTATCGAATCTTCAATAATAATGATCTCTTTACCTTTTATCAACTCTCTTACAGGATTGAGCTTAATACGGACTGCAAAATCTCTCATGCTTTGGGTTGGCTGGATAAAACTTCTTCCAACATAGTGGTTTCTAATCATTGCCATCTCAAATGGAATTCCAGACTCTTCAGCATATCCAATTGCTGAATAGTTGCCTGAATCTGGGAAAGGCATGACAAAATCAGCATCAACGTGAGACTCCATCGCAAGCTGTTTACCAAGTGCTTTTCTCATCTGATAGACATTTTTTCCGCAGATGGTGCTGTCTGGTCTTGCAAAATAGATATATTCAAATATGCAAAGAGATCGTTTTTCAGGAGGATTGGAAGCTTTGATGCTTTGAACTCCATCTTCGTTAATAATTACAATCTCTCCTGGATCAAGCTCTCTTACAAATTCCGCCTGAACCAAATCAAATGCACAGGTTTCTGACGCAAGCACATAATGCCCATTAAGTTTTCCTAAAGCCAAAGGGCGGAATCCATGCGGGTCTTTTACTCCAATAACCTCACCTTTACAGGTAAGAAGCACAAAAGAGTAAGCACCTTCAATTTTTACAACTGCCTTTTGAATGGCTTGAACAACATCTCCTTGTCTTAAATTTTTAATAAAGAGATGGAGAAAAACCTCGCTATCCATTGTGGTCTGAAATATTGAGCCATTCTCTTCAAGTTCATTTTTTAAGATATGGGCATTAACTAAATTACCGTTGTGAGCAACTGCATAGGCTCTGCCTCTGTGCTGAACTACAAATGGCTGGGCATTGGTGAGATTAGAGTCTCCTGTAGTTGAGTAGCGGACATGACCAATTGCACTGCCTCCACCGCCCTCTATCTTTTTTAAATCGTCCATCTCAAATATGTCATGGACAAGCCCCATGCCTTTGTGGGAGAAGATTTTATCTTTTTCTCTTGCAACTGAGATTCCAGCACTCTCTTGTCCTCTGTGCTGAAGTGCATAAAGTCCAAAATAGGTCAACTGGGCAGCTTCTGGGTGTCTATAAATACCAAAAACACCGCACTCTTCTTTAGGTCTGCTATTATCAATTATCATATTTTTCATTTCAATATTTCCCGAATTTACCTTAACTATGATACTCCTGAATTGACTTTACAGTCAGAGGCTCTTTTTTCAATGCTTTGATTGCTCTGCAAATTGCCTTTGCACCATCAGTTGTTGTTGCATAAGGTATTTTATATCTTATGGCAGCACGTCTAATTTCATAACCATCTCTTTTTGTCTGCCTGCTTGCACCTGTATTTAAAATAAGTTGGATTTCATTATTTTTAACAGCATCAACAACATGAGGTCTGCCAGTAGATACCTTTTCCACAACCTTTGTTGGAATTGAATTATCTTTAAGAAAAGTTGCGGTTCCTCTTGTGGCAATAAGTTTAAAGCCCATCTCATAAAACTCTCTTGCAACCTGCAAAGCCGCCTTCTTATCGCTGTCTTGAACGCTTATAAAGACAGTGCCATGAGTTGGAAGATTTTGACCTGCACCAAGCTGAGCTTTAGCAACTGCTGCTCCTAAATCCATGTCAATTCCCATAACTTCGCCAGTTGATTTCATCTCAGGACCAAGCACGGGATCAACCTTATCAAACCTGTCAAATGGCATGACAGCCTCTTTTACTGAATAGTGTAAAGGCACAACCTCTTTTGTAAGACCAAGCTCATCAAGCGTTTTGCCAAGCATCACCTTTGTGGCAAGTTTTGCCAAAGGAACGCCAGTTGCTTTACTTACAAACGGAACTGTTCTTGATGCTCTTGGATTGACCTCAAGCACATAGACTTTATTGTTCATAATGGCAAATTGAATATTCATAAGCCCCACAACTTTAAGCTCTTTTGCTAAAGCACGGGTAGCATCTGCCATCTCTTTAATTAAATTTTCTGGAATGCTGTAAGGCGGCAAAACACAAGCAGAATCTCCAGAGTGGATACCAGCCTCTTCAATATGCTCCATCATTCCGCCAATTATGGTTCGGTGTCCATCGCAAATTGCATCAACATCAAGCTCAAAAGCATCTTCAAGAAATTGGTCAATCAAAACAGGGTGATCAGGAGAGGCTGATATTGCAAGGTTAAAATACTCTTCAAGCTCTTTTGGCTCATAAACTATCTTCATTGCCCGTCCGCCAAGCACAAACGAAGGTCTTACCATCACAGGGTATCCAATCTCTTTAGCAACCTTTTGAGCTTCTGGAAAATTTGTGGCAATACCGTTTGCTGGCTGGGCAATATTGAGTTTTTTAAGCATTGCCTGAAATAGGTCTCTATTTTCAGCCATATCAATACTTTCAGGACTTGTGCCAATAATTGAAGCACCTGCTTTTTTTAAAGCAGTTGCAAGATTTAAAGGAGTTTGTCCGCCAAATTGAACAATTACGCCATCAGGTTTCTCTTTTTCTATAATATGCAAAACATCTTCACGGGTTAGAGGTTCAAAGTAGAGTTTATCTGATGTATCATAATCTGTGCTGACAGTTTCTGGGTTGCTGTTTACCATTATGCTTTCAACACCCTCTTCTCTTAAAGCAAAAGATGCTTGAACACAGCAATAATCAAACTCTATCCCCTGCCCTATTCTGTTTGGACCACCACCGAGAATCATAACCTTTTTGCAAGAAGAGACCCTTGCCTCACACTCTTTCTCATAAGTTGAGTAGTAATACGGGGTTACTGCTCTAAATTCAGCAGCACAGGTATCAACAAGTTTATAGACTGGCACAATACCAAGTTTTTTTCTGTAATTTTCAATCTGCTCTTCTGAAAAACCTGTTAAGTGTGCAAGCTGTCTGTCTGAAAATCCCCATCTTTTTGCCTTTTCCATCATTTCAAAAGAGATATTGATTGTAGCCCCCCCAATCCCCCCCGCTGGGAGGGCTGCTGAAAGGGTATTTTCCCCTATCCCATGGAGAGGGAGTGAGGCAGGAGTTGCACAGGTCAGGACAATTGTTTTTTGAAAATCTACAATCTGCTTCATCTGATATAAAAACCACGGATCAATACCTGTAAGCTCGTTAATATTTTCAATAGTCATGCCATTTTCAAGAGCATATTTAATATAAAAAATTCTTTGTGAATTTGGAGTTGCAAGTCTATACTCAAGCTCAGTTTTAGATACAGTGCCAAAAGCAGGGTCTTTTCCATCTGCACCAAATCCAAATCTGCCAATCTCAAGCGAACGCAAACCCTTTTGCAAAGCCTCTTTAAAGGTTCTGCCAATTGACATGGTTTCTCCAACTGATTTCATAGCAGTTGTCAAAATATCATCAGCTTCAGGGAACTTTTCAAATGTCCAGCGTGGAATTTTTACAACACAGTAGTCAATGGATGGCTCAAAACAGGCAAGAGTCTCGCCTGTGATGTCGTTTTTGATCTCATCTAATGTAAAGCCAACTGCAAGTTTTGCAGCAATCTTTGCAATTGGAAAACCAGTAGCTTTAGATGCAAGAGCAGAGCTTCTTGAAACTCTTGGATTCATCTCAACAATGATCATTTCGCCATTAACAGGATTTATGGCAAACTGAACATTAGAGCCTCCAGTATCAACGCCAATCTCTTGCATAATTGCAATTGAGGCATCTCTTAGCATCTGGTATTCTTTATCTGATAAAGTTTGAGCAGGTGCAACGGTTATGCTGTCTCCTGTGTGAACGCCCATTGGGTCAATGTTTTCAATAGAACAGATAATCACGACATTTCCAGCGTGATCTCTCATAACCTCAAGCTCATACTCTTTCCAGCCAAGAACCGACTCCTCAAGCATGACCTGCCCTATAAAGCTTGCATCAAGCCCTTTTTTGGCAAGAACAGCAAGCTCTTCAGGGTTGTAAGCAACTCCTCCGCCTGTTCCACCAAGTGTAAAACTTGGACGCACAATTATTGGAAAGCCTATCTCTTCTGCAATTTTTTCTACCTCAAACATGTTTGTTGCAAATCCACTTTTGGGGATACGCAAATTGATCCGATTCATGGCATCACGAAAAAGCTCTCTATCTTCTGCTTTTTTTATAGCTTCAACAGATGCTCCGATCATCTCAACATTATACTTTTCAAGAATACCACGTTTTGCAACCTCAACAGCAGTATTTAAACCAGTTTGACCACCAAGTGTCGGCAAAAGTGCATCTGGTCTCTCTTTTTCAATCACTTTTTCAACTGTTTCAGGGGTTATTGGTTCTATATATACTCTGTCTGCTGTATCAGGGTCGGTCATAATTGTGGCAGGGTTAGAGTTTATCAAAACAACCTCATAACCTTCCTCTTTTAAAGCCTTGCAAGCCTGAGTGCCTGAATAGTCAAATTCGCAAGCCTGACTTATGATGATCGGACCTGCTCCAATAATAAGAATTTTGTTTATATCTGTTCTTTTTGGCATGTTGTTTTATTGTTCCTTTTTAACTTTTATTGAGAAGCACATGATGAAAAGCTCTGTAAAATCTTTTTATTGCTGACGTAGCTAACTCCTAATCATATCAGCAAACTGCCTAAAAAGATATGCTGCATCATGGGGTCCAGGCGATGCCTCTGGGTGATACTGCACAGCAAACACTTTTAATGAATCATCTTTAATTCCTTCGAGCGACTCTTCGTTTAAATTAATGTGGGTCATGGCTGCATTTGCTGCAGAACATTTCAGTGACTTAATATCAACTGCAAAGCCGTGATTTTGTGAAGTTATTTCAACTTTATTGGTTGCAAAGTTTTTAACAGGCTGATTACCTCCTCTGTGTCCAAATTTTATCTTGTAGGTCTTTGCACCCATTGCAAGCCCGAGAAGCTGCATTCCAAGACATATTCCAAATATTGGTTTGTAACCTAAAAGTGCTTTGATTGTTTCAATTGGCTGATGCAAAGGTTCAGGGTCACCAGGACCATTTGATAGGAAAATTCCATCTGGCTCAAGACCTCTTATCTCATCAGCAGTAGTTGACGCTGGCACAACAAGAACCTCGCAGCCAACATCTTCAAGACACCTGATAATATTATATTTAATTCCAAAATCTAATGCCACTACAGAGTGTTTTGTTCCTTTGTATCTCCATAAAGAGACATCTGCCAGATTACACCCACTTATAAAATCTAATTTTATAAACTCAGGACGATTATTTCTCCAAAAATATGGTCGATCAGTGCTAACTTTCTCTGCTAAATTACACCCCTCCATTGGTGGTATCTGCTTTGCCCTCTCTACAAGCGAAGCAGGATCAAGGTCTGATGTTGAAATTACAGCTCTCATTGCCCCTGAATTTCTGATATGCCGAGTCAAAGCTCTTGTGTCTAAATCTTCAACACCTAAAATTCCCTGTTTTTTTAGATAATCTGCAAGTGTGCCAGTTGATCTCCAGTTGCTTGGAAAATCAACATATTCCCTAACAATCAAGGCTGATGCCTGAATTTTATCAGACTCCACATCTTCTGGGCAGACTCCGTAATTGCCCATCATTGGATAGGTCATGGTAACCATCTGACCATAGTATGAGGGGTCTGTTAAAATCTCTTGATACCCTGTCATGCTGGTGTTAAACACCACTTCTCCCATTGCCTCCCCTGCTCCTGTAAAACTTTTGCAAGGAAACGTTTTGCCATCTTCAAGTGCTAATAGTGCTTTCATTTTTTATATCCACCGTAGATTTAGTTATTTTTAATACTCCCAATGCTCTCCAACTGCTTTTTCAGGGGGGCAACCATCTCATAGTATTTTTCACTTGTCAAAACACCTGATAATAAAAGCGATTCAAGTAACTTAATCTGACCTTTGATTTCACCTTCCTTTATCCCTTCAAGTTTACCCTCAAGTTTACCCTCTTTTATCCCCTCAAGTTTACCCTCAAGTTTACCCTCTTTTATCCCCTCAAGCCTGCCTTCGTTGATATAATGCTCTGATATTGTTGTTGCAGTAAAAGTCATTTTAACCTCCTTTTTTATCTTTTGGACGGTCTCTTCTGGCAGTTCTTTATATGCACTTACCCACTGCTCTACCAAAAGTTTCTTTTCATTATCAAGGTTTTTCCCCATTGCAGCGGCAGCCATGTAAATCTCTCTTATAATATATTCCCTCTCAATGCCTCTGTCATCAGCTTTGAGAGCAAGCAGCTTGCACATGAGTGAATGTTTTTTAATCAAATCCTCACTCTTCTCCCCTTTAACCTTTATGACATCAAAATGGCAGCTCTGTTTGCCCTTTTTATCACTAAAACCATACCAAAAACTTTCAGGTAGTTTTTTTCTCCAGATTGCATCATCGGTGTATATTGCAATGCTCCAAACTGGTTTTCTTTTGAGCAGCCACGCATAACACATATATTCATATATACGTTCTGAGACATCTTCTTTTTTGCTCTTATGCTCAATCTGGATCACAACCTCACTTAGCACACCATCAATTTCCATCTCCATTATGAGGAACAGATCGTCTTTGAGGCTCTCCTTCAAGGCTTCATATTTGCTGATAAACTCCTTGTCTATGAAGGTGTGTTTTCCAATAATTCTTTTTGGGAAGTAGTGGGCGAAAAATTCATCTGTAAAAGACGCTATAAGCCATTTTGTTAGAGCATCATGGATTTTAGGGTTGTTTTGCATAATATCCTTTAATCTCTGTGTTTATTATGTGATTACCTCCGTTGTTATCAGTCGTGTAACTCCCAAACTTAACAACTCTCCAAAATAAGCTGTTAAGCTGATTTTTTAATCGGTTCAACCAGTTTCGGCGGAAATGAAATCAGCTTCTTTTCCTGCATATTTTGCTTGTTAATGAGGTCTTGACAAATAGCATCAAGATCATATTTGAAACTTTTAGCGTATTCATCACGAATTTTTTGAATTTCTTCAATTATTTGGATCATTAAACATCTTTATTTCATTCTCTCCATAATTACTTTTTGAATGAACTCTATGGCATCTTCTAATGAAATCTCATTACTTTCAGAAATCTCATTATCACTGTGTTTATGATGCGGAAAGGTTGAAATATCATGATGATGCGGTGCATTATCCCATCTAATAATCATAATATTTTGTTTATTCTGCCAATGAAATGAATAGTTTCTCTCATCAGTATCAAAATATTCTCTGGCAAACAGCACGGATTCATCAACAAATACAACCTTTAGTTTATAGTAAAATCCGTCTGACCAATGTTTATAATCTTGTATATCGTAATTGTTAATCAGCGTTGAGCTGTCAAGCAATTTCAAAATTTCCATGCTTGACCTCACCTATTTTATTCGTAAGTTCTTCGCTCATTTTTATATAAGCTTTCCACTCAATATAATCATCCCATTTGCTAAAATCCTCATGCACAGAAGTTGAATTATTTATATCAAATTCTTCCCATGACTGATTATACTTATGCTCAAAAAAATGCAGCTTTTCACGAACTTTGTGTAAAGATGACATATATTCTACTAAAAGCCAATTTCCTACATCTTGCTTTTTTACAGTTATCATTATTACTAACCCTTATATTTTTTTCCTAATTTATCATAAGTTTTTGCAGCCGAGCGATAAATCTCACTGTGAAAACTTAACAAATCTCCAAAATCGGCTTTAATATATCAGGACTTTTTTAAGCTAAGCTGTGCATATAATAGCCTGCATTCAAATCTTTAATAAAAATATATCTTTAATTCTTTCAAAATGTTTTCTATTCAGTGTGGCAACACAAAGATTCATAGAAATTGCGGTTGCTGCAATAAAAATATCTCTAAACTCAATCAAATTATTCGATCTTTTTAAGTCCTGATAAATTATTGATGAAATGTCAGCAATCTCATTATCAAAAGAAACTGTGGTAATCCATTTACATAATTTCTCAATATCTTCAGAATGTTTTTCCGTAGCTGCACCACACTTTAACTCAAATAATGTTACAGACGACATAAAACACTCATTTAATTCTCTAATGTTCCAAAGCACAGAATGTTCTTTATTTGTTTTTCTTAGAAAATCTATTATTATTGAGGTATCTATTAGAACTCTGCTATCTCCCATGATTTCATCCTGATTTCATCTTCTGTAATATTCCATGTTGAAATTGATCGAAAATCTTCTTTCCAGCCATCTTTATCTGAATAGCTGGCTTCTTTTTTAGGTATTATAATAATCTCCACCTCTTTCGCATCAAACTCTTTAGGCAAATCAACTGAAATACGGTTTCCAGCAACTCGACAATATGTTATCCAACTATTAATCTTTTGAATATGCTGCATATTTATACCTGCTGCTCCATTTTTCTTACTCATTCTTACCTATTTGGCAAAAACAATGAAAATTTCCTGCTTCATCCTGATTAGTTTCACGCTGCAACCAATTTTGCAGTGCCAGAGCTTATCAGTCCACAGGCTGATACCGTAGAACCTACGGCTGTATTCTTTAAATTAATTGCTGCGTTCAAATCACGGTCTAACCTCAAACCACAATTATTACAGCAATATACCCTATCTGATAATGTCAAATCACTTTTTACGTTTCCACATCTGCTGCACATCTTTGATGATGGAAAAAATCTATCCGCAACTACAATTTTGACACCTGCTATCACAGATTTATATTCAAGCTGCCGTCTGAATTCACTAAATCCCATATCAAGAATTGAACGGGATAATTTATGATTTCTCACCATTCCACTTACGTTAAGGTCTTCAATTCCAATTACATCAAATTCTTGAACAAGTTTAGTGGTCAGCTTATGCAAAACATCTTTGCGGATATTGGCTATCCTTGCGTGTAATTTTGATAACTTCAATTTTGACTTTAACCAGTTTTTTGACCCTTTTACTTTTCTTGACAAGGATTTGTTTAATCGTCTCAATTTATCCAAAAGATTCTTGTGCGGGTTTGTTCCTTCAATCTGCTCTCCATTACTCAATACTGCTAAATGTTTTACACCTAAATCTACACCCGCAACATCTTGGTTTTTGAAAGTTGGTGGTGTTATTTCCATTGATAAGTTAATTGATACAAACCATTTATCTGCAATCCGTGATACTGCTCCTGATAGAATTTTACCTGACAGATTCAGACTCTCTTTTAAACGAATCCAGCCTATTTTGGGGATTCTGATTTTTTTACAGTCAATCTTGAATTGGTCATTTGCTATATAAAAACTGTCATTCTGACCCTTTTTCTTATTTTCCAACTTTTTCTGCAAATTGTTTAATTCTATAAATATTATTCATAATTAATAATTTTAGATAAGTTTGAGTAAAAAATCAGGAACTATATTCAACTCTTAAATATTTGTGAATAGTCATTCCTCCAAAATCGGCTTTAATATATCAGGGCTTTTTTTCAGCAAAGCTGTTCATGCGTTTGACAAAACGTTGATGCTCTGAGTTGTTAAGCAGCTTTTCTTTCTGCAATTTTGATTAATAACCTTAATGCTTCGTTTACAGAGTCATTATCTTTGAAAACTTCAGCTACATCAGGTGCTAACAATATAAGATTAGTCCCCTCGCTGTATTTTGCCGCATATTTACCTTTTATCCCGCCTTTTAATTTTGACAAATCATATTCAGGGCGAAGCTCGTCATTAAGTGCATTATTTGATATATTGCTCATATTGCGTCCTCTCTTTTCTTGTTAATTCTCTTTCACTTATAATTCTTATCAAATCATCTTTTTCTGTATGAGAAACAAAAAGTAATTTACCATGAGATGACAGTCCGATTATGATATATCTATTTTCATTATAAGAATGGTCAGGGTCATCATAAGTTATTGATAATAGGTCAGAAAACACTGTTGAGGCTTCAATAAATGATACTCTATGTTCTCAATGTTCTTTTTAGCTTTATCTGGATTCCACTCAAATTTTAATGACATATTTTATAAATCCTGTAATCCAAATTTCTTGTAATTAACAACTCTCCAAAATCGGCTTTAATATATCAGGGCTTCTTTCAGCAAAGCTGTTCATGCGTTTGATAAAACGTTGAGACTTGAAATATTTGATTGCATATACGGGGTGCAACATAATTACAACTCATGTGCTGCCTGTAATGTGATTTCTATTATTTTCGTACTTATTCTTATTTCATGCTGCAACAACTCGGCTATCAAAGGCTTTATCTTTTTTATTAACCCCTCTTTTTTGGCTTTCAACAATATTCCCATTGTCCCTATTACTTCAATTCCATTCATTTTTGCGAATCTTCTTGCTTTCAAATCATCAATTAGAGCAGCAGCAGGAAGATTTTCCAATGCTAAAACGATTGTTTCAGCCTCTCTCGCTCCAATATCCCCTGACAAAATTCTGACCGCAATTTTGTTCTTCACGTTTTTCGTTCTGCCGTGCAAAAACAATTTAAGCTCATTTGCAAACGGCTTATCTGTCCTCACAACTTCTTGAACTACTGCGGTCGGTGCATATATCTTTTCATACATTTTTTCGAGGATTTCCAATTTTTCTATAACTGCAAGAGCTATGAGCGGTGAGGAATCTGCAATAACAATCATTTTCCCATTATCCTTTCCGCTTCTTCCATGAAATCATCAGCATCATAGTTTATTGCTGGTATCTCATATTTTCCAAGTTCAAACATAAAATCAATTTTGTTCATTTCCGCAAGTTCTGATGCTTTACCCATTGACAACTTCTGCATTCTGTAAAGTTCCATTGCCGCATACAGCTTCATCTTTTTTATAAAATCACTTTTTGTCTCATTTAATGTGTATAGTATATCTTGTGGTATATTTAATTTTAATTCTGTCATCTTCATTTCATCACCTCCGTTTTTATCAGTCGTGTAATTCCCAAACTTAACAACTCTCCAAAATCGGCTTTAATATATCAGGGCTTTTTTCAGCAAAACGCTTATAAAGTAATCGATTCGCTTGTTTATTGCTCCTTATTATTCAATCTGAATTCAATTTCATAATTTTTTATAAAATTAATCTCATCTATTGTCATACCGTAAAGCGGACAAATTAAATCGTCTAATCTATCAATAAATATCTTTGATTCACCAATTTTATACTCCCTAAATGAATCAATATTATTATATTGAGTGGTTTGGCGGATATTACAATTGGCTTCAATATCATTTAAATATTCATCATATAATTTTTCAAGTGTCTTAATGATGCTATTCGTAATTTGTTGAAAAGGTAATTTAAAAGTTTGGATTTCATAAAACTTTAAATCTAAATTATTAGAGTAAATTTGATAAAACCAAAAATATAAATTACTGCTTAAAATAGCCCCGATTGATTTTACGATTCTTTCGTCAAATAAAATTGCTGTTTCCTTTGTTGACCCTGTAGAATATGGTGTAATAACTTTATAATATCTACCTCCAGTAGTTCTGTAATAGACAGGTTTTCCGTTAGATTGTATTAAATCACCAATAGGAGTAGTTTGAGAAAAAATTTTATCTAAAATACTACATTCAATACCATAACTAATTTTGGGATATACTCTAAACGGTCAGTAATTGAGCTTTTTCAAAGTTCTGAAAATTGCAGGATAAAAGCGAATCCAATTCCAATTTGTAGGTTGAATGGGTTTGTTTTAAGCAATCTGAAATAGCAGTTTTGAAA
>JADFZQ010000010.1 GCA_015232455.1 Desulfamplus sp. | reverse complement strand
ACGTTCATAGTTTATCTCTTCTATTATTTCTGGTGTGAATTCAAGTTCTATTGTCATAAACACACATTAACAAATTAAAGCAAAAATGAGAATATAAAAACTCAATTTATGACCGCTTGCAGTATATTATACTCTAAATGGGCATAAAATGAGCTTTTTATATTTAAGTAGAGACTCACGGCCGTATGTCTCTACAGCTTAGATAGGCTCAGTTTATGACCTTTAATAGTATATTTAATTATAATAATAAGAGTTACCGCTCAATACTTCCCAGTTACTCTCTTTAAAAATAGTATTACAGCTCTTTACAGTTTCGCCTCTGCCCTCTTCTGTTTTCTTCTCAATATCACGAGGGTTAGCACCAACCTCAGCCCAGAAAAGATTAGCTCCAGCAATAGCACCTAATGTGCAAGGCTCATGGGTGCAGTTTCCTTTAACGCTACGAGGCATACCTAATCTTGTAACAGCTACTATTTGTGCCATACGCAGCTCAGTTATCATTCCACGTTGAGATATTTTAGTATTTGGTATGGCAATTCTTCTTGCTGCACCGCTAAAGGCTGGGTTAAAAGAGGCTGTAAAAGCGATCATATCAGCTAACTCTTCGTTGCTGTGTTCAGGTCCTACTGGCTCTACACAAGTTCCAACCTTAAGCCCTGCCTCTTTAAAATTGAATATACTCTGTTTTCTTGCCTCTACAGTAAGGTTAGTGTCAGTTCCTTCTCTTAGACGAAGTGCATGATAAACTCCATCAAATCCAACATCTCTAAGCCTTATGGCATTTTTTAAAGATTGATCTCCAACATTTGCAATTAATGTTGTTTCAGGTTTTAAACTTCTTTTAACTTCTTGTGATATTTCCAGAAAACGCTCAAAAGAATAGTTAGCAGTTGACATTATAAATATAGCATTTGCTCCATCAACTTCAAATTGACGAGCATAAAAGATTGCTTGCTCAGAGTTAATTTCTATTGATTCACTAAAAATTCCGTTAAGTTTAGCAAAAGAGCAAAAAAGACAGCCACAATTACACGGTGCAAGATTAATAGCAAATTGTGCATGAACTTCTGCTTTCCCATTTGATACCTCTTTGGAGACTCTATTTGCCTCTGCCATGACCATATAAGTTTCAATACAATCTGGAGATAGATCAAGTAAATAGATAAGCTCTTCACGTGATAACATTTTACCATCTTGTGATTTTTTCAATATATATCCAAGATTCATAGTTATATATTTTTCCTTCTACATTGAATATTGTATGAGTTGTATATTTAGTTTAGTATAAATATACAACTCATATTAGAATTAAACAAACAAAAAGTCCTCAGAGCGGCTACCGTTCAGAGGACTTTTTGAATTTAGATGATTTAAAAGGCTATCTCTATTTTACCTCTTCTGACTCAAAGCCAGCACCTTTCCATGCAAATATTCCACCAGAATAGCGATAAACATTTTTATAACCAAGTTTTTTTGCCCATACAGCACCATTATGGCTTCTGGTGCATTTAACAAATCCGCAGTAAATTACAACGGTTTTATCAAGATCGCTGCCTAATAGTTTTTTAAAATCTTCTTCTGTTTTTCCATCAGTTTCTTTTGTCTCCCAGTTGTTCATATCAGGAATTGGAAATAGAAATTGAACAGCTCCTGGAATATGTGATTTTTTGTAGCTATCTTCATAAGGCATGGTGTCAACAATAACCATCTCTTTTTTGCTATCTATCCAGCTTTTAAGCTCTTCTGTGGTTACAAGATTGTAGCCAGCTTTTTGAACATCACGAACAAGTTTGACCGCAACCTTTTCAGTTTCTACCTCTTGCTTAAATTTGTCATCAAGAAATGCGTTTGTGGGGACTGTAGCAAATAAAGCAAAGCAGGTTGTTAAGGCAATTAGCGATAGTGATTTTGAAAACAGACTCTTTACAAATTTCATTTTTAAAACGCTCCTTTGTTTAAAGTTCTTTTTTAATTAATAATAAATCCAATTGGATAAACTTAGCTATTTTTTGTGATTTTTTTTAAAACAATATGTTTGCAATAGAAAAAAAAGGAAGCTGGTTGAAATAAATTAATCTTTCTCCATATATAAATATAAATAGCAGAAAGAATAAGTAGTAAATCTCTGAATAGTGCAGAACGTAATCCATGAAATGCGGCTCCAACAGGGTCATCGGTACCAAAACAACCACAATCAATGTCAAATCCCATTTTAATACCGTATATTAAGACAACCATAAACAAGATGAGCATGGAGAAGATAGCAGTTAGAGACCCTTTGATATCTAAAATCAACCCCATGCCAGCAATGAGTTCAGCAGATGAGATAAAAAGAGCAGCAATACCTCTAATTTGCCCCGTAACTAACCCAAAGGCATGAATCACCTCTGAAAAAGATGCTAAATCAATAAGTTTAAGCCAGCCTGAGTAAACAAAAACGATCCCAAGCATTATACGTATGATTTTATAGGTTATCCCTGAAAGTAGAATATTTTGCATATAAAAAAGTAAAAAAATTGCTTAGTTAGGAGTATTAACCAGCAGAGACAGTGGTTTTCACCGATAATAAAAAATAGAAAAAATGGTAAATAATTTCATAGATGCGACCCTATTAATCAGAAAGGAGGAGTCTAATCAAATTGTTTATTCAAATGATTTTTTTAAAATTTATTGAAAATCGCTATAGTTATCCCACTGTTTTTTTCAAGATTTATCTGTCATTTACAAAAATAGTGAAAAGTATCGAACAACCAGAAATTACTCTATATTTTATTTCTCAGAAATTTCAATCCAATCTTAAATTGTAGATACGCACGGATGTGCGTATCTACTTATGTTCTCTTGAAGGAACAATAAGCGAGCTTTAGAGCCTGTTTAAATATTCAGGCTCTTATAGATTTATGGGTATTTATCCAAATTTGATTTACAGGAGGCGGGGTCTATCTTTGCGTTTCTTTGAATTTAGGTTATTGCAAAAACTTTACTTATTTACCACTATATCTCCTCTGTTTCGACAATATCCTTTTTCTAACTCTGATGCTCAAAGGTGTAACCTCTACAAGCTCATCTGGATTGACAAAATTTAATGCTCTCTCAAGTGTAAGAGGTTTAATTGGAGAGCAGATAGTGCTTTCATCTTTACCAGAGGCTCTCATATTAGTAAGTTTCTTCTCTTTGCAAGGATTTACATCAAGATCATTCTCTTTACTGTGTTCTCCTACTATCATACCCTCATAAACAGGTGTCCCGGGAATTATCATAAGTCGTCCTCTTGGCTCAAGATTATAAAGAGCATAAGGAACAGCTTTACCTTTTCGATCGCTTACCAATGAGCCTGTTCTTCGAGTTGGGAAATCACCTCTGAAGGGTTCATAACCTTCAAAAATTGAGTTCATAATTCCTGTTCCCTTAGTATCAGTTAAGAATTCATCTCTGTAACCAATAAGAGACCGAGAAGGGATAGAAAACTCCATATTTGCCCTGCCTCGTTTATTTACAAGCTTTGTCAATCTCCCCTTTTTCATAGATAGTTTTTCCGTAACAATACCTGTGAACGCCTCATCACAATCAATAAAAAGATGCTCAACTGGTTCTGTTCTTTCACCATTTTCTCCTGTTTTATAGATAACTTCTGGTCGTCCAACACAAAGTTCAAATCCTTCACGTCTCATGGTTTCAACCAAAATTGCCATCTGAAACTCTCCTCTTCCTTGCACTACAAAAGAGTCTCTTTCAGCAGTCTCTTTTAGAGATATTGCAACGTTTGCCAATGCCTCTTTTTCTAATCTCTCACGTATTTTGCTTGATTGTACATATTTCCCCTCAAGACCTGAGAATGGAGAATCGCATATTGTAAACATCATTGATACAGTAGGTTCATCAACCGTTATTCGAGGCAGAGGCTTGGGAAAATCTTTGGTACATATAGTATCACCAATTTCAAACCCATCAGTGCCTGAAATCACTGCGATATCTCCTGCTTCAACTAATGTGGCAGGACAAAGAGCAGGTCCTTCATAAGTTTGGAGGCTGGATACTTTTAGCTTGGCTGGCTGCTCATTTTTACCTATCAGCACCAACTCATCTTTTGAACTTACTTTACCATTAGCAATCTTTCCAATGGCAAGACGTCCTGTATAATCTGAATGCCCAAGATCAGATATAAGCATCTGGAAAGGCTCTTCAGGGTCAAAAGAGGGTGCTGGAATTCTCTCAATTATAGTTTTAAAAAGAGGCTGTAGATCAACACCTTCGTCAGAAAGCTGATGTTTTGCAACTCCAATTTTTCCAACAGCATATAAAACAGGGAAATCTATCTGATCATCAGTTGCATCAAGGTCTATGAAAAGATCATATATCTCATCTAAAACCTCTGTGATTCTTGCATCAGGACGGTCTATTTTATTGATCACAACAATTATACGCAAACCCGCTGTAAGTGCTTTTTTTAGCACAAAGCGGGTCTGAGGAAGCGGACCTTCTGAGGCATCTACAAGCAAAATAGCTCCATCAACCATAGATAACGCCCTCTCAACCTCTGCACCAAAGTCAGCATGTCCTGGTGTATCAAGAATATTTACCTTGATACCATCAAGAACTACAGAGCAGTTCTTAGCTGAGATTGTAATTCCTCTCTCTCGTTCAAGGTCCATAGAGTCCATTACACGGTCATCAATCTCTTTGCCTTGTCTAAAAACCCCGCTCTGTTTGAACATTGCATCTACAAGAGTTGTCTTTCCGTGGTCAACATGGGCAATGATAGCAATATTTCTGATATTTTTATTCTGCTCTTTATTACGTTTATTCTCTGTTCTAATATTTTCAATTTTATTTTGTGTCATTTTTTTTGTTAATCCTTAGAATTTTGTTGGAAAACAATCTGTTTCTTTAAGAAAAAAACAAAGCAGGTGTAAGAGTATTAAAAATATCTTACACCTGCTGTAAGTTTTAATTAATTGAACTATTTACTTTACAAACGGAAAATAATCAACGCCTTTGTATCCATTAGCAATATAAATGCCAGAATCTTCCATGACTGTATTATTTTGTGCTGCATAAATATCGTTTGAGAATGTAGCGATCTCTTGTAAAGCTCCACCTGAGACATCAATAATTTTTATCTCATTATTGTTCCAATAAGGAGGCATAAAGGTTCTCCAATATGGATAGTAGTTTCTTGCTGTAAAAAGAATTTTGCCATTCAACGCTTTTACTGGAGAGTAGCTTCCTTTAATATCGTAAGAGCTTATAATGTTAAGAGTTAAAGGGTCAATAACATGTATTTTAGTCTCGTCATCTTTTACAGCAACAAGATATATATTTTCTTTATCGCAAACAACTTCCGAATATCCGTACGTGTCTTGATCAAAAAATAGTGTTTTATCAAGCACTCCACTATCCTCTCCTATTTGAATCGCGTTAATACGAGTTCCTTGTGTAGATTCTGGTATTTCTGGAGGGTCTGGTAGTATAGGCTTATCATCTGATTTTATATCTGATCTAAGAGCTGAAGATTTACTCTCATAAGCATAATATGGATAGTAATATCTTGTAGTTTCAATCGTAATAAGCTGTGTTCCGTTGCTGAAAATTCCTTTAGGTGTTCCGGGAATAGATATGTCAGGCAACTGCACAGGATTGTTAATGTCAGAGCAAGTATAACGTTTTAAAGTTGTGTTTATTGAATAGCTGCTCTCAATATAATAATCATCACCATTTTCAGTAACATCATCTTTAGGATAATAGTATTGGCTTATAGCAAAGTAGAGTCTGTTTTCTGAAAGAATAGGGTCTGAAGTTGTCCACGTTGAAGTATCTCCAAGTTTAACAATATTTCCCATAGTCATAGTTTTTGGATCAAAGAGCTTAAATGCTGCTGAACTCCATGAGAACATTATTCCAACGCTATTGCTATTATTATCAATAAGAAGCTCAGGATATAGTAATTCTGAATCTTTGATAGTTGAAGGTTTTGTAAAATTAAATTGACCGTCAATGCTTTGACTACCACTTGTGCTGTCATAACGCATAAGATCAGATGTGCCATCAGTGTAAAAATCACCACCAAGAGCAAAGATACTCTTTTGTCCTTGGGACGTATCTCCTTGGTAGAGAGCTATTTTTTCAATATTGTAGGCAAGTCTAAGTTCGCCAAGTATAACTGGTTTTTGAGTTGATGAGATATTTATTGTATTAAGTGCAGAATCTCCCATACTCAAGGCAATATCTGCAAGATTATCAGAAGAGTCAGAACTATCAGCCTCAGCCCCTCTTTGAACATTAAAGTCTGCTTGAACAAAATCGTCTCTCTTAAAAGAGTTCCAATCTTCATCAACATGAATTACCTCAAGACCAGAATAGTTCCCAACTGTATAATAACTTATAGGAACCATTATAACTCCTGATGCCGTATTCAGATAAAAACCTCTGTCATCTTCAATCGCAATAGAGTAAGTATAATCTGCAATACCTGCCATAGGTGTTACTCTATCAAGAAGGGTTGGCTTTAAAGGGTCTTCAACTGAGAACAGAGCAACAGACACTCTTCTTTTTCCATCACTGTCATCATAACCAAGTGCAATGAGTCTGTTTTTATGGAATCTTATATATTCTGACCAGCCCGGAACTTCAAGTTCTCCCATAATTTTAGGAGCTGTATGGTCTGTAATATCAATAACCCAGAGTGGGTCTTTTCTCTCGTAAGTTACAATATAAGCTCTGTTATCCATGAATGTTCCAGCAAAAAGGTCTTCTCCAGGTGCAATTCCACCAACAGAGCCTTTTTCTTTAACATCTGATGATCCAATATCAAATATTTTAAGAGAGCTTCCTTTGCTTATATCTTGATCTCGATAAATTACAAAAAGAGCATTGTCTGAGATATTGACATGATACTCAGAAGGAACTCGACCCGGAATCTTAATCTGAGCAACTCTTGTAAGTGGGTCATTTTGATTAAGGTCAAACAAATTAAGCTCCGTATTATCCCAGCTTACCCTTGCAATCTGAACTAAATAGTCGCTGTTTAGATAAATATCTGAGTCATACCCCTCAAGTTTTTTCTTGGAGATTAAAACTGGTAAAAGAGGGTTTGAAATATCAACTGCTGCCACCAGCGACCCGCCTTCATCAGGTGAACTATCATCAATTGAATTTTCATTACCACCTTTATCTGAGGTATCTACAGTGTATGGATAGTAGTATGGAACTGTTCCAGTAATAAATATACGATCTCCTGATTTTCTGGAGGCAATATATTGAATGTCTGTGTAGGCTTGTTCTGAAATTTTATTAATAACATTGCCTTTAACCTGAAAGACTTTTAATACAACAGAGGTATTATCTTGTTCGCTCATCTGCTCTAAAAGTATTGCATATTCGTTATTAATATAAATATCTAAAGGCGTGTTCTCCAAAGATTCTGAGTGGATAAGAGTTGGTGAATCTGGTTTTGAAATATCCACAACTTGAAATTTGCCAGCACTGCCATTGGCGTAGAAGAGTTTGCTATCTGATATTTTGTAGATGTCTGGTTTCTCAACATCAGAGCCGTTATCATCAGATTTATCATCTTCTTGAGAGTTAGGTGTAACTATAGTTTCTGCATCAGCAGGGTAGTATCTATCATTGCTTTGATCAGTTACAAATTGGGTTTGTCCTGGAATCCTCTGACTTGGGTTTGTGATTAAAGAGGTTACTGCACTGTCAATCCAATCTGATGAGTTAAGAATATCCCCACCACTTTTTACAAGAATAAGTGAAAAAACAAGCTCTGGCATCTCTTTGCTATTTTGATCTTTAAAAGAAGAGAAATCTATTGATGTTAAAAATCCCCAACCTCCTGCTTTTATACAGTCATAGGTTGAAAACATCGAAATTTGGTTTTTCCAGACCATTTTTCTGGGATCATTATCTATCATTGCAAGTGAAAATATCTTTTCTTGATCAAGTTTTTCCGCTTTAGGGTATGCAATAACATAGAGGTCAGATTTATCAAAATCTTTAAGAAAACGACCAGAGATCGTTCCTAAAAGTTTTGCTTTATTTGTAATTTGCACTCCAAATTTTATATCTTCTGCATATATTTTTTCAGGAAGAAAGAACATTGAAAATATTAAAGCAGCCATCAGAATAAAATAGATTAATGATTTTATCCCACTTTGTTTGTCATAACTACGATACAGATTATCTGTATCTTCACAATAGATATTTTTCATCTTTATCACCTCATTAATATTTATTTAAGTGTTAGTTTATATTGATATTTACTTATACATGCACATTTCAGTCCACTTTGATTAAAAATATTCAATTTAATGTAAATATATAAATTGCGTATGATTCTATAAAATTATCTATAGCACTTGGGAAGAAGTCAAATTGACAATGACTCTTTTATACTTAAGTTTGTAAATAAAACGGTGCAATAATCACATTTTAAAGATATTGCACGGTTAGTTTTGGTTAAGCAAACAGAGGATTTGCTTGTTTATTTAAGATTTAATAATGGCAGATTGATAGGGAGAAAAACATGGCTTTTGAGACAAAAGAAGAGATTCTTCATCAGATATTGGCAATGAAAAAACCAGAATGTCCTCATTGCAAGGTAGAGATGTCTATATGGGAAGTGCCTGAAATTAATTTTAGCGATGGTCTTGGCTGGGGAACACCATATATGTTTGTATGTTTTAATGATAGCTGTTCATCGTATAATGAAGGTTGGAATAATCTGAAAGAGAACATGGATCACTATGCATCATACAGGTGTATAAACATTCCAGGAAACCATAATTTTGAATATATGCCAGTATTTAGTCCTTCAGGTGGCAAAGGACAAATGCTTGAAGACAACGAATTAGCTATTAGAGAGGAATTTAAACGGGCAATGAAAGAGGGATTTTCAATGCTTACAGATTTCTATGTAGCAGGGGATTGGGATGAGATAATGAAGATGCTCCTTAATCCAGATTATCCCCCAAGAGTCAGACTTAAAGCTGCTGAAATGGTTGGAGATATTGGAGGCTCAGATGCTGTTGAACACCTTGTTAATTATAAATTTCCAAGTAAACCTCTGCAAGAAGCGGTTGATGTAGCAGTTAAAAAACTTCACGATAGACATTATACAAGAGAGTGTCCTTATTGTGCAGAGATAATCAAAAAAAGAGCAAGCGTATGCAAACATTGCAAGCGAGAATTATCATAAAATCTTATTTTTATAGGAAATAGTCGGCTTGCTGAATTCGATCATTTTAGCCCTGAAATAAATCTCAGGGCTAAAATCAAAATATTTATGATACATAATGGTAAAATTAGAAATTGTCATTGTCTCTATACTTTTGAAGTTCTTTTTCGTAATCTTTCAGGGGCAGCTTCTGCTGCCATTCCTTTATAAACCATGTAGTGGGCACGGTTTACACCTCTTGGAAGCTGAAGTGGAATCCCTTCAATATTTGGTGTGTAGAAAAATGGTGTAGCTCGTGGAAATTCTGGGTCTGTGCATCCAAAACATGGCACTCCTGCACGGGGCTTTGAAGATTGTCCATTCCAAAGAAGTTTGTTGCAAGGTCCTGGTACAAGTGGTCCTGCACACCCCATGTGAAAAAATAGGCATCCCATCTCTCCAAAATCAGACTCTTCAATCCTATATTCGTGATATTCGTTTCTGGTGCAGCCTTGATGAACCATTGTGCTATACCACTCTAAAGGTCTTTGGTATTCATCAAGTTCAAGTTCAGCACTATTTGCAATAGCCATAAGGGTGCCTGAAATCACATCATGGTGGCAAGGGCAACCCGCAAGGTTTATAACAGGCATTCCAGAAAGAGATTTAAAATTTTCTCCAAGAAACCCTCCTCTTTTACGTTTGCAGAATTGAACGCCGGTAGCTTCTATAGCATGGTCAACTCCAAATCCACCAAATGATGCACATGTTCCAACAGCAACAACATAACGTGCATTGATTGCAAGGCTATGAAAGAGGTCTTTTTTGGGTCGCCCATTTCGTGTGTCAAACATGCCTGTACCAGCAGGACCGCAGATAATTGCCCCTTCCAGTATCAAAATATCAAGAGGAGTTGTATGATTTACAATATTGTCAATTAAATTACGATGCTCTATTGGGGAGATATTTGATAAAGATGGATGCCATAGAAGATTAATATTAAGGCTTTTAAACATATCGTTTATATCTAAGATTTCACTGCTAAAAAGAGAATAGGTATCCCCACCACACCCGCCGCTTTGCATCCAATAAACTGTTGTCATAGTTGAACCCTCATGTTTTTATTAACCATTCTATATCTGTTTGCGTTTAACACCATTTTTGGGGCATAAGCTTGAAATAACGCATCTATCGCAATGAGGAGATACAGGACGACATCTTCCCTGTCCAAAGGTAACTAAAATGGTGTTGACCTCCTGCCAATGGTGCAGGGGCAATTTTTCTCTTAAAGCCATCTCGGTTTGTAGAGGAGTTTTGGTGTTTACATAGCCCCAGATGTTCATTATTCGATGAACATGAGTATCAACGCAAATTGCATCTTTTTGAAAGGCAACATTGAGAACAAGGCTTGCAGTTTTTCTACCTACACCCGGAAGTGTTAAAAGCTCATCTAACTCATTTGGAACTTCGCCATTAAATCTCTTTAATGCTTCTGGAAGTTTGGCAAGGTAGCCAGCTTTTGCTTTGTAAAAACCAACAGGAAAGATCAACTTTTCTATTGTCTCTTGCGATAATGATTCAAGTGTTTTTATGTCAGGTGCAGCTTTAAAAAGCCTCTCTGATGCTTTTGATGTAGTCTCGTCTTTTGTTCTTGCAGATAAAATTGTTGCCACTAAAACTTTAAATGGGTCATGTGTCTGAACCTCTACAAGTTCAATGATTGGAACTTTGTAGCTCTTAATCTCATCTTTTAACTTTTCAAGAAACAGTGTTATATCAATATCCATATCAAAAACACCTGTCAAAATACTTTGAATCAAAAATTTTATTTCCTTCAAAATCCAATATAATCGCCCTTATTTTTAGGCTTCTCTCTGAGATATTGTTATAACTCAGTTGCCCTGAAATGTTGCTATCGACAAATCCACATAAAATATTGCTATCACCAACTTCACACGAAATATTGCTATCTCCAAGTTCATTTGCAAAACTGTATGCAGATTCAACTATCTTATTTCCAACGTAAGCTATTAATTGAGGATAATCAGGATAAATATAATTAAAAGCATGACGTGCTGTATTGGAATTTAGAATCTGATTAACTAATTTGTCATTATTCGTAATATTTTTCGCCCACTCTGCAATAGTGTTTAGTGCAAGCTCTGACTTTGCCGCATGAGTATGTGGAAATCCCATTGCCATCTTTACTGCCTTGCCAAAAAATACCACAATAATGATCTCTATTGGCTTTAAGTTATTGTTTTCAATAATATTTAAAACTCTATGTAAATTACTATCTTCAATATTAACAGTGTTAGGTTTAGTATTTGCAACTATAAAGTTCGACTTAACATTTGAAGTTATTGCAGCATCAATTGATGCTTTAAAAAAATCTCCAATCTGAATAAATGCCTCTTCTGGAAGCTCTGGAAAGAGTGAGATTGCAACTTTTTCGCTTCTTCTGCCTGTAGTAAATACAAGTGTGCAATTATTGATTCTACTATTTTTATTATCAACTTTATTGTCTAATATATCTTTTGCACAATTTTTTGTTGCTAATGCAACTGAGATACCCGATTTTATAGTTGCAATGTAGGCTTCATGGGACATTGGCTTTACTATTCCAGTCGTGCCAAGTATTGAGATACCACCTAAAATTCCAAGCCTTGAGTTTAGAGTTTTTTTAGCAAGCTCTTCCCCCTTTGGAACAAATATCTCAACATCAACAAAAAACTTATATTTTGTAGGTATTAACTTATATTTTGTGGATATTTTATCTCTCTTTTGTAAATCGTTTTCAAGCAGAACTCCATAATCTATGAGAACCCTATAATCCATAAGAACGGTATTAACAGCTTCACAAATCATCTTTTTAGGACCTGAATTAATAGCAGGATTGCCTATATCTACTTCAAGCCCAGCTTTTGTAACTACTCCAACTCCTTGACCACCCCTTATCGTGATATTGCTTATATTGATATGGTTTTCACTATCTATGTTCTCTGTTTCTGCTTTATTTTCATTTTTATCAAAACTTTTACTTAATGAGACTCTCGCACCTATTTCAGCTTTATGTGTAACATCAGGGTCATCACCAGCATCTTTTATTACAACAGCCTCAGCAGAGTTGTCAGATAATCTTGTAATTGAATGAATTGGAATCAAAATCCACTCATTATTGAGACACCTGATTGAAACTTGTTCAATAGAGTTTTGTTTTGGTTCTGACAATATCTCTTTGTTTGATAAAATTTCTCTATTTGATAATGCTTCTTTGTTTAATATTGGTTCTGTTTTTGAGGAATTATCAATTAAATATAAAAGAGCAGCCTTTGTAGCTGCTGCTGCTGCTGCCCCTGTGGTAAAACCAATTTTAAGCTTTTCTGATGCCATTGCTGTTGTCAATTTAATTTGTGTAAATTTTTAATCTTCTATTTTTTTAGCCGAGCGATAAATCGCACGGCTAAAAATTTTCTAAAATCTTAGATATTTATCATTCTAAAAACCGACCAAAAATGGCAAAAACTTCCTGAAAGAACAAACAGATGCCATATTCCATGAAACCCAAGAACTTTAGGGCATGGATTTGGACGTTTTAGCCCATAAATTACTGCTCCAATGCTGTAAAATCCACCTCCTAAAATAAGCCATACAAGAGAATCTATCTCAAGGCTTTTTGCTAAAGGATATATTGCAACAATGCAGAGCCAACCCATTACAAGATAGATAGCAGTCGATACCCACCTTGGAATGTTCATAAAAAATATTTTAAGAACACTTCCAATTATAGCCATAGACCAGACTAAAATCAAAATAGTCCATCCCCACGCTCCTCTTAATGGCACAAGACAAAATGGTGTGTAAGTGCCTGCAATCAGAAGAAAAATCATAACATGATCAATTCGTCTCATAGCTGCAACACCCTTTTCTGACAGCTTTATTGAGTGGTAAAGAGAACTTGCGGTGTACATCATAAAGAGCGTTGCACCAAAAATAGAAAAAGAGATAATATGCCACTTGTCCGCATTTAAAGAGGCAAATACTATCATCAATATAAGCCCCACTAATGAAGCAACTGCTCCAGCAATGTGGCTAAGTGCATTAAAAGGCTCTCTTAAAGCTGAAATTATCATTATTGTTTATAATCCTAATTTTATTAAATCCATCTTAAATTTAATATGGCTGATAGTAAGCAATTATAATTTTTATAGCCGAGCGATAAATCGCACGGCTAAAATAAAAATTGCTGGGCTTATAGCGTTATTCTTTAAACGAACGATTATTTCAAATTTACAAAGCCGCTAATGTAGCAAGAGCAAGATCATAATTTGGCTCTTGTGAGATTTCAGGCACTTGCTCTGTGTAGGCAATTTTACCTGTTTTATCAATAATCACGATTGCCCTTGAAAGTAATCCAGCAATTGGACCAGTTTTTATGGTTAAACCATAAGCTGTTCCAAAATCCTTATCTCTAAAAACTGACAAAGGAATTACATTTTTTAACCCTTCAACTTCACAGAATCTTGAATGGGCAAATGGCAAATCAGCAGATATGCACAATACAACTGTGTTTTCGCTCTCACCCGCAACTTTGTTAAAACGGCGTGTTGATGCTGCACAAACAGGTGTGTCAATACTTGGGAATATGTTTAGAACAACATTTTTTCCTGTAAAATCATCTAAACTAACACTGGCAAGGTTTGTTCCAACAAGATTAAATGATGGAGCTTTAGTCCCTTTTGCTGGAAGCTCACCAATGGTCTCAATTGCGTTTCCTTTTAATGTAATATTAGCCATTTTGTTTCTCCTTTTTAATTTAGTTGATTAAAATTATTTTTTAAGATGAATAATTCTTGTTGTAGCTAAGAATTTGGTTTAAATGTTTTGTTATATTCTTCATATATTCTAAAATATAAAAAGCTCATTTTATGCCTGCATTACAGTATAGATAAGTGATGGTCTCTTGATATTTCAAAAAGTAGAAGTTTAGAGCCAAATATCATTCATGTTCTTATTTTTGTCAAATTATAAAAAAAAGGGAGTTTTATGTTATTTTTCATTCTTTATGTTATTTCAGGGGCTGTTGCAGGAGTTCTTGCAGGTCTTTTGGGTATTGGAGGCGGCATTGTTATTGTCCCAATGCTCACATTTATTTTTACTGCTCAAGGTGTAGCTTATGAGCATATACTCCATATTGCACTTGGAACTTCGCTTGCAAGCATTTTATTTACATCGGTCTCAAGCGTTAAAGCTCATCATAAGAGAGAAGCTGTTTTATGGAATATTGTATTTAGTATCACACCGGGAATACTTATTGGGACTTTTTTTGGAACTAAGATAGCAGCTATGTTATCAACTAATTTTCTTAAAGGTTTTTCTGGAATCTTTCTTCTGTATGTTGCCACCCAAATGGTAATGGGCATAAAACCTAAACCAACCAGAAATATTCCAAATAGATTAGGAATGGTTAGTATGGGTGGAATTATTGGAATCTTCTCAAGTCTTGTGGGAATAGGAGGCGGCACGATCTCTGTCCCTTTTCTTTTATGGTGTAATACAGCTATGCACAAAGCAATAGGAACTGCTGGTGCAATTGGGTTTCCGATTGCTGCGGCTGGAGCATTAGGATATGCAATCAATGGTTTTGGAGCTTCTAATTTGCCGCCTTATAGCTTTGGGTATATAAACTTGACCGCACTTTCTGGAATTGTAATTGCAAGCGTTTTCACAGCACCTTATGGTGCTAAACTTGCTCATAGCCTTCCTGTTGATAAGCTAAAGAAGATATTTGCTATCCTTCTCTACTTTGTTGGAACAAAGATGATCTGGTCAATACTTTAAGTTTAGGATTATGGCTTTATGTTTAAAAGAGTGTATCATATTTCTATCTATTGTTTGTTATCAATTCTGATCTCTATATTTGGTTTTCCTTTTTCTGTCCCATATATCTATTCTGAAACTTCTACTTCATTTATTAGTAAACCAATGAATAGCGATAATATAAAAAATAGCGGTAATACAGAGAGCAGAAATATATTGATCTTACACTCATATCATCAAGGTTATGAATGGACAGATGATGTCCATAAAGGGATAATGGAGAATATTGTAAATATTGAGAATTTTACAATATTCACAGAGTATCTTGATGCCCAGAGAAACAGGTCAGATGAATACCTCAATATTATGGAGAAGGTTTATATAGAAAAGTATAAAACAAAGGGCAAAAATATAACTTTTGAATTAATAATTGTTAGTGATGATCATGCTCTACAGTTTTTGAGGGCAAGAAAAGAGCTTTTTAAAGGCGTGCCAATAGTATTTTGCGGAATAAACAACTTTGCCCCTGCAAATTTTGATGGTTTAACAAACTACACTGGAGTCAACGAGCGTATATCTGTTAAAGATACTGTTGAATTAGCTTTAAAATTAAGACCTAATGCAAAAAAGATGGCTGTAATTGCTGGTTCTTCAATTACAGAACAACGTAACCTAAAGATATTTAAAGAAGAGTTTAAACTTCTTGAAAGTGAGTTTGCACAAAAAAATATCCAACTTGAATACCTAATTCAGCTTGAACCAGAAGAGATTAAAACGAAACTTAAAGAGTGTAGTGAAGAGGATATTATTATATATTTAGCACTTTTTTCAACACCTTCTGGTAAAACATACACAGTAAAAGAGAGTATTGAATTTATAACCAATAATAGTTCAGCAGCAATTTTTGGTTTTTGGGATTTTGTTTTACCTTTTGGTGTTATTGGTGGAAAAGTGGCTCATGGTTATTCTCAAGGGCAGTGGGTGGCAAGAATTGCCAATAGGATTCTAAAAGGCTCGCTTGTTTCTGAAATACCTGTCCAGATGTCAAGTCCAAATAAATTTGTCTTTAACGATGAAGTTTTGCAAAAATATAATATCTCTCGTGAAACCCTACCTCCAAAATCAATTATAATGAACAAAACGGCAAAGGGGTTGATTTTAGAGTGGGATACTATAGGCAAAAAGAGTTTTTTTGGTTACGATATGTTTGAGAGACATGGAAACATCATGTTGCTTATTGATCCAAAGACAGGTGTTATTGTTGATGCAAATCAACCTGCTGTAAACTGTTATGGTTATCCAAGTTTGGTTGGAATGAATATATCCAATATAAATGTGTTATCGTCAGAAGAGATAAAAGCTGAGATGAAAAAGGCGAAAGAGCAGGAGAGAAATTACTTTAACTTTAAACATCGTTTAGCAAATAAGAGTATCATTGACGTTGAGGTTTACTCTTATCCTGTTAAGATTGGTGGTATCACGCTTCTATTTTCTATAATCCATGATGTTACAGACCGAGTAGAAGCTGAACGGGCAGTAAAACAACGTGATTTGTTTATATTTTCAACCATCACAGTTGCTCTTATATTTCAACTTTGCCTAATTTTTTACTTGTTAAAAAATATTAAGACACGAAAAAAGGCTGAATATTTTCTTCAAAAATCAAATGAAGAGCTTTCTCTCGTTATTATAGAGCATAAAAAGGCTGAAGAGGCTCTTACTAAGAGTGAGAAGGAGTTTCGTGAGATATTTAACTCAACCAATGAAGCAATATTTATTCACGATGCAGCAACAGGAAAGATAATTGATTGCAACGATAGGACAGTTGAAATGTATGGGTGCGTTGATAAAAATACCATTCTTAATAAAAATATAGGAGAATTCAGTTCTAATATAGCCCCTTATGATGAGGCAACTGCTCAGCAATTGATAAAAAAAGCAATTAATGAAGGAAGCCACACCTTTGAATGGATAGCCAAAAAGAGTGATGGAGAGATTTTTTGGGTGGAAGTAAGCCTTAAAAAAACTGAAATTGGGGGCAAAGATAGAATTTTAGCAATAGCAAGAGATATTACTGAACGGAAAAAAGCTGAAGAAGATAGAGAAAAATTGCAGACACAGCTTATTCAATCTCAAAAGATGGAGTCAGTAGGAAGACTTGCTGGTGGTGTTGCCCACGATTTTAACAATATGCTTGGTGTAATTCTTGGACATGCTGAAATTGCACTTGAAGAGGTTTACACTAATAGAGCGGTTTATGGAAGCCTACGAGAGATACGAAATGCTTCACAACGTTCAGCAGACTTAACCAGACAACTACTTGCATTTGCTCGAAAGCAGACAGTCTCTCCAAAAGTTCTTGATCTTAACCAGACTGTTGAGGGAATGCTAAAGATGCTCGTAAGGCTTATTGGTGAGGATATTGAACTTATGTGGCTGCCAAGTAAAGATTTGTGGAGAGTAATGATCGATCCAACTCAGATTGATCAAATACTTGCCAATCTCTGTATAAATGCTAAAGATGCTATTTCAGGGGCAGGTAATATAAAAATAGAGACTAAAAATATTACATTTAAGAAAAATTACGGGACAAAAAATGCAGGATTTATAAATGGGTATTTTGTTGGAACAGATCATGAGGAGTGGATTGCTGGAGATTTTGTTATGCTTACTGTTAGTGATAATGGTTGCGGTATGGATAAAGATACTATTGACAATATCTTTGAACCTTTCTTTACAACAAAAGAGCTACACAAAGGGACAGGATTAGGTCTTGCCACAGTTTATGGTATTGTTAAACAGAACAAAGGTTTTATAAACGTCTATAGTGAGCCTGAAAAAGGGACATCGTTTAAAATATATTTTCCCAGATATATTGAAAAAATTACAGAAAATAGAGAGCAGAACCCATTACATAATACAGAGGATATTGAACGTGGCTATGAGACAATACTTCTTGTAGAAGATGAGGTTCCTCTTTTGGAGATGACAAAGATAATGCTCCAAAAAATAGGATACACAGTTATTGGAGCTGAAACCCCTCAAAAGGCAATTGAGCTTGCAATTGAGCATAAAGGTAAAATTGATCTTTTGATGAGCGATGTTGTAATGCCTTTAATCAACGGTCGAGAGCTTGCTATGAAAATCACCTCTTTATATCCAAATATAAAGTGCCTATTTATGTCTGGTTATACAGCCGATGTTATAGCTCACCATGGAGTTTTGGATAAAAGTGTGAATTTTATCCAAAAGCCTTTTACTATTAAAGATTTAGCCTTAAAAGTAAAAAAATCAATAGAAACTTAAAGCAGTAATTTAAGGAGTTGAGTAAAAATTTATGATTGATAAAAATCGGTTTGACTCTGAATCTGGATATTGCCGTATGCTTGGGCATGATGTCCTATTTTCCTATTGCAGGATCGCAAAAGATGGTATTCCATGTTTTAAAATTATGGATTGTTGGTTTGAGCGGCTTCCAATTGATGACTACATGAAGTCAAACTATTCAGAAAATGAGATAGATAAGATTCTTGAGAAGCCCGCAAGCAAGATAACAACTATCTATGACTTAATTGAACAGGCAAAGAAAAGAGCGTTATAATATTTTCCAGCTACTTTCAAACTGTTACAAAAATCAACCTCATGCAAAACCCATTTTTTACCCAGTAAAACCAAGGAGGCAATTCAAGTTTTGCAGGAACTCTAATATTTAAGACTCTTTTAAACAGCTAATTTTGAGCCTTTAGATTATAGGTCAGCTATACTGCAAAATCTAACTGCTGAATTGTTCCTGCTTTTCCATTCTCTTCAAGATATATCCCTGTTCTTCGTATCTGCCCAAGTGTATTTTGGCTTTTTTGCTCTTTAATTTCAAATTCTGTCTCTTGGCTTTTAACTGCAATTGCACCTATTCCGCTCTCTTTAAGGCTTTTTAACTTTGCGTCATTTGGTGAGTCTCCAGACCAAACCGATAGCTTTTCAAAGGCTGCATCATTTTCATCAATCCAGCCATTCTTATCTTCATCAAGTTGTGAAAGCTCGTCAAATCCATTATTTGTAGCAGGACCAAACAATTCTCCACCATTATTAACCATTCCATCATTATTCTTATCAAATACAAGAAAGCCGCTTCCTGAAGAAAGCCATGAAATTTCCTCATCTTTACCGTCAGAGTTAAGATCAAACTTAAATTTCACATCAGTTAATTCTGCTGGATTTCCATTAAAATTGACAACAAGCGGGTCTATTAGACTGTTATCACCCACTATTTGAGAGCTGCTTTCTGAATAAAATTCTCTATTCATATCAAGGTGGAGTTTAAAATTAATAGATTCACCACTCTCAGTTTTAACACTTCCAAGTGCATCGAATTTTGTCGATTCAGATTCGTAATAAGAGTTAAATTCATTAATCCTTATACGTCTTGTAGGTATTTCAAGCATATTAGGCTGTAAAACAAGGGTGTCTAATTGTGAATTATTAGATTGAAAAAGGTTAAGTTGGGAGCTGTTAGATTGAGAATTCAAAAATGTTGAGTTATTTTTTGTTGAAGATAAATTATTAGATATATTATTTGTATTAGCAGAGGCATTGTTATTGCCCGCCCCTGAAATAGAGGTTAATTTAATTTTTTTACCCATCATAGCATCAAGCATACGTTTCATTGCTGCAAGTTTGGGATCCGCTGGTATATCATCATCTATAGAGGTTTTTGGAACATCAATTTTAGCAGGAAAAAGTCTCTGGCTTTGACCTTTTCCATTTCTTATTGATGTAAATTTTATAAGCGAAGATGTTTGTGCTAAACTATCTCCTTGATTAGAAGAGCGTCTATTTGTAGAAAAAGATGGGCGTTCCTCTGAGGTTTCTACCTCTCTTTTTGAAACACTATTTTCTTCATATTTTCTCTCTGAACTAAAAGAGAGTTTAGATGATGCTATTTTCATATTTTTCCTCCTATATTTTATTTTGCCCTTGTTTTTAATAATATCGGCATAATTTTATTTGAGTTAAAAAATTTTTCTCATTTCACAAAATTAAATATAAAACATCTTTAGGAGATTATCAGACAATGGATAGAGATAGTAAAAGTATTATGGACGAAATTCTTAAACAAGCCACTTCTTTGCCATTTGTTAGCCTAAAATCTGCAACTGCCTATCACGTTAATAGCCCTGACATGGTAAGATATGTTAATAGCACACTTACAACAACACCAGATATATATACTATTATTGGTAATAATCCTCTTAGTATTATGTATGATAACCACAAACACCATACAGCATTTATGACTACGGTTTTCAGCATAAACAACTATGAATTATTGGCAAAGACAGTTCCTTGGGTTTATAGAACCTACCACTCTCATGGATTTGAGTTTGAATATTTTATAATTGAGTTAAATGCTTGGATAGAAGCTAATAAGAGATATTTAGATAAAAAAGATGCTGACGATATTAATGTAATCTACGAATGGCTAATAAGAATACACCCTGATATTGTAACAATTGCCTTGTCAGAGATAGAGTATTCGCTTCCTGTAAGTGAAAATTGGCTTGAGCTTAAAAATGCTTTTCAATCAGCTCTCTTAGATGGAAATCATAGAGAAGCCCTTGCATTGGCTCAAGACTCAATCAAAAATGATTTAAAACTTCAAGATTTTTATCTCCATATTGTACAGCCATCTATGTATGAAATTGGAATGATGTGGGAAAAAGCTGAAATATCTGTTGCTCAAGAACATTTGGCTTCTGCCATTGTGGGAAGAATAATGGCAAATATAAGTATGGGAAAAGATAGTAGTAATGGTAAAGATATTGATATTGGTAGGGCTATTGTTACAGCATCTCCTAATGAGTTCCATGAGATAGGTGCTTGGATGATTGCAGATACGCTTGAACAAGATGGTTGGGACGTCCGCTATCTTGGTGCAAATATGCCAAAAGAAGACCTTTTGTTGTTTGTTAAATCTTTTATACCAGATCTGCTTGCCATATCAGTAACCATGCCATTTAATATTACTTATGTAAAAGAGGCTATTGCAAAGATAAGAGATGACAATGAGCTTAAACATATAAAGGTTATTGTAGGTGGAAGGGTTTTTAATGAGACACCCAAATTGTGGCAATCAACTGGTGCAGATGGATTTGCTGCAAACCTTGAAGAGGCGAAGAATCTTGCGAAAAAATTGGTCAACGCCTCTATATAAGAATAAGCTTATGGAGAATCGGTAATGTTATAAAACTTAAAATTATTCCTATACCAACTAACGCCGCTGTAAGAGCAGGAGATAAATTTGCAATTATTGCAAGTGCTCCTGCTGAAACCATTGGAGGCATACCAGCTTCAAAAATCGACACCTGAACAGCCTCTCCATCAACTCCAACTACTCTACATAATAGTAGAGCTACTAATGGAGATACAATAAGTTTTAAAGATATACCAATACATATTGGAACTATCAATTTTTTGTCTAAACGTAATGTTAATTGAAATCCTACAGCAATCATAACAATTGGTATTAGCGTAGATGAGAGTGTTGTTAAAATATTTACAACAGGTGCTGGATACGAAATTGATATAGATTTAAGAGTTAGAGCAGCTATTAAAGAGATAAATGGAGGAAATGAGATAACTTTTTTGCAAATTGATCGTAAAGATGGCTTATTTTCTCCTGTTCCATAAAATGCTATAATCAAAGAGCCGTATGTTGCTAAAGCTAAAAACGAACCAAGTTGATCATATAGAAGTGCGTAAGGAACAGCATGATCCCCAAAAAATGTCTTTACCATAGGGACACCAAGAAAAGAGGTATTACCTAACGGGATTAAAAGCAAAAGACAGCCTGTAATTTGACGCTCCCATTTAAAAAGAAAAGATAAAATAGCTATAGTTGTACAAGAAAAAAGAAGCATTACCCATGGCATAAGACCCACTACAAAAATATTTGAAGAAAAAGGTAGCGTTGGAATTTTAAGCAATACCAAAGAAGGCAAAGAAATGTATATAACAAATAGGTTCAGTATTTTGCCTGTTTCAACAGAAAAGTCAGGTATCTTCTTTATAGTTATCCCAATAAGCAAAAAAGTTATTATAACTGCAAAATTTTCCATAATATTATCACTATCCGTATTTATAACTTAACCTTTATATCTAAGCAACCCCTCTTGAGCAACAGTTGCAACAAGAAGACCATCTCTGTTAAATATATTTCCGATATTAAGCCCTCTTGCCCTGCAAGCACTTGGACTTTGAATATCGTAGAGTAGCCAATCATCCATTCTAAAATCTCTGTGAAACCACATTGAATGATCAAGGCTTGCTACCTGCATATCAGGAGACCAAAAAGTTTTACCATGCGGGTGTAGAGCTGTACTTACAAGGTTAAAATCAGATGCATAAGCAAGCATATATCGGTGTGTAGCCATATCATCAGCCATTTTGTTGATAGCTTTAAACCAAACATATTTTCTTGGTGGCATCTTTTGAGGTGCAAATGGGTTGACAGGGTTTACGACTCTTATTTCAATAGGTTTCTCGCAAACTAATTTATGAACAATATCCTTTGGAATCATGTGGGCTATTTTTTTTGATGCCTCTGTCTGAGATTGTATCCCTTCTGGTCCTGGCACATCAGGCATTGAATCTTGATGCTCAAAACCCTCTTCAGAGCTTTGAAACGATGCAGACATTGAAAATATTGGATGCCCTTTTTGAACAGCAACCACCCTTCTTGTGGTAAAACTTCTTCCATCTCTTATGCAGTCAACTGTATAGACAATTGGCTTTGAAGAATCTCCAGCTCTCATAAAATAGCCGTGCATACTATGAACTTGTCTTGAATTATCAACTGTTTGACTTGCTGCAGAGAGGGATTGTCCAAGCACCTGCCCACCAAATACATTACCAAATCCTAAATCTTGGCTCTCTCCTCTAAATATATTTTCTTCTATCTTTTCAAGTTTTAAGAGTTTTAAAAGCTCATCTAAAACATTTTCCTCAAAACACTCAACCATATTTTCACCAACCTATTTTTTACAATTCAATAAATTAAATTTACCATATACTCTTAAGATGGCATGAATTGAGCTTTTTATGTTTAAGTAGAGAGGCAGAGCCGTGCATCTCTACAGTTTAGACAGAACCCAATTTATGACTGTTGTTAGTATCGATTTTCATATTTTTGAAATCTCTACCAGAATTGTTATCCTTTTTAAATGAGAATCTTTCCAAAATTTAACTTTACCTATAAAGTTAAATATAGAATATAAATTATTAGTTATAAATGCTACTGAAGCTCCTTACCGCAAGGTGCGAGCTTGGCAATCAAAACTGCAAAATTATCTTATAAATATTGTTAATCCTAATTTGGAGTTTAAAAAAAATTATGAAGGTAGATGGAAAAGAGATGAGACCTATATGGTTTGATCTTAAATCGCAAACCGTAAAGGTTATTGATCAAAGATTGCTTCCACATCAACTTATTGTAGCAGAGCTTAAGACTGTAGATAGTGTTATTGAGGCAATTAAAAAGATGTTTGTAAGAGGGGCTCCACTTATTGGAGCAACAGGTGCATTTGGCGTTTATAATGCAATTGCTTACCCTAATTATGCAAATTGTGGTGGTTACGAATATTCAGACTCAGATAGCGATACTAAAAAAATATCTGATAAATATTTAAAAGATGAGTGCAAACGCATTAAAGATGCAAGACCCACTGCTGTTAATCTTGCATGGGGTGTTGATAGAGTTTTGAATGCTGCTCTCAAATATGAAAAATATGAAGATCGCCTTAAGATTGCTTTACAAGAGGCTTGTGCAATTGTGGAAGAGGAGGCTGACAATTGCCGTCTTATTGGAGAATATGGATACCAATTGATTAAAGCAATAAACCAAAACAAAGAATTAAAATTGGTGGAAGGTAAGAATAGGAGGATTAATATTTTAACACACTGTAATGCAGGTTGGCTTGCAACTATTGAATATGGAACTGCTACCGCACCTATTTATACAGCTTTTGATAGAGGCATTGATATTCACGTTTGGGTTGATGAAACACGTCCTTTGAATCAAGGTTCAAGGTTGACAGCGTGGGAACTTGGAAAACATGGCATTCCTCATACAGTTATAACAGATAATGCAGGTGGACATCTAATGCAGCATGGCATGGTTGATATAGTGATTGTTGGAACAGATAGAACAACAAGAACTGGTGATGTTGCCAATAAGATAGGGACATATCTAAAAGCTCTTGCTGCATACGATAATGGAGTTCCATTTTACGTTGCCCTTCCATCAAGCACATTTGATTGGAGTTTAACAGATGGAGTAAAACAGATTCCAATTGAAGAGCGTGATCCTGATGAGATAAGATATGTTCAAGGTCTTGACAAAAAGGGAAATCTTATCTCCGTTCTTGTTCCGCCAGAAGATAGTAATGCAGCAAATCACGCATTTGATGTTACACCAGCAAGACTTATCACAGGATTTATTACAGAAAGAGGAGTATGCAATGCTTATGAAGAGTCCATACTTTCTCTTTTTCCTGAATATGCCAATATATAGTGTAAGATATATACTGTAATCGGGCATAAACCGAGTTTTTTATATTTTAGAGTAGAGATGCACGGCAGTGCGTCTCTGCAGTTTATGAAACTCAATTTATTCTCGTATTCTCTCCGTTACATATAGTAACTTACTGCTGTGCAGCTTCAGCAAGTTTATCCATATCTGTAATTGAAATTATATTACGGTCAACTTCTATAATTTCATCATTTGAAAATTTTGCAAAGACTCTTGATATAGTTTCAGGTGTTGTTCCAAGTAAACCTGCAAGCTGGTTTTTTGAAACAGGTAAAGTTACCACAGAAGTATTGGGGTTGCTTTTATGTTTTTGTTGATTAAGATTACTTGACTGCTCCTGAGTTAAAATTATCAAATATGATGCAAGCCTCGCTGGAACCTCTTTAAGGGCAAGATTTTCAACCATTATAGTGAACTGGTGTAACCTCATCGACAAAACTGCAAGCATATTTAGAGCAAGTGAAGGGTTCTCTGTAACAAGAGCGATAAAATTCTTTCTCGGAAAAAAGATAAGTTCAGTGTTGTTTACAGCAATTGCAGATGCTGGAAAATTTTTACCTGTGAACACTGGCACTTCACCAAAAGGCTTTCCAGCTCCATAAATATGGAGAATCTGCTCTTTACCTCCAAAAGATGTTTTAAAAATCTTTACAGTTCCTTTTTCAATAACATAAAAACCATTGCAACTATCACCTTCATTAAAGACTATATCCCCTTTTTTACAGCTTCTACTTTGTGCAATTGAGGCAATAGAGTTTAAGTATCTCTCCTCAAGTCCATCAAACAAAGGAGTTGATTTTATTATTTTGAGTATTGAGTCAGTAATCATAATAGTTAATTTTTATCCAAATCAATTTGTAAATCTAAATTTTAATAGTAATTCTAATATGTTAAGATTTACAAATTTTTTAAAGCATTGTCTGCCTCTTCCCTGGTGGCATAAATATGAGGTGCAACATTTTTCTGCTCAAGAGCATCACTTATTAACATACGTTGAAATGCACTTGTTGTATAGCGTGTTACACAAGCATAAAGCTCATCAACTAAACCTTTTACCATAAGTGTATATTCATCAAGTATTTCTGGGTTTATATAGAAGTTATCGTAATTAACTATGGTATAAACTCTTTTATTAAGAGGGCGGACAATTTTCTCAACAGCCTCTTTTACCTCTCTTATTTCATCTCTTGTCTGAATTGAAAATCCTTCAAAATTTACAAAAAATAGATTTTCGTTTGCATTGTAGGTTAGACGTTTCTCTAAGGAGATATTGAGCATATCATCTTTTAGACCCATTATTTCGTCCGTAAAAATTCTTGAATCCATAAGAGCAGGGGAGTTGATGATCGGTTTAAAATCCATATTTGCAAGAATATCTTTTTCAAGATCAACTCCAGGGGCAATTTCAATAAGAGCTACACCCTCTTTTGTAAGTTTAAATACACACCGTTCAGTTATATAAAGGACAGATTGACTCTTTTGAGCTGCATACTTTCCACTAAAAGTTACATGCTCAACATGATCAATAAATTTTTTAGATTTACCCTCTTGATCAATTGATAGCTTGCCCTCTTTAACAGATATTTTAAGCCCGCCCGCTGTAAATGTTCCGACAAACACAACTTTTTTTGCATTTTGACTAATATTTATAAACCCGCCTGCACCAGCAAGTTTAGGACCAAATTTGCTGACATTTAGATTGCCATGTTTATCAGATTGAGCAAGTCCAAGAAAAGCAATATCAAGACCTCCGCCATCATAAAAGTCAAACTGAGAAGGTTGATCGATTAAAGCCTCTGTATTAGTAGCAGCACCAAAATTTAAACCACCTGCTGGAACACCACCGATTACTCCCGGCTCTGCTGTAAGCGTCAAATAATCTAAAATATTTTCCTCATTAGCCACACTTGCAACACCTTCTGGCATACCAATTCCAAGATTTACAATGTTGTTGGTTTTAAGCTCTAAGGCAGCTCTTCTTGCAATAATCTTGCGTTCGCTCATCTGCATTGGCTTTATAAACTGCATAGGAACTTTTATCTCACCGCTAAAAGAGGGATTATAAATTTCAGCAAAGGTTTGCCAGTGGTTTTCAGGCTTTGATACAACAACGCAATCAACCATAATTCCGGGTATTTTAACTAACCTTGAATTTAAAGTTCCTTTTTGTGCAATTCTCTCCACCTGAACAATAACAACACCGCCAGAATTTTTTGCAGCAGTTGCAATGGCAAGCGATTCTAAAAACAGAGCCTCTTTTTCCATTGTAATGTTGCCATCAGTGTCTGCTGTTGTGCCTCGTAAAAGTGCAACATTAATTGGAATTGTTTTGTATGCAAGATACTCTCTGCCGTCAAAATGGATAAGCTCAACAAGGTCTTCGGTGGTGAGTGAGTTTATCTTACCACCCCCATTTCTTGGATCAACAAATGTGCCAAGACCTACTGTGGTAATTGTTCGAGGCTTTTTTGCTGCAATATCTCTGTAGAGATGAGAAATAACGCCTTGCGGCAGGTTGTATGAAATTATCTTGTTTTCAACCGCAAGTTTTTGCAACTTTGGCACAAGTCCCCAATGTCCTCCAATTACTCGCCTGACAAGCCCCTCATGCCCTAAGTGGTTTAACCCCCTTGAAACACCATCGCCTTGTCCAGCAGCGTATAGCAATGTTAAATCTTTTGGATTTCCTGTTTTTAAAAAATATGCTTCAAGGTCAATTGCAAGTTGTTCTGGAAATCCAATCCCAACAAAACCACCTGTTACAACAGTATCTCCTGATCTGATAAGTTGAATTGCCTCTTCACTTGAGACGATTTTACCTTTTTTTGCACGCACAGGGGTTAAGGTTGAGAGCATTGGATGTCCACTTTTGGACGGAGAAGTTAATTTTGAAGATTCTACAGTGTTGTTTTGAGACATTTCAATCTCCTATGTTTATATATTTTCTTATCAGTAGTTGAGGTTTAAAAATCATTTTTTATTCTAAGATGCCCATTTACAGCAATCAAGGTCTTTAAACATTGTCCGAGAGTCAAATCCAATTATCATTGCTCCCCAATGCTTTCCGTCAATGAAAATCGGCATAGATAGATCATTTAGAATTTGCCCTGTATCACGAATATATGTCTGCAATAGCATTCTCTCCGTGTGGCTACAACGCCTTTTTTCTGTGGAGTTACTTTGATATATTTTTTGATGACGACTATTAGGCAGGTCTTTTTTGTAATCACCACTCATTGGTTGAGAAAATTGTTTATGATGAACAGGCAAATAACCATTTTTGTCAATAGGAAGGCAGTATATAGCTCCTCCTGTTTTTTGGAGAGTTTCATCTACAAGATTTTGAAATTTTTGAATAATAGCATCTGAAAAAGATGTTATATATTTTTGTGGGTTGGTATTGGGGACTTTTTTGTAATTATTATCAAAAACATTGAGACCGCTATTTTGCATCTCTTTAATATTTTGAGCATAAATATCTCTTGTTTGATAGCAAAATGAAATAAATTGATCAAATTTACCCGTGCCTGTTTTAACACTGCATACCTTATCCAGCATCTGTTCTGTTATTGAATTTAACTTCTGGATAGATTTTTCAGATTCTGCCATCTCTTTTGCAATTTCATGGGTTAATAAGTCAATTTCTTGAACTTTGTGGGTTACATCAGTGTTGTTTGTTGATAGCTCTTCTATTGCAGCGGCTATTTTGATGAGTTCGTCATTAGCTTTTTCAAAATCAATCACCATGCTATTAAAATTCTCAACAGCTTTACTTACAGCAGCGGTTGTATCTTTAGAATACCCGCTGATTTCAGTTGTACCTGCTTGGGTCTTTTTTACAACTTCAATCATCTCACTGATATTTGAATATATGGATTGTGTAGCTGGCTTTATTTTGTTGGCAAGCTCTCTTACTTCTCCTGCAACAACTGCAAAACCTTTTCCATGCTCGCCAGCTCTTGCAGCTTCAATTGTAGCATTCAAAGAAAGCAGTGATGTCATATCTGCAATATCGTTTATAACACTGACTACCTTAAGAATACTGGCTGAACTTTGCCCTAACTTCTCAACAGTTTCTTTAAACGATTCTACAGTAATATTGATTTGATTAACTTTATTGGTTACATTTATAAGCTCTTCGTATGATGTGCGAGCCATTTTAAGATCATTTGTAGTTTTCTCAGAGACAAATTGAGTGCTTACAGCTACCTCTTTAAGAGCACTGTCCGCTTCGCTGCTTGCTCTCAAAACAGTCTCAGATAAATCTTTTTGATTTGCAGTTTGTTTTGCGATAACTCCAGCAACTGCTGCAATTTGAGTAGCTCCAAGTGCTGTATCTAATCCTATGCTTCTTATTTTATCTACAATTTCTCTTAATTTACCTGAAAAATTAGAATAGCTTTTTTTTATTCCAGAAGATGTTACAAGATTATCGTAAGAATGAGAAATATGGTTTGTAGAAATGTGATTTGATAGATCAATTCGCCCGTCAGAAGTATAGTAAAAAATTTTTTCAATATCTGCTAAAATTTCATTAAATGCGATCTTTAATATATAAATTCCTTGAAAAGCCCAAATTAAAGAAAATATAAAAAAAATAGCGGATAGTGTTAAAAACAAGATTTTTGTATCTGGAAACTGATAGGCAGCAAGAAAAAAACAGGCGGAAAAGATATTTATAGAAAAAACCGACCATATAATTCCACTGATTTTACCTTCAAGTGTAGGAAATAATCGGGATATAATTCTTGTGAGAATGGACTCTTTTTGCATATTTTTTAGCTCCCGTCTATTCTACATATTTTGTTTTCTGTTCAATCTGGGAGGGTAAGTTTATATTCCATTTTTTCAACTGTGATTTACTGAACAAAAATTGACCTTTATCGCTGAATATTGGGTGGATTTTTTCAATAGACTCACCCTTTTCAAGTATCTGAATAACAATGTCAGCAGCCTGTTTACCCATATCTTTGCCATAAATTATAAACCCGCCGATTGTTTTCTCTTTTCCTACTGCAAAATCCCAAAAAGCAAAATTAGGAACAGGCATATTATCAGATGTCCATTTTATAACCTCTTCAGCATTTACAGGTTTATTGTCAGCATCTTTAAGTGCCTGATAAAGCCCAACAACACAGGCATCATATTTACCTTTTAAAGCAAGAACACTCTCCTGCCACGTTTTGTAATCACCAATCATTTTAAGCTCAACATCAATTCCCATAACACCAAGCAGGCTGTTCTTGTTCTTAAAAACCTCTTGTTTTACAACTTCAGCAGTAGTGTCGTTATCAAATAGAACAACTATCTTTTTCATGTTTGGAACTATCTCTTTAAGATTGGCAATAGACCTCAATAGTAGAGGACGTTCAAGCACGCCTGTTATATTTTTAGGTAGTTCGTTAATATCTTTAAAATAGTTTCGAGGGTTATTGTTGATTCCAAGATAGACAACAGGTGTCTTGGTCTCTGCAAATTTTTTACCCAAAAATTTTAAAGCAGCATCATCGCCGAGAATTACAAGAGTAGGTTTTAACTGCTGATATTTTTCCCATGCCAAATCAGCTCTCTGCGGATGCTGATCTTTTGGGACTCTTTTCGTGTCCATCTCAAAGTATTCAAGTTTGTAAGTTTTACCCAAAACCTCTTCCAAACCACTTTTATAGCTTGCGTCCCATGCGTATTCAGCATGATAACTTTCAATGACAAGAATTGTCCTGTTTTCGCCAGCCATAAGATTAGCAGCAACAAATACGATAAGGAGTGCGAATCCAATAAATAATGCAGATTTTATGAACATATTTTTTCTCCTTCATAAATTTTGTCGTAAGTTGTTTTATTGGATATTGACTATTTTAAGATTTGACAACTTTTAAAAAGTTGTCAAATCTATTCTAATCTCTATATATTTATTTTTACGATTTAACTGACAGCAATTCTGCTAAATGAACAACCTTAAATTTACGATTTTGATTTAAAGCCCCGCCTCTTAACTGCATAACACAGCCCGGACACTCTGTTACAAGCAAATCTGCACCTGTATTTTCAACGTCATCTAATTTACGGTTAAGAATTTCTCTTGATATTGCTGGGAAATTTGCTGAAAAACTACCTCCAAATCCGCAGCATGTCTCTTCTTCTTTTGCCTGAACAAATGTGTTTCCTGTTGCCTTTATTAGCTGTTTTGGGTCATCTTTTATTCCAAGACCACGACAGAGATGGCAGGGAGAGTGCCATGTTATTTTATTATATTTCAGCGGTAAATTATTATTATCAAACTTCTTAATATGTTGCTTTTCATAACTTAAAACCTGATTTACAAATTGACTAAACGGGATAACTTTATCTGCAAAATCTTTTGCTACAGTGTTATTGACAAGTTTTGGAACAGCGTGTTTCAGATGTGAGGCACATGATGCACATAGAGTTACTATATAGTCAAGCTCATATTCACTAAAGGCATTAACATTTTGAACAGCAACATCTGCTGCGGCATCTTTTTCACCCATCATCAGAGCTGGAAGTCCGCAGCATGATTGATCCATTGGAAATTCAAGGGTTATGTTAAGCTGTTTATTATTATGTTCGTTATAATTATCTGTGTTAAAATTACTACTTAACCTTTGAATTACTTTAAGTCCCGCCTCTAACTGCTCAGGATAGACAAAATCTTGCACGCAGCCTGAAAATATCCCAATTTTTAGACTCTTTTTGTTTGTCTCTTTCAACTGTTTCGTATTTGCTTTAACTGATTTCCACCTATCTCTAAAAGGAACTTTAGTAATTGCAGGTAGAGTTCTAAAATTGTGTTCCTTGAAAAATATCAACGGCAGGTGTCTAAGATAAAGCGGCTCTTCTGCGGAAACTCTTTTTGGGGAAGAGTCTTTGTCTGAGATATTTTGTGTGGTGATAAATGGCTTTTGTGCAACGCTTGCTATCCTCAAAAGAGTGTGAAACATCTTTCTATCTCTTAACACTTTTCCAAGCATAAGACTCTTTAGCGGGTGTCCATGTTCATCTTGTATCTTTGTGTGAACCTCTTTTATTAAACGTGGCAGATCAATGCCGGCAGCACAGACAGCCTTGCAAGCTCCGCAGTTAGTGCAGTTTTGAACTAAATTTTTCGCATTTTTTGCACCATGGAAAAAATATGTGGTGATAAGACCAATAGCACCAATGTAAATATAACCAAGTGTATGCCCTCCAACCATGCGATAAACAGGGCAGACATTTGCACAAGCTCCGCAGCGGACACATTGTAGGATTTGCGAAAAATCAGGGTCAGATGCGATTTTTCGCCGACCATTATCCAAAAGAACAATGTGCATCTCTCTTTTGTTGAAAGTAGATTCAGGACTTAAAGCAGACATTGAAGATTGTGATGGATAGTTGACACTGTTATCTCCAAGATATTCAGATGGTCCAGTAATCCACGTAACGTAAGATGTAAGTTTCTGTCCTGTGGCATTTCGCGGAAGAACCTTTGCTATTGTCAAGGCATCTTTAATTGTTGGCAGAAGTTTATCAATACCTGCTAAAACTACATGCACCTTTGGAAGAGTGGTTACAAGGCGGGCATTTCCCTCATTGGTTACAAGCCCAATTGTTCCTGTATCTGCAATGACGAAATTCGCCCCTGTAATTCCCATGTCAGCTTCAACAAATTTCTCTCTTAACTCCTTTCTTGCAACTTTAACCAATCGTTCAATTTCGGCATCTTGTTCTTTGCCAGTAACACCAGAAAAAAGTTCTGCCACCTGAAAACGGGAGAGATGAATCGCTGGCATAACCATGTGAGATGGTCCTTCATGGCGAAGCTGGACGATCCACTCTCCAAGGTCTGTTTCAGTAACTTTAAGACCTTCATTTTCAAGCCATTTATTAAGATGTATCTCCTCTGCTGTCATGGATTTAGATTTGATGATCTTTTGAGAACCAGTATCTTTTGCGATCTTTGAGATAATCTCATTTGCCTCGTTGGCTGTGGCTGCTAAATGAACATGGACGCCATTTTTTTGGGCAACAGATTTAAACTCCTCAAAGAGCTTATCGTTGTTTTTTATGGCATTTCGCTTAATCTCTGCAACTTCTGCTATCAAGGTATCTGTGTCAATTCCAGCAAATGCGTTTTTTCTGCTTTCGCGGTAGGCAATTGCGAATTTATCCATTGCGGATCGTAGAAACTGGTTTTCAAGGGCGTTGTCAATTCTGTTTTTATAATCCTTGATAGTCTCAAGTTTTTCCATGATTATTTATTGTTTCTCCATTAATTGCGGTTATTCTAATTTTGAGCATAGATTTGACAATTTTTTAAAAGTTGTCAAATCTTCAAGCTGCTATAATAATAACGTGAAGAGCAATTGGTCCATGAACCCCTATTGCAAGCACTCTCTCAATATCTGCGGTTCTGCTTGGACCTGTTATAAAAGCTGTATATGATGATGGTCTTGAAGTTAAAGCTGACAATTCATCTGCCATATCAAGAGCAGTTGCTCTGATATTTGATTTGTAGAGCAGAGCAACATGGATTTCGCTTATCATGGTAGATAGACGCTTATCTTCAGAGTCAGAGCTGACAACTATTGTGCCTGTCTCAGCAATGCCAAAGTCGGCAAATGTTATACCCATATCAATTCCATTAGTATATTTACGCAGATTCTCTTTAAGAAGTGTTATTCCATTTTCAATGCACAGTTTTTCTAAAAGTGGGAGATTGGAATTATCAAGTTGGGGAGAGGCTATAATAAAATTTTTTTTGCATAATGAGATAGCTATACGAAAAGAGTCTTCAATAGTATCTGCTTCATGGATAACTGCTGATACGAGGGAGGCTTTTTCTTTAAATTCTGATATGATATTTATATTGTTCAAGTTACGCTCCTTTTTTTAAATTCAAGAAGAAAGGTTAAGAGAATCAATATCAATCCCTTTTTCTTTGAGTATTTTTAAATATATCTCTTTCTCTTTGATAGCCTTCTCCTTTTCAGCTCGCTCTTTTTCCACCTCTTTAGTAGCTTTTTCCGCCTCTTTAGTAGCTTTTTCAATCTCTTTAGTAGCTTTTTCAATCTCTTTAGTAGTTTTCGCAATATGTTGTCTTGCAAGAGACAGCTCTATCTCGGTTTCCCTTCTCATCTGCTCTAAAGTATTTCGTTCATAAATGGCATCAAGTCTGCTTTGATAAAGCAGATAATTCTTCTGGTTTTCTGAAAAATCTTGCAAAGTTTCCATAGCCTGTTTCATCTCCTTTGTATTTAAAACTTCAGGTAAATTGTCAATGTCCTGATTTTCAGCCTTTTTAAAGAAATATAACCAGCGTTCCGCCTCATTGCAAATATCTTTATTGTCATCAAAATGGGAGAGTTGGAGCAGATGAATTGTTAGGTGGTCGCTCAATGCAATGTTATTTTTTACATCATGCAGCCCAAATTTAAGATGGTAATTATCAACATCTTTAAACAGGGGATTCTCAAGAATCCAGATTGAAAAGACAGGTTTTAGCTCTTTATAAGCACCTTTTTTGGTAAGCTGAGAGTGGTAAATTGTGCTCCAATTATAGACTATTCTTGAGGATAGTGCGGGATAGACAGCAAGCTGAATCTCTACCTGATATTTAAAGTCATTCTGGCATTTTGCCTTTATATCTACAACTGATAGCTTATCATCAATAAACTCACGTTCGTTGTAAGGATTCATAACTACAACATCAGTAATTTTATCTTCATCTTGAAAATCAATTATTGCATTTAAGAAATGAATCAGGAGGTTTTTATTTTTTTCTGAACCAAGCAAAGCCTTGAATACACAATCAACTATTGGATTTATTCTATGTTTCATTTATGAACGCTCCATTTTTTATTAGCCCCAAGCTTTAGCTTAGGGCGAAACAATAAATTAAAGAATTAAATTAACACATTGAAATAATTGATTATTGATTATGGTTTCACAAAAATCAAGATCATTGCCCAAAAAACAGCTTAGGAAGATAGGTAATTATAGAAGGAAACATTACGCAAAGAACAATTCCAATAACCTGAAGAAGAATAAAAGGGGTAACTCCCTTGTAAATAGACATCATGTCGTATTGCCCCTTAGGTGCTGCACCTGCAAAATAGAACAGAGAATAACCGAATGGCGGCGTGAGGAATGAAGTCTGGAGAGTAACGCACATAAGCATGGAAAACCATAAAGGGTCAAAACCGAGATCCATAGTGATCGGTAAAAAGATAGGTATTGTAATAAGAAGAATTGCAACCCAGTCAATAAACATTCCAAGAATAAAAACAGCAAACAGCATGATGGAAAGAACAACAATAGGATAATCCTTTAATGCACCGCCGACTAACAGGTCTGTGATAACATCACCGCCTCCGATAGCAAGAAATTCAGAGCTGAAAAGGTTTCCGCATACAAAAAGCATCATAACCATAGATGTTATCTTGAGTGTATTGTAGCTTGATTCTCTTATTACCTGCAATGAGAGTTTTTTGTAAACAGCGGCAAGGATTGCTGCACCTATTACACCAAGTGCTGCTGCTTCTGAAGGTGTTGCAATTCCAAACAAAATACTTCCCATAACAGAAAGAATGAGAAACAAAGGAGGAATCAGAGACTGTATCGTCATCATGATCTTATCTTTTGTCGAATATTTTGCTGCTTCAACTGCACTTATAGGTGGTCCAAGCTTTGGGTTTATATTGCATCTTATCACAACATAGATAAGATAAAGACCAGCAAGAAGAAGTCCTGGAAGAACAGCACCAGCAAAGAGATTTCCTACAGATGTCTCTTTTAAACCAGTAAGTCCCCCAAAAACAACAAGCATGATACTTGGCGGTATAAGAATTCCAAGTGTTCCACCTGAACATATAAGACCACAGACCATCTCTTTTTGATAACCCTTTTCAAGCATTGTAGGAACAGCAAGAAGTGTCATACCAACAACAGAAGCCCCAACAATTCCAGTTGTAGCAGCAAGGATAACACACACAAGAATAACGGCAACTCCAAGACCACCATTTACCTTTCCTATTACGACATAAAGAGCCTCAAAAAGGGCTTCTGAAATCTGCGATCGTTCAAGCAACTGAGCCATGAGTATAAACAGGGGGACTGCCACAATGACAAAGTTGCCCATAACGCCCCATGTATTATTCATAAAAACGCCAACTAAAGCGTCAACATTAAATCCGTAATCTATAAAACCTGTAATTGTTGCTGTTGTTGCTAACGCAAATGCTAATGGCATTCCTGTCAAAATGAACAAGGCAAGCATAATAAACATCATTAAACTCATAAGTTCAGGACTCATGCACCACCCCTTTTTCCTTTTCTACAATGTTTTAAGAGAGTTAAATTTTTTAATACAGTTTGAAATAACCTGCATGAAAAGCAGGGCAAATCCTGCGGGAATAAATAGTTTTACGGGCCATATCGGAGGACTCCAAGCTGTTGAGTTTTTCTCAAAGATAATAACAGACTCATAGGCATAGAGTATTGCTCCATAAAGCAAGAGAGCTATTGATGGCAAGGTAAAAAGTACTGTTGCCGTAAGCCACAACAATATCTGTGCTTTTTTGGAAAGACGTGAAGCAAGAATATCAACATTGACATGACCTTCAAACTGTTCGGTGTAGGAAAAGCCCATTATAAAATGGATCCCAAAAAGAAAGGTTGTAAATTCAAGACCCCATACAGTTGGAGATGAGAGGGCATATCTTCTGAACACCTCAAATCCTGTTAAAATAACAAGAAGCACCATAAGCCATGATATGGCGTGTCCCTGTTTTACAACTATTTTATCTAAAATTTCAGATACTTTTGACATCTGTTTACCTCGTTTTGTTGAGTTTGTGTAGATTTGACAACTTTTAAAAAGTTGTCAAATCTTTCAAATATAAAGGTGCCACCCTTTTATAATTAACAGGGTAAACACGGTGGTTTACCCCTACAGGTTAATCAACTATTCATGCAGCTTTCCGCCAATAAATGCCTCATGGGGCCAAGGAGTTGCACCGCTTCTTGAGTCTCTCCAGTCTGCAAAATCCTTTTTAAGAGCATCTTGGGAATCAAGAATCTTTTTAACATCAGGGTTGGCAGCTTTTTTCTCTTCAAGATAGGCATTGGCAATCTTTGCAAATTCAATAACAGCAGCATCGTCCATTTTTATAATCTGAACTTTCTCTTTAAATTTACGGATAGCTTCAGCATTTAGATTGTTGATCCAGCTATAGCTCCAAAGCTGAGTCTCTTTTGCAGCGGTGTCAACAATCCATTTAAGATCGTCAGGAAGCTCATCATATTTTTTCTTGTTAAAGAAAACAGCACTTTGACATGCTGGCTGATGCACACCTGGTTGAATTATAAATTTTGTAATTTCGTCAAATCCCATAGGCCAGTTGATCGCAGGAGATGAGAATTCAGCAGCATCAAGAACACCAGTTTGAAGAGATAGATAGATTTCGCCACCGGGAAGAGCTACGGCAGATGCACCAAGTTTGTTCAGAATATCCATATACCAACCAGCGGTTCTGATCTTCATGCCTTTAAAATCTTCCATTTTTTTAGCTTCTTTGTTTGATGCAAGCCCTAATTCTTGACCAACCTGACCTGCTGGAAGAGCAAATAGCCCGTATCTGCCATAGAGTTCCTGCATCATTGCTACTCCGCCTCTTTCATAGAGCCATATATTATAAAGCTCACCATCTAATCCGTAAGGCACTGAACCAAAAGGAATAAATGCCTCACTTTTGCCCTGCCAATATCCGGGCCAATCGTGTCCAACTTCAAATGAACCTTTGCTCACAGCATCAAAACTTTCCATTGCTGGGACAAGCTCACCCGCTGAAAATGGCTTAATATCAAGACGTCCGCCAGATGCAAGCCTTACTGTATCGCAAAAATGAACAGCTAGATCGTAGAAAAGCAGCCCCTTTGACCAAGGCATAACCATTTTCCAGCGAAATTTCTTATCACTTGTATCAACTTTGAGTTTTGCTACTTGATCGTGGCGTTTGTCAGCTCCAAATTTCTCGCGTTTTTCAGCAGCATAAAGATTGGTGAAGCTAAAACAGATTGTTATAAGACAGGCTATAACAAAGGATGTAGATTTCTTCATTTTCTTGGGTCTCCTTAAAGTTTAAGATAACTAGTTGGGTTTTTAATAAGTTTTAAAAATATAAATAATTGGGCTTAAATAAAAATCATAAAACTTAAATTGGAAAAAAATTCTTGTTCGGTGGGGTAATAATTATATTTTATTGTGATCTGTTTACCTCCTTATTATTTTGTTGATGGTCTTTAATATAAACCAATCTATTTTTTTACGAGATAAAATTCTACCGTGCCTTATGGTATGACCAATATTTAGATTAATGAATATACCTTGTCAAGGGAAAAATAAAATATTTTAATTTTATTTTTTATTATTCTATAACCAATTAAAAATATTGATTATTTTAAATAAAAATCTATAATATCACAACATAGCCTCTTAACTTATCCTCTATATAAAAATTTTATACTACCATACCTTTATTATTGACAAGTTTAAAATCATGGTGTTTTATTATTGGTAATACCAATATTTGAATCACGGATTAAATTGATAAAAATAAAACATCCGTGAAATCTTTGTAATCAAATTAATCAGTAATTCAGACAAATAAGCAAATCCTTAAAATACAAATAATATAAAAACAAAGAGGGCAACATGACCATTCAAAGCGTAATTGGCGAACTAAAGAAAATAGTTGGAGCTGACAATCTATTAACCCAAAAAGAGGATATGGTTACATACTCTTATGATGCTGCTGTTCTTGACCCTGTTATTCCCTCTGCTGCTGTGATGCCTGAAAACAGTGAGCAGATGGGTAAGATCGTAAAACTTTGCAGCGACAATTTGATTCCTATTACAGTTCGTGGAGCTGGAACAAATTTAAGCGGTGGCACAATCCCTTCGAGCAGTTCAGGCATTGTTCTCCTCACAGGCAAATTAAACAAAATTATTGAGATAAATGAGGCTGATATGTATGCAGTGGTTCAGCCCGGGGTTGTTACAGCAACGCTTGCCGCAGCCGTTGAGAAAAAGGGGCTTTTTTATCCGCCAGACCCGGGAAGTCAGGCTGTATCAACAATTGGAGGCAATGTTGCTGAAAATGCAGGGGGGCTTAGAGGGCTTAAATATGGTGTAACCAAAGATTACGTTATGGGTGTAAGTTTTTTTGATTCAATGGGAGAACATGTTAAATCTGGTTCTCGAACAGTAAAATGTGCTACTGGCTACAATTTAGCTGGGTTGATGGTCGGTTCTGAAGGCACGCTTGGAGTTCTTGACGAAATTATCCTAAAATTGATCCCTTTTCCCAAAACACGTAAATCAATGGTTGCAGTTTACGACACAATTGATAAGGCTTCAGAAACTGTTGCTGCCATAATCAGTAACCGAATTGTGCCAGCAACTCTTGAACTTTTAGATAATTTTACAATACGTGCTGTTGAAGCCTACAGCCACGCTGGGTTACCAATTGATGCTGGTGCTTTGCTTCTTATTGAGGTTGATGGACATCCTGCACAAGTTGCAGAAGATGGATTGACGGTTGAAGAGCTTTGCAAAAAGTTTGGAGCAGTTAATGTAAAGGTTGCAACCGATGATAGCGAACGCGATAAAATATGGGCTGCAAGAAGAAGTGCTTTATCAGCTCTTGCAAAACTAAAGCCTACATTGGTTTTAGAAGACGCAACAGTTCCAAGAAGCAAAATTCCAGCAATGGTTAAGGCTCTTCAAGAGATTGCAGTAAAATATAAAATTGAGATAGGCACTTTTGGTCATGCAGGAGATGGAAATCTCCATCCAACTATTTTGACAGATAAACGCAATAAAGAGGAGTGGCATCGGGTTGAATTGGCAATTGAAGAGATTTTTGATAGAGCTTTAGCATTAGGAGGAACTTTATCAGGAGAGCATGGAACAGGTCTTGCCAAAGCTCCATTCTTGGCAAAAGAGACGGGAGCATCATCAATTCTATTTTCAAAACGGCTTAGAAAGGCTCTTGATCCAAATGGTATTTTAAATCAGGGTAAGATTACGGGATAGATGTAGAGATAATTTATGGTATTGATTGTGGTAGTAATATAGATTTGACAACTTTTAAATGTCAAATCTTACAAAATCAAATTATACAAATAAATTCTAAATTCAAGGAGTTTATAAAAAATATGGTTAAAATGAAAGAACTTGCAAACAGCCTTAAAGAGCTTGAAGAGCAGTTGGTTGTCTGTATCAGGTGTGGAATGTGCCAATCTGTCTGCCCGCTTTTTGATAGAACCCGTAAAGAGGCAGATGTTGCAAGAGGTAAACTTGCCCTTCTTGATGGTCTTGGAAAAAATCTATTTACAAATCCTAATGGAGTGAGTGAGCGTTTAAACCGCTGTCTGCTGTGTGGCTCATGTGCTGCAAATTGTCCAAGCGGAGTTAATGTTGTTGAGATATTTATAAAGGCAAGGGCTATTCTTGCTGAATTTAAAGGGCTTTCTCCTGCTAAAAAGCTCATTTTCAGAAAAATGCTATCTAATCCAGAAACATTTGACAAGCTTACAGAGTGGGCAGGCAAATTTCAAAATATTTTTACAAAACAAGATAAAAATGCACAAGGAACTTCATGTGCAAGAGTTGTTTCTCCCCTTTTTGGTGATCGCCATTTTCTTCCAATGTCAAATAAGCCTTTTCATAGCTCAAAATCTTATAATAAAAATAGTTCTGATATTTCTGAAGAATCAACATCAATAATAAACACTAATGCTGGCAAATCAGGTTTAAAGGTCGCTTTTTTTACTGGCTGCATTATTGATAAAATTTTTCCTCATATTGGAAAAGATGTCATTGATGTTTTTGGATTTCATGGAGTTGGTCTTTATATCCCAACAGGACAAGGGTGTTGTGGGATTCCAGCTCTTGCTTCTGGTGATATGAAGAGTTTTGAGAAATTGGTTGAGTATCATATTCAGCTATTTAATGAAGAAAAATTTGATTATCTTGTTACTGCCTGTGCAACATGCACATCAACAATTAAAAAGCTCTGGCCATCAATTTATAAAGGAAGTGCAAGTAAAACAAGGGAAAAAATTAAAGAGCTATCGCACAAAACTCTTGATATAAATCAGTTCTTAGTTAATAAAGTCAAGGTTTTATCAGAATATGCAGAAGTAAAGATGGATGGAGATTCTATACGGTCAGAACATATTGTAACCTATCATGATCCATGTCATTTAAAAAAATCACTTGGAGTGTTCAAAGAGCCAAGAATTTTAATAAAAGCATCTGGTAACAAACTTGTTGAGATGGAAGGTTGTGATAAATGCTGCGGAATGGGGGGAAGTTTTAACCTTTATCATTATGATATATCTTCAGAAATTGGTCAGATAAAAAGCAAAAATATCGCAGATACAAACTGCAATGTTGTAGCTACTGGCTGTCCTGCCTGTATGGTTCAGATTTCTGATATGCTTGCAAAGAAAAATCTTAATATAAAGGTTTGCCACCCGATTGAACTTTACGCAAAGGCTTTGCGTAAATGATATTGAGTTGTCTTAATGAATCAACTTGAAACTATGGAGTATAAAAATGCCTACTATTTTAAGAATAGGCTCATATAGATTTTTCTTTTATTCAAGTGATAACAGCGAGCCTATTCATGTTCATGTTGAAAAAAATGATAACTTAGCAAAAATATGGGTTGACCCTATTCGTCTGCAAAACAGCGTAGGATTTAATAGAGTTGAAATAAAGCAAATTTTATCTATTGTTGAAGAGCATCAAATAGAGATTATGGAGGCATGGAATGACTACTTTAGCAGTTAAAATTAAAACTCCTAAAATATACAATTTGAATATAAATGATGAAACTCTAACAGTTGAAATTGATGACGGCAGAACAATATCTTTACCTCTATCATGGTATCCACGTTTGCATTATTCCTCTGTTGCAGAAAGAGAGAACTGGCGATTAATAGGCAATGGATCAGGTATTCACTGGTCTGATATAGATGAAGATATTAGCCTTGAAGGTATTCTTGCTGGCAATCCATCTGGTGAAAGTCAAAAATCACTTAAAAGATGGCTTAGTCAAAAAAATAATATTACATATTGAAGAGCAACTTGATCAACAATCGGAGACTACTAAATAATGCCCCGTCTTGAATGGACAACTAGACCCGAAGCCCTTAAATCTGCTGCTAATGCTCCGTTTCGTCTGCTTGATGAAGTGCCTGAATTGTCCTACGGTGATGAAGATACTGAAAACATGATTATTCAAGGCGACAATCTTGATGGGCTAAAGGCGTTATTACCCTTGTATGCTGGACAGGTTAAATGTATCTATATCGATCCACCCTATAATACCAAGAGTGCTTTTGAGCATTATGACGATAATTTAGAACATTCCACATGGTTGAGCCTTATCTATCCAAGATTAGAATTATTAAGAGACCTTCTTTCCGAAGATGGGAGTATTTGGGTTAGCATTGATGATTCAGAAATGCCTTATTTAAAAATAATCATGGATGAGATATTTGGCAGAAAATCTTTTATAGCGACTAATGTTTGGCAAAAAAGGTATTCAAGAGAAAATAGAGAAGCTATAGGAGATGTTCACGAATATATTATAGTTTATGCGATAAATCCCAGTAAATTCAAAGAACAGCGTAATAAAATACCTCCAACACAAGAACAATTAAAAGTATATAAAAATCCTAACAATGATCCTCGTGGTAATTGGCGTCCAATACCTATAAATGCTCAAGCAGGGCACGCAACCCCTTCACAATTTTATGAAATTGAATCACCGAACGGTAAAATATTTCGTCCACCAGAAGGCAGATGTTGGGGTATTGCAGAAGCAACTTTTAAACGATTACTCGAAGAGGGTCGTATTTACTTTGGAAAAAATGGGGATTCCCAACCTAATATAATAAGATATGAGTCAGAGATTGAAGGTTTTGCACCATGGACATGGTGGCCTAATCAAGAGGTTGGTCATACTGATGAATCAAAAAAAGAAGTCCAACTTATTTTTGGAAAAGATAATGTTTTTGACACACCAAAACCTGAACGACTTCTTCAACGAATCATACACATAGCCACAAACCCTAATGATCTTGTTCTTGACTCCTTTCTTGGTTCTGGAACTACTGCCGCAGTTGCTCACAAAATGAACCGCAGATATATTGGAATTGAAATGGGAGAACATGCCCAAACTCACTGTGCAACACGCCTTAAAAAAGTTATTGACGGAGAACAGGGCGGAATTTCAAAAGCTGTAAATTGGACAGGAGGCGGAGGGTTTAGGTTTTACAAACTTGGTTCAAAGGTATTTTTGTCTGATGATAAAATAAACCCTGATGTTAAATTCAAACATCTTGCATCTTTTATTTGGTTTAAAGAGACAAAACAACCGATTCCTAAAACTTCCAAATTTAACACCCCATTAATCGGAGTTAATCAAGATACTGCTTATTATCTTCTTTATAACGGCATATTAGGAGACCGCAGCCCAAACGGCGGCAATGTGCTGACTCGTCAAATTTTAAAAGACCTTCCACCGCATGACGGTTTAAAAATTATCTATGGAGAATCAACACTGCTTCGAGCTGAAACACTCAAAAATAATAACATACTGTTTAAGCAAATACCTTATGAGGTTCAGAAATGATGACTCCATATAAAATAGAGCTAAAAAACTATCAAAAAAATGCACTTGAACGGCTTACTCAATTTTTATCTGAATGCCAGCTTGCTGGTCCTGCTGATGCGTTTGCTAAATTTGCTGATGATAAAATCAAGATACCATATAAATCACGGGGATTTGGAGATATTCCGTTTGTCTGTCTGCGTCTTCCGACTGGAGGTGGAAAAACTCTGCTTGCTGCCCATACTGTTGGAATTGCAGCACAACATTTTATCGGCACTGATTCTCCTCTTGTTCTTTGGCTTGTTCCAACAACTGCAATAAAAGATCAGACTCTTGATGCACTTAAACAACCGAGACACCCTTATTACCAAGCACTTAAAGAGAGTTTAAAAGGGAATCAGGGACAAAATCCAATGGTCATAAGTATGGACGATATTATAGATATCCGCCCAACTGATCTTGAAAATAAAGCTGTAATAGTTATTGGAACGTTTGCAACTTCACGAGTTCAAGACACATCTATCCGCAAATTTTACGCCCACCATGAAAATTTTGAACCTCATTTTGCCCGTATGCCTAACGGCACGCCTTATATGGAGCGTTTTGAAGATGGTCATCCTAATGCTGGAAAGGTTAAATACTCATTCGCAAATTTATGTCATGCCAAAAAGCCATTGGTGATTGTCGATGAAGCACACAACTCCCGAACTCCCCTTTCGTTGAAAACGCTTGCATCAGTAAATCCATCATGCGTTATTGAATTTACTGCAACACCAAATCAAACAAAAGATAGCGGAAGCAATGTTCTATTTTCTGTTTCAGCTTCAGAACTTCATGCAGAAGAGATGATAAAACTTCCTATTATGTTGTCTGAACATAAAAATTGGGAATCAGCCGTTTATGATGCTGTTCAAACGCAGAAAAGACTTTTAGAGCTTGCATCAAAAGAAAAAGATTATGTCCGCCCTATTGCTCTTTTTCAGGCAGAAAACACAGGAAAAGAGGTTACAGTTGAGGTTTTAAAACAGCATCTTATTGAAAATGTGAATATTGCAGCGGAAAAGATAGCAGTTGCAACTGGCACGCAAAGAGAGCTTGATAAAGTTAATCTATTTGATAAAGCCTGCCCCATTGAGTATGTAATTACAAAACAGGCACTTAAAGAGGGTTGGGACTGCTCATTTGCCTACGTTTTTTGTTCTGTGGCAAACATTTCATCAGACAAAGATGTTGAACAGCTTTTAGGGCGTGTTTTGAGAATGCCTTATGCAAAGAGGCGGTTTGTTGAACAGCTCAATTGTGCTTATGCCCATGTAACTTCTCCATCATTTTCCCGTGCTGCCAGTCAATTGAAAGACAAATTAGTTGATATGGGATTTGAAGAGCTTGAGGTTGCTCGAAATCTTCAATCTTATGATCAAGATTTGTTCTTTTTTCAATATAATCAAGATGACACACAAAACGCACAAACTACTAAAATAAAAGAAAAACCTCTTGTTCTTGAGATTACAAAGCCAATTACACAAAGCGATCTTCCAGATTCAATAGCCTCTCGTTCCTCAATTTCAGTTGATGAGAATGGTAGTGCAAATTTGATTATTCATGGAGAGATAACAGAAGCAGATAATACTGCCATTGTTGCTCTTTACAAAAAAACGCAAGATAGTAAAACCGTAAAAACAGCTTCTGAAACGATTAAAGAGTATATATTAAGGCAAGAGGCTCAAAAAGCACCTTCTGAAAATGGTTTGCCGTTTAAAATTCCAAATTTATGTGTTGCAATGCAAGGCGATCTTTTTCCCCCTGACCGTGAAGATTTTCTTGAAATAGCAGATTGGGATTTAATATCAATTAAAAATGGGCATGTTATTACAGAGCATGAGTTCAAGATTGAGGAGCAGGCTGATTCATTTAAAATAGATATTGAAGGCAGACAGATTAAATATGAAGCAGTAAGGCATGAAGAGAATCTTTTTGATCTAAATCAAGTCTCAACATCATTGACGGAAATTGATCTTATCCGTTTTTTAGATTTTCACATTACAGCACAAGATGTAGTTCAGCCTAAAAAGCAGGAATTTTTCAGAAGAGCAATATCTTATCTTACAGATATACGTGGTATCTCTTTTGAGGCTCTTGTCCGTTCTCGTTTTATTCTTGTCCGTGTTTTAACTTTAAAGATTGAAGAGGCAAGAAAAAAGGCGGCAATTAAAGGGTTTAATTTATCTCTTTTTGGTTCAGAAGATATTGTTTCTGTCTCAATTGAAAATGCTTTTTCATTTGGTCAGATGTATGAGGTAAGAAATCCATATAAAGGCGGTTTTAAGTTTTCAAAGCATTACTACCCAATGATTGACGATCTGAAACCAAGCGGGGAAGAGTTTGATTGTGCACAAGCTATTGATAGGCTTGATGAGGTTCAATATTGGGTGCGTAATATTATCCGTAGTCAATTCTCTTTTAGATTTCCAACATCTACAGATTATTTTTATCCTGATTTTGTTGCAAAACTCAAAGATGGCAGAACTCTTGTTGTTGAATATAAGGGAGAGCATCTTATTGAAAATTCAGACACAAAAGAGAAACGTATGGTTGGAGAGCTTTGGCAGCGAAAAAGCAACGATACAGGAGTTTTTTGTATGGTGCAAAAGCGTAATTCACAAGGTCAAGATATTTATGAGCAGTTAAGAAGTGCTGTTATATAAATAATAAATAGATATAAGGTATAAATAAATTTTTATGATTTAAGGTTTAGGAATAGAGATTATGACGTTACCAATAAAACCCATAAAAGCAAAACGAATATCAGATCAAGTATTTGATCAGATAAGAGAGCTTATTTATAGAGGCAAACTAAAACCCGGTGAAAAATTGATGCCCGAACGTGAGCTTGCAGATGCAATGAAGGTTAGCAGAACCACAATACGTGATGCTATCCAAAGACTTGTAGCTATGGGTTTGGTTGTTCAAAAGCAAGGGCAAGGCACATTTGTCAAATTATATGATTCTGATGAACAGAGCCCTTTAGCAAAAGCTATGCAGACACAAGATGCCTCAATTCAAGACTTGTTAGAGGTTAGAATGGGTCTTGAGTGCAATGCTGCTGCCCTTGCTGCATTGCGTTCTGATGAACAAGATATAAATGCAATGGAACACAGCATTGAAGAGATGAAAAAAGAGATTGATTTAGGTCGTCTTGGAACAGAGGCAGATACCTCATTTCACATGGCTATTGCTTATGCAACTAAAAACCCTTTACATATTCTAATTATGCGTAATTTCTATGATTATTTATTTTATGGAATAAGAGAGAATTTAGCAGGTCTTTATGAGAATATGGATAACATTGATATTATTATTAGCCAACACCATAATATAGTGGATTCAATAAAGGGTAGAGACTCTTATCAATCATATACATCTATGAAAAAACATATCACTTTTGTGATGGATTTTTTTAAAGGGAAAGTTGATATACGTTGATTTATTTATATGGTTATAACTTTATATCTCTATATTTAAAAACTCTGAATTTTACTTTAAAAATTTTAAAACGATGTTCAAAAAGATTTTCATCTTGGGTTTATTTATAATTATATAGTTTTAAAAGAATAATTATAATAATAAGCTATGTTGATATGTTCATAACTATGATAACTACTTTAATTTTAAGAAAAAAATAGGTGCTAAAAATGTTCATAACTATGTTCATAACGTGTTCATAACTTATGAGTTATGAACACGCTTTAAAAAGATGTTCATAACTCATAAGTTATGAACATACAATGTTGATAACTATGTTCATAACTTTATAAAGCACTTATAATTATTCAAAAGACGATAAAAAACAGAATATAAATATGGAGATATATTGAGTATGGATAGGAAAAATAACCCTCGTAATAGATATTCTACTTTGGATTTTAAATGGAAAGATGAATATAATACGGGTATTGCAGAGATTGATTATCAGCATCAATACTTTTTGTCATCAATCAAGCGTATTACTACAGTTATGGCAGAAAAGAATGAACACACCTATTGTCAAAGGTTGTTTATGGAGCTTGTATATTACACAAAATTTCACTTTTACAGTGAAGAGAATATTATGATGCACCTTAACTATGCAGGTCTTAAAGAGCATCAGGAGCTTCATAGAGATTTAATTGATATACTAACTAATAAAATCAACTCAATAGATGATAATATAGAAGAATATCATCTATTTGTGCAATTTTTGCTTAAATGGTTTGTTCATCACTCAATGGAAGAGGATAAAAAAATAGCTCCTTTAAAAGAGGTGACTGGTGTCAAACCCATATAAGAATCTTTGGATATACTACCTTCAAGGAGTCATTAGAGGCAATGAACTGGAAAAGGTTATTTCTATATATGAACAAGGCTCTATTAACAATTCAAGTTTTATAGGTAACTGGGAAGAAGATGGTTTTTCGTTTCTCTTCTTTTCCGCCTCTTCTGACGAGCTTGTTCAAAAGATAGTGGAACAAAGTAAAGACCTTCGCTTAATTGATAAATATGAGATGACAGGTGAAGCATGGCATGGCGAAGCAATAGAATCATATACATCAGGAAGCCTCTGCATATCTCCCCCTTGGAAAATTCCATTTGTAAACAAACCGAACTTAAAGCATATACTACTTGATCCAGGAGTTGTTTTTGGAACTGGTCGCCACCCAACTACAGAAGATTGCTTAAGTTATATTGAACATCTATGCAGCAGCCAATATTATTCTATATCTACAGCAATTGATATTGGAACAGGAACAGGACTTCTTGCAATTGCAGCAGCAAAACTTGGATGTAAAAAAGTGCTTGCTTTAGATTTTAACCTTCTTGCAGTTAAAACAGCCCAAAAAAATATAAGGTTAAACTCTCTTGAAGATAAAATTTTAGCAATTCAAGGCAGAGCAGAGGATTTTGTTTCACTTCCTGCTGATTTGGTTGTTGCCAATATTCACTATGATGTTATGAACCGTTTTTTTGAAATTCCTGAGTTTTTTCAACATAAATGGCTTATACTTTCTGGTCTTTTAAGAAGTGAAGTTAATAAGGTTCTTGATAAACTGATAAAAGAGGGAATTACTGTGGTTGAAACAGTCTCTCCTGATGGAGTATGGAATACAATTTTAGCTAAAGGAAACAGCAATGTATCTTGTAACTGCAAAACAGATGCAAAATATTGATAGGGCTGCAATTGACTTATTTGGAATTTCAGGTCTGGTTCTTATGGAAAATGCTGGAAAAGGAGCTGTTGATATGCTCCTTAGAATCTTTCCAGATATACAGGCACAAAATTTATCTATCTCTATTCTTGCTGGGCGGGGCAACAATGGCGGCGATGCCTTTGTTATGGCTCGTTATCTTATGGAAAAAGGGATTACAACCCATACATTTTTATTTTCATCAATAGATAAAGTAACTGGAGACGCTAAGGTAAATCTTATACTTCTTGAGAAGTTGGCTTCTGCAAATTCAAAAGAGAGTGTAATAGAAATCCCTGATATAGAGACATTTAATAATTTTAAGCAGAAGATTATTAGTAGCGATATTTTTATTGATGGAATACTTGGCACTGGACTTAACAGTGATGTTAAAGGTCTTTTAAAAGAGGTAATCGAGACTATAAACTCTCTGTCAGATTTCGTTGTAAATAGCCAGACAAATACTCTTAAAGATGATAATAGCTATCTAAAAAATGGTAACTGTTATTTAAAAAAAGGATCACGAGGTTTAAAAGCTGTTTTTAGTATTGATATTCCATCAGGAGTAAATGCAGATACTGGTCAGATAATGGGAGTGGCAATAAAAGCCACAGCTACAGCCACATTTGGATTTCCAAAAATAGGTCATTTAATTTACCCGGGAAAAGAGCTTACAGGAACTCTTGAGGTGATAGATATTGGTATTCCAAAATTTATTGCCAAGAGTGAAAATCCATCTGTTAACCTTATTGAACAAAGTTACATTGAAGAAATTTTTAGGCTAAAACAGAGAAAAGCTAACTCTCACAAAGGAAATTACGGACATCTTCTTTTGGTCGCAGGTTCAATTGGTAAAACTGGAGCTGCTGCACTTGCTTCAAATGCAGCTATGGCTTCTGGGGCAGGTCTTGTTACACTTGCTGTTCCTGAAGGTATAAATAGCATAATGGAGCCTCAAGTTACTGAAACAATGACTTTTCCTCTGCCTGAAAATCAAAAAGGGCACATATCGCACACAGCACTAAATCTTATTATCAAGACTCTTGTTAAAGACAAACGGGTTGTTGCAGCAGGTCCGGGGCTTGGTGTTGATGATAGCATTATAAGGCTTGTTCATGGAATGGTTGAGGAGATAACTCTACCAATGGTTCTTGATGCTGACGCATTAAACGCAATTTCAGTCAACCCATATATACTAAAAAGCAGAAAAAACTCTACTATTTTAACGCCACACCCTGGTGAAATGGCACGTTTAACTGGAAAATCAACTGTTGAAATTCAGCAAAATAGAGTTGAGACAGCTATAAATTTTGCAATAGAGTTTAATGTAATTGTTGTGTTAAAGGGAGCCTCAACGATTGTTGCTTTGCCAGACGCTACTATTTACATCTGCCCAACAGGTAATTCAGGAATGGCATCAGGTGGTATGGGCGATGTCTTAACGGGCATGATTGCAGGTTTTATTGCCCAAGGATTTGAGCCATCACAAGCTGCAATTGCGGGTGTTTATATTCATGGTCTTTGTGGTGATATAGTTGCACAAAAACGGGGTGCTTATGGATTCGTTGCCTCTGATATTATCAAAATTATTCCAGAAACAATACATTTTACACCACAACTTAAATAGATTTCCTGCAACAAGATAATGTTTTTTAAAGATTCCACAATCTGAATCAGGATACCCAAGATAAAAGGATAAAGCATGATAACCTATCCTTAACTTAATATCAGTTGATTCTTATCATCTTGATTCAGACAGCAAAAAATTATCATATCAATCCTTCATTATCTATATACCTATAAACAAAGGATATCTCCTTTATCATGGAAGCTAAAAGTCCCTTTATCCCCTAAATATTTACAGTCCCCATTTTTTTTAGTTAATATGGTTTAACAGTTTAAAACTCTTTTATTTCCAATCTTCTAAACCATAAGAGTTTAAGATTTCTTTAAGTTTTCCATTTGCCCTCATCTCTTTTATGCCTTTAGTTATTAACGTGGCATAATCTTTTGACTTTGGGTTGTTTGGAGAAAAGGCTATAAAAATATAATCTGTTTTGTCTGTTGGAAGAGTTCCTGCTATCTCTACATCTTGTAAAACACCCATTTGATGAGCCATTGCTTCAAAAACAGGTTTATCTTCAATAACAACATCAATTCTACCAACAAGTAGTTTTTTTATGTTGGATTCTAAAGGGTTATCCCCATAGACTACCTGCACAAATGGAGCTTCTCTTTGTTGCAAATATTTATTAAGCTCATCATTACCATAGGAGTAATCTTTGATTATACCTACCTTCAACAACTTTAAAGATTCAACTCCTTCGTACCTCCAGGTTCTAGCCCCTTTTTTTATATAAAAAGTATTCTGCATTATTCCTAATTCTTCTTCAGAGAATATACAGCCAGGGTTTTCATCGTATGAACCTCCTACAGCCCCATTCCACTTTCCTGATTGAACCTCTTTACAGGTTCGTGCCCAATTAAGAATTTTATAGTCAATCTGATGTCCTGCTTTTTTGAAGATATAATCAGCTATTTCAATTATATAGCCAGGCTTTTCAGAGTTTGGTTCTCCATTGTATGGATACCAATTATCAGCTCTTAAAGTAATTACATCTGCAAATGCTTTTAATGGAACCAAAGGTATAATCAGAAAAACTAAAACAGACATTATTGACATTAGTGAAATTACCAACATTTTCTTCAGCATAAAAGCCTCCCGTTTATCTATTGTTGTTCGCCTCACTTGTTAAAATTTACGAAATATTATGACCTTTGTTTCAATTTCTGCTATTCTATCAGGTATCTCTCTTTTTATGTTAAATGTTCTTGCTGCAAGTGCTAAAGACTCTAATCTTTGGGTTACATCTTCAAATCTGTTGACTGTTTTATCAATATCTTGTTGAAATTCACGAAGCAAAGGGGATTCAGACAACATTGAATCTCGCTCTTGCAATGCAATTTTAAGAATCGCATCAATATCTATTGAATTAAAAGGTGGTTCTGCCACCTTATCTGTTATTATTTCAGTTGTCATAATTTTATCTCCTTAAAATAACATTTTTCTTGGACTTTTTGATAAGTCAATAAAGAAATTTTATTGCGAAGCTCGGATTAATACCGTGCCCCTTGCGGCGGATAGCTTCTTTTAAGGAATGAAAATTTAATAACACCAAAAATTACTCGACACTATTTTTTAATATCAAAGCATCTTACACTTATCAGTTTCGGGATTTACTTTATGTTCATTCCTAAGAATAAAATTCTTTTTTAACCCTAAGTTTTATAATTAATCTAATAAAAAATGTGCTATGTACTGCAAATATTTAGTCATTAATTAGCCATTACATTTCCCATAAATCATGTAGGAGAGCTTAAAGAGTCAAAAATTTCCCACTACAACTACAAGAATCACTTTGTTTAGAGTCAGCTTTGTTTAAAATTTGGCAGTTATTGGAATCAGAAGATGAACAGTTACACTGTTTTCGTCCTGTCAAAGTCTTTTTTAGAATTGTAATGCAATATATTACAGCACAGCCTACAATAATAATAACTATAAGTGATTCCATATTATTTTTCTCCTTACATCGCTTTAAAGTTTTGCAATTTTTTTAGGAAGTTCTATTTTTATATTGAACTGTCTTGTTTTTATTCCTTAATAGGGTATCGTCGTTACTCAGATTCTTAGTCAATACAGTAACTACATTTCCACCTTTATGTTTAGATGTATAAACAGCCTGATCCGCTTGTTTAATAAGATGTTCTATATTTTTATCAATACTGCCATGCACAGATAAAAACTCTGCAATACCTATGCTTAGAGTTGACCCACCTATAGCAGACTTCTCATATTTAGAGCGGATGCGTTCTGCAACCTCAGTAACAATATTAAGATTGCTGCCTGATATGAGAACGCAGAACTCATCACCGCCGTAACGAAAAGGAAAATCACTCTCTTGTCTGGTAGATTCCTTTATAATAAAACCCAATTTTATAAGCAGATTATCTCCAGCTTGATGCCCCAAAGTATCATTAACCTGTTTGAATTTATCTACATCAATAAACATCAGAAAAAAGCCTGTAAAGAGATTGACTGATTTTTCAGCAAACTCCTTTATTTTACAGTCAAAACAGCGTCTATTATAGAGACATGTTAAAGAGTCGTTAATCGATAAATCTTGAAATTCTTGTTTCATCTCCTCAATTTCAATAATTTTTGACTCCATAGATACAGAACGATTTGCAATCTCTCTTAGCATCCAGTTCATATTTCTTTTGATTTTTATCATTTCTGATTCATCTTCATTTTCGTTAGGAAGGTCAAAAAATATATCATATTGCCCTTCTTTAATGTTTAGGCAGAATTTATTCACCTCTCTTAACTCTTTAAGAACTATAAAATATGCAAACAGGTTTGATAAAGGAATAATCAGTGCAATGAAACATACAAGCTCTACCGAAAGATATATCTTAGCTTCCTTTATATGACCAGATTCAATAAGATATAGCATAAATATAGAAGGCATTATAATTGTTATAAAAATAATCAGCACAAGTTTGTATTTAATATTCAAATGAGACAACATTGCATTGAGAACCTCTGAAATACTAAGAAAATACCTTTATTATTTAGTTATTAAAGAGCCAATCTGAAAAACAGCAACCGCAAAACTAAAGGCTACAGCAGTATTAAATATCATTGAAAAAGCTCCCCATTTCCAAGAACCCGCTTCTCTTGAGATACATACAACAGCGACAAAACATGGGGCATAAAATATGGTAAATATAATAAGGCTTAACGCAACAACAGGATTCCATTCAGGCGATGATGCAAGTTTTTCTGCAAGTGATCCGCTCTCTTCTGGGTCAAGTTCTCCAAGCGAATATGCTGTCCCAAGTGTTGATACCACAACCTCTTTTGCAGCAAAACCTCCAAGAAGAGCAATATTTGTTCTCCAGTCAAAACCTGCAAATTGTGTTATGCTCTCTAAAGCTATCCCAATACGACCAGCAATTGAGTATCTTAAGGGAGTTGCTGCCTCTTCATGCTCTATTTCAGCCATCTTCTCTTCTAATTGAGAAGGTGATAACTCTAAACTCTTTAATGCCTCTCTCTGCTGTTCAAATCTTTTTACTTCTGAATCAGGCATACCTGGAAAACTCATCATTGCCCACAAGACAACTGATATTCCCAATATTACAGTTCCAGCTTTTTTTATGTATTGCCAAGTTCTCTCCCAAGTATGAATCATAACCCCTTTGAACGTAGGAAGACGATATGGAGGAAGCTCCATGATAAAAGGTGTAGGGTCGCCTTTGATGATTGTTAGTCTCAATATTTTTGCAATAATCAACGCTCCTATCCATGCAATTATTGTAATGGCAAACATCATTATAGCTTCATTTTTATTGAAAAATGCAGCTATAAGAAGAGCAAATACTGGAAGTTTTGCACCACAATTCATAAATGGGACTGTCAAAAGAGTTGCAAGCCTCTCTTTTGGAGATCGCAAAGTTCTTGTTGCCATTACACCTGGAACAGCACATCCCCCTGCAATACCTCCAGATATAATGTATGCCATAACTGAACTTCCATGAAGACCAAAAACTCTGAAAATTCTATCAAGCATATATGCAACTCTTGCCAAATATCCAGAATCCTCAAGAATTGCTATTCCAAAAAACATAAACATTATAAGTGGAGCAAATCCCAAAACACCGCCAACCCCGTCGATTACTCCAGAAATGATAAGAGAACGCAAAAGACCGTCAGGCAGGCTATTATATGTTATCTCTCCTAACCAGCCAAAAAAGTTCTCTGTCAACCCTACTGGAATTTCGCTGTATGTAAATGTAAATTGATAAAGCCCCATCAGAATCAGCAACATGATAACAGGTCCAATAAATCGGTTTGTCAACACTTTGTCTATTTTGTCTGATGTATAAAGCCTGTCTTCATCATATTGCTGGTGCATTACCTCTTGTTTTAACAAAGAAGATATATAACCGTATCGACAATCTGCTATAAGAGCTTCAGGATATGTTTCAGCAGTCTGCTGGATATGGCGAGATACTTTGCTTACATGCTCTTCAAGTGTTTTTGCTATAACAGGATCAGTTTCTTTACCTTTTTTTAGAATTTGAGCATCGTTTTCAAGATATTTTATTGCAATCCATCTTGCTGGATAGAGCAGAGTCATAAAATGTTCTGACTCTATTTTTTTCTGCATTTGAGATATTGCCTCTTCTAAATCCGCTCCATAAGAGATAACAAGAGGTTTTCTCTCCTTCTTTTTTCGGGCTAATTCAGCAACTGTTTTCATTAATTCTAATTTGCCCTCACCTGTTCTTGCAACAATAGGAACAACTGGAATTTGTAAAATAGAAGACAATTTATGATGATTTATTGTTATTCCCCGACTCTTTGCAACATCCATCATATTCAGTGCTATGCAGACAGGAATACCCAACTCAAGGAGCTGGATCGTAAAATAGAGGTTACGTTCAAGATTGGAGGCATCTACAATATTGATTGTAACTTCAGGCTTTTGAGCTACAAGGAAATCTCGTGCAACTACTTCTTCTATGGAGTAGGCAGTAAGAGAGTATGTACCAGGAAGATCAACAATGTTAAGTCTATAACCGTTGTAATTATAGATGCCTTCTTTTTTATCAACAGTAACTCCAGGGTAATTGCCTACATGCTGTCTTGCACCTGTCAATTCATTAAAAAGTGTTGTTTTCCCTGAATTTGGGTTGCCACCCAAAGCGATAATAGTTTCCATTTTTTCTCCTAAACATTTTTTTTAAAGAACAAAGATTTGACAACTGTTTAAAAGTTGTCAAATCTTAAATTCGTGTTTATAGCTGTTTTTGATATGCGTTGTAATGCCAGACTGAAAATCCTGCTAAGGCAATACCTGCCCATGTATGAACCTGCCTGTTAGCCTTGCGATCTTTAGGCTGCTTCTCTGTAACACCAACGCCTGTAACCACAAGAGCTGCAAGAGATAGCGTCATTCCTGCTTTTGCAAGAAATCTGACATCAGAGTTTTTCATCTTATTTTTCTTCTCCTGCTTTTTGACGAAGTTCAGCCTGAACATCTTCAAATTTTTCTTTTAGTTCATAAGCTCCGCTTTGAACTGTGTCATAAAATTTTATAGCACCTTTCATTACAGCTTTTTGCAAAGTCTCATTGGTAATAAAAATTGTGGCTATTGCACCTATAGCGATACCTTTCCAAAATTGCTGGCTATGATAAAAAACAGGAGCATCATCATAAGTAGTCTGGTAATAACCATTTTGATAATATACAGGCTGATTAACTCCAACTCCTTGCGGCGGGATTTGATTAGCCGCACCTGCTGGGTGGTGATGATGTGTTTCCTGCGGTTGATTAGGATAATTTGAAGCGTGTGCTGAATCTGAACAACCGCTGTGATTTGTAGGATTATATTGATTGTAATTATACATTTTTAGTTTTCTCCTGTTTTTCCTGTTTTGTTTGTTTTGACACGGTTTTAACTTTTTCAGAACTTGAACTGCCAACAGAATTGATAAGGTAAACCACAGAACTTGCAGCTCCAGCCATAACAACAGCAGACATAACACCTCCGCTAACAGCAGAGGCAGCAGCAGCACCCACAGCAGTAGCAACTCCAGCACCAGCACCTTTTGCAAGGCTGTTGGTTATTGCCTGTTCCATTGTCATTTCGTTATTTTTAACTTTATGAAGGTTCATGCCCAATGCTGCTGAACCGCCAATAATAGTTCCAAGTATCCCAGCTTTAAGCAGATACCCTGAATTTGAGTAAGTGGGGTAATTATAAGTTTGCATATATCTTTGCATAAGTTTGCTCCTTGATTATTTTGTTTAAGCCTGTCTTGTCTAATCACGTTCAATTGTGCAGTTATTCCAAGATAACGAGATTATTCAGATTTAAATGATCTGCTCAAAAGAAGAGCACCAGCCGCACCTAAAATTATACCTGTCCAAAATCTTGTGCTTTGGCAATCAATACCAAAATATCCTCCAACAGCATTTACATCTTCTGGAGTTACATTTCCGCTCATAAAACGTCCCATCATCTCTGTTACATGACCTGCTGGCGGAGTGCCATACTGCTGTCCATACTGCTGATGATTTCCACACGAGCAATGGCTTTGCCCCTGTTTTTTATGCCCGCTTGATTGATGAGGAGGAGGCTGCATTCCACTATGATTAGATTGAGGTTGCATACCAGCAGAGTGAGACGATGGCTGCTGCATACCAGCAGAATGAGGCTGTTGTTGGGTTCCACCATGATTAGACTGCTGTGGCATTCCAACAAAATGTGGCTGCTGGTAAGCCTGCTGAAATCCTTGGTAAGGAGGCGGTTGCTGCTGCATACTTTGATAACCCATATTCATCTGGTTTGGCTGTCCCATATTCATCTGATTTGGCTGTCCCATGTTCATCTGGTTAGGCTGTTCATATTTTGCTCCTTGGTAAGCATAAGCGTTTTGTTGACCGCAATCTGGTTCTGAAGACTTGTTTCCGTTTACCTGACTATGCCCAGATGGTGTTGTTGATCTATTTTGTGTCATAATTTCTGGCTCTCCACCTTTCTCTTTTTCCTCGTGGCTGCATGTCTCTTGTTCCATAATTAATAATTTCTCCTTTAAATTTTAATTAAAATATTCACCTTTTTTTGCCAACTCTTCTATTTCTGTATGATAAAAGAGCAATTTCGCCGAATTTCCAACTACACCAACTGTTATAAGGTTGTGCAGTAATGCACCTGTCATTGGAGAGAGCCAGCCAAATCCTGCAAGCAGAACACCAGCTAAATTAAGTCCCACAGAGATTCCGTAATTCTGCCTTATTACAGACAAAGTTCTCTGACCCAAATCTGCTGAACGGGCAACAAGTGCAAGGTCTCCTCTTCTAAGAACAATATCAGCATGTTCAATTGCTGCATCTGCTCCAGTATCACCCATTGCAAAACTTAAATCTGCATGAGAAAAAGCTGGTGTATCGTTAATGCCGTCTCCAACCATTCCTACTATTTTTTCAGGATATTTCTCTTTCCACGAAGCTATCCATGCCGCTTTATCTTCAGGCGACTGCTGGGAAAGAACAATGTCAATCGGTAGCTCCTTTGCAATGCTTTGTGCATGTCTTTCATGATCTCCTGTAATCATTGCAAGATGCTCTATTCCCAACCCTTTTAGAGCGTATAGAACCTCTCTTGCCTTTTCTTTCAGGTGATCTTCTATACCGATAAGCCCTATTAATCGGCGGTTAAATGCTACAAAAAGCACGCTCTCGCCTCTGTTTAATATCCGTTCCTCTTCAAAATGTCCCATCTCATGGTCAACCTCGTAATCTTCCATAAAATGGTGGCTGCCAACTAAAACTTCATCTCCATTTATCTTTGCCCTTACACCGTGACCGATTATAAGCTCGGTCTCCTCATGTTTTGGTATCTCAATCTCAATTTCTCTAATCTTTTCAAGAACAGCCAATGTCATAGGGTGTTTCCAATGGATTTGAGAACTTGCTGCAAGCTGGAGAATACGGATAGGTTCAAACTCTTCATCAAGAGTAACAACACGCGAAACACGGGGAGAGCCTTTTGTCAAAGTTCCAGTCTTATCAAAACATAAGGTGTCAATCTGTCCTGCAACCTCAAGATAACGACCACCTTTTATAAGAATTCCCTGTCTTGCAGCACTGCCCATTGCTGCCATTATTGCCGTAGGAGTGGAAAGACTCACACCACAGGGACAGGCAATAATCAGCATGGATAATGCTCTTGATATGCTTTGAGTAAGGAAAAAGACTCCTAAAGAGAGGCATAAAGATATAGGCACCACAGCATCACTAAATTTTTGTGCAGAGAGCTGGACAGAAGATAAAGCACCAGCACCGTTTTCAATAAGACGGATAATTGAGGCAAGACGGGTATCTTCACCTACTGAATCAGCTCTGACAAATATATGCCCCATCTCAACAGTTGTTCCTGCAAACACTTTATCGCCTTCTGTTTTAAATGCTGGCAGAGATTCTCCTGTAAGCGTTGATTCATTCATAAGGCACTCGCCTCTTACAACTGTTCCGTCAGCAGGCACAGATGTTCCCATTCTAAGACTTAAAAGATCGCCTTTTTGAAGTTCTGATACATTGATTGATACTTCAATCTCATCTTTGAGTATCCATACTTCTCGATTCTCCTGTTTAAGCATTGCCCGCACAGCTTTACGGGTCTTTTCTTGGGTTCTGTTCTCTATCCATGCAGAAAAGTTGATAAGCCAGACAACCACCATTGCTGTTACAGGCTCTCCCATAAAAATTGAGAGATAAGAGGCACTTACAATCAAAAGGTCCATATTGAGCCGTCTGTTTTTAGAAAGATTTTCAAGTCCCTCTTTAAGAATCGGAATGCTGAGCAGAGTTGAAGCAACAGCAGGAAGGTTAAAAATCTTACCAATTCCTGAAAAGACCACAGGAGTCCGCCTAAAAAATAACCTGCCTATCCAGAGCGTGAACATATAGACTCCTGAAACAGCAAGTATAGGTGCTGGAACGTGAGACTCTTTAGAGCAGGCAAGGCAGTCATCTTTTTTAGCATCTTTTTTAAGATATTTTTTTGCTTTAACAGAACATGCAGAACCAAAATCACTATTTTCTAACTTAAAAATATCAGGAAACTCTTTTTTCACAATTTCACGAATAGATTCGAGAACTATCGGGCTGCTTTCATGCAGTATAATTATTGATCCTGTCTCAAGCCGAACTTCAGCAAAAGAGATTTCTGGAATATCAACAAGAACCTCTGCTATTTGTTCAGCAAGCTGCTTGTTATTCTTTAAAGCAAGAACCTTTATTCTGCTTCTCCACGAAATATGGTGTTCAATAGTTAATGATTTCATAATTTTATCTCATGTTAATTTTTTGATATTTTAGAGTAGAGACGCATGGATGTGCGTCTCTGCAATCGTGTATCCCTGCACTTTAGGAATGGGAACTTAATAACACCAAAAATTGAATAAACTGGGTAGGGAACAACGATCGTTGTTCCCTACCTATGACATATCCTTGCTCAGTGTAATTTCGGACATTATTAAATTTTTATTCCTTAATCATTTTTAGAATTAATGTTTGCATCTTTCCAGTTAAGCAGACGGCTTGAGTTTGCCAAAATTCCAAGTGTATGGACAATATGAAGCATTCCGCCCATCAGAGGAGTCAAAAGCCCGGCAGCCCCGAAAACCATGCCAAAAACATTTGTTGAAGTTGCCATGTAGTAGTTTTGGTCTATAACTTTAAGGGTCTGACGGCTCAATTTACGAAGAGTTATCAGTCTTGTTAAATCGCTGTCTGTCAATGCTATGTCTGCTGCCTCTATCGCAACATCAGCTCCACCTGCACCCATAGCAATTCCAACGCTTGATTTAGAAAGAGCAAGAGCATCATTAACGCCGTCTCCAACCATTACGACCCTGCACCCGTTGCTTTCAAGAAGTTCCATGTGTGCTGCTTTATCTTCTGGCAGAAGCTCTGCTTTAAAGTCATCAAATCCAAGAAATTGGGCAAGATGCTCTGCTACTGGCTCTGTATCTCCTGTAATTAAGTGCAGATTTTTAACGCCATCTTTTCTCAAATATTCAATCACAGACAACGCATTTGGTCGGAGTTTGTTCTCAACAGCAATAACCCCCTCAACTGTCTGATTTTTTGCCACATAAATTAGAGTCTGACCTGCTGCAATCCGCTTTTGTCCCTCATCTGCAAACAATGATATATCGCAGCCCCCTTTTTCCATGAATTTAGAGTTTCCAACCATCAGCCTATCACCATTTATCTGAGCTAAAACGCCAAGACCAAGTACAAATTCGCAGCTTACATGGGCACGGGTTTCAATTCCTCTGGCAGCAGCCTCTTTCATCACAGCTTTTGCCAATGGGTGTTCGTTATGCACCTCTGCAATTGATGCAAGTTCAAGAACATCATTTTCAGTTTTATCAGGGGTAAATGGTATTATTTCAACTATTTGAGGGGTGTCTGTGGTAAGAGTTCCTGTTTTGTCAAAGCAGAAACTGTCAGCTTTTCCCACCATTTCAAGGTATAGACCGCCCTTTATGAGGATATGATTTTTCGCAGCATTGGCAATTGCAGCACTTATTGCGGTTGAGGCAGCAAGAACAGTTGCACAAGGACAAGCCATTACAAGCATTACTGTAAATGCTCTAAAGGGGTTGAGCGTAAATATAAGAGTGCCGACAGTTGCAAGAGTTCCTATTTTAAAAAGCCTTGCTGCCAAAACATCTGCCTGCTGCTCTGCTGGAGCACGGTTATCTAAAGAGTCTTCAACAAGTTGAAGGATTCGGCAGAGATAGGTATCATCACCAACTTTTTCAGCGTTAATATAAATAACCCCTCTCTGGACAATTGTTCCAGCAAAGACACAATCATCTTTACCACGTATTTCAGGCTCTGCACGTCCAGTAATGTGCGATTCGTCAATAACAGCTTTGCCTCTGATAATGACACCATCAACAGGTATTTTTTCGCCAGTGTGGATTACTACTGTATCTCCGGGCTGAACAGCATCAGCACGTATGCGAACCTCCACTCCATTGACAAAAATATAGGTATCTTTTTCTGCGATTTTAAGGATTTCCCTGATAGCTTTTCGCGACTGCTCTGCAACATGATCCTCAAGAAGCATTCCAACCCGAAGAATCCAGATTACTTCAAGAGCTGTCAAAGCCTCTCCTAAAATAATGGCAAGCAGAATTGATGTGGCAAGAAATGGAAAAAGGCTTTTGTGCCTTCCATGACGCATATCTGAAATTGCATGGCTGAAAAGCGGTATTGATGCTGCAAGGCTTACTATTGAGGTGAGACTGAATATCCCCTGTGCAACTGGTGATTTAAAAATAACTTTTCTAATAACCGTATAAACCACAAAAACAGTGAGTCCAATAAGACCGATCAGCGATTTTAATATAGATTTTTTTGAGCCTGTCTTTTTTAAAGGTTCGCATCTATCACACTTCATTGCACATGCTGAAACAGCAAGGCTGTTTTTAGAAACTACAGTTTCATAATAGCTTAAAGCACTCTGTGCAATTACTGTTATTAAACTTTCTGCCAAAAGCTGTGATAGTTGTTTAATCGTTATCTCATCATCGTTAAAAAATACAATTACGCTTCCTGAATATGCACGAGCTTGTATCCCTATTATTCCTTTTTCTTGCGATATTGTTTTTTCTAACGCCAAAGCTCGTCTATAAGCGTTTTTTATATCTTTAACCTTGAAACGTGCTCTTCCTTTCATTGAATGTCTCAAACCAACCATAAGAGAATTTTCTCCTCGTCTTTCTTAATTTGAAATTGAGTTGTGCATTTTTTATTACAAATTATTTTTCTCTCTTTTATGAGAACACTTGCAATTTTTGCAATTCCCGCTGCATTTATGTTCTCTATCTTTATGGATACTATTTTGATGCTCATCTTTTTTATTTTCAGATGCTACAATTACTCTGCTTCCATTGGGTGCTATCTCAAATCCATTTTTTCCTTTAAAAAATATCCGATCAGGCGGCAAAAGGGAGCTGTTAAGACCGCATCTAAAAGTATCACACCCAAAAGAGCAGAGTCTGTGCAGATGGTTGGTATCAATAAAGACTTTGCCTTTTCCGCTGTATCTGTCATGGATAAAATTGAGTAGCTCACATGCAGAACTGCCGTCAAAATCTCCTTTTGGATAGAGATGGAGATTGCCGTTACTGATTCTTGACTCTATTTCAAAACTCGTATTCATATTCTCTTCTCCTATCAATGAAGATAAAACCTCTTTAACTTCATATTTGTTGTCAGATAAGACATTTACAATTTTAGGATCAAACTGCGAGCCAGAACATCTTATAATTTCGTCAACAGCATCATTAAAAGCCATAGAAAGACGATATGAACGGCAACCTGTCATTGCAGATAAACTGTCTGCAACCGCAATTATCCTTGCTCCTATTGGTATTGATTCTGCTTTTAATTTGTTGGGATAACCGTTTCCGTCATAACGTTCGTGATGGTGCAGAACTATTTCGCATATACCGCTTGATTCAATTGCTTGAACTGGATATAAAATTGCAGCTCCAATTTGAGGATGACGGCGGATAGCATTCCACTCATCATTATTTAATCGACCCTGTTTATTAAGAATAGAATCTGGAACACCTATTTTACCAATATCGTGAAGATGTCCTGCAATATGGACAATATTCACATCTTCGCTATCAAGTCCAAGGTGGAATGCTAAGATGCGTGATACCTCAGCAACCTCTAAAGAGTGCCTTTTTGTATAAGGGTCTTTTGCATCGATTGCATTTCCCAAAGATTCTGCAAATTGATGGATTGCATTTATAGACATAAAAATATCTTCACCATATTTATCAAATTGTGTAAAATATTGATTATTGCTGCTTGTTACAGATTCACTCCTGCTGAACCTCATATACTTTTTGATCCTCTGACAGATGAATAAGCTCTTCCATCATCAAAATTACTCTGAATATCAGAGCCATCAAAGCTATAACGTAGTTTGATACCATTAAATATTGCATTCAAACCAGCACCAGCGAGCATCTGCACAGGCTTATTATGCTTTTTTCCTAACTGTTTGACTAATGAACATGCTGCATGACTGTTGCAGTTGACAGGACAAAGCACAATATCAGCCCGTTTAAAACAGCACTCAAGTTTATCTATTCCACCTTTTACATAACCGTCATGGTATTCAAAGAATCCGCCATTTTGTTCAACTATTTGGCGGTAGAGAGACTCCATTTTGCTCATACCGCCTACAATCAGTACTCTTTTTTTACATAAATCAAAAGATGGGCAGCTTCTATCACAACTGTTGTTTTTTATCTGTGTCATTATCTCTAAAAACTCTTTTTGCAAATCTGCCTCAAAAGAGTTTTTTCTTAAAAGCTCACAAGACAGCATCTTGTTTTCTGATTCAAGTTTGATAGCTTTTTGTTCAAACTCCACTTTTTTTTGAGACAACTCTATTTGTTTATCTTTCAAGACAACATTTTGCTTTCTTAAATCTTTGATTTCTGAAAGCAAATTTTCACCATTTTCTAACTCATACTGTTCAATTTTACTTTTAAGCATAGATTTTTCTTTTTCAGATGCTATCAAGCGTGCTTCAAGCTCTTTAATTTTACTTTTTTGGTCATTAACCTCTTTTTGTAGAGATTTGCGATCTTTTGCTGCCTCAACTCTTTTCTCTTCAGCTTTGTTTTTTTGTTCTTGCAATAAAAGGATTTTTCTTGTCATTGCTGCACGCTCTAAGCTGTTGTTGTGCATTGACATGTGGATATCGCCAAATATCTCTCTTGCAGACTCTTTTGAGAGATCACGGCGAGATGTGATATACCAAAAGATTCCTGTATATTCGCCAGCCTTAAAAGATACCCGCCATTCTTTAAGCAGCTCATCTTGAGTCATTCCATCAAAGATTTTGGATTGATGTGAAAATTTACGGACAAGGAATCTATCTATTTTGCTTGATAAAGTGTTTTCTTTTGATGAACTTGAAACCAACACTTCATGAATATCAAAAAGTGTTTGGTTCTTTATGGAAATTCCAACTTGTTTGAGTAAACGTTTCTGTTCTTCTAAAGTGATGCACATTCCAGCTATTGGACATGCAAAAAGTTCATCTATTTCCCAAAATTTAAGGCGAAATGAATCAGCACTTTTTTTCTTTTCACTCTCTATCTCTTTTTGAGTAATATTGGATTCTGGTTTTTTTTCACTGTTCAAATTTGGTTTATTAGCATCATTACCTGTCTCTGCTTTTTTACCTTTATTAAAGTCAGGTAGTATTCTGGTAAGGCTTTGCATAAATGCCTCTTTATTCCCAGAAATAGATGTTAATGACTTAAATGGCTGATTGTAGTTCATAATTCCTAATCTCCCTAAACAGACATTTTAAATAGTTACATATAGATTACTGCCAATATGTTGACTGTTACTTATCAATGCTTTAAATAGAGTTGTTTTCCTTGAATTTTGGTTTTATTATTCATACTATTCAATCCTTAATAGTATGAAGGATGTATAGGCTAATTAATGGATAGTGTGATTTCATATTTTTACAAATCTTTGTAATAGATTTCTTTTGTTAATTAGTATTACTTAAACTTGTATAGATTATAAAGTTAGATATATCAAACTTTATTTTGAGTCAAGATATTTTTTTTAGAATATGAAATATTCATAAATGTTATAAATAGTAATATATATTGAAAAATTTGATGTTAAGAAATGAGAATTTAATTAAGCCCTAAACTTCTAATCACAAAAAAAATGACAGCAGAGACGCACTGTCGTGCATCTCTGCTCAATTTGGAGAGATTTATGGTGTTATTTTATCCCCATTTCTAATATGGGTAAAAAATCTTTAATACAAAATTGAAAGCAAACTATGACACAAAATATACTAACTACAAATGAACTTAGCACCATAACAATTAAAGGTGCAAGAGAGCATAACCTTAAAAATATCGACCTTGAGCTTCCTAAGAAAAAGCTCATTGTTTTTACTGGTGTATCAGGTTCAGGTAAATCAAGCCTTGCATTTGACACCATCTTTGCAGAGGGACAAAGAAGATATGTTGAATCTCTATCAGCCTATGCAAGGCAATTTATTGGTCAGATGGTAAAACCTCAATACGACACTATCAGAGGTCTTTCCCCTACAATCTCAATTGAACAAAAATCAGCAAGTAAAAATCCTCGTTCAACAGTTGGCACTATTACTGAAATATACGATTATTTGAGGGTTCTATTTGCTCGAATTGGTGAGCAATTTTGCGTAAAGTGTGGAAAAGTTGTAGGCAAAGGTGATGCTGAGAGCATGGTATCTCAAATAGTATCTCTTCCAATATCTTCAAAAATATTGATACTTGCCCCGCTTGTTGAAAACAGAAAAGGCGAACATAGAGATATTCTTGATAAATTAAGAAAAGATGGATTTGCAAGGGTTCGTATTGATGGGGTTGTTCACAATCTTGAAGATATTCAATCTCTTGCTAAAAACAAAAAGCACAATATTGATGTTGTGGTTGACAGGCTGATTGTAAGTGATAGCGAGTCATTTAAAAAAAGAGTTACAGATTCAGTTGAAACTGCTCTTAAAGCTGGCAATGGTGAGCTTATTGTGCATGTTATGGCATCTTCCAATACAGCTAAAGATTTAGAAGCAAAATCATCAGACAATCGAGAAGAGATTGGGCATAAACAAGAAGATATTAGAATGAGCGAAGCACGCTCATGTTGCGGTATTGCATATCCTGAGCTTGAACCAGCTCTCTTTTCTTTTAACTCACCTTTGGGAATGTGTCCTGAATGCAATGGAATCGGCACTCTTTTATATATGGACCCTTATAAAATTGTGCCAGATCACGATCTAACCATACGCCAAGGTGCTGTGCTGCCTTGGAAAAACTATTTTTTCCCAAAAAACTTTTTTAATAAAAATTCTTCTCAAGAAAATGGTTCAGAAGATGACTTGGCTTATGATAACTCTTTTGAAAAAGAGGGTGATAGTCAAAAAGCTCAATACAACTCAAAAGGAGACTCTAACCAAAATCCATGGGGAATGGCTCAACTTCTTGCTATGGAGTCTCAATGGGGAATCAGCTTTGACACACCATGGAAAGAGATGTCAGAAAAAGATAAAGATATTATTTTAAATGGCGGCAATGGCAGAAAACTTCTTGTTAATTGGCAATCAGCAAAGATAAAGGGCGAGGTTGAACATGAGCATGAAGGTTTAATCCATACTCTTATGAGGCGTTACAGAACAACACAATCTGAAGGGCAAAAGAGATATTATTCAAGTTTTATGAGTGAACAGATATGTTCAGTTTGTGGCGGTAAAAGACTTAAGCCGGAGGTTTTACACGTTAAAATTGATGGCAAATCTATAATTGACATAACAGAGATGAGCATTAGAAAAAGCTGTGATTTTATAAGCAGCTTAAAACTTGAAGGCAATAGAAAGCTGATTGCTGGAGAGTTGATAAAAGAGATAGCAGGCAGGCTTGGATTTTTGATAAATGTTGGGCTTGATTATCTCTCCCTTGATAGAAAAGGTCCAACGCTTTCAGGTGGAGAGTCGCAGCGTATAAGGCTTGCATCTCAAGTTGGCTCTGAATTGACAGGTGTGCTTTATATTTTAGATGAGCCGTCAATTGGGCTGCACCAGCGAGATAATGAAAAACTTATAAAAACTTTGTGCCATCTACGCGATATTGGCAACACTTTGATAGTTGTAGAGCATGATGAAGAGACAATGAACAGGGCTGATTGGATTGTAGATATAGGTCCTGGTGCTGGAGAGCTTGGAGGTGAGATAACTGCACAAGGAACTCCAGAGGAGATTAAAAAAAATCCAAACTCTTTAACTGGTAAATTCTTAAATGGTTCAGAGAAAATTGAGATCCCCAAAAGTAGAAAATCTCCAACAGATATAGTTGTGAATATTAGCTCAAGCAATTCTCCTCTTACCCAAATGCCGATAGAAGACCCAAACCATGAAAGGAGTGGGAGTGTTCAAGTTGGGCAAAAGGGCTGGATAACTATAAAGAACGCATCTGAAAATAATCTTCAAAATATTGATGTTAATATTCCACTTGGGCTTATGGTTGCTGTTACTGGAGTATCTGGTGCTGGGAAATCAACGCTTATTAATCAAATTTTATATCCAGCAATAGCAAGAGAGCTTAATGGCTCAACTCTTGAAGTTGGAAAACATGATGGAATTGATGGATTTTATTATAAATCTGAAGATAATGTTGTCGTTAAAGACAACGCTGGGTTTAGAAATAACTCTGTAGTTAAAGATAAAATTGATGTTAGAAATAATGCTGGCGAAGTAAAGAATAAAAGCGTTAAAGTTTCTTACTCAATCAACAAAATCATAAATATTGATCAAAAACCAATTGGCAGAACACCAAGAAGTAATCCTGCGACATACACCAAAGTTTTTGACCCGATCCGCGATCTATTTGCAATGATTCCAGAGTCAAGATCACGCGGCTATCAAAAAGGTAGATATTCGTTTAATGTAAAAGGTGGAAGATGTGAAGCGTGCAGCGGTGATGGATACATAAAAGTTGAGATGCACTTTCTTGCTGATGTATTTGTTCCATGCGAAGTTTGCAGAGGCAAAAGATTTAACAGTTCAACTCTTGAGATAAAATATAAAGATCACTCAATTGCCGATATTCTTGATCTCTCTGTAATACAGGCTTGTCATCTCTTTGCTAACCACCCGCAGATTATAAATATCCTAAATACCTTGATGGATGTTGGACTCTCCTACATAAAACTTGGTCAGGCAGCAACAACCCTTTCTGGTGGTGAAGCTCAAAGGATCAAACTTGCAAGAGAGCTTGCAAGACGCGATACTGGTCAGACTTTATATATTTTAGATGAACCAACAACAGGGCTGCATTTCCAAGATATAAGGCTGCTTTTGAATGTTTTAAAACGGCTGAGAGATGGAGGTAATACTGTGATTGTAATTGAGCATAACCTTGATGTTATAAAAACTGCTGACTGGGTTATTGATCTTGGTCCAGAAGGCGGCAGCCGCGGAGGTCAAATAGTGGCACAAGGGACTCCAGAAGAGGTGGCTTTATCTAAGGGAAGTTATACTGGCTACTACTTGAATAAGATTCTGTCAAAATAAACGATTTGGAATAAATTTCCGATACCCTATTGATAATAGAGTAAAATTTTCAATCTAATCAAGCAACTTTTGACACTACCAATTATTATAAATTATTGACTAATAATATAACTGATTGATTTGATAGAGTTAAATATTGCTTAAGTTCTATGGTATAAATATTGCTTAAGTTTTTGATAGAATAAAAAAATAATATTTAGAGATGTGAACTAAATATTAATAACATATCAAAAAGCCAATTATTAAAACAGGTGATACCATGAATGATGCCATCAAATTTGATTTTCTAACTCCTCAAGTATCTTCTAATAAAACATCAAAGTCAGGAGCTGTAGCAGGGTCTTATTCTGGTAAGGATAGTGAAGGTAAAGATTCTGTTTCAAATCTTTTTATGACAAAGCTCAATCAACTTCTTAAGAATAATGGCATTAGGCAAAATGATCTATCTAATATAGAGCTAACAAAAAAAGAGTTATCCTCTACTAACGTTGATATTTTGTCAGACAGTGTCAAAATAGAGCTTTCAAAAGAACTGAATAAGGCTAAGGGATTTGAATTTATTACAAAGCTAAAACAGTATCTTATGGCATCAGGACATAGTGATTTAAAAGAGGTCTCTATGGGTAATGATGGCTTGGAAGCAATTAAGATCATGCTTTCAAAAGCAGGTTTTCCTAATTCAAAAGTTGCTGAACTTATAAAGACGCTCCAATCTGAATCTGATACTGGCAAGGTCTCTGTCTCTGATCTTATGGACGGGCTTTTAGCTCTTGATCTTGAGGAGTTATCTGCAGAAGATTTTGCTACAGATGGAGATGCTCTTTCCATAGACCAACAATCTGACAAAGACGATAAAGATTTAAAAGATAGTGATTTGAATGGTTCACAACTTCTTGATATGTCGTCAATCCCTTTTATCAGTTCAATTATGAACTCTTTAGGAGTTAGTGATGATTTGGCAAATTCAATTATTGCTAATTCAGAGGTAAAAGGTGAAGGATTAAGTTTAAATAGTTTGGTGTCTGAGCTTCAATCAGTTCAAAAAACATCTTTTTTCACAGGGAAATCTTTTGAAAACAGCTCTGATGTCGCTTCAATAAAAGAGATGTTCTCGCAACTTGGTCTGCCAGAAAGTAGTAAGGTAATGAAAAAGAGTGTTGATAATGATAAAATAACTCTTAATGATCTTGTATCTGCACTTGAAGAGTTAAAAGGTCAACAAGAGCTATCTAAAGAAATTTCTACTACTGACTTAAATCAAATCAAAAAAAGTTCGTTAACAGCTTTTGGAAGTAATATAATTGATAAACAAGAGATAAAAGGAGATGATTCTGAATCAGATTCTTTACTCAAAAAAATTATTGGTGATCTTCAAATAAATAATAGTGCTTCTGCTAAAGCAGTTGAAGAAAATGAGCCAACTGAAACAGAGATGCGTTATCGTACATTTAAAAGTGCTAACCACAATTTGTTAATGAATTTGTCAGAAGATCAAGATAATAATTCTGTTAAAGATACGGCAGCCAATGACAATGACAAAAAAAATATAAAAGAACTTCTTGCTTCTCTTGGAATAGATGTAAAAACAAAATCAGACGATACTTCAGAAGAACATAAAGATATAAAAGATGTTCTTACCTCTCTTGGAATAGATATAAAAACAAAATCAGACGATACTTCAGAAGAACATAAAGATATAAAAGATGTTCTTACCTCTCTTGGTGTCTTAGGAAAGAGTAAAGTTGATCGTGATAAATTAGATAATACTTTAAATAAAGGAAGCCAAGTAGATAACACTACATCAGGCGTGTTGCCAACTACACAAGAACAAAATAATAAAATTATATCCGATATTTTGGGTATAACATCTGGAAGTGAAGATAGTGTCAATAGCAAGATAGTATCTGACATAATTAGCTCAATCAATAATAATGAAATGTTATCTTCTGGAAAGAAAAATGATCAACAAAGCAGAAGTTCAGGCCGCAGTGAAAGCGATTTTGATTCGCTAATTTCAAGAGTTGATAAAAAACAATCTTTAAATATTTCCGACTCAAGCTACTCATCAGACAGCAGTTTCTCAGGTCAAAATGATCAAAATAGTTCAAAAAGCAGTTCCCTTGGAGGAACAACTAATAGAACTGCATCATCAATACTTCCATCTTATGTTACTAATCAAGTTGTCAGAAGCATCAACAGAGCATTTAGCAATGGTGAGAGCGAAATAAGACTACAGCTTAGACCCGCTGAGCTTGGACGCATATTTATGACCATAGATACTCAAGGAGATACTTTAAAAGTTAGTGTTGTTACTGAAAATCAAGCTGCAAAAGATATTCTTACAAGCAATGCTAATGATCTTAAAAATACTCTTGCCAACAGTGGAATTAATATTGAGAGTTTTGATGTAGAGATGGGTAGCGATTTCAAACAATCTATGGCAGATTCAGGGCAACAGCAATCACAAGGTGAGGCAAATTCAGGAAACAGCAACAATCGTAGGGGAATAGATGTAAACAATTTGAAATCCATTGAAACTGGAGGTTCTACAGTTTCTAATCTCTTAGATAATGAAGATGGTAATCTCCATCTTGTAGCATGATAAAAAAAGGGCATATAAATAAGGGAGAAGATGACATGACAACAGTTAACGCTACAGGTAACGCCAGCCTTGCAAAGCTTGCTGACTCCTACAAGACTAATGATACAGAGAAAAAGAAAGAAGAAGACTATTTAGGACGCGAGGCGTTTCTTAAGATGCTTGTTGCACAGCTTCAAAATCAAGACCCTTTAAATCCTATGGAGGGTAGTGATTTTTCCGCCCAATTAGCACAATTTTCATCTCTTGAACAGTTGATTAATGTAAATAAATCGGTTGAATCTATGGCAGCAGCTTTTGAGAAAAGCTCTGAAACAGATGCTTCAACGCTTATTGGAAAAGAGGTTACAGGAAATGCCAACTCTTTAGATGTAACTTCTGGAGAACCTTCAATAGGACGCTACACCCTTCCAAAAGAAGCTGATGTCATGGTTAAAATATCCGATTCAGAAGGAAATGTTGTAAGAACACTTTATCCGGGACAACAGACAAAAGGTGATTATAAAATTGATTGGGACGGAAAAGATAATGGAGGCAGTGTCGTTGCTGATGGAGCATATACCTATGAAGTTCTTGCAAATACAGGCTCTGGCTATGCAACGCTTCCTACAACAATCACAGGTAAAGTTGATGGTGTTACATACCAAAATGGCAAAGCATACCTTGACATTGGCGGAGTTCTCTTAAGTCCAGACTCTATTATTAAAGTTGCTGATGTTAAGGCAGATGAAAAGACATCAATGACAGCTCTTGATTATCTTGGTAAAGATATATCCTATTCAGGTCATCTTTTTTCAGTTCAAGGTGGTGAATTGTCGGGCAGTGGTATTCAGTTTGAATTGGAAAATCAAGAAGATGTTGTGATTGAAGTTATTGATTCACAAGGTAATGTTGTCAACAGTGTTGAACTTACGGCAGAAAATACTGCTGTAGGCAAAAATACTATCAATTGGGATGGTACAGATAGCTCTGGAAATGCAGTATCAGACGGGGTATATTCATACTCTGTAAAATCAGCATCTGGCAAAGCAAAATCATCTGAATCAGGAGAGGTTACTGGAATAAAATATATTAATGGAACACAATATCTTGTAGCTGGTGATAATAGCGATTTAGTTAATATAGCTTCTGTAACAGGTATTGAATAACAAATATAGAACGTAAAGATATAAAAAATTTAGAATTGTTATTAATATAACATATATATAAGAATAAGGTAAAATGGGGGTACCATTATGGCACTATCAAGTTCACTATTTACAGGTACAAGCGGTTTGATAAACATGGGTAATACCATGCAGGTTATAAGTAATAACATTGCCAATTCAAACACCGTGGGATTTAAAAAAGGTACCTCTGCCTTTTCTGACGCACTTAGCCAGACAATTGCAACTCAGGCAGGTACGGGTCAGGTAGGAAGAGGTATTGGCATAGCAGAGGTTGCAAAAGTCTTTGATTCGGGTTCTCTTGAATCTACAGGTAATGTAACAGACCTCGCAATTGGTGGAGATGGCTTTTTTATTGTTAAAGATGTTGAAGATGGTAATAATTTATATACAAGAGCAGGTAATTTCAAATTTGATGAAACAGGTCAATTTGTAAATCCCCAAGGCTATATTGTACAAGGATGGAATTTAGACTCTGAAACAGGTCAAGATGTCGGGGCAATTGGAGATATTGTCATGCAAAGTTTTACATCTCCACCTGCTAAGAGTACTGAATTAACAGTCATAGCAAATCTTAATTCTACATCTGATAGCAAAGCAGAGGTTATGGCAAATTTCTGGGACGGAAGTTCAACTGCTACAACAAATATGGAAACTTCAAAGTATAGCTATCAGACAGTTGTGAAAGTATATGACTCATTAGGAAGTCCTCATGATATAACTATTTACTATGATAAAAAAGGTTCTTCTACTAACGGTGATGAGTGGGAATATATGGTTACTACTTCTCCAGCAGATGATAAAAGGGCACTTGTTCAAGGAACAGAAGGACAAGGTCTTTTAGCTAAAGGAAAAATTACTTTTAGCAAAAGCAGCGGAGATATTGTTGATCTCACTATGTATAGGTTTGAGGGAAGAATTGGCAATCTTGATACAAAAGGGGGAGAAAATAAAACTACAGATGTACATTTTAAAATTAGTAATAGTGAAACAATGAAGCTTGATGGATATGATTTTGAGCTTGTTTATGATCCTAACGACGTATCTGGCAATGCACCTAATGGTTGGTCAATAGATTATTCTGGCCTTCCATTAGCTATTGATCCATTGACAGGATTGCCTGGCACAGACGGAAATTATGGAGGATCGCTTGCTGCTGGTGGTACTCCTACATTCTCTGTTTTAGCAGGAAGCAATGATCAAAATATAAAAATTGATATGGACGGTGATGGTACGGCTGATCTTGAGATTAAATTAGATAAACCAGCAGCAGTTGGAAATCAGATTATTTTTGATATAAATGCTGAAAAAGATATTCATGTACAAGGAGTTGAAGGTGATAAATATGATGGTGACACTGATGAAGGAAATACAACTATAGAGATAAACGATCCTATGGTTATGACGCAAGATAGTAGTGGCATAAGTATTATGTGGGACACTACTGCAACACCTCCTGCTTGGACTTGGGGTACTGTAACTATAGATAATTCTACAGATCCTCCTACATATACAACAAACCCATTAGATCCTACTGATCCTACCGAAACTCCTTGGTTAGTAACATACCCTAACATGACTATTTCAGGAGATAAAGATAAAGCAATAATAGATATAGATGGATCAGGCGGTGAAAACGATACAGAGGATATAGTGTTCAATTTCACAGAATCTCTTATAAATCCAAGCGGCATCATATTTAATATAAATGGAAGCAACGCATGGACAAAAATTGAAGATAAAGAGCTTGAAGAGACAGGCTATTTTGATTTTAAGACAGATTTTCTTGGTGGAGAGTTTGGTACCACAGAGTCTGATATTAAATTTAATATAGGCTCTCAGTATGTTAATCAAACTTGGACAAAAGATGCTATGTCAACTACGCAATTTGCCAAAGCATCTACAACTGTATATCAAGATGCTGATGGTTATCCAGCTGGAAGCCTTGAAGGTGTTGACATAGCAGTAGATGGAACTATTACAGGTTTATACTCTAACGGAGAACTTATTCCCTTGTTTCGTGTAGGACTTGCAAAATTTCTCAATAATAATGGACTCTTTAGCGTTGGTGGTAACCTTTTCCGTCAAACACGCGATAGTGGTGAAGCAATTACCAACAGACCCGGTGAAAATGGTCTTGGAACTTTAAGCCCCAACTCTCTTGAGATGTCTAATGTTGATATTTCAGAGGAGTTTGTTAGAATGATAACAACTCAAAGAGGTTTTCAAGCAAATTCAAAGACAATCACAACTGTTGATGATATGTTAAATACTGTAATTGGTATGAAGAGATAGATTTGACAACTTTTTAAAAGTTGTCAAATCTTAAATTAAAATGTAGGTAATAGATAAAAAAAGTAATAAATTTATAATAGATATTTCTAAAGGATAGGGTATTGTTTGGGTTCAAGAAAAAAGATAAAAACTTAGAGAAAGAAAAAAATTCTGCTAAAGTTAAAAAGCCAGTTGCTCAATCTCCTAAAGAGATTAAAAAAGAGGGTGAGCCTGCAAAAAAATCATTTTTCAAAAAGATATTTAGTTTGAAATTTATGATTATATTTTTGATTCTCATTGTAATTCTTGCAGGGGCGGGCTTTGCTGGGTGGTACTTTTTTCTAAAAAAAATCGATGCTGATAAAGCTGAACAAGCTAAAATAGAGGAGAATAGTAAAACAGAAAAAGGAGAAGTAGATAAAGATGGCAAACCAATTTTACCTCCTGAACCTGACTTTCCTGATATTGTAGATTTAGAAAAATTTGAAAAGATAAAATTACAGGAGAGCGAATCTCTCAGCTACCTTACACTAAAACTTTCCATTGAAATAAATAAGCCTGAAATGCGAAAAGAGATTGAAGCAAATACAGATAAACTTCGTCAGGTTGTAGAATCTGAAATAAAAAAGATGAGTTGGCTTACATTAAGGACACCAGACGGCAAATTAAATTTTAAATATCGCCTTATTCAAGAGTTGAATAAATCATTGCCTTCAAAGATTATAAAAAATATCTATTTTACCACTTTTATTGTGCAGTAATTGTATGTCTATAAACTATAATTTTAAGGACAATTTTTTATTAAAGAGTTAAGTTAAAGTAATGAGCGAAATACTATCTCAAGATGAGGTTGACAGCCTACTTGCTGGTCTTGATTCAGGCGAAGTTGAGGTTGAAAAAGAGGCGGAAGCCCCTATTTCAGCCGATGGTATCGCCCTTTATGATTTCTCAAGTCAAGATAAGGTTGTCAGGGCAAGGATGCCCACCTTTGATGTTATTAATGAGCGTCTTGCAAGAGAGTTGCGGGCAAGCATGTCAACTCTGCTTCAAACAAACGTAGATGTTAGTGCTAACCCTCTTGATACACTTAAGTTTTCTGAATTTGTAAGAAGCCTTCCTGTTCCAACAAGTTTACACGTATTTAGAATGGAGCCTTTAAGAGGTCTTGCACTTGTTATTCTTGAGAGCCAACTTGTATATAACCTTATAGATACTTTTTTTGGCGGTGAAGGTTCAGGCAGAGCAAGGGTCGAAGGAAGAGATTTTACAGTCATTGAGGAGGTTGCTACAAAAAAGGTTGTTGTAGCTTGTCTTAAAAACATTGAAACTGCATGGGGTCCTATTGAAAATATTAAAACATCGCTTGTAAGGTCTGAGATGAACCCTCAGTTTGCAGCAATAGTTCTTCCGACTGATCTAGTTATTGTTACAAGATTTGAGATTGAGCTTGAGCAGATTGCTGGAAATTTGATTGTTTGTCTTCCATACTCAATGATAGAACCTTTAAGATCAAAGTTAGCTTCTGGATTTCAGGCAGAGATTGAACAGACAGACCTTGCATGGCGTGAAATGTTAGAGTCTGTAATTTTAGAATCTATGGTTGAACTTAGAATAGAGTTAGGTGCAACTGAAATAACAGGAGAGAGACTCTGGCTTATGCAAAAAGGTGATATTATTCAGTTGGATCACGATGCTACTGAGATGTTGACAGGGTATGTAGGCGATCTTCCAAAAATAAAAGGATATGCAGGTGTAAGAAGAGGTTTTCAGGCATTTAGGGTTGAAGAGAAGTTGAAGTTGAAATAAAAGAAATGAGACTTTAACCTGAATTAGAACAAAAATATAAGTAGAGACGCACTGATGTTCGTCTCTATGATTTGAGATTGGATTTAAATTGCATCAGCAAAAAAAATATAAAATCTATGGTGTAAAATTATGGCAAATCAAAATGGAAATATAGATACTAAATCGGTTACTACTGGAGATGAGTCTGGAGAGCGGGAGTTATCATTTATTTTAGATATTCCTTTAGAGCTTTCTGTAGAGCTTGGCAAAACAAGGATGCTTGTAAATGATCTTTTGCAATTGAGTCAGGGATCAATTGTTGAACTTAATAAACTTGCTGGAGAGCCTCTTGAAGTTTATATAAATCGTAAGCTCATTGCTCGTGGAGAGGTAGTTGTTGTTAATGAAAAATTTGGTGTGCGTCTAACAGACATCATCACTCCAATGGATAGAGTAAAAAGCCTTACAAATTAACTGTTTTCATAAACTTAAACATTTACAAAATAGTGCTTTCATAACCTTAAGGTTGGTGGGTTAAAAAACTGATGAACCACTCCACAGATATTTGGGCAGCATTTTTTAAAACAGGAGGGGTGCTTCTTCTTGTAATTGCTTCTCTTTTAACTCTTCTATACCTGTTAAAGCGATTTTCAAATCTTAATATTATTAAATCTCGGCATGATTATATTAAGGTTCTTGCACTTCACCACTTTTCACCAAGAGAGAAAGTGGTTTTGATGGAAGTTATGGGAAATACCCTTCTTATCGGCATAACAGCTAATAATATTCAAACTCTTGCAATAATTAAACATTCTGAATCTATAAATCCTAATATTGAAATTGTTAAGCCAGAATCTAACTCGCAAGCTGAATCTAAATTATATAAAAATATAGCTGATATAGTTAATGGGAGTGTAAATGGTGAGAGTTAAACCTATCAAAGTTTTAATTCTTTTTATTGCTATCCTTTTATCGGCAGTGGTGTTTATTTCAATATCTTCTGAAGCTGCACAAGCAGTAACATTCCCTATTCCATCACTTAAGATAGGTGTTGAGCCAGCCAATCCAGATAATCCTGAACACGTTGCAATCGTTCTTGAAATTATAGCTCTTCTTACAATTCTTGGTCTTGCACCGTCTATCCTTATTTTAATGACTCCTTTCACTCGCATTATTGTAGTATTTCATTTTTTAAGACAGGCAATTGGAACCCAAACAAGCCCGCCAAATCAGGTAATAGTTGGTTTGGCTCTATTTATGACCTTTTTTATAATGCGTCCAGTTGGGCAAGAGATTTATGATAAAGCGTTAAACCCATATCTTGAGAATAGAATCACATATAAAGAGGCATTCCATGAGGCTCAGATTCCAATAAGAAACTACCTTTTAGTCAATACAAGAGAGGCTGATATTGCTATGTTTGTTAAAGGAGCTAAGGTTAGTAAGCCTGAAAATAGAGATGATGTATCACTTCTGATTTTAATTCCAGCCTATGTTATAAGCGAATTAAAGACAGGCTTTATAATTGGTTTTGTCTTGTATGTCCCTTTTTTAGTAATTGACATGGTGGTTGCGTCTGTTTTGCTTGCAATGGGTATGATGATGCTTCCGCCTGTTATGATCTCAATGCCCTTTAAACTAATGCTCTTTGTGCTTGTAGATGGCTGGAATCTTCTTATTGGCTCAATGATGAAGAGTTTTGGGATAACTTTTTGAAAACAATGACTAAAAATCATTTCGTTATATTGGACAGCAAAAGGTAGCTGCATGACCCCTGAATTTATTATTGAATTTGCAAAAGAGGCGATTATGATGACTTTGATGACATCAATGCCAATGCTTATGCTCGGTTTAATTGTGGGTCTTGCTGTAAGTGTATTTCAAGCTGTAACATCTATTCAGGAGATGACACTCTCATTTGTTCCTAAGATTATTGCTGTTTTTGCAGCTCTTCTCTTTTTTGCTCCTTGGATGCTTGAACAGTTCACCGAATATACAGCACGCATTATTGAGAATATTCCTATGTATATAAGATAGAAACTTCATAGCAATAACTTGATTTCCTGCAAACCCATTTTCCACCATTAACCTCAAAGGGTAGGTCAAATTTTACAGGAACTCTAATATTGTGTAGTAAGAATAATTTAAAAGAAATAAACCTTATGGGCGATTGATGAATCGCCCATAATAATTTTCTAATGTGTTTTTATAATTTTCTAATATGGTTTTGATATGCCCATACTAAATCTTTACAATGTTGATGAGTTCAAAGTTTTTCTGCTTGTTCTTGCAAGATTTAGTGTTGTCCTCTTTATGCTCCCAATTTTCGCCACAAGAGTAGTTCCACGAATGGTAAAAACCTGCCTTTGTATGGTTTTATCTCTTCTTTTATATTCAGTTGTTGATATTGACTCATCTATCTTTCCTGAAACTGCGATTGAAACAGGGCTGCTTATTTTCACTGAACTTATGATAGGCGTTGTGCTTTCACTTTGTGTTAGATTCTTTCTTGGTGCTATACAGTTTGCGGGGCAGATCATAGGGTTTCAGATGGGATTTTCAATGGTCAATGTAGTTGATCCATTAACAGGAGCAAATGTTTCCATTCTTGAAGAGATTTCATATTGGATGACACTTCTTATCTTTCTTCTATTTAATGGACACCACATTCTCATTTTGTGTGTCATAGATAGTTTCAAAATAGTTCCTCCTGGTGTTTTTTTCTTTAAACAGGCTATCCTTGATAAGCTAACTGAACAAGGAACAGAGCTTTTTGTTCTTGCCATCAAGATTGGGGCACCTGTAATTGCCTCACTTTTGTTTACAAACGTGGCTTTAGGTCTGACTGGTAAATTTGCACCTCAGATGAATATAATGACAGTAGCTTTTCCATTTCAAATCCTTGTTGGGTTTATGCTCTTTGGATTTTCTCTTGAAATTATCAAAATAGTTACAAGAGAGTATATTGGCGGTTTAAAAGCTCTATTCTTATCTCTATTTTTTTGGGCATCAGGAGGCGGTTAATATATGGCAGAAGCTCCGGGTGGCGGTGGCGAGAAGACCGAAGATGCGTCCGCGAGGAAACTTACTAAAGCTCGAGAACAGGGTCAGGTTGCAAAAAGTATGGAGATACCCTCTGTATTTGTTTTGCTTGCAGGAGTGTTGGCTTTGCGTGCCTTTGCATCAATGATATACAACAACTGCCTTGCTATGATGGACGACACCTTACGTTTTGAAGGTGTGCCGATATTGACAGACAGTGAGGTAATTAACCTATTTTTCCGCTATTCAGAAATTATGTTTCTGATGCTCATTCCTATTCTTGCTGCGGTATTTTTTGCTGCTGCTGCATCTAATCTATTTCAGGTGGGATTCCATATCTCATGGGAAGCACTTGAGCCTAAACTATCTAAAATAAACCCTCTTGCTGGATTAATGCGGATATTTTCATCAAGGTCTTTGATTGAGCTTGTTAAAAGTGTCCTAAAATTAGTGATTGTTTTTGCAGTTGCCTATATTGCTGTTAAAGGTGAAATTGATAACATTATAAGGCTTTATGATAACAGCATCTCTTTTATTCTTCTCTATATAATGGAGTTATCTTTTAATATTGTTATAAAAATTCTTTTAGTTATGGCAATTATTGCTATTCTTGATTATGCCTATCAAAAATGGCAGTTTCTTGAGGATCAAAAGATGACCAAACAAGAGGTCAAGGAGGAGTTTAAACAGACAGAGGGAGACCCTCAAATTAAATCTAAAATAAGACAGATTCAGGCACAGGCTGCACGCCAGAGAATGATGGCAGATGTTCCAAAAGCTGATGTTGTAGTAACCAACCCGACCCGTCTTGCAGTTGCTATAAAATATGATGGTGCAACAATGGAAGCACCTACTGTTCTTGCAAAAGGTGCTGGTGCTGTTGCTGCAAACATAAGGAGAATTGCAGAAGAGGCTGGAGTTCCTCTTGTGGAAAACAAAGAGTTGGCTCGGAATTTGTATTCAATGGTTGAAGTAGGTCAGACAGTTCCGCCTGATCTATTTCAAGCTGTGGCAGAGCTTCTTGCCTATGTTTACAAATTAAAGGGTAAACGTATTTAGGAATGGGAATTTAATAACACCAGAAATTAATCAAATCTGGAATAAATTTACTAGAGAACAACGATCGTTGTTCCCTACTATGACCTTGCTGGTATAGTTTCGAGTATTATTAAATTAGATATGTCATTTTTTTGGCACATCCGTCAAACATCTATCTGTTAAGAAATATCATCTGTTAAAATATATAAGGAGGAAATTCAATGGCTGAAGAAAATACAGGAATCCTTCAAATTTTAAAAAAAGAGTCCTCTGACATTGCAATGGTCGTTGCAATGGTTGGTATTTTGATGGCAATGATTCTTCCTCTGCCCGCAATTTTGCTTGATTTTTTTCTTGCTCTTAATATCACAATGTCTGTAATTGTTCTGATTACAACTATGTACACAAAAGAACCTCTTGATTTTGCAATTTTTCCATCCCTTCTTCTTGTCTTGACCCTCTTTCGTCTTGCTTTAAATATTGGCACAACCCGTATGATTCTTCTTCATGGAAGCGAAGGACCTCTTGCTGCTGGAGCAATTATAATGTCCTTTGGCAACTTTGTAGTTGGTGGAAATTATGTTGTTGGGCTTATTATATTTATAATACTGGTTCTTATAAACTTCATGGTTATAACTAAAGGTGCAAGCCGTATTGCAGAGGTTGCAGCACGTTTTACTCTTGATGCCATGCCCGGTAAACAGATGGCAATAGATGCAGACCTTAACGCTGGTATGATTGACGAAGCTGAAGCAAAGAGACGCAGAAAAGCTATTGCAAGAGAGTCAGAGTTTCATGGAGCTATGGACGGTGCAAGTAAATTTGTAAGCGGAGATGCGGTTGCTGGTATCATTATTACTATTATAAATATCGGAGCTGGCTTTATAATTGGAGTTCTCCAGCAGGGAATGCCTGTTATGGAAGCATTGACCAACTATACTCTTCTTACAGTAGGTGATGGACTTGTATCCCAAATTCCAGCACTTCTTATCTCAACTGCATCTGGTCTTTTGGTATCACGGGCAGGTTCTGAAAATCGAATGGGTAAAGATTTTATAGGACATCTTTTATCAAGCCCAACACCTGTTTATATAGGGTCATTTATTATATTTTGCATGGGGCTTATCCCGGGTCTTCCAACAATTCCTTTTATGAGCCTTTCTGTTATATTAGCTACTGGAACTTGGTATTTTCTTAAAGAGGCAAAGACAACTGAAGATGGAGAAGCAGATTCAACAACTCAACCAACTGAGACTCCTGAAGAGAGTGGCTCTCCTGAAGAGGTGGAGCATCTGCTTAATGTTGATACTATTGAACTTGAAGTTGGATATGGCTTGATTCCGCTTGTTGATAAACAGCAAGATGGAATGCTGCTTGGCAGAATCAGGGCAATTAGAAGGCAATTTGCAACGGAAATGGGTATTATTATTCCGCCAATTCATATTAGGGATAATTTACAGTTAAGTGCTGCCCAATACCGTGTTTTGATTAAAGGAGTTGAAGCTGCTGGAAGTGAATTGATGGTCAACCACCTGCTTGCAATGGATCCAGGCGGCGTTGCAGGGGCAATTGACGGCATTCCAACCACAGAGCCAGCGTTTCACCTACCAGCACTTTGGATTCCAAAAGATAGAGAAGATGAAGCAAAGTTCGCAGGTTATACAGTTGTTGATAATTCAACTGTTATGGCAACACATCTCACAGAAATTGTTCGTAAAAATGCTTATGATCTACTTGGACGCCAGGAGGTTCAACATCTTATGGATAATCTTGCCAAATCAAATCCAAAAGCTGTTGAAGAGCTGATTCCAAATCTTATGACTCTTGGAATGGTACAAAAGGTTCTTCAAAATCTCTTACGAGAGAGGATTTCAATTAGAGATTTGTTAACAATTGTTGAGACTCTTGCTGATTACGCCCCAATGGGTAAAGACCCTGACCTTTTGACTGAATATGTAAGACAAAGAATAGCAAAAGGTATGCTTGCCCCATATATTCAGCCAAACAAGGTGCTTCAAGTTATAACTATTGATAGAACTCTTGAAGAGATGTTAACCAAAAATATTAAGCACACTGAACATGGTTCATATCTTGCAGTTGAACCTCAGACAGTGGATCAGATTATTCAATCTCTAAGCAGCGAGGTTGAAAAGCAGATTGCAATGGATGTTCAGCCGGTGGTCATGTGTTCTCCTGCATTACGCCGCCATTTCAGAAAACTAATTGAACACGCTCTGCCTTCAGTGTTTGTAGTGTCTCATGCTGAGATTGTAGATGACATAAATCTTCAGGCAGGCGGAAAGGTGACCATTAATAAATGAACACTAATAGCAAACTTTATAAAGCTCGAAGTATTCAAAAGGCTCTTGCAGATATAAAAGAAGAACTTGGAGGTGATGCCTTAATTCTTGCTACAAGAAGGGTTCCTAAAAGCCCAAGAGACCCATATTCGCAAGATATGTTTGAAGTTGAAGCAGCTCCAAGAGTTATTGAACCAGCTAAAAACAGTGGTGAGCGGCTCTCAAAATTTGCAAAAATAAGTGAACAAATATCTCGTAGAAACGCAAATATGGCTAACTCTGTTAATGATGGTGATAGCTCCTCTGCAAATTTTGACTCTTTTAATAACTCTTCTGACTCTTTTTCTTCTCAACCTTCCTCTGATTTTGACCATTCATCTAATTTTAACGATTCAGCTATAATTGATGAATTGAGCAATATTAAAGATTTAATATCACTTGTTGGTTTTGGAAGTGGAATGGAATCTATCCTCTCTAACCACACAGAATCTGCTGGTATTTTAGCATCTCTTCTTAGAGCAGGAATTTCAGAAAAACGGGCACATCTTATTTTGCAGCGGGCATCAATTGCTATGGAGAGCGATATTGCAAGACACAGAGGAATTGTTCAACCCCTAAAGAAGCATGTAATTAAAGAGTGCATGAAAGATATTCACACAAGAGATATTTTTGCAAGACAACTTGACTCTGGTATGCCTCATATTGCTGCTTTTGTTGGACCTACAGGTGTTGGCAAAACCACAACAATTGCAAAACTTGCAGCAGATTTAAGCATAAAGAGAAAAAAGCGTGTTGGTCTTATCTCAATTGATAACTACCGAATAGGAGCTTTTGAACAGCTCAAGGCTTATGCCTCTATAATGGGGCTTTTGTGTATTGCTGCATTTAACCAAGAAGATTTCATTCGTGCCTTAAAAAAGATGAGTAGCATGGATGTAGTTCTTATTGACACTGCTGGTCATAGCCATTCAGATAGTGCAAGAATGAAAGAGTTCTCTGATGTTACTAAAGGAGATTATAAAATCTCTGTCCACTTAGTTTTGAGTGTAACAACGGGTTTCTTAGATATGAGAGAGGCCGTCAACTCTTTCTCTAAATTAAATCCTGAAACTTATGTATTTACAAAAATTGATGAAACTAAGAGATGTGGAAAAATATTTGATCAGATAAGTGATTTACAGCTTCCAGTATCTATCATTACTAATGGACAGCGAGTGCCAGAAGATTTGATTATTCCAGATACAAGAGACCTTTTAAGTATCATGTTAGGATCAGAGCAAAGTGGAGCATCGTAGTTAAGTGTAGATGGAAATGCAAAATTATCTCTGTTTGGCAAGAGTAAATTATAGCAATAAATGGTAATCAGGTTAAGAATAAGGGCAGAAGAGCGATATATAGGAGATAATAAAGTGGATCAGGCAAGTGGATTAAGAAATATTGTTAAGACAGATTCTTTATCAAAAGTCTCACCTTCTGTTTTTACAGGCGGCAGTCGGAGAGTTCCAAGGGTCATATCTGTTACCAGTGGCAAAGGCGGGGTGGGTAAAACAAATATGGTTGGAAACCTTGCTATTGCATTGAATGCACTTGGCAAAAGAGTCGTTATTGTTGATGCAGATGTTGGTCTTGCAAATATTGATATTATATTCAATCTTCGACCCAAATATAATATAAGCCATGTCATAAATGGAGAGAGAACTCTACATGAAGTTATGGTAACAACTAAACATGGTGTCCATATAATTGCTGGTGGTTCAGGGTTTGCAAATCTTACTCAATTAACACACGGAGAAAAACTAAATCTTCTTACAGAGTTTGAAACCCTTGAAAATATGGCAGATATTATCTTACTTGACACTGGTGCTGGAATATCTTCAAATGTTTTATATTTTAACTCCGCTGCTGATGAGTGTATTGTTATTGCAACGCGAGAACCAACCTCTATTACAGATGCTTATGCACTTATGAAAGTTATGTCTCAAGAATATGGAACAAAGTATTTTAAACTATTGGTCAATGTGGTAGATTCAAAAAAAGATGCAAAATCTGTCTATGCAACTCTTGATAATGCAATTGGTCGTTTTCTTAAAAACGTTGTTCTGGAGTATCTTGGCAATATTCCATCTGACCCAAAACTTCAAAAAGCTGTTTTAAACAGAAGCACTGTTATGGATTACGCACCAGATTCTCCTTCTGCTATGGCAATTAAAGAGATTGCCCGTAAAATAGTAGAGTCACCAATCAGAGCAGCTTCAGATGGTAATATCAAATTTTTTATGAAAAGAATTTTAGATGCAGTGAATTGAAGTTAATAGGGGAACTGCCCTTAACATAAAAGGCAAAAAGGCTGCTTAATTAGAATAGTGGACAAAGTAAATTGAAACAAAATGCTCTTAAAGACCCTTCATGGCGTGAAGCAAGGATTGTGGAATATGCTTTCTTAGTCAAACAGATTGCATCAGGATTTGCCCGCAGGCTTCCTTCAAGTGTGCTGTTTGATGAACTTATAAGTGCTGGTTCATTAGGTCTTATTGATGCTGTAGATAAGTTTGATCCAGAGAAGCATGTAACCTTAAAAACCTATGCCCAATATAGAATCAGAGGTGCAATCCTTGATGAACTTAGAAACATGGATAGATACTCACGTTCAATTCGCAAAAAAATTCAAGATGTTAATATTGCCACTAAAAAACTTGAGGAGAGCAAAGGTGTAATTCCCTCTGATGAAGAGATTGCCTCAGAATTAGGTGTAACCATAGATGAGTATAACGATATTCTCACCCAGATTCATGGGGCGACAATACTTAGCATGGATACATTTTTAAAGACAAAAAACAATGAAACATCATCTGAGACAAGATTTCTATCAACTTTAAAAGTTAAAGATACTCCTTTTGATGAGTTTGACAGAGCTGAGATAAAATCTTTGCTTGCTGATGCTATAAGTAAACTCAACGAGAAAGAGCAGTTAGTCGTCTCTCTCTATTATTATGAAGAGCTAACCTTAAAAGAGATAGGTGAAGTTCTAAATCTTACTGAGTCAAGAATCTGTCAAATTCACACTGCTATTTTAAATAAACTAAAATCAAAACTTAAAGAACATTTTGAAGATTGATTCCATAAAGTTTACTTTGAAGATTAACCCCCATAAAAACTATTTATCTTGTTTAATGTTGACCCAAAAAAGGTTCTCAAATGTCCCCTTCTGATGACGATGTCCTGTTCTCTCAGGACGATATTGATAAACTCCTCAACGCCCAATCACTTGAAGAGGCTGAAGAGAGTATTGTTAATAGCGGAGATGACGCTATTGATGATATTGCAGGAGAGTTATCTCAGGACGATATTGATCGACTTTTAAATGCAGCATTAGTTTCTGACGAACCTGATAAAGATTTAACCCCATCTTCTGAAATTGACGATAAAGCCCTATTTGAAGAGTCAACTCTTGATGAACAAGAAGAGGAAGATGATGAAGATGACGATCTTGGGGAGCTTTCCCAAGATGATATTGACAGAATGCTAAATTCACAATCTTCTGGTCAATCTGATACTGCTATAATTAAGGATAATAAAGAGGAAGATTCAGGAGCGTTTGATCTCATCTCTCAAGATGATATTGATAAACTTATGTCCACTGACGATATTCCAGACTTAGAGTCTGACATATCTTCAGATATAAATTTAGATTCTCTTGGGCTTGATGAGCTTGATAACAGTATAGAATCATCAGACTTTGCCTCAGCCGTAGAAGAAGATATTCCAGACAAAAATTCTCTATCTGATGAAGAGATTATTGATCCATCTGAAGCGTGGAATATTGAAGATTGCCTTATAACCCAAGAGACAGTTGACAATCTATTAAGTCAAATTGTTGATGATACCGAAGATAGCGAGATAGTAAACGCTCGAAGAAAACCTCCGTCAGATGATGACTTTAAGGTAAATCTCTCAGAAGATGATCCAGATTTTAATATTGATAGTGGTATTGATGATATTGCGGGCGGTGATTTAGATAAACTGCTTAACGACTCTGCAGGAGATATGGACGATCTCCTTAACGAGATTTCCCAAGACGATATTGATGGATTTCTAAAAGATAGTGATGATCTGGTATCTGATGGTAGTCAAAATATTGATGATATTGATGAAGAAACTAAAGAGAGGCAAAATGCTACTGAGGGCGGCGATGACGGTGTAAGAAATATCATATCTCAAGATGATATTGATGCACTTCTTGCTGGAACAGAAGAAGAAGATGAAGATATTTTGGCTGACATGGAGATGGACGAAGACCTTAAGAGTTCTTCTGTACCTGTTCAGAATGTTGAAAGTGGTCTTCCTGAAGATGATAATGCTCAAGTTATTCTTCAAGAGGCAGATGAGCCTGATACAACCCTTGCTGATGGGACTGTAAGACAGCTTGCTGATCTTATGGAGATTGCAGAAGATAAACCCAAGAAAAAAAGCTCTCTTCTTAAGATTATTATCATTATATTGCTAATTTTAACCCTTATTGCTGGTTCTGTAGCTGGTCTATATTTCATGTTTTTTAAAGAAAAAGTAGATGAACTTCTCCGCTCTTCTCAACCAAAGGTTCAAGTTGAAGAGAATTTATCTGTTAAAAACGAAGCTCCTGATATGACTATAAAGGAGTCTCAAGAGTTGACCCCCGGAACTATTAATCTTGAAAATTTTATTATTTTTACACCTGAAAGGCATGATGGAGTTACATATATCTCTTTAGATGTTTCAATTGAATATTCGCACTCAACCGCGTTTGATGCTATAAATAGCAAATTGCCTTACTACAGGGGTGTTATCTACGATGTAATTAACAATGCCCTTAAATCAGATAAAGGGGATAAATTGACAGAGAGCGAACTTCTTGAGATTGTTCAAAACGCTTTAAAGCAGGCTTTACCTGATGTAAAACTTAATAAGATTATTTTTGTAAATTTTAAAACAGGATAGATATAAAAAACTACATCAAACTTATATATAGCATTCCTATTTCATTAGTGTATCCTTGCTCTGTTATTTATATTTCCACAAATCATTTAGGAGAGTTATAGTTAAACGTATGAAGGGGGTAACATGACAACAATACCAGCAGCTCATGCCCATGTAATTCAGCAATCTAACCTTGCACATGATGCAACTCATAATCTTAAACCTGTTCAGCCAGACCCGGGACATCTTCAGACACAACAGCTTGTAAGAGAAAATGTTGAACAGACTACAGTTGTCTCGTCAGACACATCTGGAAAGGTCAATGTTGATGCAAGGGAGAAGAAGAGGGAAGAGCAAAACAGAATCGCAAAAAGAAAAAAAGAGCAACGTAAGAATCAACCCAAGCCCAGAAAAAGTGATCCTGATCTGCCCGGAAACATTCTTAATACAGTGGCGTGATTATATTGTAAATATGCTCCTCTCGGTCATAAGTTGGCTTTTTGCATATAGAAAAGCTAAATTTATGACAGTTTCAGGTATAGATGATTATACCCATTAACAAATTACAATTGAGAATCTTTATTATGAATAAAACAGTATCTATTATTAACTCTATCTCTTTTCAATCTATATTGTTATTAGTTGCTCTATGCACATTTCATCTGTTTTATGAAAACTCATGGGCATCTGAACAAACTAAACACTATGAGCTTTCGCAGTTTATCTCTCCAGAAACATGCGGCGGGTGTCATACTCAAATATATGAACAGTGGCAAGGCTCAATGCACAATCTTGCATCTGATGATATAATTTTCAATGAGATCGCAAATGCTGGTCTTGTTGGGCTTAGCTCTAAAGATGAGATAGAGGAAGCTGAGCATTGCCAAACATGCCACACACCAGTTGGTTATATAACTGGGTTTCCTCGTAAGACATCTGATGATAGAACAAAAATAGCACCAATAGCAAAGCAAGGGATTCAGTGTGATTACTGCCACTCAATCACAGGTGCCTATTCAATTTATAATGCACAATTTAACTATAGTCCTGGAAATGGAGAAGATGATCCGGGAGTTAAAAGAGGTCCCTTTAAAGATTCTGACTCCGATTATCACAAATCTGAGTTTTCAGAGTTTCATACAAAATCAGAACTATGCGGAACATGCCATGATGTTAAGCATATAACCTCAGGTGTCTGGCTTGAGACAACTTATCAGGAATGGAAGCAAAGCCCATACAGTAAACAAGGGGTTCAGTGCCAAGATTGCCACATGTATCAAAGACCAGAATATCCATCCACAGGTTCAACCAAAAGAGTCAAAAATCCAGGAACAGCGGCTGACGGTTCAGTTGAGAGAGAGCATATATTTACACACTATTTTGTTGGTGCAAATATGGCAATTCCAGAACATTATAAGGCTATCTCCAAAGAGCAAGATCAAAGCCAAGGTAAAGAAAATATCTCAATCATCTCAAAAATGGCAGAAGAGAGGCTTAAAAATTCTGTTGATATTAAAATAGACCCTAAAGTTGAACTTAAACAGCAGAATAAGGCTGATGCTAAAAATATTAAGAGCCAAAATAGTGAAGAAAATAGAATTATTATTAGAATAACAAATAATGGAGCAGGGCATGAAATCCCAACAGGAGTCTCTAACATTCGTCAGGTTTGGCTTAAAGTTATAGTAAAAGATAGCAAGGGCAATGTTCTCTATAAAACAGGGATTCCTGACAAAAAGGGTTATCTACCTCCAAATACGATATCTTACTCTACTGTTTTTGGAGATGGAAAAGGTAATCCTGTTGATAATTTAGCAAAAGCACGAGAGATAATAAGCGATAAGAGGCTTAAACCTATGAAAGAGAAGGTTGAAAAAATTGATATTGGAGAGTTTGAAGGTAAAATCACAGTTGAGGCTTCACTCTTATATAGCGGACTTCCTCAAAATGTTGCGGATAGCTTGAAAGGGCTTAATGGTATGAATATTCCTGTTGTTGTAATGAAATACGTTAAACAGGTTGTTTCACAATAAGTTAAGCTATTAGCTATTAGCACTCCTATTTCCATTCATGTGTGCTTGCTTTGTTATGATTTGGAAGTAGAGATGCACGACCGTGTGCCTCTACTTATAAATATTGATTATTTATATTTTTACAAATCATTTAGGAGAGCTATATTATGTATCTCCTTTTTGGAGATGAGATAATTGTAAGGCAGAAGGTAAAGAAAATGGAGGTAAAAAAGGTGCATGACTAAACTTCTTTTGATTGAATTATGGATTGCTGCCCAACTCTTTATAAACCTTGTTCTTGCAATGCTTTTGTGGCGATTTGTAAAAAAAATTAAGAAAATAGAGCTGGAGTTTTTGAATGTAATCAAAAGCGATGATCTTGAGCCTTTAACTGACTCAATTCACCAGGAGGTAGTTGAAAGAATAGATAAACTTATCAATAAGATGAGTGAAAAAGCTGCTGTTGAGATGGTCGATCGTGCAGCCCAAGATATTATTGATCTTGTCGAGCCTTTGGTTAAAGATTCTAAATCAAAAGCTGCCTTGTTTGAACAGCAAATAAAGGATAAACAACGTATTATCAAAAAACTAAACGATACACTTGACTCAAGGATAATAAGTATCAATCTACTTCTATCCAGAGCAGAAGTTATATTAAATTCTAAAGATAAATCTATATATCAAAACCAGAGTAATCCAAATCGTCGTTTGAACAATAATGACGCTGGAATTCATACTAATACACAAAATCTTCTTAACTCTGGTATTAGAGGGGCTGTTTCAGGGTTTTATGATCCTAAGTGGTTAAATGAAGATGATTCAAACGGCAATAATTTTGAAGATAGCTTGATCGATCAGCAGCAGAAAATAATTGAGTTATACAAACAAGGGCTTGGTATTGATGCAATTGCCTCAAAATTATCAGTGCCTCGAGGTGAAGTTCAATTGGTCATAAGTTTGAAAGAAAAATTTATGAAAATGGAAGGCTAAGATTGTTTGATGAGATGGAGAAACTTCTTTGATAAAAAATAGCCTATCTTTAGCAGATTTAAAATTAGAGTTGAAGTTGCTTAAGACAGATTCTATTTTAAAAAAATCCCTCCTTCCAATTCTTGAAAAAAATCAAGTAGTTGATGCAAAAGTTCTTAAATTTATCTCGCCTGACAAAGCAGAGCTTCTTATTCTTGGTAAAAAGGTGGTTGCTGATACTCCTGCTTCTGCAAACTTTACAAAAGGGGACACTATTCAGCTTAAAGTTACAGAGCAGGGGCAACTCAATATTTTGAAGGTGATCCCAGAAAAAGCTGTGTCAGGAAGCATACCGTCTTCTGTTGATCCAACAAAACTTTCAGATAATACGCCCTTAAATCCAGCAAAATCTTCAGCTAATATGCCCTTAAATCCAACAAAATCTTCAGTCAATACTCCTTTAAGTTCAACAAAACTTTCAACAAATACCCCTTTAAGTCCAAATCAACATTCTAACTCTACTATTAATAACAGCTTGGGTAGAATATCTGATTCTGCATTACAGCTACTTGCAAGAAATCAACCTTTTGAGGGATTCACAAACTTTGCAGCCTCTCTATTTTCAAATTCAAAAGAGACTTCTTTAACTCAACCAGATAAGCAATTTGTAGCTCAAACAGATAAGCAAATTTTAACTCAATTAGATAAGCAAATTATAGATCAACCAGATAAGCAGATTTCAGCCCAGCCGGATAAGCAGATTATAGATATAAAGAATTTATTAATGTCAATTGCTCTTAAATCAGAAAAGGCAGATGTCGATTTTCTACCTAAGCTGCTGCAAAAAAGCGGCATTTTAATGGAAAAAAAACTTGCTGATATGGTTAAAAAAGGTTCAGATAGTTTGCCAAAATTTGAATCTGTTTCTCAAACATCTTCCTATTCAAGTTCTGTTTTAACTTCATCTGGGGAAAGTTTAAAAGATGCCGTTACCGAACCCTCTCTTAACAAAGCAACTCAGCAATTTTTAGCTGATAATTCAACTTCAAAATCTATTATTAAAGATGATATAAAAGGGGCTGTATTAAATTTTATTGCAACTTCAGGAGATGGTTCTGCTGAGGTATTATCCTTAGAAAATAGAGAGTTGCCAAACATCAATGTTTTTAAGGAGTTTATCCAGAATCTTGAGAGTGTTCAACTTCTAAATAGCCATCTATCTGAATCAGGAAAATATATAATCCCATTTCCTTTACTCAACGGGGAACAATTTAGCTTTGGTCAACTATTAATTGACCTTGGAGAGAATCGTAAGGGTAACGAAAATACCTATTCAAAAGAGAACTCACTTCTTAAAGTATCACTTTTCTTAGATATGACTAATCTTGGACCTATTCGGGCAGATTTTTCAGTGCTTAAAAACAATATCACAGGTGGTTTTCAAGTTGCTGATGAAGAGATTGCCAATTTTTTTAAACTTATGCTTCCAGAGCTTAAAGAGAGGTTGCAAATACATGACTATAATGTGCACAAAATTGAATGCCGTGTTGTTGAATCGGAAAAATTAGCTGAAAAGTCAATTATCAAGGAGTTATTAAAGTCTGAAGGGCATGGATTTAATCTTATGATATGAAAAAGAAAAGTTTTATTGTTGGTCTTGCTGGCTTATTTTTGGGTAGCCTTATCTATTTAACCGATCGCCCACTTAAATCTACTTGGTTTGTAAGAGAATTTTTGAATAGCATTGGATATAGTCTTGATAGAGATAACTTTATTGGACTTTATAAAAATCTCTTTGGGGCTTTTGACAAGAGTATAGCCTCATTTTTGCATACCTTCTCTTTTACCCTGATTACAGGGTCTTTTAATGAAAATAGAGATTTGGCAGACAATTCAAATTTGACTAAAAATTCAAAAAAAGGATATTTAACACCAGCTTTGTTTTGGTGTTGCGTAAATTTACTATTTGAAATTGGGCAATATTTTGACTCAATTGCTGTCAAACTTATACCTAATTGGTTTAATGAGTATAAATTTTTGAACACCGTAGATGATTATTTTATTGCGGGCGTTTTTGATTTTTGGGATATTGCAGCCATTATTACAGGGGCTTTTTTGGGATATTTGTTGTTGAATTATTATGAGTAAGATAAAGTTATTCAATAAACTTATTTCAGGTTCTAAAAACATCAGATTTTCAGAGGCAACTACTTGTGCAGAGGCTTTTGGTTTTAAATTAGCACGTATAAATGGAAGTCATCATATCTATTCTCACCCAGAAGTAATAGAATTCTTAAATCTACAAGATGTAAAAGGTAAGGCTTAAAGATTATCAAATAAAACAGTTATTGGAAATAATCGAAAGATATAATCTTAAAATAATTGAGGAATGAAATGGAATATTATTACCATATTAATATCTTTTACAGTAAAGATGATGAAGGATATATCGCAGATATACCTGATTTAAAATATTGTTCTGCTTTTGGAAATACGCCTCAGGAGGCATTAGAAGAGGTGTTAAAGGCAAAACAAGCATGGCTTGAGGTTTGCAGAACGTCTGGCAAACAAATACCAGAAGCTCGTTATTGCCCTGTAATTTATAAAGCTGCATGAGATATAAAAATAAAATTAACAATAAAAGAGGAATAAAATGATTAAATTTAATGATTATAAAAATAAAAATTTTAAGAAAAATAACATACAGGCTTTAAAATTTTTCGGTATTCTTATTTCAATCGTTGCGGGATTGTTTACGATAATTGCCACAAGCGGAGATAGTGGGGATAGCACAGCAACGCCAGTAACACCACCAGCAGGGATTGCAATTGTCTCTCCTTCTAATAATAAGATTTTTGCAGAAGGGGATTCTATAGCATTTGTAGGACAAATATCAGATGCTGTATCTACAGAGACCTATACATATTCTTGGAACTCTAATTTAGATGGAGCTATTGGCACAACAGCAAGTTTTAATCTTGCAACTTTAACTGCTGGAACTCACACAATAACCCTTACTCTTTTAGATAGCAAAAATAATACTGTTGACTCTGACTCTATTACCATTACAGTTGGGGACTCTTCAACATCAACCGCTGAACCAACAGTTTCCATTACAGCCCCTTCTGGTGATTTAATTTTTAATGTAGGGGAGACAATAACATTTACAGGCACTGCAAAGGACTATAAAGCAAATGCAATTGCTGATTCATCACTTTTATGGAGTTCAAACATTGATGGTGCTATGGGAACAGGTGGAACAATAACAAGCACTATTTTATCAAAAGGACAACATACAATCACCCTTACAGCAACAGACACCAAAGGTAAGAGCGGAAGTGCTTTTATTATCATCACTGTTGGAAGTGCATCATCATCTCCAGTTGTTAAAATTACAAGCCCAGCAACTGCTGATAGCTCTGCATCTACCACCACACCTAATAGCTACAGTGTTAAGGCTGGAGATATGATTAATTTTACAGGAAGTGCTACAGACTATGATGGAACTGTTATTACTGGTGAAAATTTAGAATGGGTATCTTCAAAAAATGGAAAACTCTTTACAGGCAATGAGTTTAAACTTGACACAAGAAGTGTGCAATCTCTTGATTACGAACCATTAAAAGAGGGTGAACATACAATTTATCTTAAAGCAAAAGGGAATTCAGGAACAGCACAGGCATCTATTACAATTAATGTTGTAAATAGCAATCCAGTTGCTACAATAGTCAATCCGCCTGAAACATGTCCCATAGATAGCACAACTACTACCTCTACTCTTTGTAAAACCTTTGCCCCTGGAGAGTATATAAATTTTCAAGGGACAGCTACAGATGCAGAAGATGGTAATCTTTCAGGTAAAAGCCTTGAATGGTACTCTCAAATTGATGGTTTGCTTGGAACTGGCGAGAGCCTAAATATAAAAACAGATAATGTTGATGCACTTGCTAACAAAGCCATGGCAAATGGCGAGCATATAATAACTTTAGTGGCAAAAGATGATTGGGGGGCTTCTGGAATTGATTCTGTTATCATAAATATTGGAACAAACACACCTCCTGTCCCTACAATCACATATCCTCCAACTACAACAACAACTGTTTCAGCATCAGGTTTTATTACTTTTTATGGCACTGCACAAGATGCTGAAGATGGCTCTCTTACAACTAACCACCTTGAATGGTATAGTAGTAATCAGGCAGAAAAACTAGAATCTCAGGAGGTTGCTGGTTCAGGCGGATTGACTTCATCCGTTAGAGTTGATCTTTCAAAGTTTCAAGGTAGTGGAAATTCAATTACTCTTGTTGCCACAGACAGCATGGGAACTGTCGGGGTTACCAGCCGAAATATAGATATAACCGCTGCTACTACAACAGGTGGTACTTCAACAGCAACAATTACATATCCTACAAGTAAATAAAAAGGTAAAACAACAATGAAGCAATACTACTTGAACATAGTTGCTAAAAATATAAGTAAATTTATTAAATGTTCTACTTTTGCTATTTGGCTTATTTGCTTTACAATACTATCTATTCATCTCTTTGCGGGAGTTGCTAAGGCAACTGATCCTGAGGTAAGCATTCTTCTTCCAGTAGATGGAACAGAAGTAGATGAGGGGACAAGTATCCTTTTTTCAGCCACAGTTACAGACCCTGATGGAGATGAAATAGAGTCATATATTTGGAATGCTTCTACTGGTCAACTTTCGGATCAGAGTACATTTACTACTTCAACTCTTAAGGCTGGTACACATAATATAGATTTAGTAGTAACTGATGCTAAAGGAGAAAAAGGAAATGCAAGTGTAACAGTAATAGTTAAAAAAATTAAGCCAACTATAACAATAACAAGTCCTACAAATGGTTCTTCCTATAACTCAGGAGACGATATAACATTTGAAGCTGATGTTAATGATGTTCAAGATTATTTAGAAGATATTAAAGTTGTATGGCAATCAAGTATTGATGATAATTTTGGCTCAGGAACAAGTTTTACTATATCCACGCTTTCAGCAGGAAAACACACAATTGAGGCAACAGCAACTGACACCGATGGCAATACTGATAAAGATTCTATATCTATAACAATAGATAATCAGCCGCCTGAGGCTTCTATATTATCGCCCGAACCGAATGCTACATTTACCTTTGGCTCTTTAATAACTTTTACTGGTAGTGTTACAGACATTGAAGATGGAAATCTTGCAGGAGATTCTTTAGTATGGACATCAAGTCAGGGCGGCTTGATAGGTAAAGGTGAGAGTGTTTCTACAAGAACTTTAAAAAGCGGTACCCATATCATAACACTAACAGCAACCGATAGCTCTGGAGCTAAAAATACCGCAAAAGTTACCATAACTGTTGGAAATGCACCTCCTACGGCTACCATCACTGCACCTACTGATGGGGCATCGTTTAAGTTTGGCGAGACCATAACTTTAAAAGGAACTGGTACTGACGATGAAGACGGGACTCTTCCTGCTGCAAGCCTTATTTGGACATCTTCAAGTAGCTCTGAACCTCTTGGTTCAGGAACATCATTGCCTGTAAAAGGTCTGCCTAGTGGTACACATACAATAACGCTTACAGTTACAGATTCTGAAGAAGCAACTGATTCTAAACAGATAGTTATTACTATTGGGAATACAACACCTGTGCCTGTTATTACATCTCCAGCTAATAATAGTTCACACTCTTATGGGAAAGAGGTTATTTTTCAAGGGAATGCGTCAGATGCGGAAGATGGTGAAATCCCACCTGATGCTCTTACTTGGTCATCTGATAAAGACGGAATACTTGGTTCTGGAGAATCGCTTTCCACAACCAAATTATCTATTAATACTCATATAATTACATTAACGGCTAAAGATAATGAGGGTGTTGAAGGTGTTGCATCTATAAAAATAACTGTAGGAAACGCCTCTCCTGTGGCGTTAATAACTAAGCCAGCTAATAATAGTTCTCATGCCTTTGGCAAAGAGATTGTATTTGAAGGAACTGGAACTGATAATGAAGATGGAGAGCTTGAAGATAGCAAATTAAAATGGTCATCAGACATAAGTGGATTTTTGGGATATGGAAAATCTATTGCTTTAAGTAATCTTGCAGTTGGTACTCATAAAATCACTTTAACAGCTACAGATAGTAATAGTTTAACTGGTGTAGATACCATAACCATAATAGTAGGCAACGCCTCTCCTGTGGCGTTAATAACTAAGCCAGCTAATAATAGTTCTCATGCCTTTGGCAAAGAGATTGTATTTGAAGGAACTGCAACCGATGTTGAAGACGAGACATTTGATGATAGCAAGCTAAAATGGACATCTGATATTAGCGGATTCCTCGGATATGGAACTTCTCTTCCTATAAATGACCTTGCTCCAGGTACACATACAATCACCTTAACTGTTACTGACAGTTCTGGTGCAACGGGAACCAGCATAATTAAAATAGAAGTTCGTTCAACAGGTCCTATTGCAATTATAATAGCTCCAGCAGATAATAGTTTGTATGCTTTTGGCGAACCCGTCTCATTTAGTGGAGATGCAAGAGACCCTGAAGGGTCAACATTAGATGTGCCAGATAGCAATGTGAAATGGGAAACAACCCATTTAGGTGCAGATGGAACAACTGAAGTTACTGAATTGATAGGTTATGGTAAAGAGATAGACTCTTTTAAAAATCTTGCTGTTGGAAAACATACAATAACCTTTACTGTAACTGATCAAAATGGACGTACAGGCAAAGATAGTATAACCATAATGATTCGTGAAACTGCCCCTGTAGCACAGATAACCTCTCCAGAAAATAACAGTTCATATCCATTTGGTAGTGAAATAATTTTTGAAGGTAAAGGATTTGATGCTGCTGGACTACCTCTTACAGGTAATAACCTTAAGTGGTCGTCTCGTATAGAAGGTTCAACAACAGATGAATTGTTAGGATATGGCGAATCGCTTGAAGCATTGAAAAATTTTGCCATAGGTAAACACACAATTACTCTTACAGTTACAGTTACAAATAGTGCTGGAACAGCGACTACAGCTTTTGATAGCATTATTATAATAATTACAAATACAGCACCGTCAGTTAAAATAACGGCACCATCAACTGGTTCAAAATTTAACCTTAATGAATATATACAATTTAAGGGAGAAGCCACTGACAGTGAAGATGGGGAATTAACGGGTTCAAATCTTGTTTGGACTTCAAATCGTGCAATAAAAGATTCAAGTGGTAAAGAGACTTATCAATTAGGGGTTGGTGGTCAAATTTCAATTAACACGCTTCCTATTGGTGAGACTTTGATTACACTCACCGCAACTGACAAAAATGGTCTGTCTGCAATTGCATCTATAACAGTTATTATTGGCACTGCAGTTCCGCCAACTGTCTCTATTTTATCACCAATAGATGGCTCTACATTTTATCTAAATGATTATATAGAGTTTAAAGGTGAGGCATCTGATAATACTGATGGAACTCTTCGAGGTGATAGCCTTGTATGGACGTCAAACGCTCAAACACCTTCTGAAATTGGAAAAGGCAATATTTTTACAACAAACACCCTTATTGCTGGTGAACATCTAATAACCCTTACTGCAAAAAATAGTGCTGGAATATCTGGAACAGACTTTATCGTAATCACAGTTGGAAATCATCTTCCTGTTCCATTTATCACCTATCCAAATAAAGACAAACACACCTTTGATGAAGGTGAAACAATTAGTTTTTCGGGTTATGCAACAGATGAGGAAGATGGCAATTTATCAGGCACTTCTCTTTCATGGACATCTAATATTGATGGTTATCTTGGAAGTGGTGTTAATTTTTCAAAAGCTCTTTCAGCAGGAGAGCATACAATAACACTTACAGCAAAAGATAATAAAGGTGGTATCGCTAAAACAACAATAAAGGATAGTTATGGCAATACGATTTTACTTACAGTTAATCAAACTGAGAGTAGCCAACCCATGACCCTTGAAAATATGGAGGTCTCTATTCCACTTGGGCAGGTTGGTGAGTTTACAGTATCAGGGGGGCATCCACCTTATAGATATTACAAAGAGTATCCTTATATTGCGTCAATTAATATTGTTGGTAAGAAGATAAAAATAGTACCTCAAACTATAGGTTCAACAACTTTTAATATTGTAGATCATTATAATACAACAAAAATTTTAACACTTAATGTAACTGACTCTTTACAAAATGTTCCAGATGCTGATGCTGGCACTGATCAAAATGTGATTGAAGGAGATGGGGTTGTTCTTGATGGAACAGCATCATTTAAGGGAAATAACGGAATTCAATCATGGAGCTGGGTTCAGGTGATTGATGAGAACAGTAATGAAGAGGATAGTTATAGCAGTCAAAAAGTTGTAATGCTAAATTCAACATCATCAAAGGCAATGTTTGTTGCACCTACTTTGAGTAATAACTCATCGTCATCAACGAACGGCTCAAAATTAACATTTAGGTTAACAGTTTCAGATAAAGATGGAAATAAATCTTATGACGATGTGGATATTAATGTCTCTGACAATGGTATTTTAGGCTATCCACAGGGAGTTACTACCTTTTATACAGTTGACAAACTTAATCATTTTGGCTTGAGAGTTGTTGGAGATGGGGATTTTGTTTATATCAACCCACAAGCTCCTGAATTTATAAAAGAGACGATAAATAGACCTGAAAATATGATTTATGGAGTTGTTGACTTAAAGGTTAAAGTTGAACAAGGGGCTGATGCAAACATGATAGTATATTTTCCTAAGTCATTAGGTGAAGAGTTTACTGCATATAAATATAGTTCATCAAAAGGCTGGTATGAATATTCTAAGAATATAACATTTTCTTCAGACAGAAAGAGAGCCTATTTAGTGCTTTCAGATGGTGGCGAAGGGGATGATGATGGTATGGCTGACGGGGTAATAAGTGATCCAATTGCTTTTGGAACAAAATCTAAAAATCCAGCTATTCCAGAGACACCTTCAGATGGAGGCGGCGGTGGAGGAGGTTGTTTTATATCCACTCTTTTGAATTAAGTAATAACTATAGAATTGACCTCCAGCAAAATTGGATTTATCCCTGAGTTTATTTGGATAGAACTTAGTTATGCAGGAAGTCTAAGTCAACTACCTCTACCCTAAAGTGTAGAGGTTTCAATAGTCTTTAATGGCTTACATCCCCTACCCTAAAGGGATAGGGGTTTTACGCCATTCTTATAAATAAGAAATCTCGGGGATTGCATGAAAATTCTCCATACATCAGACTGGCATTTAGGGCGTTCGCTTTATGGACGAAAACGTTATGATGAATTTACAGCTTTTTTAGATTGGCTCATCAATACAATAAAAATCAATAATATTGATGCTCTTTTGGTTGCTGGCGATGTTTTTGATACAACAACTCCAAGCAACCGATCACAGGAGTTATATTATAATTTTTTATATAAGGTTTCGCTCTCTTGCTGTCGCCATGTAGTTGTTATTGGAGGCAACCACGACTCTCCTTCATTTCTTGATGCTCCAAAAGAGCTGCTAAGAGCTTTCAATGTATATGTTATTGGTGCAATCACAGATAATAAAGAAGATGAGGTAGTTATTCTCAATGATAAGCAAAATTATCCTGAATTGATTGTATGTGCTGTGCCATATCTTCGTGATAAAGATATTCGCACTGTTGAATCAGGGGAGAGCATTGAAGATAAAAATATTAAACTTGTTCAAGGTTTGAAGAATCATTATGCTGAAGTCTGCTCAATAGCTGAACAAAAAAAGATAGATTTCAAGCAAAATTACAACTTAGATATTCCTATTATTGCAATGGGGCATCTTTTTACTTCTGGTGGCAAGACTGTTGATGGTGATGGTGTCAGAGAACTTTATGTTGGAAATTTGGCTCATATAGGCAAAGAGATATTCCCTACAGTTATAAGTTATCTTGCTTTGGGACACCTACACGTTCCCCAATCTGTTGGAAATACAGAGCATATCCGTTACTCTGGCTCTCCATTACCTATGTGCTATGGTGAGGCTAATCAAAGAAAAAAAGTGATTGTTGTTGAGTTTAACGAGACAAAACCTCTAATTTCTGAAATTGAGATTCCCTTATTTCAACATTTAGAGAGAATTGCAGGCTCTCTTGATGAGATATATTCAAGAATAAAATATTTTAAAAATAGTTCAAGTAGTGCTTGGCTTGAGATAGAATATACAGCTTCAGACTTTATTGGCAACCTTAGAGAATTACTTAACAATGCTGTTGATGGCTCATCTATAGAGATTCTTAGCATAAAGAATAGACGATTAATTGAGAGAATTATCAAAAAAAACCACGAGAGCGAAACTCTTGATGATTTAGATGTAAATGATGTCTTTGAGCGTTGTCTTGACACTTCTGAGATACCTTTTGAAGAGAGATTAGAGTTAATTAACTCTTATAATGAGATAATAAAGTATATCAATGAAAAAGAGAGCAATGCAGAGTAGTGGACTTTTAGAGCATGAAAATTCTTAACCTTAGATTTAAAAACTTAAACTCTCTTTACGGAGAGTGGCTCATTGATTTTACCTCTCCTGAATATACTACAAATGGAATCTTTGCACTTACAGGTCCAACTGGGGCAGGAAAATCCACCATTCTGGACGCTATCTGTTTAGCACTTTATGGTGCTACTCCTCGACTTGGAAAAATCACAAAAAATAGTAATGAGATAATGTCAAGACAAACAGGCGACTGTTATTCTGAAGTAACGTTTGAGTCTCAAGATAGACAATTTAAAGCTCATTGGAGTCAGCATCGTTCAAGAAAAAAATCTGATGGCAAACTTGCAGATGCAAAACATGAAATAGCAGACGCAGCGAGCGGGCAACTACTTGAATCAAAAAGAAGAGATGTTGCCTTAGTCATTGAAGAAAAAACAGGAATGGACTTTGAACGATTTACCCGTTCTATACTACTTGCTCAAGGTGGTTTTGACACTTTTTTAAAAGCAGAGGCAGAGCAAAAATCGAAGATACTTGAACAAATTACAGGCACTGAAATTTACACACAGATTTCAAAAAGCGTCCATGAACGTTATCGAGAAGAGAATGAAAAACTAAAAATACTGGAAAATAATACTAATAATATTCTAATTCTTAACAGTGAGCAAGAGCTTCAAATGGTTCAGGAGTTAGGAGAAAAACAGTCAAAAGAGTCTGAGTTGAATCTCAAGTTTCAAGATAGTTGTAAGGCAGTTGAATGGCTGACCCTAATTGATGGATTAAAAAAAGAGATCAGCTCAATTTCTGAGGAGTATGAAAAGTTAAATTCTGCCCTTTCAAGTTTTAAGCCAAGGCGTGAGCAACTTGAGAATGCTGTAAAAGCTGCTCAATTTGATGGACAATATGCCATATTGCTCTCTGTTAGAACACAATATGATGAAGATAGTAGAACACTTAAGATCGAAGAGAGCAAACTTCCTGAGATTGAGTCTGATGTTATGCAAAAAGAGGACTCTTTGAAAAAAGCTGAAGAGATTATCGCAAAGGCAAAAGAAGAAAAAAAATCTATTGCTCCAATTATACAAAAAGCTCGCTATCTTGATATAGAGTTATTGAACAAAACAAATTCAATAAGAGAGGTTGATGCAGATTGTAAAAAAGATGCTAAACAGATAGAAGTTGATAAAAAACTCATGGAGCTTAATAAAAAGAGAGTTGAGACTGCTCAAAATAATTTAGCTGTTCTGGAGGCTTATTTTAGAGAAAATGGTCAAGATGAGTGGCTTGTAAGTGGATTTGCAGGTATAAAAGAGCAGCTTAGTAATCTTATTTTTGTCCAAAAAGATATTCTATACAAAAAAGAGAGCCTATTAAAAGATGAAGAGAAGCTAAAAAATGAGACCAAAAAACTTGCAACCCATAAAGTTCACCTTAATAATTTAAAAGATGAGCTTTCAAATATTCAAAAAGATATTGATAGTAAAAATAAAGAGTTAAATATATTGCTCTGTGATCGTTTACTTCGAGAATACCGAACAGAGAAAGATACATTGCTGATGGAGATGGCTTTTTTAAGAAAGATAGCTCATCTTGAGTCAGAAAGAGATAAACTTGAAGATGGTAAGCAATGTCCTTTATGTGGTTCAAGAGAACATCCATTTGCTAAAGGCAACACCCCTAAATTAGATGAGACTGAAAAAAAGATTGAGATATTAACGGCATTGATAGTTAAAGCTGAAACATTGGAGTCTGCTATAAAAAAACTTGAAGTAACAGAAAAAGAGAGGCTAAAAAGGTTTACTGATAGAGAAAAATTAGAATCTGAAGCTGAAACCGAACATAGAAATCTTAATAAAAAAATTATTGATGATACAAACGAGCTGCAAAAAATTACGGAACATTTTGAGAATTTAAAGACAGCTTTAATTTCAAAGTTAGAACACATTGGTATTAAAGAAATATCTGATTCAGATTTACACACACTTCCAAAAACTCTTAAAGAACAGCTTGATAGATGGTTGGATAAGCTCAACCAACAATCTGAAATCCAAAAAAATATATCCACACTTGAAAGCGATCTAAAAAGAGTTGATGCGATAATTGAGACTCGTAATAGAGCATTGCTTGAGAAAACCGATACTTTAGTAAGACTCAAAAAAGAGTTAGAAGAACAAGAGAGAGAACGATTTAATATCTTTGGAAACAAAGACCCAGATATTGAAGAGGCTCAGTTAGACAAGACTATTTCTGATGCAGAATCTAATGCAAAATCAGCTCGTATAGTCCGTGATAAAGCCAATCAACAACTTAATTTCTCAAAGCTGAGTATCAACTCTTTAAAAGAACGTATTGAGAAGAGAGTATCAGAGCTTCAAGAGTTGGAAACAGATTTTATTAGCAGCATATCAAAAGCAGGATTTGCTGATGAGAAGATATTTCTCTCAAACCGTATGACAATAAAAGAACAAGATATTATTAAAGCTAAAGCAAAAGAGCTTGATGATTGCTATACAACTTTACAGGCTCGGAAAAATGATCGAGAGAACCGTTTAACCTTAGAGATTGGCAAAAAGATTACTGACTCTAAGATAGAAGAGCTTAAAGCTGCAAACAGAGATTACGAAGATGGTTTAAAAAATCTACGCGATGAGATTGCTGCTTTAAAATATAAACTTAATGATAACCAAGCTGCCAAAAATAGAATAAAGGAAAAGCAGTTTGAAGTTGATTGTCAAAAAAGAGAATTTAGCCGTTGGGAAAAACTTCATGCACTTATAGGGTCTGCTGATGGTAAAAAATATCGGAATTTTGCCCAAGGATTGACTTTTGAGCTAATGATTTCACATGCCAATCAAGAACTTATAAAAATGACAGATCGCTATCTTTTGGTGCGGGATAAAGAAGAACCACTTGAACTTAATGTTGTTGATAATTATCAGGCAGGAGAAGTTAGAGCCACCAAAAATCTCTCAGGTGGAGAAAGTTTTATTGTGAGCCTGACACTTGCTCTTGGGCTTTCAAAAATGTCAAGTCGTAGAGTCAGAGTAGATTCACTCTTTTTAGATGAAGGGTTTGGAACTCTTGACGAGGAGAGCTTAGAGAGTGCTTTAACAACATTGGCTGGTCTGCAACAAGATGGGAAACTAATTGGAATTATTTCACATATTCCTGCATTAAAAGAAAGAATAACCACGCAAATAAATATTTACCCTATATATAAAGGGAAAAGCACTATAGTAGGTCCTGGGTGCAAAAAACAATTGTCATAGTTACAAAAAAAATGGAGTTATTATGGAAATAAGAACTATAAGGAGATTCCTACCTTTTATAAAAGATTTCAAAGCATTTTGGAAAAAACACGGTACTTTTAAATATGCCCTTACAAGTGCTGAATTTCCTCCTATTCTTCTTGAACCTGAGGAGTGGATTTTTTCTGATGATATTATATCACTACTTAAAGAGTTGATGAGGTGGGAGATAAGGGATATGGCTATTGTTGAAGCTCCTTTTACTAAAAACGAGAAAGATATTATCAAGCCAGAATCGCTTATACCTTGGAAAATTAAAAATTTTCCTCAAGAGTGGGAATTGGCAGTGTGTGATACCTTCACGCCTTTAGGTTATTTGACAGAGGCTATAAACACGGCAATAAAAGATAATAAGACTTCAAATAATTTAACATCAAATATATTATCTGATTTTAGCAATTCAATTTCTTATAAACAAAAGAGTTGTAATCAATCACAAGATTCTAATATCTCACAAGAGATTGAATATGCTTTTTTTCAATCTCTTGCATCAAACATTTATAAGATCGGTTATGTTTTGCTTAAACCTGAGCCACCTTTTTCTAATGATAGTGTGGCATATATAGATGACTACCTTAAAGAGTGGCAAGAAGATGAAGAGTTATGAGCCAAACTTAAAACAACTATCTTTTAGCAGGCAATCCCTTCAATATTTAGCAAATAGCGTTTAATATCAAGCCCACCAGAAAAGCCTGTCAATGATCCATTTGTCCCGATTACTCTATGACATGGAATTATAATTGGTATTGGATTTTTTCCAATAGCCCCGCCCACAGCTCTACATCCTTTTGGGTTACCAATTTTTTCTGCCACATATTTATATGATGTTGTAGTTCCAAAAGGAATTGAGCCAAGTTCACTCCAAACATTTTGTTGGAAAAGTGTCCCTTTAGGGTTAATAGTTATTGAAAAATTCTTAAGTTCTTTATTGAAATAAGCCTTTATTTGATCTGAGGTCTGTTTAAGTTTTATGCAATCTTCAACCCATTCTGGGTTAGGTAATGGTTTTATACCATTAGATGGTAGCAGAAGCTGCTCAAGCCCTTTTTCGCCTTGCATAGCAATAAGATCGCCTAATGGAGTTGTGATGTAGCAGTAGAAATTAATAGATGTTTCTTTCATAGTTACAACCATTTATTCCATAGTAAATGATATAGGTAATACATGAAGTTTACGGCTTTTTTCATGTGTTGTTCCTACTTTCCAACTTGTGCATGAAAACTTTCCGTTAAGAATAGTCTCAATACTTTTTGCAAGACCTTTAATGTTGATAACTGGATGTCGCTCAAAAACAGTTGGTAATCCATAAGTTAGATTACAAGCAAGACATTTACCCTCTCTTTGTTTTAGTTGAAACTCAAAAAGCAGTTTATTCTTTTCTACACCTTTGAACTCAAGGCTAATATCATAAGCTCCCTCTGAGGCTTCTCCATAAAGAGCTTCAAAGAAATTATCAGCTCTGTTAGAAGGAAATATCTCTTCAAGTATCTCTCTTGTGAAAATATTTGCTCCATCAATATTATCTAAACTACCAAAATTTGAATCTTTAATTAAAGTCATAAAAACTTATTGTCTCCAACAAAGTTAATGTTTCTGTTTTTCTTAAAACCATCTTTCCACTATCACATAATTTGAGCATTTTAAAATAAATTTTGTATTGAAAAGCTCATAGACCCTCTTTACTTAAGAAATTGCTACAACTCTTTATAAAACGTTACTACAGGTTCTTTTAATATAAGGTTAATAGCCTCTTCGCTTGTCTTTGCAATCTCTGGAAATTGGAATGTTAAACCAGCAATTTGCCGTAGGTTTTCAGCAGTTCTTAAGATAAGACGGGCAAGATCGCCTTCAGCAAAGACAGATCGTTTAACAACATCTTCCCAAGGCTCATTTTGTGCCCATGAGAATATAGTAGCTGCTGGCTGAAGATAGAGGTTAGGTGCATCAAAACCTTTACGGATCATTCTACCTGCAAATGGTCTTAACCCCTTTCTTAAATCTAAAAACTCCTTTGTAAGAATCTTTGGTAATACCTGTTTTAAGAGACTCTCATCGTCAAACTCCTTTTCATTGACAAATGATGCCATTATTGCTGCAAAGAGAGCTGGATCATTTTGTGGAAGTAACCCATATTTTAAACAATGTGCAACCATAAGAGGAGCATCAATTCTTAGCTTAGATGCCCATAATCCATCATCTGTTAATGTGCCGTCTTCTTTTACAAACCCTTCCTCTTGCAAAAAATCAAGGTGAGCCAGAAAATCTTCCCAAAGAAATTCAAGCTCATGTCCATAAACCTTTCTTGCATATTTTCCTTGTTTGCCTCGATTAAGCATATATGATGCAAAAGATTTTTTCAAAACAGCTCTTATCTGCTCAGGAGAGTGAGATAGTAGAAGATTTAAAACCATTGAGAAGTTGATTCGTATCTGACTTTGAACATCAACAGGAGGGGCAGAAACCATACGAGCTGCATGTCGCAAATCCATAAATTTTCCGGGAAGCAAAATTGCAAAACCAATATTATCCATTCCACGTCTGCCTGCTCTGCCTGTCATCTGCTGGAACTCACTTGCTGTTAGTGGTAAGAAATCTGTTCCATTAAATCTATCAGAATTTAGAATTACAACACTTCTGGCTGGAAAATTAACCCCAGCAGCAACTGTTGATGTGGCAAACATTGCATCTAACAATCCTTCTGACATTAAAGTCTCTACTACAACTTTCCACGCTGGCAATTGACCGCTGTGGTGAGATGCAGCAGCAGTCTGTTCGACCTGTTCTCTTTGAGCATGTCGAGCAAGGTGAGGAGTAACAGAAACTAACTCCTCCATTCTGCGAGCTAAAGCAGCTTTTCTCTCTGGTTGTGCTGATATAAGGTCTGAATTACAAAGTCTTATCGCTCCATCACAATCTGATCTTGATTTTAGAAAAAATATTGCTGGTAGAAGATCAAATTTTTTTAAAACTCTTAAAATATCATAAAATTTAGGTAATCTTCCGGGTAGAGATATTTCAGGAGGGTTTGGGAGTTCTAAAAATTCAAGCGTCTTTTTGTGTAATATTGCTTTTTTACCGGGCTGATGAGCATTTTTAAGAAGGGGCTGAAGCGTACCTGATGGATGAAAAAAAAGCGGATATAGAGGAACAGGACGGCGGCTCTCCTGTATGATATGGCACTTTTTTCCTCGTATTGCCTCAAGCCAACCAGCTATATGGTCAGGATTGCCAATTGTGGCAGATAGCATAAGAAGTGGTATTCTAACAGGCAGATAAATTATAATCTCTTCCCAAACAACACCTCGCTCCATATCTCCTAAATAGTGGGCTTCATCTAAAATTACCAAATCACAGTTTAAATCTTCTCCTGTGTGCATTGCATCATAAAGCTGGTTTCGCAATATTTCGGTTGTGCCTATAATAATTGCTGCATCAGCATTCTCTTTAGTATCTCCTGTAAGAATTCCAACTTTATCTTTTCCAAATGTTTTGGAAAATTGTCCATATATTGAGTTTGTAAGAGCTTTTAGAGGAGTTGCATACCACACTTTTTTAGGCAGATTATTATTATGTAGATTATTATGATTAAGCTCAGGATTATCTAAGTTCTGAGATATATCTGAGTTAGTAGAGACTTCTGAATTAATTAAATTAATTATTAAATCAGCCGCTCTTTCAGCAATCCATGTTTTGCCAGCCCCTGTAGGGGCTGTAACAAGACAGTCAGAGTGCTTAATTGCATCAAGAGCTTTAAGCTGAAATGAGTCTGGAGAAAAAGTTTTTTTGGCAGGAATTCCAATTCTGGAGAAGACACTGTTGAGTTCTATATCAGCATCTGGCTTTATCAATATTTTTCTTTCATTATCAGGTTTATTTCTGATTTTATATTTGCGTGTTTTCATAGGCTTTATAAAAGCATAAAATATTGAATCTTGCAACTGAATTGAGTTTAATGTAAATTCAATGCAAATTTATATTAAATTTCAAGAAGGTTAGAGTGTTATGGTTTATAGCTCATGCAAAATTTTAATTAGACTTTGAAGTTTACTGAATATAAAATTGATTTTGTAGTGCGTAATCTATAAAATCTCCAAAAATGGTTCTTTTTAGAATGCTTTTTACAGTAATTATAATTTTTTAAATATTATGCTAATACAACTTAAACGCCTTAACTTTTATCTAATCTTTGCTGTTGATATGATGCTCTTTGCAGCATCTTTTTTTTTAGCTCACCTTATAAGATTTGAATTTGTCTTTTCTGAATCAATTGCCGCTCAAAATCTATCACTCCTTCCTTTTGTTATCCTCATAAAGCCTTTAGTCTATTTTTTCTTTGAACTTTATAAAGGGATGTTTAGATATGTAGGAATTTCAGACCTTTGGAATCTTTTTAAAGCATCTGTTGCATCAACATTGCTCATACTTTTTGGTATCTTTATCTTTAGCAGGTTTGATGGATTCTCAAGAGCTGTTTTAATTATTGATTGGTGTTTGACGTTCCTTTTAACCGGTGGTCTTCGTTTTTTTGTTCGGTATATGTATCATAAATATTTCAGACAAAGAGATAATGGAGAAAAATTTAGTTTTTTTACCTCAAAACCACAAATACCAATCTTAATTATTGGTGCTGGTAATGCTGGCGAGAAGATATTAAGAGAGATGATTGACAATCCTCGCTTAAACTACAATGTAGTAGGATTTATTGATGATAACCCAAATAAAAAGGGTAGATCAATCCACGGGATACCTGTTTTGGGAAAAGTTAGTGAACTTAAGGCAATTTCAGCAAAACATGAGATAGATGAGATTATAATTGCAGTCCCTTCTGCAACTGGTTCTCAAATGAGAACGATTCTTGATGCTTGTAAATCTTGCAATATAAATTTCAAAACAATGCCCGGATATGGAGAGCTTATTGATGGTAAGGTAAGTGTCAAAACTTTAAGAGATGTCAGGTACAAAGATTTACTTAGGCGTCAACCAGTAGAACTGGACTGTGAGCGTATCTCCGATTATTTAAAAGAGAAAAACGTTATGGTTACAGGTGCAGGTGGAAGTATTGGAAGTGAGCTTTGCAGACAGATTATTAAATTTCAGCCACGAAAGTTGATTTTGTTGGATTCATCAGAGTCTGGTCTCTATACTCTCCAGATGGAGCTTAAACACAGAGCTGGTTATCAACGCTATTGCACAATATTAGGTTGTGTAGAAGACGAACCATTAATTGATAAGGTTATGAATCGTTATGCTCCAGATGTAATATTTCATGCTGCTGCCTATAAGCATGTGCCTATGCTTGAGAGAAATCCATGGCAAGCTGTAATGAATAATATTCGTGGCAACCATATTCTTGTGAAAAAAGCTATAGATTACAAAGTGGGTCATTTTGTTTTAGTCTCAACTGACAAGGCTGTAAGACCTACAAATATCATGGGGGCAAGCAAAAGAGTGTGCGAGCTTATCGTTCAAAGCTACTATGGTAATGGAACAAAAATGATGGCTGTAAGGTTTGGTAATGTTGTTGGCTCTGCTGGCTCTGTAATTCCACTTTTTAGAGATCAGATTGAAAGAGGCGGACCAGTTACTGTAACCCACCCTGAAGTTACAAGATATTTTATGACAATACCAGAAGCATCACAGTTAATATTGCAAGCTGGTGCTCAAGGTGAAGGTGGTGAAACATTTATCCTTGAGATGGGTACATCTATAAAAATTGTGGATATGGCACGAGATTTAATAAGGCTTTCTGGAAAAGAGCCAGATAGCGATATTGAGATTCGTTTTACAGGTCTTAGACAAGGTGAGAAACTCTATGAAGAGTTAATTACTGAAGATGAAGGGGTTGTTTCAACAAGCCATGAAAAAATAATGGTTTTGCGTTCAAATGGACATTGGAACGGTACTGGAAGTCAAGAAGAGTTTAGAGATTGGCTTAATAATAAATTAGAAGATCTATATCAAATATCTGCAACTCATGATGTCTGCGGTATTAGAGAGAAGATAAAGGAGATTGTTCCTGAATATAGTGTTCAAGAAAGTAGTTGCGTTTTGTGATATTTATTTAGCTTTTAATCTGAGAGATAAAAGGTTTAAGTATTATTAAGATAATTTTGTATCAGTAATTTTGTAAATAAATTATATTTAATATTGACAAAAACTCATAATAAATTCTAAACTTAGATTAAGTTTTATGTTCTTTTACAGAAGAGAACAGTGTTATCATAAAATAAACTTTCAAACATAGGGGTATTATATAAAAATGGCATCTCTTAGCAATTTAAAAATAAGTCATAAAGTAGGTTTGGTTACTATTATTCCGCTTGCTCTATTTCTAATAACTGGAACTTTGACAATTGTTCACAATTTGTCAGAGCTTAAAGTAGTTAAGACTATGGAAAGAAATATGGAGCTGTTTAGGCACACGTCAGCTTTAGTTAATGAACTTCAAAAAGAGCGTGGCAGGACATCTCTATATCTTGGGAATATTTCAGTAGGCGAGTCTGATATGAATAATCAGCGTCAGTTATCAGATGAAAAGATAGAACCTTTTTTGAAATCTTTGAAAGAGGCTGATATAAAAAAAGAGCATAAAGAACCTGTAGAAGATATTAATCAAACTATTACGGAACTTAGAAGTGATATAGGCTCTACTATAAAAGAACCAACAGCATCAGCAAAGATTTACACAGCCCTTATAGAGACCCTTATTGATACAATGTCTGCAGCAGCAAACGCACCAACTACAAGGGGAATAGGTAAGGCAATGACATCTCTACTTCTTTTGGAGAGTGCTAAAGAGAGTGCTGGTCTTACAAGGGCGACTGTTTCAGGTATTCTTAGTAAAAATGAAGCTATATCAAATACTCTTCTTAATATGGTTCTTACACTAAAAGCTCGAACTGATGTTAATATGAACTCTCGTGCCCTTACATTAGCTCAAGAGTCAATTAAAAAAATAGCAACATTAACGACTCAAGAGCATTGGCGTAAAAGAGAAGCTATTATTATTCAGGTTATTGAAAAATATCAAACAGGTAAATTTAATATTGATCCAAAAGAGTATTTTAAAGTTGCAACAATGGTTGTTGACGATTTAGGTCAATTAGTTAGCGAAGAGATTGAAAGATTAGAAGATAGGGTAACTAAAATTGAAAAAGAGATTAAAAGCAGTGTTATTATCACCATTATAACAATAATTGTAGCTTTTATAGTTTCTGTTATTTTTGCATTTATGGTTATAATAAGGATTGTTAAACCAATACGCCGAACTGTTGGTATGTTAAAAGATATTTCAAAAGGTGAGGGTGATTTAACCCGCCGTCTTAATGAATCTAAAAAAGATGAAATTGGAGAGATGTCTCGCTGGTTTAATCTATTTGTAAATAAAATCAGAGATATTGTGGTTGATATAACAGAATCTTTTCAAGGGCTTGCATCTACTTCTACTCAACTTATGGCTATTGCAGAGCAAACAGCATCTTCAGTAAAAATAATGGCTGAACAAGCCTCAAGTGTTGCAGCAGATGCTGAGACAACTGGGGTTAACACTCATGCTGTCTCAATGACAATGGTAGAGACATCTGCAAGTCTAAATAGTGTAGCAGCAGCAACGGAAGAGATGAGTGCAACTATTGGAGAGGTAGCATCTAATGCGGAAAGAGCAAGAGTAGTTGGTGAGCAAGCATCAAAACGAGCATCTGAAATAACAAAACTTATGGAGACTTTGGGCCAAGCAGCTAAAGAGATTGGACAGGTTACTGAAACTATTACAGAAATTTCATCTCAAACAAACCTTCTTGCATTAAACGCAACTATTGAGGCTGCAAGAGCTGGGGAGGCTGGAAAAGGTTTTGCTGTTGTTGCAAATGAAATTAAAGCACTTGCACTCCAGACTGCTGGTGCAACAGAAGATATTAAATCAAAGATTAACGGAGTACAGCATTCTGCTTCAAATGCAGTGAATGATATGGTGAAGGTAAACAGCGTTATTCAGGAGATGGAACAGATCATCTCTTCAATTGCAGCAGCCATAGAAGAGCAGGCAGCAGTAACTAAGGATTTGTCAGACAACATTGCAAGAGCTTCTGCAGGAGTTCAAGATTCTGCTGATCGTATGTCTGAAACTGACGAGGCATCAAATACAATAAGTAAAAAGATAAACCATTTGAGTTTAGGGCTTACTGAGTTAAAGCAAGGTGGTGAGCAGGTTCGTTCAAGTGCGTCTGAAATGTCAACCCTTGCTGAAAAATTGCAGCACCTTGTAGGACAGTTTAAAATTGCTTAAAAGCCTATATGTTGCACCAATTCTAATTTTGCTTAATTTAGAATAATTAATGATTTGACAACTTTCTAAAAGTTGTCAAATCATTGTCTAAATATATACAGTTTATCTCTTAATATTGTTTTTGCTTATTCATCATATGCTCTCTATTAAACTACAAACAGCCCTTAGTCCAAGCAGATAACTATTTACTCCAAAACCACATATCTGCCCTTTTGTAATTGGCGAAATAACCGAAACATGCCTAAAAGGTTCGCGAGCATGAATATTTGACATGTGAACTTCAACAACAGGAATTTCAAGTACCGCAAGAGCGTCCATAATAGCATAACTGTAGTGAGTCCATGCACCAGCGTTGATAATAACACCATTAACGTCCGTTTGTTCATCAATCCATTGTTCATGAATTTGATGTATCTTTTCAACCATTTCGCCTTCATAGTTTGTCTGAAAACACTCTACAGAGACTCCAAGTTCATTCGCAAGTTTTGCTATCTTTTCGTCAATCTCTTTAAGAGTTATCGTTCCATATTGAACAGGGTCTCGTTTTCCAAACATATTCAAATTTACCCCATGTAACACAATGATTTTTTTCACATTATCACCTATTTTTACTATATATTACAAATAGTTATTTTAAAATTTTATTCTTGACAGCCCCTTTTACTATATCTTATACCATACAAGTTTTTTTACTGACAGAATCTTGTTCTGTGTTTCTCACAAAGGTTTTTGTTGTTCAACACCTTCTCATATTCTACTAATTAGATTCTTATACTAAGAACATCAGATTCTAATAATAAAACAATCAGATTTGCAAAGTGAACAGAAAAAGTATGCTAAAATAAACAAACAACCAATATAGAATAAAAGGAGTAAGCCGCTAAAATGAAACTTTTTTATAACCTTAAAACCGCCACAAAATTGGTAGGTGGCTTTGGAATTGTTCTCCTTTTGTTTGTCTGTGTAATGGCTATTTACCATATTACAGTGCAATCAACTTCCAATAATTTTCAAGAACTTATGAAGGTCAATGTTGCTATTGCAGCCCATTCAGCAGATATTAAAACTTTAATGAAACAGTGTCGTATTGACGAAAAAAATTTTTTATCATCACTTGATAAAAAATATCTCAAAGAACTTGAAGGCAATATAAAACTTCTTACCCAAAATGCCCAGAATATCGTAACAAAAGCCCGTAACTCCCAAAACAGCTCTACAGCTAAGAAAGCGGAAGATATATCAAAATATATTGATACATACTCAAAAGCATTTAATGAGCTTAGCCAATCCTATGAACATAGAGGACTTGATGTTAATTCTGGCTTGAGAGGAGCATTTGCAAAAGCTGCGGATCGTGTTGTTCTTGAGCTGGCATATATAGATGTTGAGGATCTTTATGTTCAGTTGCTAAGAATTGTTCAAACACAGAATCGCTATTGGTCAGAAGATGATGGTGAATATATTAATAGACTTGAGGAACTCCTTAAAGATTATCAGGATGTTATTGAGCGTTCTAAAGCTAATGAGGATATGATAAAGGATTTATTGAAAGATACTCTAAAAACTTATGCCGAAGCCCTTGAAAAGCTCAAAAATGCAAAAGATTTTGAATCAGGCAGCCCTTATTTTAAGGAGATGCAGAGTGCAATTGCTGATATCGATGAAGTATTTGGCATTACTTATCTTCCAAACGCAAAACCTCTGCTGCTTGAAATACGAAGCAGGGAAAAGGATTATCTTCTTTTTGGTGGGCAAGATTATGCTTCCAAAGCCCACCAAGCTATTACAAATCTTTTTACAGCAATAGAAAAATCAAATATAAGCGATGATTACAAAAAAAATTCTTTTCGTTATTTAACAGAATATAAAAAAGCATTTGATAATTTAATATTAGAGGATAACAAAATTGCCAAACTCTACGAGAAAATGAGTGACGCTGTCAACAATACTGAGCCTCTGATTGACGAGCTTTATAACAGCTCTAAAACTATTGCAGCAGATAGAACTAAAGATGTAATGATAAAAGGTGCGATCAGCTCAAGAATTGCTATGGGCATTGGCTTTGGTGCTGTACTATTTGGATTTTGTCTATCATTTTTTATAACAAGAATGATTACCATTCCTATCAAAAAAGCGGTTGAATTTTCACGCCAGATGTCTAATGGTAATTTTACACGGACACTTGATATTAACCAAAAAGATGAAATTGGTATTTTAGCATCAGCTCTAAACGAGATTGTAATCAATATTGGAGGTATGGTAAAAAACATTAGTAGCGATGTTAATATTTTATCTTCATCTTCAACATATCTTAAAGATATATCTTTAGATATGTCTCAACGAGCAAATAATACTGCATTAAAATTTAACGCTGTAGCAACAGCTACTGAAGAGATGAGTTCAAACTTAACATCTATTGCAGCGGCTATTGAAGAGACTTCAGCAAACCTTAATACTGTAGCAGCAGCAACTGAAGAAAATACTGTAACTATAACTGAAATTGCTAAAAATACTGATAAGGCTCGCACGATTTCTAATCAAGCTGTGTCTCAAGCTCAAAGCACTTCAGTTGATATTAAAAAACTTGAAGATGCAGCCCGTGATATTGGCAAAGTTACTGAAACTATTGCAGATATTTCAGGTCAAACCAATCTTCTTGCATTAAATGCCACAATTGAAGCTGCGAGAGCTGGTGAGTCTGGCAAAGGTTTTGCCGTAGTTGCAAATGAGATAAAAGAGCTTGCAAACCAAACTGCTGCTGCTACAAAAGCTATAAGTAGCCAAATTGCAAGTGTACAAAGCACAACTGAGAATACCATACAAGGAATTGAAAAGATTACCTCAATAATAGCTGAAATCAATGATATTATTTCAGCTATTACCCAAACTATTGAAGATCAATCAACAGCAACTCAAGAGATAAGTAGTAATGTTGCACAAGGTTCTCAAGGAATTCAGGAGATTGCGGAGAATGTTGCTCAATGCTCTTCTGTAGCGTCGGAAATTTCAAGCGATATAGCCGGCGTAAATCAAGATGCTTCTCAAATATCAGAAAATAGCTGTAACCTAAACGGTAAAGCTGAATCTCTTTCTAAACTTGCAGAGACTCTTAAAATAATGATGGAGAAGTTTAGGGTGTAAAAAAATATTTAATTAAACAAAAAAGGTTGTCTGAATATTTTTCAGACTTTTTAAGTTAATAATGTATTAATTGAAATTTAAAAGGAGTCAACATGTTTAGAAAAGTTTTGGTAAAAAAAAGTCTTGATCCAAAAGTATTGGTAATGGCAATGATCTTTATGATTGTTGTCTCAATACCTTCTGCTCAAGCAGCAGATGATGTTAAAATTCCTGAAAAACTAACTCTTGATGGTGGTAAAGGTGAGCTTGTCCTTAATGGTACAGGTACTCGTAAAAAATTTGGGTTCAAAGTGTATGAAGGCTCTTTATATCTTAAGTCAAAAACTACTGATTCCAAAAAGATTATTGAGACTGATGAGCCAATGGCTATAACTATGACTTGGAAGAGACAAGGACCAATAGATAAAACTACTGACGTCTTTTCAGATGGTTTCAAATATGGTGCTGGTGCAAACTATAATGCACAAAAAGCCAATATTGACATTTTTCTTAAGAGCCTTGTAAAGGCAGAAAAGCAAGATATTTGGAAGTATGTCTATATCCCGGGTGAAGGCACGTCAGTCATTTATAATGATAAAGTTGCCACTAAAATTGATGGTATTGATTTCAAGAAAGCACTTTTTTCTATATGGCTACTTGAAGACGCAACCTTTACTGGTGATGCTGAACTTCGTAAAGGTATGCTTGGCAAATAACTCAATCATTATAATATTTAAAATCTGTTAAATAGGTTTGGTAATTTTTAAAAAGTTATTAATAATGGCTTATAAAAAGGAGACTCTTTGTGAAAAAAATTTACTGCTCATTAATTATTTGTGTAACTATGATTTTGATTTCTGTTCCAATGTCATTTGCAGCAGAAGATACAATAAAAATTGGTTTTAATATCTCTTTAACTGGTGATACCCCAAAAGTTGGTGAAGCATCTAAATTCGCAGGTCAGATGCTTATGAATGAGATTAATGAAAAAGGCGGGCTTGATGTTGGTGGAAAAAAATATAAACTTGAGTTTATTTATGAAGACAATGAGACCAAAGCTGAATCTGCTGTGGCTGTAGCTTTAAAGCTTATTGAAAAAGATCAGGTTCTTGCAATGGTAGGACCTAATTCAAGTAAACAGGCAATACCAGCGGGTCAAGTTGCAAATGATAACAGAACCCCAATGATCTCCCCTTGGTCAACAAACCCTGATACAACTAAAGATCGTCCTTGGGTATTTCGTGCAGCGTTTATTGATCCATTTCAAGGTCCTATAGCTGTTGATTTTGCCGTTAAAACGTTTAATGCAAACAAAGCCGCTGTTCTCTATGCTCTTGCAAACGATTACAGCAAAAACCTTGCTGAAATTTTCCAAGCTGACTTTAACAAGAAAAAGGGTAGTGGTGCTATAGTTGCTTTTGAAAGCTATGGAGATAAGGATCAAGATTTTAGTGCTCAGCTTACAAAGATTATTGCTGCCAAACCAGATTTTATATTTCTTCCTAATAACTACAATGAAGTTGCTTTGATTGTAAAACAGGCACATGATTTAGGTTGGAAAGGTCCATTTATGGGTGCTGATGCTTGGGGCAGTGCAGAGCTTATGACCCTTTGCGGAGATGACTGCAAAGGTCATTACTTTACTACTCACTATGCGGCTGTAGGTGCCAAAGGTGCAACGAAAGAGTTTATTGATAAATACCAAAAACTTTATAATTACCAACCAGACGATGTTGCAGCTCTTACTTGGGACGCAATCAATGTAGTGCTTTCAGGTATTCAAAATGCTGGCAAACTTACAGGTAATATAAGAAAAGATCGCCAAGCAGTAAGAGATGGTATTGCTGCAATCAAAGAGGTTAAAGGCATTACAGGTAATATGAAATTTGATGAACAAGGAGACCCAATCAAATGTGCTGTTGTTGTAAAAGTAAACAACGATGGTAAATTTGAATTTGCAGAATCTGTATGCCCATAAAATCTAAAATCTGAATAAAGTAGAAAAAAATGGAAAAATAAAAAAAGAGTTGACATCAAGAGGCTAATTGTGTAGTCTTACTCCGTTTTGATTTTGGGTCGTTAACTCAGACGGTAGAGTATCTGCCTTTTAAGCAGAGAGTCACTGGTTCGAGTCCAGTACGACCCACCAGACATATTGCGTCCCCATCGTCTAGCCCGGCCCAGGACACCGGCCTTTCACGCCGGCGACAGGGGTTCGAATCCCCTTGGGGACGCCAATAACTTCAATAAGTTACATGAATATTAAAAAGCCATTCAAGGAGCTGACGGCTGCTTGGACGGCTTTTTTAATTTACTAACAGCTTACCTTTAGAGATATTTACTCAGGAAGAGCTAAACTTTCTGTGCTGCCAAAAGAAAGTTTTTCAAGAGCCTCCCTCACATTTTCAAGACCAAGACTCTTCAGATACCTTTCAGTAGTTGTTGGGCTTTTATGTCTCAGGACTGTTTGGATTATAGAGACAGAGTCCCCCAACGCATACAGGATTGAAGCTGATAGGTGTCTGATGGCATGAAACCCGAAAGGCTTTACGCCCGCTTTCTCACACAGCCTTCTCATGAAATGTCTCCTTTCTGCAAAAGGTTTTCCATAATATTCAGCACAAAAATGTTTATTCTCAATACAAACAAAGACGTAATCAGTTTGTATGGGACAGTTCTCTTTCCACCAGATTAGTCCATTGCGGAGTTCCTTAGTCATCGGAAGCCACTCATACTCATATGTACCGTTCTCCCTTTTTCTTGTCCACAATCTAATACGTTCGTCTTTAAAGTTTACATCATCCCACTTTAACCTGAATACTTCACCCCTTCTGCAAGCCAGATGAATAAGTGTAAGCAGTAGAATCCTGTCCTGTCCTTCAGCCACTGCATAAACTTTTCTAAAATCTTCTTCTGGCGGCACATAGCGTGGAGTCCTCTCTTCCGGCATCTTTGGAATATCAAAAGGATTTTCTTTAGGCAGGGTTGGGGTCATATAAATTGCCCCCCAGTTCCATCCTGCCAGCAGATTCTTCCTACCTTTATTGGAAGCATATCCGCTCCTTTTTCTGCTGCATCAAAAAAGATTGAACCATACCCGGAGTTAAATCTGCTACATCCAATTCAGGCTTTACATATTTGAAAAACACCTTGAATGCTGATTTTTTCTCCTTAAAAGTTTTCTCTACATACCGTTCTTTACTGTAGTCAAGATAAGCCTCAGCCCAATCAAGCAGGCAGGTTGTAGCGGTCTTTTCTTCCCACTCTTCTTGAGAGTTTCGTATCTTGCTTTCCCAGTCTATTAAGGAGTTTAGCCCAAATAATGAAGAATCCAAACCGTCCCCAAAAAGGAAGTCAAACCACTGTCGAACCAATCCGATACTCCAAAGATATTAAAAATATCAAAAAGCTCTTAAAAGACTCTCCTCGTAACCTATGCTTGTTTGTTTTAGGTATCAACACCAACCTTAGAGCATCTCATCTCCTCAAACTCAAAGTAAAAGATGTCCAGAACCTAAATGCAGGAGAAGAATTGACCCTGAAAGAGAAAAAAACAGGAAAACAAAGAAGGATAAATTTGAATGGTGCTTGTGTTAAAGCAATTCAAGACCTGCTCAAATCAGATAAGTTTGCAGATGAAGATTTTCTTTTTCAGAGCCAGAGAAAAGGAGGCACACCATTGACCGTCCCCAGTGCAAGCAATCTTGTTAAAAGCTGGTGTAAAATGGTGAACCTCAAAGTAAACTATGCAAGCCACAGTTTACGCAAAACTTGGGGCTATCATCAGAGAGTTACTTTCAACGTGGGAATACCAGAACTAATGGTCTGCTTCAATCACACCAGTCAGAAACAGACTCTTGATTATCTTTGTATCCAACCGGAAGAGATTAAAAGTGTTTATGCAAATGAGCTTTGAAAAAGTTATCATTACAAATTACAAAGAGAGCGATCAAGTCTTTCTTTGATTTGTTCAGCAAAAAACACTATAGTATTTACGTTATTATTTTATGACTATAAAAACATTAGTGAGGTAATACATATGCAAACTACAATAGAACATATACAAGCAGCAGAACTCCCTTCGTTTCTGCAAAAAAAATTCAATGTCAAACCCGAACAACTTTTGAAAATAACAATTGAAGTTGAAGAACCAAGAGGAAAAAAAAAGCTCGGTGAATTTGAAATTGAAAACTTGGGAGATGTGATCCTTGAAGGTTTAAAAGAAATTGCAGAAAACAAGGAAAAAGGAATTAAAATGCCTAACGCAAGAGATTTGCTAAACAGTCTATAAAATGTATAACATAATCCCATCCAGCAGCTTTAGCAAAGAACTGAAATATCTTGCTAAGAAATATCCTCACATCAAACAAGACTATGCAGGTTTACTTGATTCCCTTGAACAAGGTGATTTTCAAGGAGATCGGCTGCAAGATTATCCAGGAGTAGTTTATAAAGTCCGTATTGGCTCAATCGACCAACAAAAAGGTAAACGTGGTGGTTTCAGGCTTGTCTATATAGTTATCACTCAAGATAAAACTCTTTATTTAATGGCTATTTACGCCAAAGCATACCAAGAAGACTTCACAGAAATACAAAAACAAGGAATCAAAGATTTTTTACAAAGAATTTGAAAATCCAACTAATAAAGGAAACAGGCACTGGGCTCACACCATAGATTATCTCTTTTAATGATAAAAATTTTGTGTTTTAATTTGTAATTATGGAAAAACTATCAGAGATTAAATGCCCCAAGTTTGGTTCCCCCACAACATCGATATTGAAACAATATCAGACAATTCATAATGGTGCAAGACAGCTGTTAATCTGCAAGGATTGCAGTAACTGTTTTTCAGAGACAAGCAACACGCCGATGGAGAAGCTCAAATCGCCAATAAGCAAGATTGCGTCCTCATTGAAGCTTAGAAGTGAAGGTTTGGGTTTACGAGCAACAGGTAGGGTATTGAGGTCAAATAAGTGTACCATTGCAGAGTGGGAAAAGCTGTTTGCCAACCAGAAAGAGACATTGATGTTATACGGGTTTTGCCATCAATTTGTATCACTGATTTTTGAATCAGATGAGCTATACACGGTTGTAGGGAAACGGAAAGAGCCAATGGAATCTGAAGGTTGGACAGGCGTGATAATGGATAGAGCCAGCCGTTTTATTGTAGAGCAAAAATGTGGCAAGAAAGATTCGTCCTTATTCAATAATGTTATGAAGACGGTTTGTAAATATGTTGATAAGACAGGTGATATAACTTTTTTATCAGATGGAGAGAGACGTTATGGAAATACGCTTTTTGAACTGTGTTCTACAGAATTACGAACGGGTAAGGTAGGACGGCCTTCACGCACTCTCCCTAAAGGAGTGAAGGTACGTATCAAAAACAAAGGAAATCAAAATCATAAAAGAGGTAGAAAACGCCCTAAATACCAAGCTCCTCAGCGGGAACATCCTGATACAGAGCAGAATCTGCCAGACAGCGAAATTCACGCAAATCATGTTGAAGCCCAAAATGCCGCAATTCGAAGGAGAAACAGCACATTTAGAAGAAAGACAAATACATACGCCAAGACAAAAGAAGATTTACAACGCACTTTAGATGTTCATCAGATTATACACAATTTTGTTAGACCTCATTGGACGACTGGAAAAGTTCTATCTGTTGCAATTGGTATTATTTCAAAACCACTTACTCTTGAAACTATCTTAACTATGCAAAAAGCCGCTTAAGGATTTAAGAATCAACAAATGGAACACAAAGAATCTATTTGAAAAACATTGTAGAACAGTTTAAGCCCACTGCCGAATCTCTTGGTTTATGGGAAAACGGATGGATAGCAAGCCGCGACCTTAAAAAAGCACTGAACACTTCGAAGATTAATGTGAAACCAGTATCGGATGCGGATGAAGTTATACAACCCGAAGAAATTGACTTGTTCAAGCAGAAGGCTTCTGCATATTGAACTTAGTGCAAAGTTTTATCTTAAAAAACGTAGCCCAACATCGGTCTGCACCTGATTTTTGGGGATTCAGCCGGTAAAATTGAATTACCCGCATCCAAAAGGCGATTATAGTCTATAAGCTGATTCGCACCCCGTGCAAAAGCAGGTAAGGCCGCGTTATATTAAGCCTATCGGCAGGAGCGTAGATTTTGTGTTGCAGTAGTTTTTTAACAATAGCACCAATTCAGAAAAAACTGTTATAATATCAAGCTATTATGCTTACTATAAAAGATAATCCAATTTTATCAAGACATTTACCCTTCAATAATGCTGACATAGCAGAAAGCGGGGTAAGTATAGCAGCGATATTAAGGCGTTATTGGGCTGACTACATGCAGAATAATCAAGTAACCTCACGTAAACCCAAAGTAGTAAAAAATAGTTTATTAGCTTATGGGCTAACTTATTAAAATCCTCTTAAGAGGATTTGCAAATTTTATAGCCTACGGCTGAAAAATTTAATAATAACGCAATTTATGGTCGTTGAAAGTATATTAATGAAAGAGAGTGAAAAAAAAATATTTGAACGGTTAGAAAATCTCTATTGTGAGATGGATAGTGCTTGGGAAAAAATAGCTTCATTATATGGTTTTATCTGCAATGGGTGTGATGAAAATTGTTGCGAATCTGAGTTTTATCACCACACCCTTATTGAAAAAAAATATCTTCTAAAAGGATTTAACCAACTACCAACACCTCAAATCATTTTAGCTACAAAAAGGGCAAAAAAGGTCTGCACCAAAAGAGATATTGCAGCAAAAAAACAAGAGAGCATCAGAATAATGTGTCCTCTGAATCAAGATGGAAAGTGCATTCTCTACAAATACAGACCCATGATTTGTCGACTTCACGGCATTCCGCATGAGCTTGTAAAACCTGCCTCTTACTCTTCTAACTCAAATACAAAACCTCTATCTGATATAAATCCTATTCTAATTTCTGATGCAAACCCTGTTTTAAGTTCGGGTTGTAATGCTGGTTCAGAATTGTTTAGTGCAAAAGGGTATATTAAATTTGACAGAACCCCATTTTATTCAGAGATGGCAGCAATCGAGAAAGAGTATTTAACCACAGTTGTTGGAAAAAATGTAAGAAATAAACAGACAATTGCTCAGATGCTTACTAAAATATCTTTTTAGTAAACAAATCGTTTGAATCGACCTATCCACGCCCAGAGGACGTGGATTCAAAGTTCTAATAAATTTTAGCTACCTTATATTTTCAGAGATAAAGGCATAAGTTTTTGAGTTATCAATAAGTTGCTTGAATATTTCTAAAGCCTTATTATGAGGCTGGCTATAGCTCTTAGTGAGATGATAATAGATTAAGACTACAGATTACGATTTAATGGAGAAAAAATTTTTAGCATTTTCTTGGCATATTCTTTTAATTTTATCATTAGATAAATTCAATGCTGCAAGAGCTTTAAGCTCTCTATCCCAAGCGTAGGGTATGTTTGGAAAATCCGATCCATACATGATCCTATCACTTCTCATAAGGTCAATTTTTGGGATATTATCTATAGGCAGATAATCAGTAATTGCCATTGCTGTGTCAAGCCATAGATTATCGTATCGTTCAATCATACTTTTATATTCATCAAACTCATCCATACCAAGATGTGGAATACACAACTTCAACATTGGATAGCTTTTAAGAACAGACTCTGTCTTATACGCACCGCATAATTGATATGGATCACATGAATAGGCAGGGCTTCCGGGTTCTCTACCTGCATGAATCACCAACGGCAATTTATATTTTGTGCAAAGATTGTAAATATCTGCCATATCTTGAGAGAGAAGATCAAAACATTGAACATGTGCGTGAAGTTTCACACCTTTAAGTCCTTTTTGAAAGGCTGTCTCAAGAATATCAAGAGCATTATTTTCTCCGGGAAAAACCGTTGCTAAACCTGTTATTCTCCCTTTAAATTGCTCAATATTATTAAACTCTTGAATCTTTTCGAGCATATAATCATTCAGATATGAAGATATTCCGGGCTTATGTGCATATTGAAATAGCACTAAATGATCAATACCTCTTGAAAAGAGAAAATTTACAATCTGATTAGTCGTGAACTTATACCTTATTGACCAGCCATAACGATCAAACCATTTCCATACAGCACTAAAAAAGGGATCAGGGAAAATATGAATATGAGTATCAATAACTCCTGACAAAGATTGAGGAACGCTCTCTTCTTCAGCATCATCAAGTTTTGGAAGCGGTACTTTTACAGAGAGATAGCTTTTTTTTTCATTTAATTGAGTCATATCCTTATTTCCTTTCCGATAGATGTAACGTTTTACACTATTAAATATTGTTAGAGAGACCCTATTTGTAGGGTTAAGGTTCAGTTCACTATTTTTTAGTAGATGCGATTAAAACAACACCAACAACAACCAATAAAATACCTGTAACTCGTATAAATGATAATGGATATTTTTGTAATCCTAATACTCCATAATGATCCAGAAGGAGTGCGGCAATCATCTGACCCGCAACAGTAAGTGCCATAGCAAGAGCAGCTCCTATATGTGGTGTGGCAAATATTGTTGACCAAACATAGAACGTCCCACATAGCCCACCTAACCACATCCACCATGATGTTCCACTTATCCCAATCGTGGTTGGCAGTGGATACCGAGCTATTACGCAGATGAACAGTGAGGCTATTGTCCCCACAAGAAACGAAATAAAAGTTACCTGCATCGGCTCGCCAATATGTTTTTTAAGCAAAGTATTTACTGCTACTTGAATTGGAATGACAAGACCACCAGATAACATTGATAATATGTAAATTAATTTATTCATAATGCCCTACCCTCTGCATATTTTCATTTTATGTCAAATGAAAATAGATGCCTCAGTATTTAAAAAGTTTAATTTTGCCCTATTTTTATCCTTATTTGGATTATAATCATGGAGGAGAACTTGGAGACAGACACTTCAGCCCTGAACTTTAGCTCTGGGCGTCAAAACAAATTAAAATCTGACATTAAGAACCTTGTTCAGTATAGAATTGAGGATAGAATTTTTTTATGCAGTCAGGACAGATTCCATGAGAAAATTTAGCTTCAGAGTGTTCACTAATGAATTTTTCAAGTTTATTCCAATATCCTTTGTCATCTCTGATTTTTTTACAGTGCATACAGATTGGAATAATCCCTCTTAACACACGAAGCTCTTCTTCTAATCTGTTTTTCAAAGCCTCCTGAGCTTCTACTCGTTCAGTAACATCAATGCAACTGCCTATATAACCAGCAAAATCACCATTATCTTCATAATATGGGACTCCTCTATCAAATATCCACCGATAGACTCCATCAAATCTCATCAGGCGATATTCCATCTCAAAAATCTGACGATTATTAAAATTATCCAAAAAAATCTTGAGGCAACGCTCAAAATCATCAGGATGAACCCCTTCTGCCCAACCATTACCATATTCTTGTTCCAGCGTTCGCCCTCTGAATTCATACCAGCGTTGATTAAAATAATCACAAAGAGTATCTTTATTGGCTCTCCATATTAATATAGGTGCCTGCTCAATTAATGCTGCATATTCTGATAATGATGGCATATTTTTTTCCTTGAATTATGGTATTCCTGCAATTAGGTATTTCCATTTGATTCGTATATTCTTGCTTTGTTCTTGTTGAAAGTAAAGCTGTTGGAAAAAAAACAGGCAAGGTAACCATATTAAACGCTTTAACAATACTTCAATCCCTCAAGAACCTTCCGAACAGTATGGGCTAAGTCAGCATAGATTACAGGCTTCATAAGCACAGCGTTTATTCCAATAGCTTCCATTGTTTGGGGGCTAAGCCGTTCGCTGAATCCACTGCATAGTATTATTGGAATATCAGGACGAATAGCTTTCATTTGCCGAATCATTTCATCACCAGTCATCTTTGGCATATTAATATCACTGATGATTAAGTCATACTTTTGGGGAGCAGCCTGAAAGGCATAGATCGCATCAATGGCACTTGCCCTTGTTTCAACCTGATAACCCAGTCTCTCCAACAAATCCCGGCTAAGATCGATTATTGTTTTTTCATCGTCCACATAGAGGATACACTCACTGCCTTTGGGGAGCTGCAAGGCTTGTTCGGAAGTTATTTTGGCTGCTGCTGTATCGGTGGCAGGGAGAAATACGTGGAATGTCGTCCCAACCCCCACCTTACTGTAAACCTTGATTTTGCCGCCGTGGTCATCAACGATGCCGTGTATGGTTGAGAGACCGAGTCCTGTGCCTTCGCCTACAGGCTTGGTAGTAAAATAAGGGTCAAAAATTCGATCAATAATATAAGGTGGAATACCGCCGCCTGTGTCAGCAACGCTAAGTCTGATGTAATTACCCTCATTCATATTAGGAAAACTTTGTGCATCCTGATTTTGAATGGCAATATTTGTCAGAGTAACATTCAAGATGCCACCGCTACACTTCATTGCGTGATAGGCATTGGTGCACAAATTCATTACAATCTGGTGGATATGAATTTCATCTGCCAATACAGGATCAAGTTTTGGTGAGATGTTTACAATTATTTCTATATTAGCAGGTAAAGCCGCTTTTATGAGTTTTAACACCTCATTAACAACACGGCTGACATCAATCGGTCTTTTCTCCGAACTGCCTTGACGACTAAACAAAAGAATTTGTTGAACCAATTCTTTTGCACGATCGCCAGCTCTGGAGATTTCCGAGATATACGTACTTAGGGTAGAATCCAACTGGCATTGAAGTTTTGCCAACTCAGCATAACCTAAAATAGCGTTCAAAATATTGTTGAAGTCGTGTGCAATCCCGCCAGCCAGAGTTCCCAAAGACTCCATTTTCTGAGAATTGCGCATTTGTGCTTCCATTTTCCGTCGTTGTTCTTCGGCTGCCTTACGCTCAGAAATATCCTTAACAAAAGAGACACTATAGGGTATGTCGTTGAGCCTCAATTGGATTCCGCTGATTTCGACTGGAACATCGGTACAATCCTTTCTCCTGTGGATGGTCTCAAAAGTGTCTATGTCTTTTTTCTGCTTCTGCCTGAGCCATATCTTATTAACTTCCTCTGGAGAATAACCCCGATCTATATCTAAGACATTCATTCGACAAAGCTCTTCTTTGGTGTATCCGAGATATCGGCAGGTCTGCTCGTTGACATTGGTTATAATCCCACCGTCCTTGATCAAAAAAATACCGAATGGAGCCTTCTCAAAAATGAATTGAGTAGTTCTTAACGATTCATAAATGCTCTTGCGTTCTGTGATGTCATTAATAATTACCATTGAGTATTGGCAGCTTTGGAATTCAATCAGAGTTGCTGTTACGTCAATTGGGAAGACTGTACCATCTTTCCGACGATGTAAACTTTCAAAAGTTACAAGACCAGCATCACATAATTTCTGCCAATCATACGGCCACTTTTCCTGATTTTGATTAGGATCAATGTCAAAAACCGACATTTTCAAAAGCTCTACTTGCGAATAACCAAGGGAATCACAAGCTTTATGGTTGGCATAAAGTATGCGTCCATCTTGGTCTAACCTGAATGCACAGAACGCTGCGTGATCCATGCAAACTTTGGACAAATTGTTTTCATGGGAGTCGTCTGTTTTCCAATTATCGTTGGCAGGGCTTTCCATCTATAATCTCCATCTTATGGGAATTTTGTTAATATCCTATAACTAAGAGACAAACTCTTATATTATATTGGTTGAAAAAATCAAGCTGATTTGGGATATCTGGCAGGGTAAAAATAGTTACGATACATTGTGAAATATCAAGAAGGTCAAGCAATTCAGGAATGGCTGTTATTTTATTTGATTTCTCTTTAGTTTTCAGTTGTCCCAGAAGCATATTCATCTCTGATGCCCGTGCACCACCATATAGATTCCAGATTTGCCATCTTTTTTGCTATGAGAAGCTCTAAGCGTTTTACCATCAATGGAGACAACATTATTTAGCAACAACTCCTTTATTGATTAAACCCAATTAATAAAACAATTTCTAAATGCATCAGGTGAAAGAAGAATGAACACTCTCCTGAATGTATCATTAAACGGGATGCCGTTCGGCAACTAAAGGAATGTTTTCAGCCAGTTATATTTTGAATGCCCATAACATTCAATCTCTTCCCATGTATATGTATTATCACCACATTTTGTAAGCAATACAAAAGAGTATATAAGGCTGCACAGACGCTCTGATGAGACTCAAAAGTTTGAATTGATGCCAATTACTGTATCAGAGTTGTGAAGTTTTTCAGAGGTAATTAACGAGATAAGAATGACCGCAGATGATGTTTCTATAAACAACCTTATCTCCTCTTCAGAGAGCATCTCCCAGCTTACAGATATAGTTGGCAAAGATGGACTCAAGAGGATTATTTCAGTTTTTGGCGGGGATACCATCTATATCCTGATGTCAGAATCTGTAATCAAAAAGGAGCGAGACATTAGCATATAAAGACAGTTCAACGGCTACAACTACCGTGAGCTTGCAAGGGAATATATGATCTCTGTACGGCAGGTCAGAAACATTGTCAGAAGGCAGCGTAAAGCTTCTGTGATGCTCCACCCAAACAGCGAGGAGAAGTATAAACAGGAGGAGATGTTTTGAAGGAGTGCAAGATGATTATGTGATATTGACAACAAAAACCCCCGCTCAGGTCAAAACTTGGTCGGGGGTTTTTATATTAAAAATAAGTTTTAATGCAATTCTTGACAATAGAATATTTTATCTAATATAGATAACAAGTAATAATTTTTTATCCTTATACACTATTGGATATTTTATAGAATAGGGTAAATTTCCTATCAGTCTTGATGATACTTTTTAATGATATTATCCCATAATAGTTCTAAATAAATATTTTCGATAAAACAGACTTCCAAGAACAGGTTTCTGAATACATCTTCAATACTAAATAGTGCAATATTTGCATAACAACGCTAATTCAGTGGACACAGAAACCTTATGGTTGGTAAGCGAGATGTTGTATTTGTATAAAAATGATAAACATTCCCTATAATCAAGGAGTTTAAATTATGTGTCTATACAGTACGTTTTGGAATAATTGGGAAAAAAAGAATTTAGCTCCGTACGCTGTATTAAGTGATGATGTATGGTATACGCAAAGAAGTGATGGAGATACTAAGGACACTGCATTTGATGCACATGGAAGTAGAAGTCGATATAGAACGGCATTCCAAATAGATAAAGATAGGATTGCCAAAAGCCAGGCTTTTAGAAGATTGGAATATAAAACTCAAATATTTGTTACTCATGAGGGTGATAACTATAGAACACGTTTAACTCATTCATTGGAAGTTTCTGAAGTTGCAAGACATATTGCGAGAGCCTTACGTCTTAACGAACATTTAGTTGAAGCTATTTCACTTGGGCATGACCTTGGCCATGCTCCTTATGGGCATAGCGGAGAAGATGCCATCAATGATTGGCTTGGAGAGCAAGATGCATTTTATAAAGACAAATATTATTTTAGCCATAACCAACAATCTGTTGAAGTTGTAGAATTTTTAGAACCTGGTTATGATTGGGACTCAAGAAAACCAGAGGAATTTGGTAAAGGGCTAAATGTAACCATAGCTGTAAAAGAAGGGATCCTTAGACATGCAAGTTTTTCATTCCGCGGTGCAATTCATCAAGATAAAATATTCGCTAAAAAATACGGAGATACTCAGATTATAGAGTCTTCAAAGAGAAGTATAGATAAAAAACTATTTGCACCAGGAACATTAGAGGCACAAGTTGTAAGGATTGCTGACGACATTGCTCAACGTATTAGTGATTTGGAAGATGGGCTAAGATCAAATGTTTTGAAGAAAGAACAAATAATCGAAGTTATTATAAAGAGTTTTGAAAAAATAAAGAAGAAAATTTTTCCCGATGATAATAAGAAAATTGGTGAATACTTGGAAGATAATATATATATTAAGCATCCTGAATACAAGACAAAAATTCCATTTTTATTACTTACGCAAATTGTAGATTTTTTGAACAAAAACGATATTAATATTCCAGACACAACACTACGCACAGATTATAAAACAAATTATCCCAATAGTTATATAACTAAAGATACTATAGATATTTATGATGAACAACTGAAAGATGCTGCATTAATAGCCTTTTTACTTCATATGTGGAGAAGTGCTGAAACACTAAACACATTTAATAAGGGTGACCAAGAAAAACATAGGACAAGGATTCTTAAATACCTTAAATTATATCAGGAGATAAAAAAGACCCCACCAAAAGATATACCTTCTTATCATTTAATAGGTTTTTTAAGAGGAATATTGTTAGCTAATGTCATTGAACACTCATTTTGGAATTTACATTACTGTTTAAATAAGGATTTTAGTAAATTTTTGAATACACCCTCTAAAGAGACGGTTAGTAATGGTGAGCAAGTGGATCCTAAGTGGCATTTAATTTTTGTTGTAGTTGATGGATTGTTGGAAACCGACGACAAAGGCAAAGTTATTAAATATAATAAAGTTACTAGATACAATAATGAGGGGGATGGATTATACCATTTTGAATTTAAAACTTCAGATGAAATGAATAATTTTATTAAGGTTAATATCGAAACTATATTAAAAACAAATGGCTCACATTTAATCAAGCTAAAAGGAACACAAATAGATGTTTTAGACAAAGTCGATTGGTTAAATAAATCGGAAAATCTTGAAAGGACAGAACACGTTACTCTTACTAATAAAGATAGTAACGAAAAAATAAAAGTCCCCATACAAAATGTAAGAATATATTATACGGGTTATAGAGAACTTTGCCCTGGAACTAAAGGCAGAGGAGGGTGTTCTTATTCATCTAACACTAAAGCCAATGGATTTTGTGTTAATGGACAATGTCCTTTCTATGATTCAGAAGTAAAATATCCTGACATCAATAGGCTAATACAATTTCATGAATATGGAAAAATACTCGACTCACAACTACGTCGTATCATCAATGAGCGAATCCACAATAGCCCCAAAGTCGCAAGAATGAATAGAATGGGAAAAATAATAATTAAATTTCTTTTAAATCAATATTTAATGAATCCAAGGATTATGCATCAGCGAGTGTGGCTGAAAATAGCCAAGTACGACGAGGCGTCTCCAATTGATAAGTCTCTTGAACATTGGATTAATACACCAATTAACGCAAAAAAAGATTTAATTTTTCCATCAGATGCTTACAAAGAAATTACAAACTACGATTCAAGACCATCCAACACGCAACAGCATAATAGATATAGTTTAATTCGGCGAATAATATCACATGTTGCTGGTATGACAGATAGATATATAAAAAATGAATATAACAGCCTCACTCGAGGAGGAGGAGAAACGCAAATACCTGACGAAACATATTTTTTCATGTAAGTTGATTCTTTATGTGAAAAAAGTAAAACCAAATTAAGTTCTATTCTTAGAACCTGTTTAAAAATTTATTTGGGTAGTGCTTAATATGTAGTGATAGATGATTTTAATATAAACAAATTTGCTCAGGTTTGATATTCCAACAAAAATTATTAATATATTTTTTTGTTGGAGGCTGACAATGAAATGTCCTAAGTGCAGCTCATTGAATATTATAAAAAATGGTTCAATTAATAATGGTAAACAAAAGTATTCTTGCAAAGATTGCCGTAGACAGTTTGTTGAAAACCTTG